>RYZV01000001.1:0-28689 GCA_004011965.1 Mycoplasma sp. ATU-Cv-703
ACTTCCGTCGGATTTAGCAAGACGAAAAGACCTTACTCTCCAAGATCTGTACCTTGAAAAATACTTTGTTTACCGAAAATTTGACCACGAAATTCAAATTGAGAAATTTGATGATAAACGCCGAACATTAGAAGGTAAAATTACCTCTAAGTTGGGCGACAAACAAATCAAATTTGGATTTAAAATGTCTCTTCACAAGAAATTTGTGATTGTTGAAAGACTGGATTACATCTTCCGACGACGAGATCTTTTCGGTTAAATTTTTGCAGTTAGAACTCCCTAAATAGTTAGGTTTTAATCTGCTTAAGTAAAAACCTGCCAATTGCCTGGCAGGTTTTTTAGTTGTTGCTTGGACTAATTAACCAAGTACTCTAACATTTTTGGCGCGTTCTTTGCCATCAATTGTTTCAATGTCAAATTCCACACGTTGGTCTTTGGCTAGTTTACGAAATCCATCGCCATCAATCGCGCTGAAGTGGACAAACAAATCTTGTTCGCGCCCTTCAACTCCGATAAAACCAAATCCTTTTTTGTCGTGGAAAAATTTAACAGTGCCTTGCATATTCAAATTGAGTTCCTCTCTGTATACTAACTTCAGAGAAATCAATATACAGGACTAATTATAAAGATTTTTGCCGAAAAAACGCGATTTTTCTTGTCTAACTAGCGTTTTTAAACGAGCGAATCGTAAAAGTTTTTTAAATTCACTCCGATGGTGGTTAGCGCGCTTTTTAAACCTTCTGGTTGCTTTTTAGGTTCATAAAGTAGACTCTGGTGTTCATAAAAACTCGGTTCACCAATCGCCTGGAAATAACTCTTGCTTTGAATCTGGTAGGAGGCTAGGTTTTTAAGTGCCGCGGCTTTGTTATAACGGTTGAGAAACACTTTGGCAATTTTAGGCTTAACCGGGCTTGCCCGACTCGATTTACCAGCCGCTAGTCCGACTAAAGCAATTGTGTCGTTAGTTAAACCAAGTAGTTTTAAAGTTGTCTGGTCAAAAGCGGCTGTTGAGCCAATGTAACAAACCCCGTAACCCCAATCAATTAAAACGTCGTGAATTTGCCCGGCCACAATTCCCGCGTCCAGCACCATTCGACTAAATTCATAAAAACGTTCGTAAGCCGGCGTTTGACCGTGGATTTGCTTGATAATTTGGTTTTGCCGCGTGCGATCTAACACAACTAACAAAATTAAAGCCGCCTGGCAAAGATGTTTTTGCCGCGTGACTTGACAAATTTTTTGAATCAGTTCCTGACGCTCAACGATTAAAACACTAAACTGTTGACTGTTAAAAGAGGTCGGTGCGTTGTTAATCACCTGAGTTAGTTTTTCAATTTCTCCGGCTGAAAGTTCAAAGTCTTGGAAGTGTCGGACCGATGTGCGCTGAATTAATTTTTGACTAAGATTACTCACTAGTTTCTCCTTTTAGCAAAGCTATTTCGCGCTGGTAAGGCGGCTTGTTATCAACTCAAGGGGTTTCTAAAATCATCACCGCTTTGCGAAAAGCGGGATGCCAAACGATCGCTTGCAAAACTTTCAGACCAATTTGACCTTGACCCAAGTTAGCGTGCCGGTCTTTCCGCGAACCGAGTCCGTTTTTAGAATCATTGATGTGAAAAACCGCGATTTTATCGATTAATTTCAGTTTTTTGAGTCAGCTAACCAACTGGTCCACGTTTTGAATGTTAACGCCGCTGTCCCAAACGTGACAAGTGTCAAAACAAATCCCTAACCGCGGATTTTCTACTAAAGCCAAAATTTGGCCGAGTTTTTCCAAACTGGTCCCTAACTCGGTGCCTTTGCCAGCCATCGTTTCCAGCAAAATGGTTACTTTTTCCGAGTTTGCCAAAACTTGCCCCAGCGTTTTAACTAGTTGGGCGGTGCCCACTTCGGGACCAACTTTACCGTAAGCACCCGGGTGCAAAACTAAGTACCTGGCACCAAAAGAGTTCATTCGTTTAATTTCAGCAATTAAGTAGTCACGAGCAAACTCCCATTTTTCTGGGTTGGCTGGGTTAATGATGTAAGGAGCGTGAATGACTAAGTTTTCGGGCGGAATTAACTTTGCTCACTGACTTTGGTAATCTTTGGTTTGGTAAAGGGTAGGGCTAACACGCCGAGCGTTTTGGGGTGGTCCAAGGTGAAACATGCAAGCGTTAGCTCCGTAACTAAGCGCCTCGCGAACTGCGCCAACTAAGTAGTGGGGCTTAGCAAAACTGACGTGGCATCCGATCGTAGGCTGAGGGATTTTTTGGGACATAAGTTAATTTTTGATAATGCTGACGTGCTCCTGCACGTTAATCTTTTGCCTCAGACAAACTAGTCTGGGGAACTTTTGACTTAGTAAAGCACTAATGTGATCGCTAAAAACGTTTTCAATGCTGTGACTAAGGCTGACTAAACGGATGTTTTGTGTTTCGCACACTAGTCAAGTTGATCACTTGACGTCGGAGGTCAAAATTGTTCGGGCTCCTTGTTGGTGAGCCAGCAGAATGTCGCGCACATCGCTCGCGCCTGGTAAAATCGCGATTTTGTGCTCGTCCGAACGGGTGTTTTTGGGCACGGCAAAGTTGGATCGGAAAATTTCGATTCCCAATTTACGTTTAATCAATTCGAAAATTTGGTACATCGATAAGTTAGTAGTTAAAATTGCCCCGGCGCGGTTGTTGCCAATTGCTCTCACGTTTGAAAACGAAAGCGTTTCAACCACTTGCTCGCTCATGCCGTGCCAAATTAAGTCGTAGTTAGTGTGAGCAACTAAAAGTCCAATCCCCGTGTTAACTAGCCGTTTGTGAACAAGGTGTTTATAAGGGGCTTTTTGCCACTCTAGATCGAGCGAAACTTCGTAAAGAAACGGGTGGTGAACGATGATTAAGTCACACTGCTCACGGACGGCTTGATCCATCACTTCCGGCGTTAGATCTAGCGCAGTAATCACCTTTTCCACCGGTTTGTGGGGACTGCCGTAAATAAGCCCGACCCGATCGCCTGACAAAGCTTTGCGGTAGGGAAAAAGTTGGCCGATGAACTTGACCACGTGATTAATTTTGAGCATACTTACATGTTACGGTAAAACTCGCGGAGTTTTCGGTGGTTTTGCGGTTGGCGTAAACGTCTGATCACTTTCGATTCAATTTGGCGAATGCGCTCCTTGGTAACGTCAAATTTTTCACCTAACTCTTCAAACGAGTGGGGGCGGTTTTTTTGTTTGTTTTGATCGTAGCCAATTCCGTAGCGCAACATGATAATTTCTTTTTCTCTTTCGTCGTGAATGTAGTGGCTAATTGTTTCAAAAAGCAGTTTTTGGAGTTCCTCGCGGGAGGAGTAATCAATCGGTGAAATTGACGACTCATCTTGCACAAAGTCTGAGAAAGAAGAGTCATCCTCTTTACCAATCGGTTTGTCGAGTGAAATTGGGTCGATGTTGATTTTACGGATGTAGCGAACTTTTTCGGCATCAAAGTCACCGCCTGCTCGTGCGGCAATCTCTTCGTCTGTCGCGCTGCGACCTAGCTCTTGGTAAATGTCTCGCTCAATTTTAATAATTTTGTTAATCGTCTCCACCATGTGAACTGGCACGCGAATAATTCGTGCTTGGTCAGCGACTGCCCGGGTAATTGCTTGACGAACTCACCAAGTCGCGTAAGTGGAAAACTTGTAACCTTTGCGGTATTCAAACTTGCTAACCGCTTTAATTAACCCGGAGTTACCTTCGGAAATAAGGTCAATAAAAGACAATCCGCGGTTTTTGTACTTTTTAGCGTTATTTACCACTAGACGTAAGTTACGTTTGATTAGCATGTCGCGCGCTTTTTTACCAATTCGCCCGCCTTGCTCAATTTTTTTAGTCAGTTCAATTTCCTGGTCGTGAGTTAGGAGTTTTCCGTACTTACCTATTCAGCGCATGTACCACTTAACGATGTCGTCGGTTTCAGTCAGTTTATTAACCAGTTCTAAATCGCCAATTTCCTGGGTTTGTTCAATGTCATCGAGCGAAATTTCTTTCGTTTCGTCGTAGTTAACTAACCCGATTTCCTGGGTAAAATCTTGACTCTTAAAATCATCAAAGTCGTGGGGGTCAATTTCGTCAAGCAAAAGGTCAAGTTCGATTAACGTTTCAAGCAAATCGTTAGTAGCTTCATCGTTGAGGGCGATACCCTTTTTTTCCAAGTATTTGTAGACTTGGTCCTGGGTTAGGTGAACTTGTCTGGTAGTTTTTTTAACTTTAACTAGGTCTTGAACGATCGTCTTAAACTGGGGTGGTACAAAAACTTTTGCCATCTTAATTGTTCGTTCCTTTTTTGAGTTTGATCTGCTCTTTAAGCAGTTTGATTGCTACGTCAGGATCTTGGGTAATGTCAAGCGAACGTTGGATTTGCCGTTGCAAACGGCGCTGGTTAATCCATTTTACGCGGTCAATGTAGGCTTGAAACTCGTCCGGTGTTTTAGCGATTATACCACTTTTACTAATAATTTCTTGGCATTTTTGCTTGACTTTGACCGGAACTGTCGGTTTTTGAGCGAAATTGACAATGTAGCTGGCAATTAAATTAAGGTCAGGGTTACTTAGAACTAATTTGCTCTGGACAAAAGCGTCAACCAGGCGGGCGTTTTTGAGCATCGAGCGAACGATAATTTCCTCAAAGTTTGGTTGAGCGATTTGGGGCTCGCTAGCTAAAACGACTGCTTGCTTTTTAGATGGCGGGTTTTGCCCGCTCATCCGAAAAGGCATCATCTGGGTCAAAACCTCTAAACTAAGGTCAAATTCACGCGCCATTTTTTTGAGGTAAAACTCCCACTCAAGACGGTTAGCAAGTTTTAAAAACGGCGCCATTTGTTTGACAAAAATTTCAATTTCACGCGGAGTTTGGGCGTTTTGGGGACAAGTTTTTTGGTAAACAAATTCGAGTCAAGGAACTTTCTGGCTGACAATTTGTTTCAGACTTTCTCCTTGGTCAGTTTGAAAAATTTGGTCCGGGTCTTGACCTACTCCCAGCGGAACAATTTCCACGGGCAAACTTTTTTGGACTAGTTCAGCGATAACTTTTTGAATCGCGTTTCAGCCCGCCGGGTCGCCGTCCAAAATCAATGTGACGCGCACTTGCCCAAGCGCACTTGCTTGGAAGCTAGAAAAATTAGTCCCCATCAAAGCTACCACGTTGTGGTAACCGATTTTTTCTAACGCGATTACGTCCAAAAAACCTTCAACGAGCACTGCTTCGCCCGACTTACGAATCGCATCTTCGGCGCGGTGAAAATTGAAGAGTAACTTGCTTTTTTCAAAAACGGGACTTTGGCTTGAGTTAAGGTACTTGGGTTCGGTGGCCTTGTCTAGCGCTCGAGCAGAAAAACCGACCACTTTACCGCCGTTGTTAGTAAGAGTAAAAGTGATTCGGTCGGCAAAAATGCATTTTTGTTCCCGGTTAAAGATACCGCACAAATTGAGTGTTTCTGGTTCATGCTGGCGAGCGATTAGGTAGGTGTAGAGTTTGTCCGAATCACTGGGAGCATATCCGATTTGGTGCTGTTCAATTTGGGCAGATTGAATTTGCCGACCGTTTAAATATTCCCGGGCTTGACGACCCTGGGCAGTTTCTAACGCGTTCATAAAAAAATCTCTCGCGTCAGACAGAGCACTAAAGATTTTTTCTTCCTCGGGTGAGTAGTTTTCTAACGCGCGAACGGGTTTGTAATCGATCCCAGCCTCGGCCGCTAACTTTTCAAGCGCCACGCGAAAAGTGACTTTGTGGTAAGCGCTGTAAAAACTAATCACGTCTCCGCCTTTGCCACAACTAAAACACTTAAAGATTTGTTTTGGACTAGAAACAATCAGCGATGGTCTTGAATCATCGTGGAAAGGACAAAGAGCAACGTAGTTGTTGCCCTTTTTAACTAAATTTAACTCTTGCCCAACGATTTGGGTAATGTCAAGCTCTTGACGGATTTTATCTATAACCGAATTTGACACCCGTCTTTACCCCCGGTTAACTTGATCATTAACCTTTAAATTCTACCACCATTTATCGTAGGGGATTCCGGTTGTTTTCGCGTCGTTAGGCACCTCAGCGAAAGCGAACTTGGTGTAACTTTTGTGAGTCAGTTTGACATTTTTAATTTGACCAGCCCGATCTCCGTAATCAGCGTCGTCTTTAGTGAAGTAGTTATCAACCATCAAACGTCCTATTTTCCAAAATTCTTCACCTAGTTCAAGTAAGTCGGAGGGAGTTTTGTCAATTTGGTTAGTTAGCAGTTCTCCGCTCAACTCTTTGATGATGTCATCAACATCTTTTTCGCTGGAAATGCGTCTTCCTTCAGTGGTTTGGTAGCCAGTGATTAACACTTTGGCGCTTTGGCTGTACTCACCATAACTCACTTTTGCATTCGTCTCAATTTCACCTTTTTGGTCGTCTACCCGGATTAGTTCAAATTCAACTTTAATTTCTGAATCAAGCTCGGGAACTCGTGCGTCCAGTTCATTGCTAATTCCCAGCTGAACTTTGCTTTTGTAATTGTTTTTAATCCCGGCAATCCCTACTTCCGAAGGCAAAGTAGTTTTTAGCGTTGTTTGGTAAGGTTTTTCGGTAATCTTTTTTAAAGTCTCGTCAACCAATTTTTTAGCGTCAACTTGCTCCTGATCACCTTCAGGATTTTCGACCTGCTTTTGGTCAGTTGTGCCTACCTCGGCGTACTGAGGTGTTTTTCTAAATCCGCTAATTGTAAATTCGCGAACTAAGTTATATCCGTTAGTTGACTTAACCACGACTACGCAATCTAAACGTTCCTTTTCAAAGTCACGGTTTTTAACTAAAACTTGTGCGGTTAAACCAAGAGTTTCGATTTGTTTGCTTGGTCAAAAGTCTTTGATTCCAAGGTCTTCCGGAGTCGCTATTTTTTTGCTAGAAGCGTTTACGCCGTAAATGGTTTTATCGGTGTGAGCCGTCTGGTAAGTGTCCCGAAAACTTTCGATTAGTTTTTTAACTTGTTCACGTTCGGTCTGGGTAATCGCGGGATTCGAGTTATTAGTTAGGAAGTTTTTAACTTGAATCTCTTTGCGAACTTGCTTGCCAGCTTTTGACACTTCTGCTTTAAGCGTTAGCGTTCCCTGGGCATCGTCGTACTTGAGTATTTTAAAATTGATTTGACTTTTGCGCGAACTAATGCTCTTGGTCAAATTAAGGGTTGATAAATAAACTTCGGATCGCGTGTTTCAGTCGGGTCCAAAGACTCTTTTTAAAGCCGTTTGAATCTCTTCTGGGTTACGAGGATCGTAGCTTTGACCGTCAAAGCGAGTTTGTTCGTTATAAATCTTGACGCGGTAAATGGCATTTTTTTGTCAAAAAGCCTTGGCTCCAATTTCTTGTAAATTAGGGTTCAAACTGACGCGCGAAATTGAGTTACCGGCAAAAGCTTCGGTTTCTAGTGTTCGCAGCTTTTTGGGCAAGTAGACATAACCACCGATTTTGTTGTTTTTAAATGCTCCTCAACCGATGTATTCTAACTTTAAAGGCGTGCTACTTTGATCGCTTGATGACCACATAGAGGTGATCTCGTTATCGTAAAACGCGTGACGTTCAATCGTTCTAAGTTGGGTATCTTTTTCAAAGTTAATTGATTTTAAACGGTTAGATGCAAAAGCATAAGCGCCAATCTTAGTAATTCGACTCGGAATGCGAGGCATTTCGGTCAAACCTCAACCGCGGAAAGTGTCGGCTGCAATTTCGGTTGTATGCGGAAAGTATTCCCAAAAGTTTTGGGGCAAAGACTCAATTCTGAGCATCGATTTACCGTCGCCGTTTTTTACTAAGTCATAGCCTTGGTCGCGAAGTCACTCTAAAGTATCGTTGGAAATGGTTAACTTTCCACTGCTATTTGGAGTTACGTCGGTGTTTTTTAACGTGTAAACTTTGGGTTCACGCGGTCCACACGAAAGTGCCAAAGCGACTGACGGCGCCACAGCTAGACTCAAAATACTTGTTCTTAACACTCATTTTTTCAACATCATATTACCTAGCACAATTATACATGATTTTTAATATTTTTATACATAATGGTTATCTGTTTCATAGTATCGCGTTCACGCAGCGTGACTTGACCTTCGCTCTTAGTTTGGTCAATTACCGTTAAACAAATTGGCGTTCCAATCGCATCTTGGCGTCGGTAACGTTTACCGATCGACCCGCTCTGGTCGTACGTGCACCGGTAACCCTGACTCAAGAGTTCTTGGTAAAGCTTTTGAGCGACTTGACCGTGAACTTTTTTAACTAGCGGTAAAACGGCGATTTGGTAAGGCGCTAAGTCTTTGGATAACTTTAAAATAATCCGCTCGCTTTGGTCGGCTAATTTTTCCCGCGTGAAACCGTTTTCCAGCACAGCCAAAACTAGACGGTCAACTCCGAACGAAGGCTCAATCACAAATGGGTAAATTTTTTCAGACTGACCGGGCAAAGTGGTCGCAAAATCGACCTGACTGGCTTGGGAGTGTTTTTTTAAGTCGTAATCTCCCCGGTTAGCCAAACCAATGATTTCACCCCAACCAAAACTAAAGTTAAACTCTACGTCCACAGTCTTTTTGGCGTAGTGAGCTAACTCATGGGCCGCGTGCTCACGTCAGCGTCAACGCTCGCGGTCTAGGCCGAGCGAATTTAAAAATTGCTTGATTAAAACTTGGTACTCGTGAAAAAACTGCTCAGCTTGACTCGGCTCGCAAAACCACTCTAGTTCCATTTGCTCAAATTCACGGGTGCGGAAAATGAAGTTGCGCGGCGTGATTTCGTTGCGGAAGGAACGTCCAATTTGGGCAATTCCAAAGGGCAGTTCAGCCCGCATTGATCGCGAGACGTTTTTGTAGTTAATGAAAATTCCCTGGGCTAGTTCGGGTCGCAAAAAGATGCGACTTTTTTCGTCGCTGACCACGCCTTGGTCGGTTTCAAACATTAAGTTAAACTGACGAATTTCACCTCAGAGCGCTTTTTGGCCTTCCCACTCGGTGACTTTTTCCTTGAGAAATTTTTCAATTTGAGCCTGACTTTGGCTTTGTCAGTTTTGGTTAGGATCAATTTGCTCAAGCAAAACGTCCACCCGGTAACGTTTTTGGTTCAGTTTGTTTTCCACGTACAAGTCTTGAAAATTTTCAACGTGACCGGAAACTTTCCAAACTTGGGGATTCATTAAAATTTTGCTGTCCAATCCGTAAACGTTAGGTTGACGAGTGACAAAAAAGTTTCACCAAAGTTTTTTGAGTTGGCCAATCAAACTGACACCGAGCGGACCGTAATCCCAGGCGTTAGCCAATCCGCCGTAAATTTGCGAACCGGGAAAGACAAACCCGGTTTCAATTAAATGTTGATGGATGGAGAGACTAACTGGCTTATCTTTCATAAGAGCAATTATAAACTTAGGGCGGGCAAAGTTAAATTAATAGCCCAGTGCTTTAATTTGCTTTAAGTCGTTAGTTCACCGCCTAACTTTAACTTTTAAAAAAAGGTGGACGTTTTGGTCAACTAATCTTTTAATCATTTGACGAGCTGATGTGCCAATTTGTTTCACTTTGGCGGCGTTTTTACCGATCACAATCGCTTTTTGACTTTCCTTTTCCACTAAAATCACCGCTTTAATGCTAACCGCTTGACTTTCTTCGCGGTACTCTTCAATTAAAACCGCGCTAGCAAAGGGCACTTCTTGGTAAGTGTTTTGGATGATGCTTAGACGGATCAGTTCGGCTGCCAAAAAACGGAGCGATTGGTCGGTAATTTGGTCACTCGGATAAAAAGGTTTCCCGCTCGGAAGCCGGTTTTTAATCGCCTCAACTAATTCCATCATTGACGCTGTTTCAAACACGGAAACGGCAACCACCGCTTTAAAACCAAGTTCATGCCAAATCGTGCGCCAGTTTTCCCAACTGATTTTTGAGCGTTTAGACAAATCTTTTTTAGTTAAAACGACTAGCGTTTGGCCGGGGTCTAAAACTTTGACCCACTCTTTTTCTTGGTCAGTTAGCGCTTCATTAACCGGGTGAAGTCACAAAACTAAATCGCTGCCTTGCCAAGTTTTTTGGGCTTTGCGAGTTAAGACTTGTTTAAAAACGTTGGTGCTCGTGACTAGTCCGGGTGTGTCAAGAAAAACGACCTGCGAATTTTGGTCGTTGTAAATAGCCCTAATCACGTCGCGAGTGGTTTGGGGTAAAGGCGTGCTAATTGCCACTTGGTAGTTTAATAGGCGGTTAACTAACGCCGATTTACCGCTGTTGGGCAGACCAGCCAAAGCCACCAGACCAACTTTTTTTTGGTTGGCATCTTTTAGGTCAGGACCACTTTGGTAACTAGCGGTTTTGTCTACCGTTTGTCGTCCTGGTTTCTGCTTTTTTAATTGCTGGGACAAATTAACCAAAAACCTCCACGAAGCGCGGAATGTAAACTATTAAAATGACTGCAAAAGATGCTAGCGAAGTGAGCAAAGTGGCCGCTGAAGCAATGTCTTTAATTTTTTTAACTTTCACGTTGTATTGGAAAGAAATCGTGTCTACCGCTGCTTCAAGAGCGGTGTTAATGATTTCAATCACAATTGAAAGAAACAGCGTCAAGATGATCAGACCCCAAGCGACGGGCGAAAGACCCAGCCAAATTCCGAATCCGATCACCACGATCGCGATAATTAGCAGCGTTACAAGCGACTTTTCCTCCCGAAAAGAAACCCACAGTCCGACCAGCGAATAGAGCGTTTTACGGTGAATTTTGCGAATAAACTCGAGCATTTTTAAGACCTTGTTAATCCAATTGTACCGATAATTTTTTCGGTTAAGTTGTGCATTTGTTTTTCTTTGGCTGGGCTCTTATGATCGTAGCCGCAAAGATGAAGCAGTCCGTGGGTAAAAATGTAACCTCACTCGCGCCTAAGCGAGTGACCATACGTTCGCGCTTGTCGAGCAATTTGACGCCGGTTGAGATAAATATCGCCAAGGACCAACTGCGGAAGATTGAGGCCACTTTTTTCGATTTCGCTCGGAAAAGCTAAAACATCACTAACTTGATTTTTTTGCCGGTAAGTTTGGTTAAGCGCTTGACTTTGCTTGTCGCCGATAATAATTGCGCTAACTTCCACTTGGGCGTTTTTTAAAACTTTTTGACCGACTTGCTGAGCTATCTTTTGCAGTAAGCTGCGTCTTAAGAAGGGTCATCCGCTTTGGTTAACAATGGTTAAACTAATCACCTAAGCATTATACTAACCACTCCCAAAGAAAACCCGTTGCCCAAACTAAATTAAGATCAAGCGTTTCGTAAGGAACCTGGCTGGGCAGTCCGTCGATCTGGGCATAATAAAGACTTAGTTTTTGGTCGTAACTAATTGGTCCGATTTGCGGATGGTAAGTTTTTTGGTCCAAAACGACTTTAAGACTATTCGCTTGACTGAGCAAACGAATTTGGTCGGGCCTAATTCAAATTTGTTGCTTAGGTCAATTAATTACCACCCGGACCAAGGTAGTTTTTTCAACTGGCAAAAAGAGACTTAAAACTGCGCTAGTTAACGCTAAGGTTGACAACAAGCACAAAACAGGGGTAAAAAATTTACCAGCAAGTAGCGATCTTTTCAAAGAAAACCTCCTGACCCGGCATGAGGTAGTTTTGCGAACGAGAAATTTCAATTCAGCGAGCATCTTGAACTTGACTCAGTCGCTCAGCTAGTCATTTTGTTCATTTGCGGTCAATGTTTTCTAGCGCTTCGTCAAGTAAAACTAAGTCAAAGCGCCAAGCAAAGAGCGGTAAAATCGCGATAAGTTGGCGTTGACCAGTTGAAAGATGGTGCCCTAGGTCGGTAATTGGCTGGTTTCACGATAAACCAAAGTGCTTTAATACATGATCAAGTTGATAAGTCTGCCTGTTTTGGTTTAATCTCAAACTTGCTGGGCGCGATGAACAAGTTAGTATTTCCCAAAGCGTGGCCTCGGGAAACGTTTGACTAGGGCTGACCAAGCAAACTTTCTTGCGGTAATCTGACAGGCGGTAATTATTTAACTCTGCGCCGTTAACTCAAAGCGGTCGATCGCCTTGAGAGTGTCCGGCCAACACGCGCATTCAAGTGCTTTTACCCACGCCGTTTTTACCAACTAGATGCAAGTTTGATCGGAGTTCAAAGTGCTCAATTTTTCAAAGCGGTTTTTCGTAGCGGAAAGTTAAGTTTTGGCAAACTAGTTTGGTTATTTTGTCCAATTTAAGCGGCGTTTTAGGCTCATTTTCCCCGGGCAAAACGAAAATCGTGTTAATTAACTCGTGTCAAATTTTGTAATTAATTCGGGTTTCTAGAGCGCTTACAAGACGCTCGGTAGGACCAAACAAGTTGTTGGCAATCGCCAAACTAAAAAGAGCTTGACCAAGACTTATTTGGTTTTCAAGCGCTAAGAAAACAGCCACTAATGTCAAAGCAATTTGTCCTAGCCGCTTGGTTAGTTGGTGTCAAATTAAGAAAGTGCGTTGGTAAGACCAGGCGCCTTTTTTGGTGTTTTGCACCGTTTGTAAAGCGTTAGCGATTCGGCGGTGAATGTAGCGTTGGTAAGGCGGAAATTTGAGTTGATCTTTACCAAGAACGGTCAAGACCAATTCGCCCAAGTACTTGTTTTCTTGTTTTAACCAGTTAGTTAAAAACGGCTTTAGACTGCGCTGGGCTAAAAAACTAATTAAACCGATTAAACTAGCGATCAAAACCGCGCTAGTTAAAATTTGCCAATGGGTAAAACTGATTAGTCCGAGCGCTAAAAAAATTAAACTAGTTGAAGAGACAATGTCGCGTAACAAAGCGACCAAAGTGGGACAAATTTGACTGAGCAAAGTAATTCTTTGCAGATGTTCGCTGTTAGTTAACTGATTCAAAGCTTTTTGGGTCCGGGTGAAAAAACTTTGCCAGTAAAGGTGGCAAAGACGGTATTCAGCGCGCCAAAGCAACTGCCGGGTTAAAAAGCTTTCCAGCGTCTCAAAAAAGACGCCCAAAAGCGCTAGTCAAGCAAAAAGCGCGCCGAGACTAATTAACAGACGAGTGAGTTGACTGGGAATGACTAAATCAACGACCAGTTTAACTAAAAAACTTCCTAGCAAGCTGACGATCATCTCTAAAATTCCCAAACCAAACACGAGCATTAAAGTTCGCTGCTGTCCCGCTAATACTTTGGTAAAATCAAGCGATCCAGGTGGTTTTCAATGGATTGGTAATTTTTCCACGCTAAAAACAACTTGCTGATAAATTTGAGCAAACTCACTCAAACTGTAAAAGATTTTACCGCGCTGGGGATCGTAAACGGTTAAGCGGTTTTTACCAAAAGTGATAATCACGTAGTGGGGAGCTTCTTTTGTGCCGACTAGCGCCACTCACCATTTTTGACTTTGCTTGACCGCCTTTAACTCATCAAAACTAAGCCGGTAACCGGTTAAGATGATGCCGACATTTTTAGCCAAGGCGACCAAGTGAAAAGCAGTTAAACCGCGCGAACCAAGGACGGTTTGGGCGCGCAAGAAGTTTAGACCAAGTCAGCGACGGTAAAAGCGGTGGTGCAGCGCTTGAATTACGCTTAGACCACAATCTGAAGAATCAAGTTGTCGGCGAATTCGCATCCAACTCAAATTGGTTAAAAAATCTTAATTGTTCAAAATTGAAGTAATGTTTTCAATTAAATCTACGTGACGACTAGCTTTGTCGTAAAGGCCTGGTTTTTGAATTTCAAACCACGTCCAGTGCTTTTTGATTAGTTCAATTTTTTCGTAAGCTGTTTTGGAGCGTTTTTTGTAGTTCAAAAAACCGATCAGACCCGAAAGCGAGGCGGCTACAGCCGAAGCGCAAGCCATAGTTAAAAACAAGTAGCGAATTAGCATATCGAACTTTAGGCGCGAAACATCTAACTTCAAAGCTCACAAGTTGAGCACGGTAGTTGAAGCTAACATTAGGAAAATGGCCATGTTAATGAAAACTAAAAGGGCGTTTGAACGTCGGTACTTACGAACTAAAACCTTGTACTTTTCAAGCGGACTAGCGCTGTTCACTGTTAAGCACCTCCGTTTTAGCTGTCTCGTTACCTAAAATCGCTTCCACGGCCACGAATAAGTTGTACTCACGGTCTTTGAGACGGTACTTAGGAACAAGTTGGGATTCGTACTTGTTAATTTCAACCCAAACGCGGTTTAAAGCGTTTTGGTCGCGTTTGAGCGATTCGCGGATGTGGAAGAAGTTAAAGAGCGATGTGACTAAAGTCGTAAAGGCGCCAATCCCAGCCGTTATGTAGGGATACCAGTCAGGCACGGTAGTCAGACCAAAAAGTTTGGAGGCAAATATAATTGAAAAAATTGAGGTAGCCAGTCCCAGGAGAAGAATGATCACGTTGATTGACACGTAAGCCCGCTCCAGACCAATGACGCGGTGCTTTAAAAAGTCAACGATCTTATGTCCGTAATCTTCAATGTTAAATGTTTCGCGCATTACTTGCCTCCGACGATCGTACCAAAGAAAGCGTTCCGGAATTTAACTTTAGTGCGTTTGTAGTTGCGAATGTTAGCCTCAATGTTTTGAACCGCTGCTTCCAACAATTGACGAGCGTCTTTACGACCGTAGTCACCTACGCGGTTTTCAAACTTAACGATCTCGATTTTGAGACTATCAATTGAAGCTTTGTAAATCGCGTCTTTCATCCGGGAGCGGTAAACGGTATTCACGATTTGCATAATGAACGTTAGCAAAATGAATGTTAAGGAGACCATCGTGAATATGAAAGGCAAAAAGTTAGCCGCGCTTTTTTGAACTTCTTTAAACTGAGTGATTAAAAAGTAAAGCGCTGTGCCGGCCGAACCGAGCGTGGCTATGTTGGCGATAAAAAGAATGCTAGTGAGAATTTGGTTTCTTAATCTGGCACGACGGGCTTCCAACTTAAGATGACCAATCCGGTCATAAACCCATTTTTTGGTGTTAAACTCCCGTTTCATAACGCAATTATACCAAAGTTAAAATTGTCAACTGTTTCCTTTACTCGCGCTGAGATGCAAATAAATCAAATTCGTTATCAACGCCCTCTGAGTAATCAAATTCGGCTAAATCAGGTAATTCTTGCAAAGAGTTAATTTGGAAATAAGTGTAAAACTTCTCGGTGATTCCGTACAAAATCGGGTTGCCGGGTTTTTGACTAATCCCTTGTTCTTCGATTAGTCCTTTGGTCAGCAAAGTGTTGACGACTGCTTCGGATGCTATGCCGCGAATTTCGTTAATTTGACTGCGCGTGACTGGTTGACGATAGGCGACAATTCCGATTGTTTCAAGCGCTGCCTGCGAGAGTTTTTGCTTTTTTTCGTGAGTAACTAATTTGCTAATTTGCTCAAAGTGTTCGGGTCGGGTGACAAAGCGGTAAACATCGTTAAAACTTTGCACCATTATCCCAAGATTGAGCGCGTTAAACCAGTCGCTGAAAGACTGACAAATTTTCCTCGCCTCGGCAATTGGTAAATCGTAAACTTGTTTAACTTGTTCGGGTTTTACGCCTTGCTCACCGGCTAAGTAAACTAAAGCGCTCAGTAGTTGGTTACGATTGTCGTTAGTCATTTTGACCTCCCTTAGTCAAGCTGATCGGCGCGTAAGGTTTTTCTTGACTTAGACTAATTTCCTGCTTACGAGCAAGGTCCAAAATAGTCAGAAAAGTTTGGGCGAAGTGGAGCAAAGAAGGCAAGCGAAAAATCTGGGTAAAGGTGAGACTTTTTTGCGTGCTTAGCAAATCGTAAATGCGCCTTTGCGCTTCTTGTGCCGATCAGTTAAATTTGCTAATCGTGGTTTTACGCAAGTTGTGAGCGTAAAGACGCGCGTACATTTGACGAACAGTCCGAATTAGTCAAATCACGTTGCCCTGACCATCAAGTCGGGTCGGATCGCTCGGTTTAACAAACTCGCTCATGTCGCTGGTTTTTTTGCTCAGCGTTTTAAAACCTAGCGCTTCGCGCTGTTTGAGAAGAGTCGCCAAATTTTTAAAACTTTGGTAGATGGAAAGTCGCTGCAAGAGACTTTGGGTTTGCTTAGCAACTTTTTTGTTTTCTGTCGGTTCTTTGAGTAATAACCTAGCTTTTAAGTTAATTAGCGACGCGGCCATAACCAAATATTCGCTGACTAAATCAACGTTTTCATTAACAAGACTTTCAATAATTTTGACGTACTCGTTAACTACGTCAACTAAGTTGACCTCAAAAATGTCAAGTTTTTTGTCTTTGATTAAAGCGAGTAATAAGTCAAAAGGACCTTGGAAGTTGTCGATTTGAATAATGCCTTGTTGGTACTGGTTTTCCATTAAGCCAACCGCCGTTCTTGGGAATTTTTCCGCGGCACGACCACGGGCGGTTTCCAGTTGCGCTTAACGATTTTTTCAACTCTTTCGGCCAAAGTTTTGGCGTCTTGGTTAATGAAACTGACCGGTTTAATCGGTTTATCAAAAACAACCTCGACTGTTAAATCGCCTTTGCGGGTCAAATCGCCAATCCCTCAGCTGTTATTAATCGTGACGGGCACAATCGGTAAGTAGTACTTTTTGGCCAAAGTAAAAGCGCCCGAACGGAAAGTTGAAATTAAACCGTCTTTGGTCCTGGTGCCCTCGGGAAAAATCACGGCTAGTTTTTTGTGTTTTTTAGCGTAGTCAATAAATTCGCCAAACACTTTAATCGCTTCGCGCGGTTTTTCGCGGTCAATGTAAAAAGTGTGCAAAATGTCAAGGTAACCACGGAACCGGTTTTTCTTGAGTTCTTTTTTAGCGATGTAGACCGACTGAATGTTAGCTTCTTGCTTATCGTTGCCCGGGTAAGCAAGTGCGATCAGCATAATTGATGAATCCAGGAAAGAACTGTGGTTAGGTGTCAAAAGCGCCACCGTTCGTGGTAAGTTTTCGCGACCTTTGACAACCACTTTAACGTTTAAAAGTTTGGCGTACTGGCGGGCTCTTTTTAAAACAAAGTCGTTTTTTCACTGCTCGCTGTAACGCGATTCATCTTTCCACTTTTTGATTTTACGAGCAATCACTTTGGCGCGGTGGTTCCGCCAAGCGAAAATTGGAAACATGAAAAAGATTTTTAACTTAATTGGCACGCTAAAACTCCTTAATAACGATCGCCACGCACTGATCGCCTTCCCGGGAAGTGCTGACCACAAAACCAGGAACTTTGAACACCCGTCCAACGCGAGCAATTTTCACGCGGTTGAAGTGGTAATACTGGTTGTCGGCTTTGTAAAGCGCCTCTTTGATCGCCCAGCGCTGAGCTAGAAAAAGACTTTTGGCGGGACTTTGCTGATAATCAGCGATTTCTTGGGGATGGAGAATTCTCCGAATCAATGCCGAAGTTGGTTTTTCAAAGCGACTAATGGTAGTTAAATCAATGCCAACCATACTAGCAATTATAGCCACTATCGCCTAGTTCTTGCGAGTATAATGTGAGCATGAACCAAACAGGGCAGGCTGAAAATATTATCGGCAGCGATGAAACTGGCGCGGGTGACTACTACGCGCCGCTCGTCGTGGCTGCCGTTTTTGTCCCGCGGGCTAACTGGGATTACTTCCGATCTTTGGGCGTAAGAGATTCCAAACAAATTAGCGACAGGCAAGTTCTTAAACTTTTTGAACTAATTAAAAAGCGCATCAAGTCCAGCGTGCGTTACCTTGACCAAAATGAGTACAACCGTCTTAACAAAACTTATAACGCTAACGAACTAAAAACGCTTTTGCACTTCCAAGCGCTATTGTCTTTAGCCGAAAGGCTCGAGCAAGTTGACTTGGCGATTGTTGACGATTTTGCTAAGACAAACGGCGGTGTTAACAGCACCACTCGGATGAGGCGTTATGTTAAAAAACTCGCTCAGGCAGGCACTTTTGGCGTTTTTTGACCAACTTGACCACTGCGTTTTGAAACGCAAGCTGAGGGCAAATACATTTGCGTAGCGGCAGCTTCAATCGTGGCGCGAGCCAAATTAATTGAGAGGATGCAAATTCAAAACAAAAGTTATAACACCCTGTTCCCGCTGGGCTCAAGCAATCCCAAAATCGTTAGCGTCGGTCGCGAGTTAGTTTTAAAACACGGACCAGGCGTACTTTGGAAAGTCGCCAAGCACTCTTTTAAAACTACTCTCCAAATTTTAAAACTAGTCGCTGAGCATTCGGGTCGAGTCGGTTATGAAAATTAACGTCGTTCTTTACCAACCAGAAATTCCCAATAACACCGGTAACATCGTGCGGATTTGCAAAGCGACGGGTGCTAAACTTCATTTAATTGGCCCGCTGGGTTTTGACACTCATCCGCGCCTGCTCAAACGGGCTGCCGCTGGTCGCCGGATGAGCGACATTGAGCACGAAATTCACGTTGACTACTATGCTTTTCAACGTAAATACTCAACCGAAAAGATCGTTTACTTAACGCGTTATGGCTTGACCAACTACGCTAATTACGATTTTTCCAAGCACAAAAAAGAAGTTTGATTAATGTTTGGCCGCGAGTCAGATGGCTTACCCAAAACGATTTTACAAACCGCTCCCGAGCGTTGTTTGAGAATCCCGATGCAACCCGCCAGTCGTTCGCTTAATTTAGCCAATTCGGTGATGCTTTTAACTTACGAAGTTCACCGTCAAACTGGTTTTGAAAACTTACTTGTTTACGAAGACCAAAAAGGTGCCGATTGACTGCTCAAGTAACTTTTGGACCGCGGTCTTTCCAGTATAATAACGCTATGTTTAAGGCCGACCCTGCTCTGAACCACAGTGCCGCTCACCTTTTGGCCGCCAGCGTTTGTCAGCTTTTTCCCGACGTCAAACTCGGTTTTGGACCGGCGATCAAAGAAGGTTTTTATTACGACTTTCTTTTTGCCCAGCCGATCACTCCGCTTGATTTAGCGCGGATTGAAAAACGAATGCACAAACTTGCTAAGCAAAACTACCGCTACGAGTTAGTTGATCCGATTGATTTGTCGGGTCAACCTTTTAAAAACGAGCAGTTAAACGAATTGATTTTAGCTAACAAAACGATTACTTACTACGGTATGGTTGACCCGCAAAGTAAAGCGAGCGTTTTCAGCGATCTTTGCAAAGGTAACCACGTTGCTCGCTCGGGCGAAATTACCCACTTTAAATTGCTTTCCTTAGCAGGCGCTTACTGACGCGGCGATTCATCAAGACCCCAACTGACGCGCATTTACGGAACGGCTTGACCAACTGAGCAAAAATTAACCGAGTATTTAAAAGTTCTTAGCGACCGGCAAGAACGCGACCACCGAAAAATCGGGCGGGAGTTAGAAATCTTCGCCTTTGAACCTCAAGTTGGTCAAGGTTTACCGATTTGACTACCCCACGGAATGGCGATTAAAACCGCGCTGCAAAACTACTTGCGCCAAGTGGAAAAAAGTTTTGGTTTCCAAGAAGTCTCAACACCTAGTCTTGGTCAAGAGTCGCTTTACCAAACTTCGGGTCACCTAGCCCACTACCAGCAAGACATGTTTCCGCTGCTGGAAGTTGACCACGAAAAATTTGTTTTGCGTCCGATGGCTTGCCCCCACCACGTTTTAATTTACCAGTTAAAACTTCGTTCGTACCGTGATTTACCGCTTCGCCTGAGCGAACACGCTCAGCTTTACCGCTACGAAAAATCCGGAGCTCTGAGCGGATTAGAAAGAGTTAGGTCAATGGAGTTGACAGATGCTCACATTTTTGCCCGGTCGGACCAAATTGTTTCCGAGTTTGAAAACTGCTATCGGATGATTGAGCAAGTGCTTCAGCGTCTGGACATTAAAATTGCCTACGTATCTCTTTCGCTTCACGACCCGGGTGACCAAGTTAAGTACTACCCTGACCAAGCGATGTGAAAACTCGCTGAGTCAGAGCTTGTCAAAGTGTTGGACAAGCTCCAAGTGCCTTACCAAAAAAAGGTTGGCGAGGCGGCCTTTTACGGACCTAAAGTTGATATTCAAGTTGAAAACGCCCTAGGTCACGAGATTACTCTCTCAACTTTACAACTCGATTTTCTTTTACCCGAAAAATTTGGTCTTTATTTTGTTAACTCAGCGGGTCAAAAAGAAAAACCAGTCATGATTCACCGCGGCCTCGTCGGTACTTACGAGCGCTTAATCGCAATTTTGCTCGAGCAAACCAAAGGCAACTTACCTTTCTGGTTAGCGCCGCGGCAAGTGTGCGTAATTCCGGTTGACATTCATAAACACCTTGACTACGCCCAGAAAATTACTCAACGCTTAACCGAGCGTGGTTTTCGCGCTGAGCTGGATGAGCGCGATGAACGGCTAAACAAAAAAATTCGCGATGCTCAAACTGGTAAAAGTAAGTTTCAAATTATCTTGGGTGACCAAGAAGTAGCCGATCAGACACTCAGTTACCGCGCTTACGGTCAAAAAATAACCCAAACAAGTTCGTTTGAAAAGTTAGTTGAATACTTAGAAAATGCCCGCCAAAACTAATTGGCAACGATTTTAGTGCCCGCTTTACCAGCGATAATTTGCGCTGCATCGGTTAGGTTACCAATGTAAGCTGGTTGGCCTGTTTTTGTCACGAACTGGAGCGCCGCTTCAATTTTAGGTAGCATCGATCCGACCGCAAACTGTTTTTGACCAACGTAAGTTTTGAGCTCTTTGACGCTGACAGTTGTTAAATCTTTCTCGTTGTCTTTTTGGTAGTTAATTTTAACTGCCGAAACAGCCGTCAAAATAACTAACTTGTCGGCTTTAATGATCTGGGCCAGCAGGGCGGCTGTTAGGTCTTTATCAATCACCGCTGCTTTGCCAACTAACTGGCCCTTTTCCAACGCCACGGGAATGCCTCCGCCACCGCCTGCGATCACCACGGCTTTGTGAGCCACCAAAGTCTCTATCAACTCTTTTTCGACAATCGCCCGTGGAATGGGCGAGGCCACGACTCTTCTTCAACCGCGACCTGCGTCTTCCTTAACGTCTCAACCGTTAGCTTTAGCTAGTTTTTCTGCTTCGGATTGACTTAAAAAGGTGCCGATCGGTTTGCTCGGATTTTGGAAGGCAGGGTCTTGGGAATCAACAAAAGTTTGCGTGATGAGCGTGACGACGGGTCGACTAATTTTAGCGCGCGCGAACTGGTTGTGCAGCGCGTTTTGGATGTGATAACCAATGTATCCTTGACTCATCGCTCCGCACTCGGCAAAAGGCATCGCCTCGGGAATTTCTTGCTTTAAATAAGCGCTTTGAAACGCGTTATTAATCATGCCGACTTGAGGTCCGTTGCCGTGGCAAAGCAGAACCACGTGGCCCTGAGTTGTCAAATCGCTAATCACCTTGGCGGTTAAGGCGACTTTTTGGCGCTGCTCGCTTGGCGTGTTACCAAGCGCATTGCCGCCCAAAGCCACCACGACTTTAGCCATTAGAAAATCACCCCTTGATTGGCCATGGCCCCAAAGGTGATAATTAAAACTAGCGCTAAAACAGCGTAAGTTAAAACTACCGGTCAAATGTTCCGGATTCACACCGGATAAGGTACGCCGCTGTAAGCGGTGTATCCCATTAATGCGGCGCTAGTTGGCGCGCACAAATTAATCACTCCAGAAGCAAAAATGAAAGCCAAAATCGTTAATGCCAAAGCCGCGTTTTGCAGTCCTTGTTCAGTTCCAAGCGCAATTGCTGTCGCAAAAATACCCATGAAAGCCGATGAAAAACCGCTCGTGGAAGGAACTAGGAAGGAAAGAATTAACGAAATTAGGAAGACGCTCACACCCCAAAGAATTAAGTTTGCACCGGCAAGACCAGAAATTGAGCGGGCAATGATCGGCCCAAAGTTAGTCTTTTCCAAAATGATTCCTAGCCCAGCAGCCACGCCAATTAGCAGACAGACGTTGACAACGTCTTTCACGCCACTGACGTAGGTGGTTAAAAAAGTTTCTTCCTTGGTTTGGTCATTTTCAACAAAGTCGTTCCAACTGATGGCAAATATAACTACGCTAATGATTAGAAAAATGCCGGCAACTGAAACAAAGTACCAACCACCAAGCGGTTCCCAAGCCGAATTAGCATCGACCGAAGCTAGCCACCACATCCAAGTGTTTCACCAACCTTGGTCGGATTTTAAACTTGGAAAAAACGACTGCCAAGGTAAAAAACCTAAAATCATGATGACAAAACCAGTCATAAAAAGACCAAGTGCAATTTTGCGACGGACCGTGAAAACGATTTTTTCTGAACTGGCGAATTTGTGGGCAATCGCTTCGGTGTTTAGACCAACTAAGTGACCATTTTTTCGTTTGAGCAATCTGCCAAGGTAAATCACTAAAGCGATCGCGCCAACTTCGTAAATCACCCACGCTAACCAGCGGGTCCCTTGACCCACGCCTTGGGCAAAGTCCGAAAAGGGCGTCTCGCCTTCCACGTTTACTTTGACAATCGCGTCGATCGCGGTTGAAACTGCAAACGGGTTAATCGTGGAAGCTAAACACCCGGTTCCTGCTCCGACCAAAACGACTAAAACAGCCATAAAAGGACCGTAACCTAACTTGACAAAAATCGGAATTAAAACTGGGAAAAAGGCGATTGTTTCCTCCCACATTCCGTAAGTCGTTCCGCCTAGGCCAAAAATTAACATTAGAACTACGATTAAAATTTTGTCTTTGCCGCGCAGCGCATTCACAAGCGCTTGAATGCCGCCATCAATCGCTTTGAGACGCGTCATCACTCCTAGCGTGCCTCCAATGGCAAAAATGAAAAGAATGATTTCTGCTTTACTGGCAAAACCGTGCCAGGCAGCGGTAAAAATATCTAATATCCCGACTCCCTGAATTTCTGAACTAAGTGGGGATCCGATCCATGAAGCGAGCACGAAAACGATCATCATCGCGAAGATGATTGTAAAGGCGCTCGGAATGTAACGTTTACGAGTTTTTTTGGTTGGCATCGCTAGGCTCCGATCGTGGCTAACATAATCGCCTTAATTGAGTGAAGACGGTTTTCGGCTTGCTCAAACACGTGCGAGTAAGACGAGTTAAAAACTTCATCGCTGACTTCGAATGCGCCGTTTTTAACCCGCGGGTACTTACTGCCGTACTTTTTACCCATTTGCTGACTAACTTCGGTTTGGTCGTTGTGAAAAGCCGGCAAACAGTGGAGAAAGATCGCGTCCTTTTTAGCTCGTTTAAGCATCGCCATGTCAACTTGGTAATCGTGCAGAAGTTTGAGACGACTGTCCCAGTCTGACTCACCCATTGACACTCAGACATCGGTGTAAATTACGTCGGCATCGGCTGGTCCTGTTTTAAGGTTGTCTGTTAAAGTGACTGAGCCAGCAGTTTTTTGCGCGATTGCTTGACATTTTTTAACTAGCCCGGGTTCAGGAAAAAGTTTTTTAGGTGCTAGAGCGGTAAAATGCATGCCGAGTTTGACGGCGCTAACCATTAGGGAGTTAGCGACGTTATTGCGCGCATCGCCAACAAAAACGATTTTCAAACCGCGTAGATCTTGACCCTTTAGTTCTTGGATAGTCATAAAATCGGCGACCATCTGGGTGGGGTGTCACTCGTCGGTCAAACCGTTTCAAACCGGTACGCCTGAATAAGCGGCCAAAGTTTCTACGTCGGCTTGAGCATAACCTCGAAACTGAATGCCGTCAAACATTCTGCCAAGCACGCGCGCCGTGTCAGCCGTGGACTCTTTTTTACCAAACTGGGAACCCGATGGCCCAAGGTAAGTCACACCCATACCTAAATCGTGGGCGGCGACTTCAAAGGCGCAGCGAGTCCGCGTGGAGTCTTTTTGAAAAAGCAAGACGATGTTTTTACCTCTTAACACCGGGTTAAAAACCCCGCTCTTTTTTTGTTTTTTAACGGTGTGGGAAAGCTCCAATAAGTACTTGAATTCTTGGTCGCTTAAATCAATAATTTTTAGGAAACTTTTACCTCTCAAATTAGCCATTTTTACCTTCCTTTTTCGCCGCTTTTTGCTTAGGTCGCTCGATTAAGTCACGCCAAAGTGGCATAGACATGCAGCGCGGTCCGCCGCGACCACGGGAAAGCTCGCTTGATCCAACTCGAATCACTTTCACGCCAACTTTTTCCATCTCGGCGTTAGTGACTCAGTTGCGCGCGTAAGTCATCACTACGCCTGGCCGGATCGTCAAACAATTGGCTCCGTCGTTCCATTGCTCGCGTTTAGCGCGGATCGGATCACCGCCGCCGACGATAACAAATTTGATTGGGCGTTTGAGATATTTCTCCAACAAACTTTTAATTTTCATGTTGGCGATTTTGATTTTGATTAGACCGGCCTTGGCGGGCGTTAGTTCGTAAATTTGGTATTCCAACTGGGCCATGTCGGCATCAATGGAAAACTTGTCGTGATCCATTTGCGTTAAAACAGTGTCAAGGTGCATTGAAGCGCGCTCTTTAGGGATGGTAATGCCAATAATTTGCTGGGTTTTTTCAAATCGACCAAAAACTTTGCGGGCAAAACTTTCCAGTCCAGCGCCGTTTGTGCGTTGACTAACCCCAACTAAAAGAGTTTCGGGACTAATCACTAAAATATCGCCTCCCTCAATGTGACCCTCGTCAGTTTTAGAGTCAAAAAGCAGCGGAATATCGCGTCAATCCGGGTGGTATTCCCTGAGGTAGTAGTAAAAAATTGCTTCGCGCCGCCGGGTTTTGGCCCACATCTTGTTAATGTTGACCGCCTGGTAAACGCAAGCTAAAGTATCGCGTTGAAAAAGCAAGTTGGGAATCGGGTCAACGTAAAACGGATAAGGATCATTTTTTAAAAACTGTGCCGCTAAACTCGCGGCAAAATCAGCCTGAATTTCAGTTTTTTTCACGCCGGCTATCATCGCTTTGACTAGCTCTAAGTTTGATTTGTTTTTTAGTCAAAATTGACTAATTGCTTCAATGAGACTCGGGTCACTAATTTCGGCTTGCTGCAAAAACTGACTCACTAACACTTCGCGTAAACTTGCGTCTTTGTCAAGCACTTCGGCCACGAGTTTTTCAATATAAAAAACTTCCACGCCCTCTTGACGCAGCTTCTTAGTAAAATCGTCATGCTCGGCTTGAGCGATGTTAAGGTCCATCACATCATCAAACAAAAGCGGACCGAAAACTTCGGGGTAAAGCCTTTCAACTTCTTTGCCCGGCCGGTGAACTAAAACTTTGCGAAGTCGACCGATTTCGCTAAAAACTTGGATTTGGTTAGCCATGATTTGCTCACTTTCTAATCTGTTTGAGTTAACTTAATTCTACCTAAATTAACGGACTAGCTTTAAAGACCGATTACGATAGCAATGACTAAGATTAGAAGGTAAACGCCCAGGTTAAGCAAAATTGGTCAGTAGTTAATTTGAGCGAGTTTTTCCCGGTACTGGGTCAAATTTTTGGCCACGTACTTAGACCGATTTTGGCGGTCGGTTAACTTTCGCTGGTAATAATTTCAAAGTCAAAGACTTGATCTTTCTAAAAAACCCCACCTTCAAACTAACACTAAAAGGCAAAGCGCGCTCAAAACCGCACTGGCGATAACTAGGGCATCTAATAGGCGGTGGGGACTTTTTCTAACTAGAAAAGCGATTAAAAAAATCATCAACCAAAAAAGTCAACCGATAAGCGAGTAAGTCAGTCCGCTTAGTTTTAACTTAGCCATTTTTCCGCGCTCGTTTAGCGCTGACGCTTTCCTCGCTTTTAAAAGCCGGCACTTGGTAAAGTTTTTGTTCTAAATTACCGACTTTGATCCGACGAGTTCAGAAGTTGTAAAAAGCTTGAGTCCGGGACTTAGATTGAGTCGATTTTTTTGACGTTTTTTTCGTTTCAACTTCAACGGCAAACCGGCGGGCTTTTTCGATTTGGGCGATTTGTTTTTTAAATTCAATCGGTAACACAATCGTGGTGGATTGAGAATGTTCAGGCGCTTTTTGCTGAGTGCTGATTACTTTAGTCGGCGATATTTTAGCCGCGCGGTTTCACTTTTTAATTTGCTTTTCGCTCGCTAAGACGAGGTGATTTTGGTCAACTTGCCAGTAGTGAGGGGAATTGACTAAAGAGTATTCGTCTAAGTATTGCAAACCAAAGTTACCTTCTTTGAAAGGCGTGTTCGCGTTTTCAATCGTCGGAATGGCTTGGAAAAGATTTTTAGTGTAGGGGTGAATTGGATGCGCAAAAACTGTTGAAGAAGCGCCGCTTTCAACAACTTTACCCAGGTGAATAATTAAAAGATCATCGGCGATGTGTTCCACCATTGATAAGTCATGGGCAATGAAAATAATCGCAATGTTATTTTTGGTCGCTAAATCACGCAGTAAATTGACGATTTGAGCTTGGATTGAAATGTCAAGCGAAGCGATTGGCTCGTCGGCGATGATCACTTTTGGTCGTGTGATGAGCGCTCTAGCAATCGCGATTCTTTGAAGTTGACCGCCTGAAAATTCAAACGGGTAGCGGTAAGCGTGTTCGCGCGAAAGTCCAACTTCGCGGAGCGCTTGGTAAACCTTAGTTTTGTAAAGTAAATCTGGTAAATCAAAACTTAGTTGGGACTGACCAGTTTTTTCAAAAAGTTCAAACACAATTTTGATGTCACGTTGTTGACGAGTAAAATCCAGTTTAAGCAGTTTAGTCAAACTGTGCTTTTCTTTGATTTGAGTTTTAAAACTTTTAACTTTTTGTTTGAGCGAAAGCAGTTCCACTTTAATCGCTTTTCTGTCAAAGCGGTGTTTCAGTTGGTAATCAATTTTTTTGACTACGTTTTTGCTTAGACCTTGGTTTTTAAAATCTCAACCAGGGTTGCGCTTAAGTTCGCTAACGGTTTTTTTGTATTGACTAATGTCTTGCCGACCCATTTTTAAAATTTGTTTTCACTTGGCGATAAAAATTTGGTGGGCTTTACGACTTTGGCTGAGAAAAACTTTTTTGCGCGCGGCTAAGGAGTTTTGGACTTGTCTTTTAAGGTCGCGCAGTTCTAGCTGCAGTTTTTTCAGTTGACCTTCCACCCAATTTTGGTATGTTCACCAAGCTTGTTTGTAACGGAACTTTTCCTGTTCGTACTCTTCGCGTGTGATAGCGGGCGGGAAGGGAGTGCCTTTGAGATCGCTTTTTAACTGACTAATTTTATCTTTGGTAGTTTTTACTTCTTGCTGAGCAGATTTTCGGCGGCTGGAGGCTAAATCGTAAAATTCTTTGAAAACTTTCAAAGACGCGCTAACTAGGTCATCAACGATAAATTGCAAAACTTTGGCGCTAATTGGATCGCTAGTGTAAATCAGTGCGCTGTAGTTTTGGAAAACTTGCCCGGTTTGTTTTTGTAAGTTGTTTTTTAATTCGTAAAGACGCTCTTGGGTTAAATAAACTAAGTTGGACGCAAAACGAGTTCGGAAGAAACGCAAGAAGACTACGTTAGTTCAGTAGTTAACAAGGTAAAGGTTTGCCTCTTGAACCGTTTGAGCTAGTCGTTTTTTCTGTTTGAAGTTAGCTTTAGCCAACCGGATTTCTTCGGTCAAAGAAGCGATGATTTGCTGATTGATAGTTAAGCGCTTGCGGGAGTCGCTATGTTTTTGACTAAGCCTAAGTTTTAACTCGGCAATTTCGTGGTCAATTTTGATCGCTTCGCTTGAGCGCGAAACTTGAACGCGGGCTCTTTCGTACTGTTGACGCGCCAAATTCAAGTTGGTTTCTTCGGGGTTAAGTTTGTTTTGCCGGAACTTTTTCTGGTGCTCGTAATAAAAATCAATTAGGTGATCTTTCAAGTTTTCGAGTTGATTGGTGATGTTTTGGTAAAGACTGTGTTTTTGACCGTAGTAGTGGACTAGTAACTCGCCTAGCGCTTCTTCGGCGGTAGCAAATTTGTCAATTTGTAAACGCTCAAGGTGACTCACGATTTGATCCATTTGTTTTTCAAACAGAAAAGTCGTGTTTTGGTTAAACTCAAGCGCACTTTGGTATTTTTTGAGCAAAAAAGTCCACTTGAAATAGCAACTAACTTTGTTATAGTCGGTCAAAATATCGTTAATCGAATCGTTAATGGTGTTGTTAACTACCAGCGGTTCTTTCAAAATCGAGAAAATGTTACGTGTCGGGTTGAGCGAAGAGTGGGGATTTTGAAAAATCATTTGCATGTTGCGACGCAAAAAACGTTTGGTCGCTCGGGAAACTTTACGACCCGAAACAATTTGTCCATCAAGTTGAATTGACCCGGAAAAACTCGGCAATATTCTAATTAAAGCCCGACCAATTGTGGTTTTTCCCGAACCAGATTCGCCAATAATACCCAGCACTTTACCGCTGTAAAGTTCAAAAGAAACGCTGTCCAAAGCTCGGTGAAACCGGCTACGGGTTTTAAAAGTTTTCGTCAGACCGTTAACTTTTAAAATTGGTGCGGTTATTTTCGCGCTCTTTTTACGAGCCATGCGAACCTCCTGATTTTTTTTGCCGACTAAAAACCCGTTTAAACTGGAGCATAATCTTTTTCACCCGGGGTGGCAAAGTGACTTTAGGAGCCTTAGGGTGGAGTAGTCAAGATGCCGCGGCGTGGGTTTTGCTAATCGGAATGAGCGGTGGCTCAACCCGAAAATCCACTTCAAGCGCGTAAGGATTGCGCGCGGCAAAGGGGTCTCCGGCGGGCAAGTGTTCAAGCGAAGGTGGCCGACCAGGAATCGAATCTAATTTATCTTCTGACTGGTCGGGCAAAGCCGATAGAAGCGCTCACGTGTAAGGGTGACGAGGA
>RYZV01000001.1:28700-206606 GCA_004011965.1 Mycoplasma sp. ATU-Cv-703
AAAAAACGCGTCCCAACCGGTTTATCCAGTCCGGCGCTGGCCAGCGCCGCTTCGTAATCAGCGGTTGAATCATAAGCGAGCGGATCGATTGGCGACGAGTTAGTTAAACTCATCAAAAAGTAAACAATAACAGTGATCGCCAGAAGAGCAAAGGCGGCTAACAAAAGACGTTTTAAAAAAAACTTGAGCATTAGTTAACCTCGTAATCTTGGAGATAGACAACCCCATTTTTAAGGCCGGTACCAATTAGTCAAGGTTGTCAAACTTTGGCAATCGGTTTTTGTTTGTTGGGCAACCCAATCGCTTGGGTGCCAAAGTAGTTACCAACTAAACTCATGTACTCGCTGAAAATGCTGACAAAATACTGTTCTTCAACTTCTTGTTGAATTTCAAAGTCAAGTTTGGCGATCAAATTTTGAAACTTCTGACGTGCTTGGTCAACCAAAAGACGATCGCTCGCAGGCAACTTTTGGTAAGCCTGGACGTCCAAAAGCGAATCACCAATTAAACTGTGGGAGCTCAAACTAGTTTCCTTAGCGTTAGTAAAGTTGCTCGCCTGGTTTGGGCTCTTGAAGATGTTAATTAATTCAGGTCGATTTTCAAACTGCTGACTAATGGTAGAAGTTATCCGGTCCGACAAGCGTTTGCCGTAGTCAACGAGTGTTGGCGTGCTTTCGGCCAGGTTTGATTTAAGACTAGCTAGGGCCAAGCCTTGGATTCCAAAACGCTCCCGGGATAGACCCGTCAGCCAAGTTCCAGCTCCGGCGTAGTCGGGTGACCAACCGTGGAAAGAGTACCACGTTCCTTGTCCCAGCAAATAGTTGCGCAAAATATCCACGTTGTTGTATATCTCTAGCTTAGGTTTTAACTGCGGATTTAGCATTTTTAAAACGTCCACGAATTGTTCAAGCATTTGAGTACCGCTCGCGTCTACTTGGGGAAAGCGGTTGGTAAAAGTTCACTCAATTGACTTTGATTGATCCGGTCCCAATACCGCCTGAATTGTGCGTTGAATCGCAGGCTGAATTTTTTCAAAAACCGCCGACTTGAGACTCTCTTGCAGCGAAGATGTTTGCTGGTAAACTTGCTTGTTTTGCTCCATGCTCACGGTATTTTTCTCTAACGAAAAGTTGTCAGAACCTAGTTCGTAGTAAGTTAACCGGTTAAGTTCACCGCGGTAGTCGTAAAAAGTTCGCGGTTTTTCAGAGTCAGAGTTTTGAGCGTTAATAGGTGCATCTGGCGGTAAAGGCGGATACCAGGGCTCGGTTTGGTCAAGTTTGGACATGGTCCGGTTTTGAGTGTACCAGTTAATAGCTGCCATGATTTGACTTCGAAAAGCAACGGCGGTCGGTTTTAAATAATCACCTAGTTGCATTTTTCCCTGGTCAATGTTAGAAAGAGACGTGCCAAACCAAAGTTGGGCAAAGTTGTCGTTAAAGTGGTAATTGCTTAATTCAGGAAAAGGTAAAGCGATCGGAAACATGTCACCCACAAAACGGTTGTCAATTTGTGAATCAACGTAGCGAAGACCAAATTTTTCCGGTTCTTTTTTAATGTCAAAAATCTTGTTGGAAGCAAGGTCATTAAGTTCTAGACTGAAAACACGCCCGTGACGGTACTGTTCAAACATTGATTGAGCAAAAATTTTGTTATCGCTCTGGGGTGAGTAATCAAAAATAATGTTTTTGACCGTTTGATCGCTTTTAACAAAGCGTTTGTCCCAGTAGTGCGGGTTGAGATCGTACTCCACTTGAAACTGGTTGTTTTTTTTGACATAGTAAGGTCCAATGTAAAGAGTGTTATTCCAGTCGGTTCCGTAAGTAAAAACACCGTATTTGCGAACGTTAATCTCAGAACTGACAATCGCCGGGTCTTGTTTATCTGGCACGACAAGCGATGCGCCGTTACCACTTACATAATTAACTTTGCTGGCGTAGTCTTGGATGTAACCCGAAGGAGCCGGAATAAATTCTTGAGCGTCTAAAAACTTTTTAAAGAACTGCCCAAAATTGGGTTTCACAGTTGAATTTTTAGCTTGAATGGAAACTGTCGGTTGGCCTTCAAAATCACCTATCAAAGCCGCGTTTTTTCGCCCAGGCAAAGGGGTAACTAGTTCAATTAGATTTTTCACACCAAAAATATCGTAAAGATAATTGTTTGAAAAGCCGCCTGTGACTGAAGCCAAAGGACGAAAGCGACCGATGACAGAAGCTTGCCGCGACTGCTCACTCCAACGCTGGCTTCACTTTTGCTGGTCTTGACCCGGCGGCAAAACCCCGTAGCCGCCAAAGGGGTTACTAATGTCAACCGGAGCGTGACGTCAGTTGTTGTTAGTTAAACCAGTTCGGTAAACTCCGTAAAGTCAGTCAAGAGCTTGGAGGTAGTAAATTTCGCCCGTCGGGCTAGTCGCTGCCTGACCAAGGTGATTGACCCACGGAACGTTGGTACGAACAACAAAATCAAGCGCCAAAGTATTGGGACTTTCGAGTGCCTGGCGAAAAAAATCGGAGTTGATTGAGTTTTTTAACTGGGCATCGTCAACGTCACTATCAAACACCAAGTTGGTGTTAGTTTGGCGAACCACAACTTTGGAAGCTAGTTCCAGCTTCAAAAACTGGCTAAAACGGTGCTCAGAAGGTTTGAGATTTAAATTAAAATCTTCGTCAACTGGTTGCGAAAGATCGACCACTCGGGCGTTCTCTCCTCGCGAAGAACTGCGAACAAGTTGACCAGCTACCAGCGGAGAATGGAGGTCGTTAGAACTAATCGACCCGTAGGAGAATGATTTGTCAAAGCGGTACCAAGAGTTGGCATTGACGCTGTTAATCACAGTCCGCAAGTTGTTTTTTACCACCGACTGGTCGGGCAAACCGTAAGCGATGCCGAGTCCGGCGGCACCTAGGAGCGCGGTTGTGGCAAAAAACCCGGCCCCTAGTCTTAATCATCCTTTGTAAGTCATGACACCGCCTAAAAATTAACAGTCATTACCTGTGGTAATGTTGGATTTAAACACCAACCAATTAATAATCCAAGCAATTATAGCATGAACGGAATCAAATTGACAGTTAAGGACTAGTACTGGATTAACGAATGAGTACTAATTCCGTGGTACTTTTGACGACCTTTTAGGTGGACTAACTCAACCACAAAAAGAACGCCAATTACCTTCGCACCGTGTTTTTCAATCAAATCAACAATTGCCCTTGTTGTTCCGCCCGTAGCAAGCAGATCGTCAATGATGACCACCTTTTGTCCCGGTCTAATCGCATCGCGCTGAATTTCTAACGTGGTTTTGTTGTACTCAAGTTGGTAAGTTTTGCGAAAAACTGGGCCGGGCAGTTTGCCAGCTTTACGAACCATTACAAAAGGTTTTTTTAAGATCGCAGATACTGGCGTGGCAAAAATGAAACCGCGCGCGTCAGGACCAACAATTACGTCAGCTTCGCGGGCAAAATCGGCTAACTTGTGCACCGTGTAATGAAGCGCTGGACCGTTGGCTAAAAGCGGCGAAATGTCACGGAAATCAATTCCCGGTTCCGGAAAATCTGGGAAAGTTCGGATGAATTTTTTTAAATCCACGTCAGTCATTTTATCTTAATCTAGCATTAAACCAGTTAAGTTTTGAATCCATTTGAAAAAGCTTTGGTAAGTTCGACTTAAGTCAACTTGACCTTCTTTTTGGTAAAAACCCCGGTTTTTGGCGTACTGAATTAAATTCTGATTAACCTCGTTTTCTGTTTGAGCCGGAGTTAAATCCAAAGATTTGATTTTGTCGGGGTAAAGTTTTGAAATTAATTGGTAAGCATTGAAAAAAGCACTTTTTTGGTCAACCGCTTTGGTGCCGACTAAACCCAAGACTGCTAGTTTGGTTGCTGTTAAGTAGTCGGAAGCTTCAGGCCACAAAACGCCGGGGTTATCAAATATTCAAGCCCACTTAGTTTTGAGCACTTGACGTCCGCGCGTCTTACCTGCTAGACGTGCCACTGGCGCGCTCGCTCGGCCCACTAGGGTGTTAATTAAACGGGACTTGCCCACGTTTGGTAAACCGACCACAAAAATTTTGGGTAGGCCTATTGATTTAACTTTCAAGACTCGCTGGATCTTGCGACTAATTTGCTTTGCTGCTTGAGGATCGTCTAAATCAACTGCTAACCAAGGTGCTATTTGGTTAAGTTCATTTTCCATTTTTGCAAGCTTAACAAGGTCGCTCTGGTGTTTCCGAGTTAAAACTAAAAGTTGAGGTTTTTTGCCAATTAAATCAACTAAATGATGGTTAAAACTAGTGCGCGGAATTCGGGAGTCTAGGACATTAATAAAAAGGTCAACGTCTTTTTTGACCTCATCAATTTGGCGTTTAGCCTTAGCCATGTGGCCAGGGTACCACTGCATTAGCTCATCCAAGTCGGAATCGGAATTTGACCGTTTAAAAACATCACAACCAAAGCAATCATACCTGCGTAAAAAATTACCACTAAGTAATCGGTCCAGCGAGGCACGTACACCCGGTAACGAGAGCGTTTTTCGTAAGGATCGTAACCGCGGGTTTCCATCGCATAAGCTAAGTCATCGGCCTTAGTAAAGGCAGAAACAAAGAGCGGGATAATTAGCGTAATGAGCGACTTGGCTTTCGTTTTTAAGTTACCGTTTTTAAAGTCCACACCGCGCGAGGCTTGGGCTTTCATAATCCGCTGGGCTTCTTCTAACAGAGTGGGAATAAACCGGAGCGCGATGGCAATTATTAAAGCGATAATGTGAACTTTAATTCGGACAAGACGGAGCGGGAAAAGCACGTCCTCAATCGCGCGCGTCAGCGCCATCGGCGAAGTTGTGGCAGTTAAAAGAGTTGTGGTCAAAATCATGATGTAAATTCTGATCATGATTAGAAGCGACAACTGAATTGCCCGGTCTGATAAAGTAAACTTTCACCAGGAGCCATAAGTTTGACCAACATGTCCGGTTTTACCTAGAATGAAAAGATTAATCACGAAAATAAACAGACCAATCGCGAAAACTGGTTTTAAAGAACTGAGCAACAAACTTTTGCGCAAATGCGAAAAAAGAAACGCAACAAAAATTGGCACTAAGAAAATCGTTTGCATAATCAAACTACTAGTTAAAAACACCAAAACGATTAGCAAAATGTTAATTAGGAGTTTGACGCGCGGGTCAAGCCGGTGAACAAAGGAATTGCCAGGTATGTATTTACCAATTGTGACGCTATTCATGCTTTTTCCCCCGGGTGAGTTTAATTCTTCGAACCAGTTGACTTAAATCGCTGACGCGACCAATTTTTAAACCACAACTTTCTAACTGACCAACCAGCGAAACCAGTTTAGGCGGTTCTAATTCGTTTTCAATTAAAAAAGCGTGGTCATAAAGTACGTCCAACGTATTGCCGTCGCGAGCAACTTGGCCGTGGCGTAACACTATTGTCCGTTTGACGTAGGACAAAACTTTGTCTAGATCGTGAGTTACGACTACGATAGTTTTTCCTTTGGCATTGAGTTGCTTAAAAATGCCGTACATTTCCCGACTACCCTCTGGATCAAGACCAGCAGTTGGTTCATCAAAAATCAAAATGTCAGGTTCCATCGCTAAAATACCTGCTAGCGCTACTCGGCGCTTTTGTCCTCCGGAAAGAGCAAAGGGACTGCGTTGCAAATATTCCTCGGGCAGACCGACTAGTTTAATGTACTCCTTGGCCAGCGCTTGTGCTCGGGGTAAAGGAACGCCCATGTTGCGCGGGCCGAAAATAATGTCCTTTTCAATCGTTTCCTCAAAAAGTTGGTACTCAGCAAACTGAAAAACAACTCCGACACGTTTGCGGATCGAATTGATATTTTTGATTTTAGCCGGTCGTCGTCGACCACCTTCAATCACTATTTCTCCAATCGCGACTCGACCGCGAGTTGGCCGGAGAAGTCCGTTTAAATGTTCGATCAAAGTGGTTTTACCCGAACCAGTGTGACCGATGATAGCGATAAACTCGCCCAAACTAAACGTGACTGAAACGTTTTTAAGGGCGGTGAACTCGCTAATTGTACCTAGTGCGTAAGTGTGGGAGAGATCGGTCGTTTTTATTTGCATAAATTCTCCAGCAGTTGGTTTTTTGAAAAAGTCGGTGGAGTGATGTCTGGTCCAAGCGCGCTAGCTACGCGGTAGATAAAAGGACTCTCAATTTTAGCTTGCTCAATAATTTTCTGGTTGGACAAAATTGCGTGGGGATCGCCTTTGGCAATCACCTTTCCGCCGGCTAAAACGATAATTTCGTCTGCTAAAACTGCTTCATCCATGTCGTGAGTAACCACGATTAAAGTTTTACCATCGTCTTTTTTCAACTCTTCCATAATTTCCAAAACTTCGCGTTTTCCCTTCGGGTCAAGCATGGAGGTGACTTCGTCAAAAACGACGATTTTTGGATCAATTGCCAAAGTAGCCGCGATAGCGACGCGCTGTTTCTGCCCGCCGGACAAGTTTTGAGGTTCTTTGCTTAAGTGGTCAATCATGTTAACTTTTTTAGCGTACTTATGAACCTTTTCGTGCATTACTTGACGCGGTAAAAGTTTGTTTTCCAAACCAAAAGCGATGTCATCTTCAACTGTAGCGCCGATGAATTGGTTTTCCGGATTTTGGAAAACCATTCCGATTCGAGACCGGATTTTCTTAAGGTTTTTGCGCGAGAGCAAAATGTCATCAACTCAAACTTCGCCGCTGGTAGGCGGAGCAAGCCCGACAAGAATTTTAGATAAGGTTGACTTGCCTGAACCATTGTGTCCAACAATAGCGGTGTACTTGCCAGATTTAATGTGTAAAGTTACTCCATCAAGGGCGTAACCACCGGCTTGTGCGTACTTAAAACGCAAGTTTTGAACCTTGATCATAGCAGTGATAATTATACAATAAAAATGGCTTAAAATTTCTATAAGGAGTCGAATTTAGACTGGTCAAAAACACCGATATAGGGTAAATTACGCAGCTTTTCCTTGACGTCTAAACCAAACCCAGCATAAAAAAGATTGGGAGCATCAAACCCGAAAACATCTGCTTCAATGGGCGCGGTTCGTTTGCTTTTTTTATCTAGCAAAGTCATAATTTTTAACGTTTTGGGTTGGCGGGTTTTCAGTAACTCCACGATTTTAAACAGCGTTTGGCCAGAGTCGATAATTTCTTCAATGATTAAAACATCTTTGCCGTGAATATCGCTGTGTAAATCCATCACTACCTTAACTTGACCAGTGCTAGACATGCCACCGGCAAAAGAGCTGACTGTCATGAAATCCATCACGTGATCAACGCGGATGTGCTTAATTAATTCGGCTAAAAATGGAATTGAACCTTTGAGTAGTCCCACTAAAACTAAATTAGAACTTTCGCGGTAATTTTGATCGATCCACAACGCCAACTCCTGACACTTTTTCACGATTTGTTTGTTCGTATAAATGACTTGGGAGATGCGCGGGTCAACCATTAATTGCTTTTGTTTAGTCACTTTTTTTTCCTTGGCAAACTAATTTTTAACTGCAACAATTTTTACTTGGTACTTTTGTCGACCATCGACTTCCACTACGTCTCCCTTGTGTTTACCTAAAACCGCCTGAGCTAGAGGCGATTCATAAGAGACCTTGACAAGCGGCTGACTAAATGGGTCGGCTTCCAAAGTACCCACGATCTTATACGACTGGCGCGATCCGTTTTTTAAATGTTCCAAAACCAATTCGCAACCGATTCTAACTTCTTCATTTTTTGATTTAGTAGAGTGTGAAGCACCAGTTGTTAGAATTTGTGAATTGTCTAAAATGGCATTAATTTCCCGAATGCGATCTTCAATTTTGCCTTGCCTCTCGCGGGCAACGCTGTACTCAGCGTTTTCCGACAAGTCGCCTAAACCACGAGCATCACGAATTTCCACTATTACGCGCGGTCTTTCTACTTCCACTAAGTGTTTGAGTTCCTCTTCAAGTCGTTTTTTACCTTCGCGGGTAATGAGGTTTTTTTGTTTAGGTGGTTCAATCATTTTGGCTCCCATGGCAAATGTTTAAACTACATTCTAACTCAACTTCTCTAAACAAAGGCAAAAATTATTTTATCGGGCGATTAAGACTACGCCGTGGCCAACTTTTTCGTAACTAATTCGTAAATTTTGGTTTTTACAAAATTGATCAAGAGCTTGTTTTTGGATTTTGTCGTTTTTGCCATGGGCGATAAAAATCATTCCTTCCGCGCTAAGCTTGGGCAGCATCTGTTCCAGTTTAGCCACCACCTCAGAGTTGCTTTTGAGAAGCAAAAAAGCGAAGTTATCGGCTACGATTTTTTGCCGGGCAATTTTTTCCAGCGAAGTTTGTTCGTAAGTTCCTTCAAAACCAGCCACGCAAGATGTGCGGTAGCTATTGCGCATAATTGTGGCCACTGCGAAAACTAGTTGCTCATCTTGCAGCGGATCAGAGGCATCTTTTTTAAGTTGGCTAATAATTTGACCGTGGCTCGGGTCTTCAAAGGCTCTCTGGTAAGTGAGTAGGTTTTCTTGACTAGCGTATTTCCTTCGCAAAAATTTAATTCTTAAAATCGTAAAAACCGCGCTAGCAAAAGCGACTAAAAAAGCAATTCCTAACGAAACAATTAAAAATACTCTCAGCACTAAACGCCACCTTTATTTTTCAAATTATAGATGAACTGAGCGGATTTAAAAACCAGCGGTTGCGGTTGCAAGGCATTAAATCCATCTTTGTTTTGGAAACATTTTTTTAAACTCCAGTCACGATTAGACAACGCGGTAATAAATTTCCCAAACTTTTTCACCTTTGTGAACTATTGGAGCTTCTGTTATGTTTATTACGCTAGGTTTTTTTCAATTATGTGTTCTAATTGGAACATTGTAAAACAGCACAGGACGGAATTTTCCAACTGCGTAGTATCCGTCTTTTTTTTGCGCTCTTGGGTATTCTTCCCAACTAACTCTTTCAAAAAGAACCGTGATACCTAGTCCAGCTAAGTGGGCGATGAGTTCAATTCACTCGTCACCAAACTTATGGCTTTGACCTTTTTGGTCGAAGCGATTGCCAATCAAAATATTGTTGAGAGTGTTAGCACGTAAGACGCGTTCTTTCCGGTCCATGGTGAAGCGGAAATCTGTAAGTTCTAGGACTTGTCGGTAAAAGTATCTTAGAATGGATGGGTTAAAAAACCCATCTGTCTCCTTACCTTTAGTTAGATTCGGATCCATGGCCTTTTCTTTAGGGCTGCGGTGTACAACGACTTCAATGCGGTGGCAATTACCGCTGCATTCTAACATTTGGGCTCCAAGTTTGTCTTTGACAAGGCCGGTAAAAAGTCGAAATTTTAGAAAGTCTCGCTCTAAAACTTGTTGCATGTAGTCCGATAAATCGTATGGAAGTTTGACTCCAAACTCTAGATTTTGGTCAATTAAGTAAAGATTTGACTCGTCTTTGCCTTTTTCGGGAATTCCTCTTTTGTAAGGAAAAACAACCGGAATGTTGTCACTCGGTGAACTAGCGATCATTTCCAATCCGACCGTGAAAAACATGGTGTTGTGGGAAGGTAGGTAGCGCAGAAATTTAAAGTATAATCGAGCGCTAGCAAATAGATCTCTGGTGCTTGGATCAGAGTTTTTTCACAAATGTTCGTAGTCAATCGGAACTTTGTTTCACGGTGAGAAATGGTTAAACTTACCAATTTTTTTAAGTCAACCGGCAACATTGCCTCTCGTTTCGTACCTAAATCAGAGTGTATTTTCACCCTCGTTTTGTCCTCATTCGCCTTGTCGAGCGAATTTGTCAAGTAAATCACGCTTTTTATTTTCTCGCAAATATTCGGGGTGAAATTCGGGTAATGATTCGTGCCCGTACATCTCTGAAAGGACTCCGCGTAGATGGCCAAAATCTTTCGGACCTCGCAGTCCCGAGTAATCAACATCTTTAGCATGGGGAATTTGTTCAGGAAAATCTCACTTCAAAAACTCGTGTTTTTGTAGTTCCTTGGTAACGACCTTAATTACATCGTCTTTAGTTTTGAATCCCGTAACTAACTTGAAAAAACTCCTGTGTTGAGCTATAACTTCGCGTGGTTGAAGATTTTCATCGTCCAACTTACGTTTGTTAAAATAGTCGCTTTCAGGACCTTGAAGACCAGTTAAAAATTGAAAATGAAGGGCAGGCGAGTGGTAACTTTTAGGATCTTGGTTGCTCTTTCAATCCACGTCTAAAATGATCATTTTGTGGGATCCTATTCGCGGACCATCTTTCAGAACATCACCTAAACCAGTCAATTTTTTAAATTCCGAAACGCGCGTCAAACCAGGTTTAGTTTTTTCCAGTGCTTTGATTAGTGAGAGAGCAATTCCCTTGGAACTAGTTTTTAGTGCGTAGTTTATTTGTCCGCTTCAATATTCGACCATTTTCTGGAAGTTTTGTTCAAAAGTTTGAAAACCACCAATCACGATCGTGTTTGGCAAAGAAATTTTTTGGTCAACGAAACTGATTAAAGGTTGAACTCGAATGCTTCCGTTAAAGTAGACATGGTCTGGTCTTTCAACCACTTTGAAAATTAACTTGTAGTCTTTGTCAACGTCAGCAAGTCATTGCCTAATAAGCGACGCTTTTTTAACTAAATTCAAATCTTCCCAAGCAATTTCCTGACCATTTTGGTAACCAGCATGGTTACCAATAAAATTTATGTTGTTAGAGGTATTGTCAAAAGCGGGCAACTGCTTAGTTTTTTGCTCAGAGAGTTTGCTAATTTGAGTGTCAAAGTAAAAGTCGCGGAAAAAGTTATGCATCTGACCCGGTATTAACCGGCGAGCTGCTTCGCGTTCAGAATCATTTCAAAACCCATCTACCTCAATTTTCTTACTTTGCATTTCTCCGCCGCTTGAAACAAGTGCGTTTAGATGGACTATACCCAACCTATTGTCCACTCCCCGAACCATCAAATCGACTCCAAAAATATCTAGTCTTAAATCAAAAGGTGCTATCCCCAGATCGCGATAGTCGTAAATTCGTCCTTCCTCAAAATCGGTCGCTAATTTTCGCTTGAGTTGAGTTGTTAACTGAGCTGGAATCGACTCAATAACATCTCGGATCATTTTGCCAGCCATTGTCAAAAAACCAGTAACTTCAAAAGTCAGTTTTTGGCTGGCCTGTCCGAAACTAATTTGCAAATCAACTAGTAGCAAATTGTTTGTCACCAACGGCTTGACCGAAATTCACTCTAACTTTACCCCATCCAAATCATCGGGCAATCGAATTGAAAATTCATCCAAATTGTTCTTAACGTCTTCGACTGAAATTTTTGCAATGTCATACTCGTAAAAAGCGGATTTGTTAGTGATTTTAACCGCTATTTTTCCTTCATCATTTTGAGCGTTGTTAAGTTTGCGGATTGAATTTACCTTTTCAACTAATACTTTTTCTTCGTACTGGCTAAGAGTCATCAAATTTTCCAAAGTGTACTTTTTAACCACATGAGAACCGTCTTTGTCCAATTCTAAAATGAGCGTTAACAAACCTCTATGATCGTCAACTTCATTAACGATCATTTTGTAACCAACTCCTTTTCTTGATGGGTAATCAAGTTCAGGTAAATTCAAATCGGCAAAAGTTACCAACTGCTTGACTGATCCGACTTGACTAGGCAATCGATCTGCTAGTTTAGCTCTTGATAAGTGTTTGACGAAAATTTCAAAAACTTTTTCCAGCAGTTCTTCTAAAGTTCCGTATCCCTTGACAACTATCTCGCGCGATCGCTGGGCGTGGTCGCTTTTCACAGTCACTAAAATAATCGCTTGACCTAGGTTATCGTCTAGTGATTTAAGAGTAACTTTTACTTCAACGTCTTCCCACTGGTTTGTGTTTGGTAGTGGATCTAAACCTAAATCTTGCCAATTAACTGAGTTGCCTGGATAAACGCCCAGGGCCCTAGGTAGTCGATCTTTTAAACTAGTTTTGGTACGATTTTCTTCGATTCAAGTCAACAACTGATCAAGTTGAGGCTCTCGCTTGACACTAACTTTACGAAAACCGTGAAGAGTGATCTGCAACTCTTTCGGCGTCTGAGTGATTTTGCCTCAAACCAAGACTTTGAGTTTTACTTGACCAAGGTAATCATCAATTGACAAGACCTCTAGTGAGATTTTAGTAAATCATTCGCTTAACTCCTCACTTAAATTGGGTAGACCGAGTTTCTTACCAAAGTCACCCTCAAGTATTTGACCAACCTTAACCACTTTGCTTGCTCTTTGGTCAGACAGATAAGTCTTAGACCAATTTTTTCAAACCCAAGCTTTAAGAAGTTCAAAAGATTCAGTTTCTTTTTCAATTTGTTCACGTTTAACTTGCTGATTAGTTTTAAAACCGCTTACAATAAATTGCTCATCGCGGGTTTTTTGATCCATTTTGAGCTCAACTTTAATTTTAATTTCACCGCGTTCATCATCAACCGAGATAATTGTGATTTGAGTTTCAACTTTTTTCCACAACTTGGACGGAAGTTGCTTTAAACCAAGATCAGAGGTTTTGACTCTATCACCCTTTTGCCCGACCAAGCTAGGTAATTTTTGCATTAGAGTTGTTTTCAAATTATTTTCTCTGAAATAGTCTAAGAGACTTTTCAAGAAATTATCGGTCGTTAAAAATCCGCTAACTGTGATAACTTTCTCGACTTTTTTACCGTCTTTTTTCGCTTGGATCCAAACTTTTACGTTTCCAGTTAAGTCGCTAATCTCAGTAATTTTAAAAACTAACTGAACTCCTTTAGTCAGTTGGTTGGGAGGACTAGTTAGACCTAACTTTTCCAAGGAAGTCTCTTCTGCGACTTTAAAGATGTATCCCGCTAATTCATTTGTCAAACTTGTACGGGAATTGGTTTCAAATCAATTTAATAACCTGTCAAGCTCCGAGGCCACCCGGTCTTCTGTTTTGTAGCCATTAATGGTCACGTCTTGGCTGACCTTGGATTTGCCTCTCTCAAAATGGAATCTAACTTTAATGGTGCCTAACGCATCGTCAAAATCAAGAACCACCAATTTTACTTTGGCGTTTTGGAGTTTGTCTTCGGGAATAGTTTGCTTAATGCCCAACTCTTCCAAAGTAACTTCTTTACCAATTCCTTTGATGGAAGAGGCGATTTGATCACCTAGTGCAGTGCTAGTCTCGTTGATTTCTCTCATGATCCAGTTTTGAAGTTCTTTTAAATGCCTATCGTTACTTTTATAACCAGTCACCCAAACATATCCAATTTGGGTGTCGCCTGACAAAGAAACCTTAACTTCAACGCGGATCTGACCTAGGTCATCGTCAACCTTGTCCAACTTAAGTTCTATTTGAGCGTTGTTTTTTTTGTGGTTTGGAACGCCCTCAAGACCTAATTTTTCAAAAGAGACTTTTTGGTTAACTGAACCAATTTGCGAAGGCAGTAGTTCGCTGAATTTTGAAATAGCAGGACGTTGCTCGATTCAAGAAAGCAAATCTTTCAGGAAATCGCTCTTTGCTAAAAAACCAGTCACTTTGAGAGTTCCAGATAGACTTTTATTGCCCCGGATAAGTTTAACTTCCAGTTCCATCTGTCCTAGTTCATCGTTAATTTGTAAAATTGTCAGTTCTATTTTTGCTCCGCGCTTAATTTTGTTGGGAATTTCTTCCAGACCTAATTTTTCAAAAGAGACTTTTTGGTCAACTGAACCAATTTGCGAAGGTAATTGGTGACTTAACTTTGAACGGTTATTATGTTCCTTAAGGTAAGCAAGTAGAGAGAGTAAATGATTTTGGTTGGACAGAAAGCCAGAGACTACTACTTCTTTAGTTTGTCTTTGACCTCTCCGCGAAACTGTGATTTGTAATTTGATCGCGCCTTTTTCATCGTCAGTCTCAATTATTTTTAACTCCCATTTAATGTTCTTGCTCTTTGGAACAAAAGTAATTCCTAACTTCTCAAAAGTTAGGTTGTTTTGACCTGCAAGTTCAGAAGGCAATTTTGAACTTAGTTTGCTAGTCAGACCTTGACTAATGATTCGCTGCAAAGTTTCTTCAAGATCTAACTTATTTTTGGTCTGTTCTTCTTCTAAAACTTGCTGATTAGTTTTAAACCCTTTGATTAACAGCGTGGTTTTTAAACTTACTTTCCCAACTCTAATGTCAACTAAAAGTTCCAAAGTTCCTTGCTCATCATCAAATTCAGAAACACTAAATCTAATTCTGGTGTCCCCGCTCGTTAACCATTTTGGCAATTTTTCAAGACCTAGAGCGTTTAAGTCGCTACTTCTACTAGAAACAAAATTCAACTTGGCTTCCGAGGCCAATTGACCAGTTAAGCGCGTTTTGTGACTAAATGTTTTTTCAAAGTAGTCTTTAGCCATTTGAGCTTCAAGACGGTCTTGTTCTTCCTTAGTTTTAGTTGACTCCAAAAACCCGCTGATTAAAATAGTTTTGCTTCTTTGAAGAGACTTGCCGTTAAATTCAAACAGCAAGTTGATCTTTAATTCAAGTTGCCCGGATTGGTCACTGGTACGATCGCCTTTGGAAAAACGAACTCTCAAATTCTGTACGGTATTGTCTAGATCTGCAAGTTCGGGAAAATTCCCAATTCCCAGCCTTTCAAAAAAATTAGGTTGGTCAATATCTTTCAAAAAACTAGAAGCAAGTCTATTGTTGTGAGTAGTTTGTGGCGCTTGGTTAATTTGGTCAAATATTTTCTCAACTTTTCGGAAAACAATGCTGAATTCTGGGTCTTCCACTAAGAAACCGCCCACCTTAAGTCTTAAAATGGTTGTAGAACCGCCTAAACTAACTTGAATTAGAACTTTGATTTCACCAATTCGATCGTTGGCATCGGTAATTTTAACCGAGTGTTTAGCTTGTCTAAAGTTAAAATGGGATTCAATTCCTAAATCAGCAACTTTGGGAGTCTTGATGTCCCGCAAGAAACTCGCTTTAACTTCTGGAAAACTAGTTTGTAAGTAGTCTGGGCAGTTAGCTTTGATTTCAGAAAGAAAATCTTCTGCGTTTACTTTTAGAAAACCACTGATTTTAACCCCGGTTTTTTTTAAAATACTGTCAACAGAGTTAGCTTGTTGATAACGGATGTCAACTACGATTTCACCCTTTAAATCATCACAAGATTGCACTTCAAAGTAATAACGCTCATCAAAAACTTTTTCAACTCCAAGCTGAGCTGATGAGTAAGACTCTCCCACTACAAAGTCAAGTGTCTGAGTCTGATTACGCGTTGTAAGGTAAGAGTTTTTAAGGCCAACAACTTTGTCATCGTCTATTTGGTTTTTTTCTTGGTCTTGTTCGTCAATGCAAGACAACAACGAAATAACGGGCGAAGTGAGAAGTCCTATGCAAGCGCTGGTTAAAAAAAGTTTTTTCATTTTCATTCCTTGTGAATGAAACAATTGTACTACATTTTCTTTAATTTTGAAAAAAGCACAGTCACATAACTACACGTTAGGGACAATAAATATTTATCGGACTTTTTCTATTTTGCTTAAATTACACTTACGAACTTAAAAAGGTGTCCAAATTATGGTTTTATTTTTGATTGTAGTAACGGATCCAGAATTTACGGACTCAGTAAACCGACGGCTCGGTCTGTACTCATAGAAAAAGTTACTATTTGATTTTTAACTTGATTACCGTGTCTATCAGTTTTAAATCATTAGCATCGTGCCATTCTTTGTTTTGTTCGTATTTGGGTCATTTGTTCGGCTGTCGAAGAGCCGTCTCATCAATAATGTTAATTCGTCCAATCCGAAATCCAACTTTAAAATTCATTATTGAATCATCGTTGCGATCAACAGATAAAAATCTTAGATAAGGTCTGAGTGAAGCTATTGTTATGTATTGGTCACCAAATAAAATCTCTTTAACGTAAAAATGATAGTAAAGTTCTGATCAGTTAACTTCAGGAATTTTTGACCAAACAAGATAACGCTCCTGACTAATATTTTTTTGTCATTCACTGACCTGAGTCTCTTTTCTATAATCAATTTGATCGTCTAGAGAATCTTTCCCGTACATTTCGCTCAGCACTTCTTTGACATTCAACTTGATCTTTGTTTCCAATAAAACTCCATCTTTAATAAATTCTTTATTTTTCATAGCTGTTTTGTACATTTTTTCAACAGTATCTACCATTTTGTCGTGGGTAGCAAACCCGGAAAGAATCTTCACAAAACTTCTTTTACCTCGCGAAAATGCGTCGTAACGATGTTTTCGTGTAATTTCTTCTTCGCCTGGATTCCAAAATTTATTGTTAAATTCAATGTCTTTTGGACTGTTACTTGCTAATCCTCATACAAACTCAAACTCGTACTCATCGGAGTTAAAAATGTGGTGCTGTCCGTTGGCTATTGGCTTAGCTAGAATATCCATAAGTCATAATTGGTACTTACCAAACTTTTTGTATGTCTCTCTAAAAACTTTGGTCTCTCTAAAATTAATTGTTTTTTCGTTTATTTTAGCAAGTTCTTGGAAAGCATTAATATGACCTTGTCTAGGTTCTGAGGCATATTTGTCAACCGGGTAATTATCAAAACCAGGGAGAGCTTCTCGACTATATCCTCGATTAGATATCATTGGAACATGATCCAAGAATTGAACCAACGAACCTTCGTAACCTAACTCAATTTTATTGGGAATCTCCTGGCTTATTTTTGCAACCAAAGAGTGAAAATAAAGTTCAAAACTTTGAAAACCCGAAATGACAACTGGGTCTTCGCTTTTAATCACAAGATCAATGTAACGTAAAACTGGTTTAACCGTGATGGCTCCGTGAAAATTCATGCTACTTGGTCTTTCAACAATTTCAAATGTTAATTCGGCATTTTCGTCAAGTTCTCTCACTCAGTTGCGAAGAGCCAAAGTTTTGTTTACTAATTTTAAATCTTCCAAACTAACTTCAGGTCCCGGCGATCACGCCCAATCATCACCAATAAAGTGATTGATTTGGGTTTGGTCAAACGCGGTCAGTTTTTGGGTATCTTCCTCTGAAATTTGGCTCAATTTTTCTTTGAAGTAAAAATTTCCAAAGATTTTTTCAATCTCTTGTAAGATCTCTTGACGAGCATTTTTTCTCTTAGCTTCGCTTCAAAAACCTTCAATAGTTATTCTTTTGTCTCTTACGTAACCTTCGCTGGAAACGATCAACATTACTGTGACTGTGCCCTCAGTATCATTAGTTTTTTCAACAACAAATTTAAGGTCAAAAGATTCAAGTTTTTCTAGATCCTCTGTTATGCCCAAGTGCTCAATACCTAGTTGACTAAGATCGTAAGTCTTTCCTGTCTCAAAATTATTGACTTTTTGTTTGGAAGACTTGGTGGTTAAAGATTTCAGTTTCTCGTCATCAATGAATTTGTCAATCACTCTTTGGGATAATTTTTTAAAACCGGTGATTTTAAAACTTAAGGTTTCGCTGGCTTTCCCTCGTCGTATCTCCAATAAAACTCCTAACTGTTCGATGGTGGTTTCTTCTCAGTTGAGACGCCACTTTAATTCCACATCGGAATCAAGTTTTAAAGGTAATTTAACGTTGAATTCGCCGGGATTATTTTCAAACTGCTCAGGAGAAATTTCACGCGGGTCTTTGTCTCACCAATCGGAACGCTTATCAATTGAAACTTCAATATAACTGCTGTTTGAACCAACATTATTTTCTTTACGAATTTGATTGGCTGTTTTTTCAACGATTTTATGCGTGGTCATTAAACCGTCCAAAGTAATTTCTCTCACTAACGTTGACCCTTGTTTTTCAAGTTCAAACTTAATGGTAAGTTGACCTTGGTCGTCGTCAAGATTTGTGATCAACATCTTGATAGAAGTATTTTCTGAATTAGCACGGTTAAGTATCATTTTGATTTTTTTGCCGAATTCATTATTAGCAGCTTGGTTAACTTGACCAAAATGGCTCGGCAAATATTTATCTCAGTCTTTGTGAGTTTTCAGATGCCTTTCAATAAAATGCATCAGTTCAGCAATCTCTTGGTCCTGTTTTGTTTTAAAACCTCTCACTCACACTTCCCGATGATTAGTTTCATCACCCAAAGAAACCGTAACCCTTATTTGCAGCCTTCCTTGTTCATCATCAGCCAAGATGACCTGAATCTTGACAACCGCGCCTTGTTTTTTCTCTTCGGGAATTTCATCTAAACCAAGATCTTCTCACGTGATGTTTTGATTTTCAAATTTTTGGAAAATGTCTTTGGCTCATTTTTGTCCAAGTTTTGATTTTGCTAGTAAGTGCTGGTTTTTGATGTAGTTCAGCAGTCCATCTAAATGCTTCAAACTAGACTTGAATCCGTGGATAACTATCTCTTGCTCTTTGGTTAACCCTCGCAACTTAACTTCTACCTTGACAGTGATCTGACCTTGCTTGTCGTCCACCTCAATCAGTGTTAAAGTCACTTGAGCGTCTCGCTGTTTTTGCTTAGACAAAGTTGAAAGTCCTAGTTTTTCAAAAGTAAGTTCGCTCTCAAGGCCAGCAATTCGAGAAGGAAGTTCATTTTCAAAACGAGTTTTGGTGTGATTTTTTTGGATGTGAGCTAAAAGCTCTGTTAAGAATTTATTTGCTTGATCTTTTTCCTGCTTATCTTGAAGAGATGTTTTAAACCCTTGAATCTTAATTTCAGTCTCTAACTCAACTCGTCCAACTTTGATCGAAACTAGGATGAGCAAAGTGCCCTGGTCGTTATTTGTGCTTTTAATTTCAAAGGTAAGTCTAGCGTCATCAACTAACTGACTTGGCAAACTTTGTAATCCTAGATCTTGCAAACTACCACGAAAGTCTTGTTTAACTTCCGAAGGCAACTTGTCTTTCAATTCGCTCGTCTTATCCAACTCATTGTTTAGGTAATCCTTAATTTTTTGGACTTTTATTTGATCTTGTTTTTGCTTTTCTGGGTCAAGTTTTAGAAAACCGGTAATGAAAACGAGTTTAGACTCGGTGTAACCTTTGTATTCTTCTTCTGGTAAATCAAGAGCAATATTAAGCCGAATTGAACCCGCCATATCGTTATGCCTTACATTTTTGAAAGAAAGTTTCACCTCATGTTTTGCCAAGTCGTTATATTCAGGAAATTCACCAATTCCGAGTTGGTCCCAAAAATCAGCATCTGCCTTCCTTTGGACAATTTCGGAGGGGAATTTGCCAGAGTGTTCAGTTTGGTAAGAGTCGCTAATTTTCTTAAGCACCTGCTGCATAAACTTGACACGTTGACTTAGTTCTGGATCGTCAGCCAAAAAACCTTCAATTACGAAGGTAGTAGCAACTTTTTTGTTGCCAAGAATAATGGTGATCAAAACATTCAGTCGACCAAGTTTATCATCAGATTTTTTGATTTGAATTTGATGCTCGGCTTGACGGAAATTAAAATGGTGGTCAATGCCTAAATCCGCAGCTTTGTAAATGGTTTTTGTGTCTAACTCACTCGGTTTTTGATCGCTAATTAGGGCGGTTTCAAACATTCCTTGCTTAGTGATTTGGGTGCGGATTTGGTTAATAAAATTAACCGCATTAATCTTTTTAAAACCGATAATCTTTACGCCGCGCTTAATAATTGAACTGCTGCCATCAACTGATATGCGGTGTATGTCAACTACGATTTCACCAGCCAAATCATCATATTGTTGCACCTCAAACTCGTGCTGGTCACTAAAAATTTTTTCAAGCCCTATTTCGTTGGCTGAATAACGTGTTGCTAATTCAAATTCAAGTGTTTCGGTCTGGTTGAGCGTAGTTCGGTAAGAACCTTTAGGATTAATCTGGTCATCATCTTTTTCTCTCTGCTCTTGGCCAGTATTACCGATGCAATTTACCAACGAAGCAACTGGTAAAGTAACCACGCCTAACAAGGCGGCGGTTAAAAGAAAAGTCTTTTTTCTCATTTTTTATCCCCTAATTTAGTTTTAATTGTCTAAATTTTAGCAGATTAAACCTGAAAAACTGACTTGTAAAACAATTTTCAATCAATTTGACGGATTGGACTCATGTTTTGTCATAAATAAAGAATATTCTCGCTAAATCTGTCTGCGCGACCCACTTGTTAAGTTCAAAACCGAAAAACAAAGAAACATTCTAGAGTCAATTGTTTAAAAAGCGAGGCGAAGTTTTAGTCTACAGGAACTTCACCAAAGTAAAAATGGTAGTCAATTTTCCAAATTTTAACGTCATCTTCGTCTTCTATTAGCATGGAATCCACTCCATAATTGGCTAAAGGGCGGTTGTGCATTTCATTTTTTTCCACGTTGCTTTCTTCCATGATGTAGGCTTGAGAGTTGTATAACAGTCGTGGGCGGAAACTAACTGTGACATTTGGTTTCTCGTTCTTTGTAAATTTTGATTCTGCAATGTGATTTAGAAAATCAGTTGATCCTACTTTTTCAAAAACAAGTGTGACACCCAAATTCCCAAGCATTTTTTCAAAGGAAACATCTACAACGTATTTTTTGTTCTTTGGTCAACTCCAACGCGTTGAGGCTAAGATGTCATGAATGAGATAACCTTTTACCGCATCTTTAGGTTGAAAACCTCGCGTTGGGGTATTTCCATCTTGTCTATTTCACCAGTTAAATATGCCTAGCGAGCTATTAATTTGTTCCTTCCAGTACAGTTGTTTCGCTATTGATAAATCATGACTTGGATTATTTTCATCGTCCAAGGGAATTCTGACTACAATTTTGTGATGGTTTCTAGGTTTTCCACTTCTTAGCAGTGATGCACCTAGTTTTTCGTTCACATGTTGGTTGAAAAGATGACTTCCTAAGTTGTCTTGGTTCATCATTTCTTCCAAGTACTCTTTAAGATTGTGCTGCATTTTTAATTTAACAGTCAAGTTTTGCGCTTCCAATTTGTCTGCCGTTAGTAATTTTTCGTGGGTAGGTTGATTGTAAGAGTCCTCGGATCCGTCGTATCTTTGAAAGCGGAAAGCGACCTTGAAATTCATAGTAGGTTTTTTAGTTTTTAAACCTTCTACCGACACAAAACGGAAGTAAGGCTCGGCAGAATAAAAACGTTTCTTTTCTAACTGAGTTTTAAGGTTTGTGTTGGCTGATTTGAAAAACTTGACTCAGTCCACCGGCATTGTTTTCCAGTGATAGTAATGCTGGTCCATCTTAATTGCTTTAAGTCACTTGTTAATATCATCTGGTTTACCGTAATCAACTCAAACCCCTGGAACTTCGTGACGTTTAACGTCGTCAAGTATTAATTGATTAAAAAGTTGTCTTTTTGCTTTGTACTTAGGCGATCAGTGAAAATCCCAAGCAAATTCGGGCAGAGAATCTTCTCCGTACCACGATTGAAGAATTCCCCGAAAATGGGTCAAGTGGATGTTTGGCGCTTTTAAGGTTAGCGAGTTATTCGGTTCTTTGTAAACTTGCTCGGCCGTTTTTACCACATCATCGCGAGTAGAAAAACCGGTCAACCTAATGGTAAAACTTCTTTTTTGACGATAGAGTTTGTCATAATCGTCTTGATAAACTTTTTGGTTAAAATTATCATATTTATTTTGCCCATCAACCCCGAATAAAAATTCAAACTCGTATGTGTCCAAATCATAATTACGTGGGTCGTCTTTTTCAAGTTCCTTACCTAGGATGGCCATGACAAATAAGTCGTACTTGCCGTCAATTTTGTAAGTGAACTTGTCGGCAAGTTGAGTTAGCTCAAAAAACTTAGCGATTAAATTTTGAGAATTTGGAAGCGGGTAGTTGCTAAATTGTTCTCCGCTAGGCAGGTACTCTTGAAATAGCGACACCAACAGGCCGGAGTAACTTTGTCTTATTTCGTCGCCCAAGTTATTTTTTAGTTTGCGAACGTGAGAGTGAAGATATTTTTCAAAACTTTGAAACCCCTTAATCAAAACAGGGTGTTCGCTACTCACCTTGACATCAATGTAATTTAAAGTGGGTTTGAAAGAGATTAATCCGTTAAAATCTGTGCCAAGTAATCTGTCAACCAACTCAAATGTGAGACGCGCGGTTTGGCCGAACTTATGAATCGTTTTTTTGAGATTGTCAGTTGTGGATAACAAACTTAACTGCTCTCAAGTGATATTTGATCCGATTTTATATTTGTCGTCGTCGTCGATCCATTGATCGGTCAAATCAGTGGAGGCTCATGTAGTAACATTTTCTGACTCATAACTAGTAAGGTCAGCTAGCTTACCATCAAAGTAAGCTTTCCCAAACACTTGGGCCAGCTCATTAGTTAATCTATCTTCAGCAGTTTTGCGTTTTTCATCGTTTCAGTAGCCAACAATCGTGATAGCTTTTTTGTTTTTGTAACCGGTAAGTGAACTTGAAATGACCAGAGTCGCAACAACTTCTCCCAAGTGAGTATCATGTTTTATGATTTCTGCCGAAAACTCTAACGCATCATTTTCAAAATCGGAGATTTCAACGCCCAGATCCGCAAATTTGTAAACTTTCTTCTCAGTGAATTGGCTAACAAGCTTTTCTGACCACTTGCTTTTAAGTTTGTCGGGAAATTTTTTCAAAGCGGCGTCTACTAACTTATCTGAGTAAGGCTTAAAACCTGTGATGTTAAAAATTAACTCCGCCTGGGCTTTTCCGCGGGAGATTTTTAGTACCAAAACCACCGTGTTGGATTTTTCTAACTTATCTTTAATGAATCATTCAAAAGTTAAATTTTTCAAGTTAGGCGGCAGCATGATCCCGAAAGTTCGCAAATTATCTTTGATCATGTTAACGTCAACTTCAGAAATTGCCATTTCGTAAAAGCTTGAATCTTTCTTGACTTGAACATCTATGCGCTTGCTATTATTATCAACTTCGTATAGACCTTGAATTTGCCTTACCATATCGTCAATCTCTTTTTGGTCAACCTTAAACCTAGTTAAAAACCCTTCAAGAGTCAACTTAGCATTCTTTGTTTGTTGGTTTTTACTAATTCTTAAATCAATCAATAATTCACCAGTCGCGTCATTAGTTATGTATATAGTGATTTTCACCACAATTGATGCTCATTTAGCAAAATCAAAATCCTCCAACCCTAATTTAGAAAGGCTGATTACGTGGCCAGGTTTCCCTAACTGACTAGGTAGAGTTTTTGAAAAGTTGACTTTTGACAGACGTTCTTTAATGTAGTTAAATACTTCATCCAACTCTTGAGAGACTTTTTTGAATCCGCTAATCGTAAGAGTTTTGTCAATTTCAACCCCATCTTTACTTAAAGACACTTTGACTTTGACTTGACCTTCAACATCATCAGCGCGCTCAAAAAGTAGTTTTACAGATATTCCCTCGCGAGCAAATTCGTCTGTTAAGTCGGTGAGTCCTAACTCTTTGAAACTGGTTTGCCCTAAGATTCCTAAGTCGCTTGGCAAAGTTTGTTCCAGGTTAGTTTTACTTCGGTTTTTAATTCGGTCAAAGTAGGCCTCTAACTCCTGTTTGACTTGGCTTTCTTTCTTGAAGCCTTTGATTACCAACTCAACACTAAATTCTTGGTAGGGATTAAGAAGTTGAATGTTAACCGTTATTTGCCCCAGCAAGTTATCCACCCTATAAATATTGATATTTAACTTGAAGATCTTGCGATACTCTTCGGGAATTTGACGCAGTCCTAAATCATTGAAATCTTTGGTTTGTCTTTCCTGGGCAACTTGACTTGGCAACTTGTCTTTCAAAGAAGTTTTGGACCAATTGTTTTCAAATCAGTTGTTCAACTTTTCTTTTCAGTCAGTGATTTCTCGAATGTGGTCGGCTTCTTTTTTGAAACCTTTTATCTCTAGAATACCATCAACGCTGACTGAGTTTTTTGTAAGTATCACTTGGACCTTAACTGTTCCCAATTTATCACTAACAATCAAAATGGATAACTTGACTTGAATGTTTTCAGCTTTGCCAAAGTTGGCTAATTTTCCCAGTCCAAGGTCTTCAAACGAAACCTCTTGATCTACGTTTCCGACTTGACTCGGTAGTTTGCTTTGATGGGAAGTTGTTAAGTCTCTGCTTCGAATTTGCTCCAACAAACTGTTGAGTTCATCTTTTGTGGTTCTAAATCCTTTAATCGTGATTTGTTCTTTGTGTTCAACGCCTAGATAAGATAGCTCAACAGAAACTTTCACTTCGCCTTTGACATCATCTAAACTTATAAAAATCAGTTTTCAAGCGACGTTTTTCTGATCAAGTTCAGTTAATTTGTTTAAGCCGAGCGTTTCAAGCGAAACCGATTGATTTTCTTTAAGACCAATCAGACTTGGTAACTTATCTCGGTGGGTAGTTCACTCGATTTGACGCTTAACCCGGTTCATTATTTCAACAAGTTCGTTAAGTACTTTGTTAGTAGTTTTGTAACCAAAAACATCGTACTGTATGTTCTCTGTGATTTGACCTTTTTTAATCGTTAGTTTGACTTCAATCGAACCATTTTCGTCACTAAAACTCGTGATTTCAATTTTGACATCGTAATCTTTGAAAAGTTCCGGCGGAATTTTTTCAAGACCTAGATCTTCAAAACTAACGCTAGTTTTTCCGTCAATGACTTTGCTGGGCAGCTCAACCAAACTAGTTTTATTTCGCTCTCGTTTAATCCAAGCGAGTAGTTCAATCATGGTGTCACGGTGTTTTTTATAACCAGAAATTGAATAAGTTTTTGTCGCGGTTTGACCTGATTTAGAAACCGTTACTTTAACTTCAATGGTTCCTTCAAAATCATCAGTTTTGACGATTCTAAACTCGGCCAAGGCCCCAGCCATTTCTTGATCTGGTATGTTTCCCAGACCAAGTTCTTTTAGCGAAACAATCGCTTGATTTTTTCCGACTTGACTCGGTCGCTTGGTCTTGTTAGAAGTTAAATTAAGATTTTCAGAAATTCACTCCGCAAGGGACTCAAGTTCTTGGGCGATTTTCTCTTGCTTTTCCTTAATGACCTCAGAGTTTTTCTTGTACCCTTGCACAACGACTTGCCCCTGGAGTGACACGCCGTTTTTGCTTAAACTGACTTCTAACTCAATTTTCCCGTTTTGATCGTCAATATGGGTCACCAAGATTTGCACTTGCGCGCCCAGTAACTCGTTTGAATCTAAATCTTCCAGACCTAACTTGGCAAAGCTAACTTTCTCTTGTTCGCTGGCAATTTGACTCGGCAGTTTTGCCCCCAAGGTAGTTAAACTGCGATTTTGCTTGATGTAGTTTAGAAGGTCTTGCAACTCTTGGTTTGTTTGACGACGTAATTCGTCGCTAATTTGTTTGTTTGTCGCGTAGCCTTTGATAACTAAACGCAACTCTTGACTAACGTGGTTTACCTGGATGCTCACGAATAATTCCAAAGTGCCTAAATCATCATCGGCTGTCCCGAGTGTTAAATCCAGTTTGAGATTTTCTGTTAGCGCAGAGGGGAGCTCCTGTAAGCCTAGTACCGTTAAATTTTGCTGGGAGTTTTCAAGAGACAAAAATTCCCGTTTAATTTCCGAGGGCAGAGAATTTTTTAGGGCAGTGTGCTTGCTGAACGTTTGCTCAAATCAATTTTTGATTACTTGAACTTTAATGTGGTCTTTGTCCTCTTTAGCTTCGTCGCTAGTCAAAAAACCGCTAATCAAAATTGTTTTGCTTCGTACGACGGATTTTCCCTGGTTGCTAGCTGTAAGTGTGATAACCAACTCTAACTGACCTTTGGCGTCGCTGGTATTTTCTCCCTTTTTAAAACTGACGTTAATTGTTTGCTCGTCAAAATTAGGAAAGGCTCCAATGCCGAGTTGATTCCAAAAATCAGCATCTCCCGTTCTCTGGACAATTTGGGAAGGCAATTGACTGCTGTTATTAGTTGTGTAGTTCTCACTCAATTTTTCAATTATTTGACGAATTTTTTCTAAGCGAGCTTCTAACACCTCGTCTTCCATCGCAAGATCGCTTACCGTCAAAGTGATAGTTTCATCTTGACCAGCAATGGCAATTTTGAGTTCAATGGTAACTTCACCAAGCAAATCATCGTGATCAACTACACTAACAAAGTGTTCGGCTTTGCGAAACTTAAAATAATGCGCAATGCCTAGATCATCAACGTTTAAAAGTCTTTGACCTTCTAAATCGCTTGGTTTAGGTTTGTCAAGTAAGTTGCTAACTAAGGTTTTATTGTCGGGTAAGTCTTTGGTAATTTTTTGAAAAAACTCTTGTGCATTCAAGTTTTTGAAACCGCGAATCTCAACTCCGCTCTTGAGCTGTTCAACGGCTTGATCATTAACATGCTCTACGCTGACAGTCAGAGCGCCTTGTAAATCATCATAATCGTCAACTTTGAACAGGTACTGGTCATTAAAAATATCTTGGACACCAATTTGACTGGGAGAATAAGTTTCGCCAACGTTAAAATTTAAAGTGTCAAACTCTTTCAACGATGTGTAGTAAAAATTTTTAATAACGCCGATTTTTTTATCTTGATCGTCTTTCTCTAGTTTCTTGCCTTGGTCATCTCCCCAAACATTGCTGCAAGCAATGATACCGGCCACAGGCAAAGAAAATAGGCCACTTGAAGCGGTCAACAAAACTAATTTTCTTCCAGATTTTTTCATAAAGACATTATACCAATAATCGCGTATAAATTAGTCATCTAACTAGTTGAAAATAAGACCCGTGATTCGATCAATTCATAGTTTAGTTTGAGTTGCTGGTTTCTCAATTATTTCCAGCGTGCGATTGATGCTTTTGCTGGCTGTCATCTACAAAATTCTATGAGAATTGGCGGCAAATTATGCTCAGTTTTCAGACTAAAAAGCAGACCATAATTGCTGCCTGCTTGCGCTTTTACTAATCAGAGTTTAACACGGGTTAATTGTCCCACTTGCCTTATAGTCTGATCCAAGGCGCCTATGTCATCAAACGATTAGTTTCACGATCGTAAGTTTACTAAAGACCAATTATCTTCCTTGCCTACAAGTTCACGCCTAACATTGAAGTGCTTAGATCTGAATTTTACGCTGGTATTTTCAAAACAAAAAACCGGTTCCAGACCGGTTTTTAAAACCAAAATAAACTTAAAGTGTTTGGAGACTTATGGGATTAAATTTGTTTCGTGGTTATCCACTTTGGTGTTTTAACTTAAATTGACTTTTGCTAAAGCAGGTGGTAACACTGTTAAAAGACTGCTTTGAGCGGCGGAAAAGCGATTAAATTTCTAAGTGTTCAACTGCAAGAATTAATTTTTGATTCTGAGATTACTTATGACCAATTTTGTAAAACACTTCCCAAATTTTCCCAGTTACAATCAGCGGCTTGGCCATTTTATTTCGAATAGGTACGTAATCAAATCTAGATCAAAACGCACCAGGACCGGGAATCAAAGCTTTGTTATAGATTAAAATCGGACGATACTTGACACTAGCATTGTGACCACCTTCGTCCGGAAAGTCGGTTCAATAACTGCGTTCGACAAATTCAAAAAACACCATAACGCCCATCGCTTTTAGATTTTTTATAAATTCCAAATTCCATGTCTGATTGGTTTTGAATCCCAAAATACCTGATAAGGTGTTTCCGTGCTTTGTTTCTCGCTGATTAGGTTTGTCTGAATCGTAAGTAAAAGCCGAGGTTTTTAAAGCGGTTTGCCCCCATTGATGGGCCCATTGTGAACGAAGTTGGTCTGAATAATGATAATTATCAAAAACTTCTAATTTGTTGGTTTCGCCACTTGACAACAATTTAACCTCCACTCTTTTCCCGTCGAAATCTTGACGAGGTAAGGTCTTGCTCATCTTACTTATTAGGCCATTTAGAAGATGATCTCCGTCATCAACATACTTTTTAAGTAGTTGACCGAAGTTATTAGGTAACTCAATCTTGACTTCTGTTGGCAGAACATGAAGGTATTTTTCGGTCGACGGGTAAAGTTGTTGGTTATCAATATAAGGAGATACTAGTGGAATGTCACCACCAGGTGAGTTAGGCACCATTTGGACACCGACTTTGAACCTCATCACTGTTTTGCTATCTTCTGAACTCGGGTCGCCAGTTCTCTCAATTGTGGTGAACTGAAAGTACAAAAGCGCGTTACCCAGTAGTTCGCGAGCTGGGGGATTAAAATTTCACAATTGATTTTGGTCAAACGGAACCTTGTTCCACGGTAAAAATTTACCACCCTGGTTAATTAATTCTAACCACCTGGCTACATCAACTCTGCTTTCGTAGTCAAAAGAAATTGAGTAACTTTCAACTTCTCCGCTTTGCTGATTGATTTTTTTATCACCAAACTTATTCAAAAAATGATGGTTTTTGGGTTTATTGTGAGCTCAGTTGAAATCAAACTCTGGCAAAGACTCGTGCCCATACATGTTCGCTAACGCGCCGCGTAGGTGAGAAGTGTCAAGAGAAAGATTTCCCCGATGTTTTCAAGTGAGTTGATGATTTAAACCTTGAAGCAAACGAACAACTTCCCGAAGAACCTGATCCTTTGTGTTAAAGCCGACAACAGTTTTTGCAAAAACCCTTCCCAGCAAATATTCGTTCCCCCGGTATATACGTTTTTCCACCGTGCGGTTGAATTTTTCATAGCGCTTACCTTTTAAACCTACCACAAACTGAAATTCATGGCGATGTTCGTTGTCGTCATCTAACTTATCTCTTAAGTAGGTACTGTAGCCTCCCATAAAATCAATATCCAAAACTGAAAGTTGGTATTTATCGTTAATGGTTTGATCCTGGAATACATCTGCAAGACCAGAAAGTCTCATGAACGATTCAAGCTTATTGTTAGATTCTCTGACGGTTTTAAGCAGAGACATTTTAAGTCCGCGAGAATTTGTTTTTAGATCGTCGCCAATTTTCTTACTTCACTCAAGAACATGTTCTTGGAAAAATGTTTCAAAAGATTTAAATCCTCCGATCAAAATCGTTTGTGGACCAGGGATTTTTTGGTCAATAAAATGGAGAATAGGTCGAATTCGAATGCTTCCGTGAAAATCAACACTTTCTGGTCGTTCAACAATTTCAAATGTAACGCTGTAATCGCGATCAAGTTGCTTAATTTGATCTTTGAGCGATGCGGTTTTCGTGCTTAAATGCAGTTTCTCAAGAGTAAGTTCAGTGCCCAGAGAATAATTTTCGTTGTCGCCAATAAATAAATCGTTCAGCGTAGTTTGATCGTACACACGAAGATCTTGAACTTCTAGGTAAGATAAACCGGCAATTTTGTCGTTGTGATGGAAACCATCAAAAACCTTGTCAATTACAATGGGTAAATCTTGGTGAGCTTTTTTTCGTTTAGCATTGTTCCAAAATCCTTCTACAATTACTTCTTTGCTCCTTAGATAGTCAGACCTTGGACTTAAAACATCTGCTTGAACTGTGAGAGTTCCCGTAGCATCGCTTTTTCCTAGGACGGTTGCTTTAAATATCAAAGGTTCAACCTCAAAATTAGAAATATCTACCCCAAGTTCTTTAAACTGATAAGAACGGAAAAGTTTGAACTTAGAGACTAGTGTTCTCGCTAGATCAGAAGAAAGTCGTTCTGGTAATTGATTTAATTTTGCGTCAATCAAGTGATCAATTTCCGTCTTAAAACCTTCCAAAGTAAACGTTAGAGTTTGAATAGCCCCGCCGCGAGATAAAGTCAATCTAACAACAACGCGTTTAAGTTTTTTATCTAAAGATTCCAATTCCCAGTTAAGTTTGATATCGCTTGGTATGTTTGGCGGCATAACAATTTTTCAACCCAAAGCGTCATCTTCGATCAGTTCAGCCGTAATTTTTTCAAAATCAATGTCAAAGTAACGCGACTTGGGATCAATTTTAATTTTTATGTTGCGAACGTCGTCTGCGTTGTTAAGTTCAAGAATTTGCTTGACCATTTCCGCGATTGTTTGGATATCTAAATCACTCTTTTTTAGAAATCCTTTCAGTGTTAGTGTTTCCTTTTTGACTACTCCTTGTTTGCTTAATTCTAAGGTGATTGTCAATTTACCGTTTTCAATGTCAACTGCTTCAACCAAAATTTTAACTATTGCTTTGCGTAAATTTAGATCTAGTAAATCTAACGAAGAAAGCGTCAAGAAACTGCCTTTTTTGCCAAAGTGATCGGCAACCTTGTCGTTAACTTTAAGCGTTTGTAAACGTTGCTTAATCAAAGCCAACAACTCATTCAATTGATCGCTAACTTTTTTAAATCCTACAATCGTAAAACTTTGACTCGCTTTGACCCCTTCTCTAGTCAATTCGACTCTAATTACTACTTGTCCCGTCAAGTCATCAATTTTTTCTACAATGCATTTCATTTCCGTGTTTTTAACAAAGCTATCTGGTAAATTTATCAATCCCAATTTTTGGTAATCAATCTCTTGTTTTAGCGCAGCTATTTCGGAAGGTATAATGTCGCTCTTGCTGGTTTGAGTTCAATTTTTGCCAATTCAGTCAAAAACCAAGTTTAGTTGACTTTCCACGACACCAACTCTTTTATAACCTTTAATCACAAGCGTTTTTTCCGTTTGAATGTTGGAGTTAGTGATGGTGATTTTAACGCTAATCTCCCCTTGTTGATCGTCAAATCGTTCAATTCTTATTGCGAGTTCAAAAATTTCTCCAAACGCCTGCGGCAGTTGCTTAAGACCAAGATGCTTAGCATCTACTTCTTGGTAAAGAACACCTACCTTAGTTGGTAATTTGTCGCTCAGAGAGGTGTTTGATCAATTATTATCAATTCATTCACTCAGTTCTTGAACTTGTTTTTTTACCTCTTTAATTTGGTCTTCGGTCGTCTTGAACCCAGACACGGTAATTTCCGAACTTATTGACTCAGACTCTTTTCTAACTTCAACTTTGACTTTGACGGTTCCCCTTCGATCACTAAGACCTAAAATAGTCAAAATAATTTCGGCACCTTGTTTTTGCTGCTTTGTTAAGTCATCAAGCCCTAAGTCATCAAAACTAACTATCTGGTCTTCCTGACCAATTTGACTAGGTAACTTGCCACTCTTTCTTGTTAACGATCCTCTGCTTTGAATTAAGTCAATCACTTGTGCGAGTTGATCTAAGATTTTCCGGTAACCTCTGATGGCAATTTCGCTTTCGTGAGAGACACCCCGGTGCGAAAGCGTTACTTTAATCTTCACCTCACCTTTGGCATCGTCTGCACTAACAAAAACAATTTCAAAATTAATGCCTTGGTCGCTTATTTCTTTGAAATCACCAATCCCCAGAGCTTTAAAATCAATTTTTTGCCCTGGTCTTCCGATGGAACTCGGCATTTTATCTCTGTGGGCACTCAAACCACGATTATCTTCAATTCACTTTATTTTTGCGGTGAGAATGTTAAGAACTTCATCGTTAGTTTTATATCCCTTAATTTTCCATTTGATTTCCCGTTTGTGGGTGGCTTGTTTAGTATCTTTTCTAATTGTTAAAGAAATCTCAAGTGTTCCATCATTGTCGTTTGCCTGGTCGATAACCATCTCAATTTCGTACTCACCAAACAAGTTTTTCGGTAAATCGTGTAAGCCTAACTCTTTGAAACTAACCGAAGTTTTCCCAGCAGCGATTTCACTCGGAAGTTTATCTCTTAAGCTCGTGCGTCCGCGGTTAATCACAATCCATTCAAGAAGTTCGCCCATTTCTTGATCGTGAGTTTTGTAACCGGTGATCACAAAATTCTTGGAGCGCGATTGATCTTCTTTGGAAGCGGTAACTTTTACTTCAAGATTACCTTCAAAATCGTCGGCGCTGACAATTTCAAAACTGATTGAAGCTCCGTTTCTTTTCTCTTCGGGAATACTTTGTACACCTAGTCTATTTAAAGTAACCGGCGCGTTTTCTGAACCTATTTGACTTGGTCGCTCACTATTGTTAGAAGTGGAAACAAGATTTTGAGAGATTCATTCCACCAAAGACTTAAGTTCTTCGGCGATCTTTTCTTGTTGCTCCTTAATAACTTGGGCGATTTTCTTGTACCCTCTCACCACGAGCCTGTCGTTAAGTGATTGGTTATTTTTACTCAAACTAACCTCTAACCCAATTTCTCCGTTTTGATCGCTAACTCAATTGATTCTCAGTTGAATCGCTATACCCGTTTGGGTCTCTTCATCAATCTCCTGCAAACCAAGTTTTTCAAAATTAGTTGTCTCTTGAGGCTCGCCAACTTGCGATGGCAACTTTTGATCAAAAACGGTTCGATCGCGATTTCGTCTAATGTAATTAAGCAGGTCTTGCAACTCTTGGTTTGTTTGACGACGTAATTCGTCGCTAATTTGTTTGTTTGTCGCGTAACCTTGAATGAGTAAGTTTGCTTCCAACTGAGCTTTACCAACACTAATGGTGATTAGCAATGCCAGCGTTCCTCTCTGGTCGTCAGCAACCCCTAAATCTATCGTCATCTTAACGCCGTTTTGGTACTTTTCAGGCAGAGCATCCAAACCAAGCGTAGACAAGTTTTGGTGTTGGCCTGAATAAAACTTCTTCTTAACTTCTGAAGGCAAGGTTTGTTTTAACCTAGTTATTTTTCTCCATTCGTTTTCTAGGTAGTTTTTGACTGCTTGGGCTTTAGCATGCGATAAATCGTACTTAGTACCTTCGGTCGTTAAAAAACCGCTGATCAAGATTCTCTTAGTTCTAATTAAAGAATTGCCGTCGCTAGAAGTTTTAAACTCTATAATTAGTTCAATTTGACCTTCATCGTCGCTAGTCTTGTCTCCGCGTTTGAAACCAACTTTAATGTCCTCGCTTAATTCGGGGAAAGGTCCAATTCCGAGTTGATCTCAAAAATCGGCGTCGTTGATTCTTTGCATTACCCTTGAAGGCAATACGTCATCGTAAGAGGTATTAGTGTCTCTTAACTTTTTCAGTGCTTTGTTAATTTGATCAAGTCGCTCTTTTAAAACTGGATCCTCTAATGCCAAGTTGGTGACGGTAAACTGTCTTTCTAACGTGTGGCCCGCGATACTAATTTCCAAGTTAATGACTACTTCTCCGACTGCATCGTTAGGAGAAACGATATCAATCAGGTGTCGAGCCTTACGAAATTTAAAGTGTTTGTCAATTCCCAAGGTTTCAACGCTTAAAGTTTTTAAAAACTTTAGATCGCTTGGTTTTGGTTTTTTTAATAAATCACTAGTTAATGTACTGCGATCGGGCAAGTCTTTAACCACTGTTTCTAAAAACTCATCAGCACTCAGCGACTTAAAACCGCGCACTTGAACGTCGTTACGGAGCACAGTTGAACTTTTAACGTGCTCTACGCTAACTACTAGTGTTCCCTTTAGATCATCGTAATCGTTGACTTCAAACTCAAATTCATCGCTAAAAATTTCATCAATTCCTAATGCACTAGCTTGGTAACGTTTTCCAATTTCAAAGTTTAGGGTGTTAATGTTTCCCAGCGCTGTTGTGTAAGAGTCTTTCGGATTAACGATTTTTTTCTTATCGTCCTTATCTGGATTTTTCTCATCCTCTTTTTCTCAGGCGCTTCCACAGGCCATCAAAGAGGCGACGGGTAAAGTAACTAAACCTAAGTTTGTAGCAAGCAAAAATATTTTTTTCATTTTCAATTCCTTTTCTGAACCATTATACCATTTTGAAATCGTTAAATTTACCGTTGGAAACTCATCAACCTAACTGAAAGCATTTGATTGATAACTTCTTTTCAAAGTCTCCTCACGAATGATAAACTGACGATTTAACTCCATCAGTTTCAAATAAAAATCCCCAACTGACCGTTGGGGAAATTAGTTGGAAAAGTTCCGGGCAGTTTCACACGCAACTTGAGGAATTGCTATTTAGCTTCAATTCCAGATTTTTAGGAGTGCCATTGCTACACAATTTCGTCCATAAATTGCAAAGTTTTCGCATTTTCTAGCGGATTTTTTCAAATAATGACTAAATAGGTGGAGTCAGTTTGTAGTACAGCACTCAAATGTATCTACTTCTGATTAAATTTGGTTTTTGAGTTGAATTGACATACAAGAGAGTTTCGGGTTGTAAATTCGTCCAAAGGTAAGTGTTGTAAACAAGCCAAGGTCGGAAATAAATGGCAGCGTTATATTTTTTGTCGTTGTAACCTATCTTATGGTTAAACGTGGTTTCGTAGATTTTCTCAAACACGATCGTTATCCCAAGTTCATCTAAGTACTTTTTAAATTCAATCGTGTGCTGTTTAAATTTACCCGGAATGCGGGTGTAGCGTTGGGAAACAAAAATGTCTTCTATGCGGTAGCCATTCAACCCACCCGGATTGTAAAAGCCTGCAGAAAAGCCTGTAAAATACGGCCAAGAGAAAACCACAGAACGGTTAGCCTGGTTATCAAATAATTGCTCTTTAGCTTTAAGGTTAGCATCTAAGGGCGTGGATGTGTCATGCACTGGATCGGAAGAGCCAAAAACTGGTAACTTAACTTCCATTACGTAATGTCCATCGAAACTTCTAAGAATTTTGGTCCCTAAATCGCTTTGCATCTTTGGCGTAAAAAGTTTAGTTTCTAAGTTTTTCCTTTGATTCACAACATCTATCATGAAACCATGCATGTCATCTTGAACACGAAATTTAAAAATGCCGTTGATCGGTTGAAGTCTTAAACTCTCGTTCACGAGCGCACTGGCATTAGTCAAAGGATTATCAGTTCAGCGAGCCGGTGAATCACCTTTTACGGGTGAAATTGTCCGGTAAATAACTGCGGCTTCAAAAATCATGTAGTAAGGGTAGCCATTTTTTGAACTATCAATTCTAATGAATTTGAAATAAGGCTCAGCCTGGTCAAAGAGCGTTCTTAAATTAGGACCGACGTTCTCAAAAGTATCTTTTCAAAGCGCGGGAATTTTTTTTCAACTAACGTAGTATCTTTGACTGTCAATTGCCTTGAGTCATTTTTGCACGTCAGAAGGTTTTTCGTAATTAATTGGCACCTTCAAGTCAAATCTTCTGTCAAATTCCGGGAACTTCTCAGCCTGGGACAATAACTTTTCTAATTTTTTCTTCTTGGCTTTGTGAATCGGATTGTTTGTTAAATCAGATGGAAACTCAGGTAAGGAGTCGGATCCGTAAATCTGTTGCAAAATTCCTCGAAAGTGGCTCTTGTCAACGTCTACTTGCAAGTCAGACGTAAAGTATTCCTGTGAATTAATTCATTGTTCAAAAGCTCCAGCGATGCTCTCCTTTGAATCAAATCCGGTCAACGTTCTGACAAAACTTCTCTTGTATCGGTAAAAATCATTTGCGTAGACTTTTTGGTTGAAATCGTCGTACTCTCTTCCCTTGAGACCGATCACAAACACAAATTCACCCTCGGTTGGGTATGAATCTAAGAAAAATCAACTTTCTTCCACGTGAGCATTGGTGTAAAGAGTCGCTTTGATCTCCAGAGTATATTCGTCATCAAACGTAAAAGTTGGGAATTTTTTGGCTAGACCGGTAATTTCCATAAACGACTTGGCTTTCGTGCTATCAAAGGTAAGGTCCCGGAGAACCGAATCTATCCCCGTGTACTTAACTAGTGAACCGATTAGACCTTGCGAATCAGTCGCTATTTGGGCTGGAATTTGTTTTCTTCACTTGATAACATGTTCAAAGAAGTAATCTTCAAAACTTGGGAAGCCGCTGATAACAATTGTACGATCTGCAATGACCTGCTGATCTACCAAGCGGATAAGGGGAGCGACTAGGATGCTGCCGTGAAAATTGGTTCCATTGGGAATTTCTACCAATTCAAAAAAGAGTTGACAATCAGGATCTAGTTTGGTTAAAATCTGTTCCAAAAATGACGTCTTGTTGACTAATTCTAATTGGTGTAAAGAAAGCTCTTCAGCTAGAGGGCGGACGGAGTACTCACCACTGATTCACCAATTTGATTTACCGGTTTTGTCGTAACTTAGTAATTCGCTTATTTGATCTTCAGAAAGACTGCTGAGCCTTACATCGTAGTAAAAGTCTTGAAAAATTAGGTTAATCGTAGTCAACATTTTTTCTTTAGCAGCGGCGCGCTTAGAGTCGTTTCAATAGTTTTCAATCGTGATTTTCTTTTCTTGACTGTGAGAACCACTTTTGACGGCAAGCATGACAGTTACTACGCCGCTAGTGTCATCAACTTCCAAAACGTTCCAACTAACGGCCGCGTTATTTAATCTTGCATCGTCAATACGATCAATTCCAAGTTGGTCATAACTGTATTTTGTGCCTACTTCAAAATCAGTGACTAACTTTTTGGTGAAAGCGGTTGTCATTTTGCTGGGCAATTTTGCGACTATATCCGCAACATCTTTTTGGTCAAGACTCTCAAAACCATTAAACTTGAAGACAAATGTGTGACTTACTTGACCATAACTAACTAGCAAACTAAACACTATTGATTCACGGTCGGTTAACTCTTTAATCAGCACTCATTGCAACTTTACGCCGTAAAGACGCGGGGGCAAAGTAACTCCAAACTCGGAAGATCTGTGTTCAATGTCTTCGGCGGTTATTTTTCAAGGATCACGCCCATGGTAGTATGAACCTGGTTCGATCTTAAACGTGTGACTATCGCTGTTGTCACCCATGCCGTTTTTTTCACGGATAAATTTAAGAGTTTTGGCGACCTTGTTTTGGTCGTGCTCTTGTCTTGTCATGAAACCGCCCATGACATAATTACGTCTCAAGTGTAAGTTTTCTATTTGAATGTGGATGTTAATTTTTATCCATCCCTCTTTATCGTTATAGTCAACCTTGTACATATCAAGCTCAGCGTGATGAAGTTCTTCGTCAGTTGGTTTTTTGAGATTAAAAGTGTCAAATAAAATTAACGATCCTACTCTAGACAAATCACTTGGTAACACATGGGCTATATTTGCTTGAGATAAACGATTGACCACTACCTCGTAAACTTCTTCTAAAATCCTTCCATTCTCTGGATCAACACTTTTAAAACCAAAAACGGTTAACTCCCGGGTTAGTTTTGTTTTGCCTCTCTCAATTTTTAGGTCAACTTTTATGGTTCCTACAAGGTCATTAAACTCTTTAACCGTTAAATCGTAGGTAAGTCCAGTTCAAATGCTAGATGCTAATCCAAGCTCTTGGAAAGTAACTTTGTTGCCAACGTTTTTAAGTTCGGAGGGCAACTTGTCGCTAAAACTAGTTGGTGCTAAGTTAGCAAACTTTGTAGCGAAAATTTTTTCTAGGTACATCGAGTTAGTTTGGTAGCCCTTGATAGTGATCAGTGTATCTTCATTCCCGTGGGCTGTCAAATCTTTTACGAGCAACTTAATGGTGCCTAAATCGTCATCGGTCTCAACAATTGAAAATTCAAACTTAATGTTTTTTCTAGGTTGAACGGGCAAAGGTTGTAAACCGAGTTTTTCCAAAGTTAATTTGCCATCTAGCTCTGTCAAACTTGAAGGCAATCGGTCGTTCAAACTTGTTCGCAAACCATCAATTTGTTTGACAAGTTTGTTAAACTCGGGAGTAATTTCTAAATTTTTGTTTAAATTGTCGCCACTATCACGGTAAAAACCCTCAACCAAAACGTTTGTTTCTAACTTTGTCTTTCCAACTTTGATCTCTGCCAGCAGAGTTAGTGTGCCCTTCTGATCGTCAGCGACTTTTGCGGTAAAGCGGATCTGCGCATTTGCAAACAGTCAACTCGGTAAAGCAGGTAGTCCTAAATTAGTTAAGCGACTTTGACTTGCTACAAACGCTTTTTTAGCAGCCGAAGCAGGCAGTTTGTCGTACTTTGTTTTCCAAACAAAACTTTCTCGCAGGTAGTTTTTAATTTTTTGAGCGCGGGTTTGATCTGTGCGGTCTTTGACTTTTTCAGAATTTAAAAACCCGCGGATCATAACAGTTTTGCTTTTTTGAAACACCTGGTTATCAAACTCAAAAAACATTTTGGTTTTTAACTCAATTTGGCCGGTTAAATCGCTCGTGTTAACTCCCTTTTCAAAAGCAATTTGGATTCCCTCAGGCAACTTGTCAATCTCAGGAAATTTACCAACTCCTAGCTGGTCGTAAAAGTCGTGATCCACGATCCTTTGCATGAGCGTCGAAGGCAACTTGTTAGAATGAGTAGTTTCTGCATCTTTAAATTTCTCCAGCGCCTTCATAATTGCATCTAAGCGCTTGACCACCTTCGGGTCAACGCTTGACTTAAGACCCACTACTTTAAGCGGTAAATCTAACTGCTCTCCGCCCAAGTTAACACTTAAGATAATCTCTAACTGGCCCGCCGATTCTTCGTAACGGAGGATTTTAATTTTGTGCTCGGCTTGACGAAAGTCAAAATAGTCGTCAATTCCTAAGTCTTTGGCGGCAAGAGATTTAATGTCGGTCAAAAAACTGGCGTCTAATTTTTTTTCTAAAGAAGTTGTTAGTTCCATCTGCGGAGGTAAACAGCCGCGTAATCTTGCAAAAAAATCAGACGGCCGGATTTTTTGAAACCCGGAAATTGTTAACCCCGTTTTTAAAATTTGACTACTTCCATCAACTTTTTTCAAACGAAGATCCGCTTGCAATTGACCAGTTAAATCATTGGTAACTTTAACTTCAAACTGGTGCTGCTCACTAAAATTTTGCGCAAGACCCATTTGAGCAGGCGAATACAAGTGACCCTTTTTAAAATCCAAAACCGCTGTGTCATTTAAAACTGTCAAATAAGATTTTTTAACTCCGGATGACTTATGCGGAGTTTGGTGGCGGTTTTGTTCTGACGATCCAAACCCAAGGGTGCAACTAACTAAAGAGGTGGCCGACAAAACGCCTAGGCCTAAAAATGTGCTGAGTAAGGTAAACTTTCTCACATTGTTCCTTTCAGATGTAAACTAAGATTTATCTAATTAACCAAGATGATTTAATCAACTGCAAAGTTTTGCCACCAAGATTAACCCAATGCCGAAGGTCGTGTTTCAAGTAAGTGGTAGTCACTCTTCCAAGAAAACTAGTCTATCGCGGTAGGTTAATAAGATTTTTTAGATCAAACGCTCATCGCTTGATAACGCACTTAACCTACTTAGGAGGGGCTAGCAATTTGTAGTGAAATTCTCAAATGGTTTCACTTCTGATAAAAATTGGATTTTGAGCTGAGTTGACGTAGGTAACAGGTTTCTTTTCCCAACTTTTCCATAGATGGGCATTGTAAATAAGTCAAGGTCGGAAATGACTGATGGCGTTATATTTTTCGGATCTATAACTTACTGAGGTATCAAACCCGCTCGTGTAGATTTTCTCAAACATAATCGTTACACCAAGTTCATCCAGGTATTTTTTAAACTCAATTGGGTAATTTGTAAATCTATCCGGTAAGCGAGAGTAACGTTTGGCAACAAAAATATCTTCTATGCGGTAACCAGCCAACTGACCCGGGTTATTTTTGCCTTTAAAATATGGCCAAAGGAACAAGCCGCGGGAAAGGTTAGCTTGACGATCGAATAGCCACTCTTTAGCTCTTGAATTAACCACTGACGTTGGTTGTAGATCAACCGGTATTGTGTCAACTGTCCCGAAAGTTGGCAATTTAACTTCAATTTTGTGACGACGATCGCCTCAACTTTCAAAAATTTTGACTCCTAAATCACTTTTGGTCTTTGGAGTGAAAAGTTTGGCTTCTAAATTGCTCTTTTTGCTCACCACATCCCACATGAAATTTCTCATGTTACTTTGTGATTGAAATTTAAAAATGCCGTTGATCGGTTGAAGCAGACTATCTTGTATGAGCGTACCGGCGTAGGTCGGCGGATTATCAATTCAGCGATCCGGTAAATCGCCTTTTATGGGTGAAATTGTTCGGAAACGAATTGCGACTTTAAAAATCATGTAATCACTAAAATCACCTTTTTCAATTTTGATGAATTTAAAGTAAGGTTCGGCTTGGTCAAGAAGCACCCTTAGGTTGCGACCCTTTCCCTCAAAAGTATATCTTCAGGCTGCGGGTATTTTCTTTCAACTAACGTAGTGTTTTTGTCTGCTAATTGCCTTGAGTCATTTTTCTACATCGGAAGGTTTTTCGTAATCAATTGCCACCATTTGATCAAGCTCTTGGTGCTCTTTGGTGGCCTGGGACAACAATTTTGCTAAACGTCTTCTCTTGACGCCGTGGATAGGATTATTTGATAAATCAGCTGGAAACTCAGGCAAAGTCTCTGAACCGTAAATTTGTTGCAAAATTCCTCGAAAGTGGGTTTTGTCAATGTCTTGTACCCAATCTGACCCAAAATGTCTTGGCCAATTGATTCATTCTTTAAAAGCCCCAGCGATGTTATCTTTTGACTCAAAACCGGTCAACGTTTTGCTAAAACTTCTCTTCTCCTGATTCAGTTTGTTAGCGTAAACTTTCTGGTTAAAATCGTCGTACTCTCGTCCCTTAAGACCGATCACAAACACAAATTCACCCTCGGTTGGGTATGTAGGTAGGTACATGAAATCTTCTCTAATAAGAAAATCGGCGTAAATAACTGCTTTCACCTCCAGGGTATATTTGCCATCAAACGTAAAAATTGGTAATTTTTTGCCTAGGCCGGTAATTTCCATGAACGACTTGACTTTCATGCTATCAGCTTTGAGACTCCAGATCCTATCTTCTATGTCCACATACTTAACTAGTGAACCGATTAGGCCTTGCGAATCGGTTGCGATTTTAGCCGGGATTTGCTGTTTTCAATTGAGAACTTGAGTCTGGAAGTAACCTTCAAAATTTTGGAAACCGCTAATAATAATTGAGTGCTGTTCCCTAACTTCCTGGTCTACCAGGCGGATGACGGGTCTAACTCTGATGCTGCCGTGAAAATCAATTCCGCTGGGGATTTCCACCAATTCAAAAAAGATCTGACAATCAGGATCAATTTTTTCTAAAGCTTGTTTTAGAGCCGGCATCTTAGTCGCCAGTTCTAATTCCTGCCAGGAAATTTTTTGCCCCACAGCGTACTTTGGATGGTCACCGTTAATTCACCAATTTGATCGATTCGTTTTATCGTAGCTTAGTAATCCGCTTGTTTGCTGAGCAGAAAGACCACTTATCTCTTTATCATGGTAAAACTCTTGGAAAATCTCGTCAATTTGACCCGAAATTTTGTCTCTAGCAACTCGACGTCTAATGTCATCTCAATAGTTTTCAATTGTAATCTTCTTTTCTTTGCTGTAGTTTCCGCTGACAATCTTAAACAAGACGATGACTTTGCCCTTGCGGTCGTCTGTTTCTAAGACTGTCAAACTAATGTCAGAGTAATCAATTCTTCGGTCATCAAAGGCATCAATTCCCAATTGATAGTTTCTATATCTTTGACCGACTACATAGTCAGTAACTCTTTTTTTCGCCAAAAATGTAATCATTTGGCTCGGCAATTTTGCCACAATATCGTTAACGGTTTCAATGGTTAATTTTTCAAAACCATGGATGTGGAAAGTTAACGTATGTCTTGCTTTGCGGAAACTAACTAACAATTGGAACACCAACGTATTGCGAGTAGTTAGCGAACTAACTACTGACCAATGCAAATCTACGCCGTAAAGATTAGAGGGAATTTCGATGCCAAAACCTCTGTAGTCGCGAGCGATGTCTTCAGCGGTAATTTTTGAAGTGTCCCAACCGTGGTAATGAGTAAAGGGTCGAATTTTAAGCGTGAAATTGTCGGTGGTTAAGTCCCCGCCGTTTCTTTCACGAATTTTTTGCACAACTTCGGTTACTTTTTCCTCGTCAAACTGCTGCGCGGTCACGAATCCGCTCATTAGGTAATCTCTTCGTAAGTAAAAGCCATCCTTCTCAATCTCTATGTGCCACTTGATTAAACCTTTTTCGTCGTCAAGTTCTGTCGCATGCAAGTCGTACTTAGTTCCTTTGAGTTGTTCCTTAGATAGGTCGGGCAAACCCAGTCACGCCAAAGACACCGTTTCGTATGAAGTAATAAGACTAGTTGGCATTAAATCTCTTCTGACCTTGTCTAAGCGCTCAGTGATTAATTTGTAAACATCTTCTAGGGTGCTAGCAATTGCTGGATCAATGCTTCTAAAACCAAGAATTGTTAATGGACCTCTAGCACTGGCCTTCCCACGGGCGATTTCTAGGTTGACCGTGACACTTCCTGCCACATCGTTTGCTTGATTAACCGTTAAATTTAACCTAGGTGCTTGACTTTCGTCCCACCCAGGTAGAGTGATTCCCAAATCTTCAAAAGTAGTCTGCTCGTTGACATTTACGATTTCCGAAGGCAATTTTTCGGTAAAAATGGTCCGCGGTAATTGATGGGATAATTTGGTGACAATTTTTACTAAGTACGATGAATTGGTTTCAAACCCTCGCAAATTGATGACAAGTGATTCTCTTTCGCCGCTTTGTCAAGTGCTAACAAGAAGTTTTACTAGTCCTAGATCGTCATCGGTCTCGACAATTGACAATTCAAAATTAGCGTCTTGTCTGCGTTTGCTGCTCAAGGGTTGGAATCCAAGCTTTGCAAAAGTCAACTTGCCCTTTAGTCCTCTAAGACGAGAGGGCAACGTATCCTTGAGACTTGTCTTTGCGTTACTAATTTGATCTAAAAATTCCTTGAGATCACGAGGGATTTTTGAATCCTTTACCAAGCGATTTGGGCCATCAAAGTAAAACCCCTCAACCAAAACGCTTGTCTCTAACCTCACTTTACCGACTTTAATCTCAACTAAAAGTGTTAGTGTACCTCTTAGGTCATCAGCAGCTTGAGCGGTGAAACTAATTTGCGCCTGATCAAATAATCAACTCGGCAAAGCCGGCAACCCTAAGTTAGTTAGCCCTCCTCCACTCGCCACAAAAGCCTTTTTAGCGGCTGAAGCCGGAAGTTTGTCGTACTTGGTTTTTCAGACGGTTTTTTTGACAAGGTGGTCTTTAATTTTTTGAGCGTGAGTTTGATGCTGATGGTTTTGATGTTCGTGGTTTTCATGTCGATCTGAAGTTAAAAACCCGCTAATCATAACCGTTTTACTTCTTGCGTACTCAAAGTTTTTGTGTTTGAAAAGCATCGTAATTTTTAGCTCAATTTGACCGGTTAAATCACTAGTATTAAGACCTTTTTCAAAGGTGATTTTCGTATCTTCGGATAACTGGTCAAACTTAGGCAAGGGTCCAACACCCAAGTGATCATAAAAGTCAACATCCCCGATTCTTTGCATGAGCACGGAAGGCAGCTTATTAGACCGGGTAGTTTCTGAATCTTCAAATTGGCTAAGCGCCTTAAGAACTTGGTTTAGACGCGCGCTAACTTCGGGGTCAACATCAGACTTAAAACCAACTACATCAAACTGTAAATAAGTCGTCTCTCCGCCCAGAGAAACGGTGAGAACAACTGCCAATTTCCCCGCAGCTTGGTCATAACTGAGCACCTCCGCTTTGTGCTGGGCTTGACGAAAATCAAAGTGGTGATCGATGCCCAAATCTTTCGCTGTTAGAGAATTAACATTTTCAAAGAAATTCGTTTCTAACTTAGTTTTTAAAGAGGTTTCTATCTCTTTTTCTGAAGCCACTGCGCTGCGTAATTTGGCAAAAAACTCAGTCGGTTTAACTTTTTTAAACCCCGAAATTATCAGTTCCTTTTCTAAAATTTGACTACTACCATCAGACTTTTTGACACGAAGATTTGTTTGTAGTTGACCAGCCAAATCATCGGCAGTTATAACTTCAAACTGGTGCTCCTTAGTAAAATGGTTTTCAAGACCGACTTGCGCGGGTGAATAAAAACGCCCTTCTTTAAAATTCAGAACTGGCTTGTTAGTAAAAATAGTCGAGTAGGATTGTTGGCGCGCAGCAGATTTATGTGTTTTGTTTTTGCGCTCCTTAACTGGTTCAGATTCAAATATGCAACTCGCTAGAGAAGCTACGGGCAAAAGACCTAGGCCAAGGTAGGCACTAGTTAAAGCAAATTTTTTCATTTTCTTCCTTTCAGATGTACACTAGTTTAATTCTACTCCTGCTCTAAACGGGTTTAGCAAAGCGTTAAGGTAAAATAACGCTCACCTAGTTGTTGGCGCTTGCTTCACAAAATTTTTTAAAAGTTTAGTTTTCGAGCCCTAATAACTTTCCCATGTTGCCAAAACTCGTCAATTTTAAATTTTTCCAAAAAAACTCGCCCAACTTCAAAGTTGGGCGAGTCAACAAGTCTTGGCGTTTAATTTCTAACTAGTTTGTAGAGAAGTTCCCAAGTTACATCGCTTTTAACAAGAATTGGTCGGTTGGCGGAGTTGATGTAAGTATCTGGTATGTGCCGGTAAGCGAGTCAAGAGTGGGCGTTATAAAGTAGTCAAGGGCGCACCTTAATAACCGCATTGTAGTCGTGATGGTTGTAGTCAAGTTCGTGAGTAAATCAATGGTAGGCGGTTTTTTCAAACACAATTGTGATGCCAAGTTCACCAAGGTATTTCGTGAAGTTGATTTCGTGTTCTTTGTATTTGGTTGGATAATGAGAATAACGCTTGGAAACTAGAAGATTTTCTAAGGCGTGAGAAACTAAAAAGCCTGGAGCTCCTTCGCCGTGCTGGAAGCTAGGTCAAACTAGGTGACCTAGTTGGCGAAGAGCTTGCTCATCTCAAAGCAGTTTCTTCGCTCTCAAGTCTCTTTCCCATTTTGGTTCGTTGTCAAAATTTCTGATTTTCCCGTCTTCGTAAGTGGCTCCAAAAACCGGCAATTTAACTTCAATTCTGTAATTCTTTTCAGTGGTGTTGTGTTTCAATACTTTTACACCTAAATCGTTTTCCAATTTTTGGTTAAACAATTTGCTTTTGACAGCATCTAACTTAACTACGTTTTGCATAAACTCTCTCAAGTTGCTTGGCACACGCAAGTGGAAGTAATGGGATTTGACTTCGGTAAGCAGACTGTTAAAACTAGTTTGATTTCAAGAGTTGAAAGGTAAAGGATTCTGGTCTCATGTGGAAGGCAAGTCACCTTTTTTGGGCGAAATTGTTCGATAATTTACACCCGTCTCAAAAACCATGATAGTTTTTCCTTCTCCATCATCAATCACTTGTCTAAACTTAAAATAAGGGATAACTTGATCAACTAATGGTCGCAAACTAGCATCAAAAGCTTTGTCTCAGGCGATTGGTATTTTGCTATAAATTTTAGAATCACGGTTAAGTTGCTTGTCAATAGCGGCCAATCACTTCTTGACGCTGGCAGCATCATAATAGTCAACCTTAACCATTTTTTTTCTGTGATCGTTATGTTGTTTTTCTGCCTTATCAAGCAAATACTTCAGCATTTTTGCCTTATCCTCGTAAATTGACGATGAAGCAAAATTGTACGCAAACTCAGGAAGTGCACTTCCGCCGTAAATTCCTTTTAAAACACCCATAAAGTGGGTATTATCAATATCGTTTGTTGATACATCAAATGGATTGTCGCGGTTATACTTCCTGACCCATGACTCATATGCCTTATTCACGCTATCAATCGAGTCAAAGCCGGTCAGCGTTTTGACAAAACTTCTCTTATTTTGATGCAGTTTGTTATCGTAAACTCTTTGGTTGAAATAATCGTAATTCTGTCCCTTAAGACCGATCACAAACACAAACTCACCCTCGGACGGCTGTACATTAAAGTATTGTTTTGTAACAATTGAGTCCGTGTAGAAAACTGCCTTCACTTCCAGGGTATATTTGCCATCAAACGTAAAAACTGGTAATTTTTTGTCTAGACCGGTAATTTCCATGAATGACTTGGCTCTAATGTTATCGCCCTTGAGTCCAAAAATCTTATATTGTATATCCGCGTATTCAACTAGCGACGCAATTAGACCTTGCGATTCGGTTGCGATTTTAGCGGGAATTTTTCCCTTTCAATTGTTAACTTGAGCATGGAAATAATCTTCAAAACTTCGTAATCCGCCGATCACAATTGCTCTTGAAAAAATTTCTAAGTCAACGTACCGCACGACTGCCCGCACCCTGATGCTGCCTTGAAAATTGGCGCTTTCAGGGCGCTCGACAATTTCAAACGAAAACTTATAGTTGGGATCCATTCGACGGATTTGTTCCGCAAGCAATTGGTGTTTCTTAACAAGTTTTAATTCGTCTAATGAAAACTCCTTACCTTGGGACCAACGTGGGTTGTCACCGATGAACAGACTACCGTGATTGACTTTATCGTAAACAAGCAGTTCGTTAACTTGTTGCTCCGAAAGGTCACCAATCTTTTTATCTCGGTAAAAATCTTTGAAAACATTGTAGAAGTTTGCCACTTTTATCCGAGTTTTTTCGCGCTTAGCTTCGTTCCAGTAACCCTCAATGAAAATTGTCTTGCTCTTTTTAAAATCGGTGGAATCGGTTCAAAGTGTCGCTTTTATTTCAAGTGTACCTTTTTGGTCGTCTAACTTGAGAACGACTAATTTGAATTTAAGTATCTCGTCTAACACATCAGGGAAGTTAACTCCCAATTGAGCAAAAGTGTATTGTTGGTTGACCTTAAAATCACGAACGGATTTTTCGCTTAATTTAGTTGTCAAGCGGAATGGCAACTCTTGCAACTTAGTTTCAATCAACTTTTCAATGTACGGTTTAAAACCTTCAATCCTGAAAATAACTCTCTGCGTGATTTCACCTCGCGACACTTCCAAAGTCACGATTACCTTTTTGTTAGCCTCTTTGGTTAGAAGTTCTAGAGATCACTCTACTTCAAAATCATTTGAGATTATAGGCAGGAGGATTTTCCAAGCAAGCGGATTTTTCTTGATTTCATCAATGGTAATTTTTGAAACATCACGGTCGTAAACTTCGGAATTGCGGTCAACTTTGATAATGATCTCTTTGGCAGAAGAATCAAAACCGTTTTGTTTTTTAATCTGCTCAACTAACCTATTAACTGCTTCGCGGTCCAAAGTTGACTTCTTGAGAAAACCGTCAAGCACTAAAGTGCTGGTTTTCTTTTCGCCCAGCTTGATAAGTTCTAGGCTAACCACTAGTTCACCGGCGTTGTCATCGGTTTTTTCCACCAGCATTTTGATTTTAATTCCTTTTCTCTCGCTGGAATCTAACTCTGGCAAGCCAAACTTAAGGAAGCTTAGCGATGCGCCTTTTTGACCCATTTGACTAGGCAGTAAGTTTAATCTAACTTTTTTCAGACGTTGCTTAATTAGCTCCAGTAGTTCACTCAATTGTTGAGATACTTTTTTAAATCCGCCGATCACCAAACTTTTGGACACCTCAACGCCATTTTTGCTCAACACAAATTTGACGCTTACTTCTCCGGTCACATCGTTTGTCTTTTCCACGGTTATCCGCAAATTGACTTCTTGACTTAAATGCTTTGGCAGCGGACTAAGACCTAAATCTTTAAGAGTTGTGTGTGTCGCAAGCTTAAAATCACTCGGCATGGTGTTAGTTAAACTCGTTGAGAGGTGATTTTTTTCAATTCAAGCTAGCAGGTTGTTTAATTCTCCAGCAACTGAAACATTCGTTTTAAAACCTTTAACGCGTCACTTTGTTTCCAACTTGAAACTAGATTTGACAAGACTAATTTTGATTTCAATTTCTCCGAGTTTGTTATGGATTTTGCCAATCCTTATACCCACATTAAAACCGTCCCTAATTTTGTCCGGAATTTGGGGTAGTCCTAAGACACTAAAGTTAACTTCTTGGTTTATTTGACCAATCTGGCTCGGTAATTTATCGCTTTTAGAGGTCTTTTGTCAGTTTGTTTCAATCCATTTAACCAAACGATCAGCCTGGTCTTTTAACTCTCTGTTGTAATCGGTAGTTGTTTTAAATCCGCTAACATCAAAATCGGTGATTTTAGTTTGACCTAACTTGGCGATAACAACTTTGACCTTGGTAATCCCTTGATTATCGTTAACTCTTAAAATGGTTAAAGTTATTTCAACATCGTCTGTTTGCTCAAGAGGTAAAGCGTCAATACCAAGTTCTTGGAAACTTATGCTCTCGTCTTCCCGGCCAATCTCGCTTGGGAACTTGTCACGGAAATTAGTGGTCCAAACTTGGTTTTTAATTGAGTTTATGATCGCGTCTAGTTCATCGTTAACCGTTTTGAAGCCTTTAATTTCAACTTCTTCGCTCAGTTCAACCCCTTCGCGCTTAAGTTTCAATAAAACTTTCAACTTGCCGTTTACGTCGTCAGTTGCTAGCAAGGTAAACTCGGTTTCGGGGCACCCGTCTTGGCAAAATTCGGTGTTTTCAAACGATTTTATCCCCAGCATCTCCGGTGTAAGTTGCTGGTTTAAGTATCCGATCTCGCTCGGCAATTTGTCTTTATGAATTGTGTCAGCCAGATTTTTCTCAAACCATTTAAGTCTAGCTTGAAGGTCATTGAGAACTTCCGAACTGGTTTTGAAACCAAACACCGTGTGTTCAAACTTTTCAACTAGTTTGGCCTTGCGAATAGATACAAGCAAATCAACCGAACCTTTGGTCTGGTTAACTGCAATTACCTCAACAGTTAGTTCGTATTCCCCAAAACGTTCTTCTGGCAACTTACCAAACCCGAGATCTTCAAACTGGATTCTTTTTCTCCCCTTAATTACAGAAGTTGGTAAGTCATTTTCAAGACTTGTCCGGTGGTAATGGCCTTTGATCCAAATGAATAAGTCTTTAATCTCATCACGGTGGGTTTTGTACCCAATGATGGAGTAATTTCTCCGCTGCCTTACTCCCTGTTTGGAAACCGTTAACTCAACCCTAATCTCTCCATCAAAATCATCAACTTCTACGATTTTAAAACCAACTGAGGCACCTTCTTTTTCTTGGGAACTAAGTTCGTTTAAACCAAGTTTAGTTAGATTAGTCGTCTCACCCACGGACCCGACTTTGCTTGGCCGCAAATCTTTTTTAGTCAATGTTTGGTGGCGGTTACTGCTAATTCAATTAATTAAAGCGTTAAGTTCAGCGTTAATTTGATATTCGCGTTCTTTTTCAAACTCAATTTTTTTCTTGTAACCTCTAACGACGATTCTGCCAACTAATTTTTGACCATTTTTGGAAAGTTCAACTTCAACTTCCAATTCGCCGTATTCGTCGTCCACTTTAACGATAGTTAAATTAACCAAAATGTCTGACTTAATTTGACGCGGTAATTCGTTTAAACCAATCTTTTCAAAGTCAACCGCTTGTTTTCTAGTCCCAACGTCGCTTGGTAACTTATGACCAAACCTTGTTTCATGTTTACTTTTTTCCAAGTAATTTAGCAAATTCCGGAGTTCTTGCTCGATTTGCTGACGCTCTTGGTCTTTAACTTGTTCCAGCGTTAGAAAACCTTTGATTAGTAAGTGCGTCTCCACGGCAGGAGCGTTTCCAGCTTTGATCGTGGCAACTAAAATGAGTGTTCCGGCCTGATCATCAGCGGTCCCTAACGTAAAACTAACCTCGACTCCATCCAAAATTTCCTCGGAAAGATCGGTTAAACCAAGCAGAGTGATACTTGGATTTTTCGCGTTGATAAATTTCTTTTTAACGTCCGAAGGAAGTGATTTTTCGAGCGTGGTATTTTTATCAAAATCGTTTTCTAAGTAATTTTTGATCGTTTGAACTTTAAGTTTGTCCTCGTCTTGTTGGACTTCGTCTAAACTTAAAAATCCGCTGATTAGAATTGTTTTGCTCCGTTCGACAGAATTATTTTCGTGTTCAGCCTTGAGTGTAATAACCAATTCTAACTGACCTTTGGCATCACTGGTATTTCTTTTGTTGACTTTAAAACCAACCTTAATCTTCTGCTCGTCAAAATCAGGAAAAGCGCCGATGCCGAGTTGATCCCAAAAACCAGCATCTTCCACCCTTTGGGCAATTTGGGAAGGCAATTGACTGCTGTTAGTAGTTGTGTATTTCTCACCCAATTTTTCCATTATTTGGCGGATTCTTCCTAGACGACTTTTCAAAACCGAGTCTTCCATAGCCAAATCGGTCACTATCAAATTTTCAACGGTTCTATCTTGGTTAGCGATAGCAATTTTTAAATCAATCACCAACTCGCCCACTACGTCATCGCTCTTGACGGGGCTTATAAAGTGCTCAGCTTTACGAAACTTAAAGTACTCTCCGATTCCTAGAGAATCCACGTTTAAAAGTCCTAGGTTTTCTAATTCGCTTGGTTTAGGTTTGTCAATTAAGTCGCTAACTAGCATTTTATCCGACGGTAGCCCTTGGACAATCTTGTCCAAAAATTCCCGGGCGTTATAACTTTTAAAACCTTTAATTTCGACATTTTCACGGAGTAATTTGGCTGGAAAATCCTGGGTATGCTCCACATTAACGATGAGAGTACCCGTTAAATCATTGTAGTCTTTGACTTCAAACTGGAAATTTTTGTCAAAATAACTGCCAAGGCCTAGCTGGGCAGCGTCATATCTTTCGCCTATTTCATAACCCAAAGTATCCGAATCTTTCAAAGCGGTCGTGTAAGAATCTTTTGGGTTGACAATGTCTTTTTTGTCCTGATCGTCTTTTTCAAGGTTTTTTTCGTCATCAAAATCTCCAAAACTTCCGCAAGCTATTAGAGATGCGATGGGCAAAGAAATTAACCCCAGAGAGGTGGTAAACAAAACTAATTTTTTCATTTCAATTCCTTTTCTAGACAATTATAACATTTACGCTAATTTTTTCACCTGGGTAAAACGTTTCCAAATTGCGTTAAATTAGTCTATTAAAACTGGTAAAAACTCGTATCTACCAATAATTTTCCTTTGGTTTGATGTTAACTTTTTCGGTGAGCGGGCTCAGACTTAACAAAGTTAGTTGTTGTTAAAAAGTGGTTTTAAAAATAACCGGATAAACCTATGCTTGGTTTACCCGGTTTTGATTACTGCGAAGTGATTTTTTATGGTTCTAAAAAACTGCAACTGGAGAGTTTTTTAATAACTGTTTGCTCGTTAACTAAACGCGAAGTGTTTTTGAATCTAATTAAAGTTTAAGCAGTTAAATAACCGTAAATGGGTTTAACAATCCCGCGACTGTGAGTTTTATTGCTGTGGTCCACAACCACAATATCTATTCAAATTCCTCCGGCATTATCGTCAACTTTCCACAATTTTAAACTGATGCCAAAGCCGTCCAATAGATCCTTAGGAATGTCATTTAGTCCCAGCAGTTTTAAACTCTTGTGAGGTGCCGATTCAAAGTCTTTTGCAACTTGGGAAGGAAGTAGGTGTTTTAGTCGAGTGCCTTTTCGAAGTTCGTTTTCTATGTGATCTAAGATAGCTTGGACTTTGCTTCTATTGCCAACCTTAATGTTATAACCTCCAACCACAATTTGCCCGGTCAGTGATTGCCCGTTTTTAAAGAGTTCAACCTCTAGTTCTAATTCCCCTCTTTGATCGTGAGCTTTAACGATTTTGAATTTGGCTCCAACGTCGGTTGGGATTAGTTCTGGGAAATCTTTCAAACCGATTTTGGCGTAGTCAGCCGACTCTCCCTCGGATCCAATTTGACTCGGCAATTTATCTGCCAGTCAAGTGTCGTAGCGTTTTCCTTCCAGGGAAATGAGCAAATGTTCTAACTCCGCTCTGATTTGTTGGCGGTCTTTTTCATGAACGTGGTTAGGCTGTAAAAATCCTCGTATGTACACAGTAAAGGTAAATCGACGATTTTTGGAGTAATCTGTGATCTTACCGTGTAATGTAATCCATTGGTAGTTCTCAAAAACATTTCCCAATCTGAATGTGACATCAAGTCCGTTGGTCAAATTCTTAGGAACGTCATTTATGCCCAGCAGTTTGAAACTCTTATTTGCCGCTGAGTTGAACCTCTTGGCAACGTGGGAAGCAAGCAGATGTTTTAATCAGGTGCGCTTTTCAAGTTCGTTTTCCACGTAATCTACGACAGCTTGAGTTTGGTCTCTATCGCCAACCTCAGCGTTATATCCTCCAACCACAATTTTTCCGTTCAGCGATTGACCGTTTTTATAAAGCTGAACCTCTAGTTCTAATTCCCCTTTGAGGTTGTCAGTTTTAGCGATCGTAAGCGTGGTTACAATGTTTGACGAAACTAAATCGGAGGGGTTTTCTAAACCGATTTTTGCAAAATCAAATGAGTCTCCTTTGGACCCGATCTCGCTCGGCAATTTTTCTTGCAGTCAACTATCGTGACGTCTTCCTTCCAGAGAGGCGAGTGCTTTTTCTAACTCTGCCCGGGCGTGCTGGTGGTCTTTTTCCTCAATTTCACTAAGTTTTGCGTATCCTCGGATGTATAGAAGTGCACTGTGACTCGCGTTATTAGCCTGATCGGTGATCTTAAGTCTGAACGTTACAATTCCGTGGCTATCGTCAGCATTTCTTACTTCGTATTTGACATCAAGCTCGTCTATTAGTTGCTTAGGAATGTCATTAATACCTAGTAGTCCTAAACTTTTGTTTGAAGCTAAGTTAAAACTTTTAGCAACGTGGGAAGGAAGTAGATGCGTGAATCGAGTGCCTTTATCAAACTCGTTCTCTATGTGCTCTAAAACGGCTTGAGCTCTGCTCTTGTCTCCAACATTAACGTTGTATCCTGCAACCACAATTTTTCCAGTCAGCGATTGACCGTTTTTGTAAAGTTCAATTTCTAACTCTAACTCCCCGTTTTGGTCATCGGTTTTAACAATTGTTAGCCTTGTTAAAATGTCAGACGAAATTAAATCTGGGAAAGGCTGTAAACCGATCCTTGAAAAACTGACTCCATCTCTTATAGATCCAATTTGACTCGGCAGTTTGTTTTCCAGCCGTGTTTCGTGACGATTTTTTTTCAGAGAAGCTAACGAGTTTGCTAACTCTGCCTGGATGTTTTGGCGGTCTTTTTCCTGAATTTGATTCGGTTTTAAGTAACCGCTGGCACTTCGATTAAGACTGTATCCGATGTGAGCGGCACGGTCAATGATATTAATTCCAAGTCTGATTGTTCCGTCAGCATCGTCAATTTCTTTTAAAGAGTATTTGAAATCAATGTGCTCCAGCAGATGGTTAGGGATGTCATTTAGGCCCAGTAGTTTTAAACTCTTTTTGGGCGCTAAGTCAAACTTTCTTCCAACGTGTGAAGCAAGTAAATGTTTTAATCGAGTGCCTTTAGCTAATTCGCTATCTAAGTAATTCATAACAGCTAGCACTCGAGGGTTTTCCTTAATAAACGGACTTCGTTTGACAGCTGTCTCCGTTTCCGGTTGGACTGCATCATAACTTCGGTCAACCCCAAGACTCAAAGCGTCAACTTCGTTTGACTCAATCGGGTAAGCGCGGATCGCTTGAGACTGCTCGTGCTCGCGACTAGCGGTTTTTTCAAGTTTTTGCTTTCCCTCGGATTGAGAACTTCCGCAAGCGACAATCGTAGCCGTCGGCAAAGAAACAAATCCCAAGGTAGTAGCAAGCAAAAATACTTTCTTCATTTCAACTCCTTTTTTGCACCGTGATTATAGCATTGCAAGGTAATCTTCCTTCTGCTCTACAAGCTCGTCGTGAGCCCGTTTAATTAAACAAAACATCACTTCAGAAGGTTGCTGGTCAAGGTCTAGCGCTATTTTCAATGATGTTTAAGTGGGCAGAATTTTTAGGCCCTGAGAGTTTTTGGCTAATCAATCAGTTAGGTCCTGCAACCTAGATAGCGCCCGTAGTTTTACCGCTCTACTTAATAGTCCTTTTGGCAGAGCGAGCAATCTAACTAAAACGCGGGGCTGCTTCTAAAACCTTGTCTATTTTAACGGTGGAATAGCCAGCAACTTTGAAGGAGAAAGTTTTTTCAACGCCAGCGATTTTAAGTTCTAGTACAATCTCTAATTCACCAACTCCGTCATCGTAATCTAAGATAAAAACGCGGTGGAAAACGTTACGAAATTGAAAATAGTGGGCGACACCTAAATCGCTAACGGACCAAAACTTCGTCCTAGTGAAGATGCTGGCCTTAACTTGATCAAGACTAGTTCATAATGGTGCATCGCTCGGAAGATGTTGAACGACTTTTTTCAAAATTTGCTCAGGATCTTCCGTTTTAAAACCTGATATTTGGACAAAGTTGAGAAACTTTTTAACCACGCTTGAACCTTGGACGGCTTCAATTCTAGCGACAACTCTGCCCGAAACGTCATCGCAAAATGTGATGACAAAACCAAAATCTGCGCCGAGAATTTTTTCGCTACCAAACCTTTCGGATAATGAAAGCGCTAAATCGTCATTAAAAAATTTGTCAATTCCCAGTTGAGAAGCGCTGTAACGCTCGCCTTCTCGAAATGATAGCGTGCTAACATCGCTCAGCGACGTCTTAATAAAAATTCTTTCGGCTGCTTCTCCATCATCTCGATTGCCCACAACACCAGAGGCTCCGCAAGCCACCGTGGAAGCAATCGGCAAACTAACTAAGGATAAATTTGTGATAATTCAGGGCAATTTTCTCATTTTCATCTCCTGCCAGGGTGATTTTACCACAATTACTGCTACCATGACCAGTCTATTGAGATCAAAATACTCCCATTTTTAACTATTTAACGTCAATTTGGCTTCCGGTTTGCGTTGGCAGCGATAACTTTATGAAAAATCAGCCGTTGAATTTTTTTTGATTTGGGTGGTTATTTTCAGGTCAAAGACCTGAGAACCGTCAGGATGGCTGGAAAGACCTGGTAAAAAATAACTGTCACCGACGTGAAAATGAGCCGGCGGTCGGTAAGTATTTTGAAAAACTTGCCGAAAACTTTTCCAGGCTAATTTTTTAGCTCAAGAAGTTAACTGACTGCTTTGAATGGCTTTGAAAACTAATTTAACTACCAGTTGATGCTCAGCGTGTAAACCGTCGGCGCTAGGAACTGAGACGATCAAATTGACTAATTTTGAATCTTGGTTAGACGAACTTTTTTCTGCAACTGAGCAAGCCGTTGCCAAAGCGGGCAAGAAAACTAACCCGCTCGGCAAAACAACTTTGGGCCTAAAAACTGCCGCGATTTTCTTCCACATTTGCATCAAAAACCTCTGGTGGTAAAACTTCGGTATTTGCGCTAATTTTACAATAAATGTAATTATTCGTAAAACTAAAACAAAATTGGTTTTAACTGCTCAACTAAAAAATCAACGGGACTTAACTAAGTTAAGCGGGAAGTGTTAATGATACCCATCGCCAAAGTTTTTTGACCTCCGCCACGACCGCCGTACTTGGTAATTAACTCCGAGAAAATTCGCTGGCAGTCAAAAGTTTGCGAAGCAAGCGCGACTTTAGTGTTGCTTCCAACCGCACTGCCAACTATGATTAAAGCTTCGGGGTGCTCGCTGCGCAGACGGATTGCAAGCGATCTTAAATCAAACTGGTGATCAAAATCTAACTTGATAAAAGCTGGCATACCTTGGTAAGTGGTAGTTTTCCAAACTACGTTAACCTTGGCTTGGCTGCGACGAGTTTTTTTAATTAATCGTTTGTAATCATTAGTTAGTTTTTGAATTAACTCGGAAGTTATGGTTATGTCTTTTTCCAACGAAAAATTGGGTTGGTAAGTTGGCTCAAGCGTTTTTATTTTTGCGAGCAGTTGCTCGGCTTGGCTATGCATTTTAGCTCGCTCTTCCCGCTGGTAATTTTCAATGCTTTGGTGAGAAGTAATCGCTTCGATCCGGTAAACTCCCGAACCTTTGGACTCGAGACGAATAATTTTAAACCGCTCTATTTTTGCCGTGCTGCTAACGTGGGTGCCGCCACAAAGTTCTTTGGAAATGCCAAAATCAACCACTCTTACGATTGAATCGTACTCTTCATGGTCAAGCGCCCAAGCGCCCATAGCTAGCGCCTCTTCCTTAGTGGTTTCTAAGTAACGCCGCGGTCAATCTTGTTCAATGTAATCGTTAACTAACTGTTCAACGGCCTTAATTTGCTCGGGCGTTGGGCGGTTTGGATGGGGAAAGTCTAGTCTGAGACGCTGAAAATTATTTTCAGATCCAAGTTGGACACTAGCGCCCAAAATTTCTACCAAAGCCTTGCCAAGCAAGTGGGTAGCTGAGTGGTTTTGAGCCGCTTTTTGACGAATAACCGGATCTACTTGCAAACGAACTTTTTCGGCTTTAATTGGCTGGTTTAAAACGTGAATGTGGTTTTTGTGCTTGTCTTTAAAAACGCTCTCTACCAAAACTCCTCCCAGCGTTCCCTGGTCGTGCTCTTGTCCTCCGCTCGTCGCGTAAAAAGGCGTCTCAAGCGTGGCTACCAACCATTTGTCGTCGGCCTGAGTTTGAAAAACCACTTGTGAATCGGCCTCTAAATGATCGTAGCCCACAAAACGTGAAATTTTTTGAGTTGGTAAACTGGCTTGGTAACGAGCCGGGTTAAAACCCATTCTTGCTTTGCCACGCGATTTTTGCTGATGGGCCTGGGCTAATTGCTCAACTTGACCAAGGTCAACTTGAGCGCCGTGTTCATGGGCAATCTCCTCGGTCAACTCAAGCGGATAACCATAAGTTTCAAAGAGTTTGAAAGCGAGCTGGGAATCGACTCGGTTTTGACGGGCTAGGTGGTTTAACAAAAGCGTTTGCCCGTCGGCCATCGTGCGGGCAAAAAGTCTCTCTTCCCTAGCAATGATCTCAGCCACTTTGGCCACGCTCACCGGGTAGACCGGCAACGTTTTAGCCACGAGCCCAACTAATTTGTTCAAAAAATGCTCGGACTTAATCGCCAGTTTGGAGCCGGCGTGGTAAGCGCGACGAATTAAACGTCTAATCACATAACCGCGCGCTGTGCGACTCGGAATCACCCCGTCTTCAATTGCCATCACGATCGCACGAATGTGGTCGGCAATAATCCGGTAAGCCTGGGTTATTTTGCGTTTGGCGGCAACTTTGGACCTTGGCTCGTAAGGATGGGGGCTAAGTTTTTCAACGGCGGCAATGATTGGCAAAAATAGGTCGGTTTCAAAATCAGTCGGTGCTCCCTGAAAAATAGCCGCTAGACGTTCTAAGCCCGCGCCGGTGTCGATCATCTTTTGACTCAGTTCTTGGTAGTTACCTTGACCATCGTTTTCAAACTCGGAAAAAACGATGTTTCATATTTCTAAGTAACGATCGTTTTCAATGTCTTCGCTCAAAAGTTTGGTGCCCTGTTTTTGGGGATCAAACATAGCTCCGCGGTCGTAAAAAATTTCCGTGTCAGGGCCGCAGGGACCTTGACCCAAATCCCAAAAGTTAGTCGCGCGACTGCCAGCCACCAAGTGGTCAGCCGAAATGCCTAGTTCGCGTCAAATTCGGTAAGTGGTTAAGTCTTCGCTATGGTAAGTAATGTAAATCCGCTGTTTAGGTAGTTTTAACTGTTTGAAAATAAACTGGTAAGCCAAAACGAGCGCTTCTTTTTTAAAGTAGCCGCCGATTGAAAAATTGCCGAGCATTTCAAAAAAGGTGTGGTGGCGAGCCGTTTTGCCCACGTTTTCAATGTCGTTAGTTCGAATGCATTTTTGAACTTTAACAAGGTTAGGTGATGGCGGATTGACTTGGCCAGTAAAATAAGGTTTAAGCGTAGCCACGCCCGAATTAATTAGCAGCAAAGAGTGGTCGCGGTGAGGGATTAGAGAACTAGAGGGCAAAACTAAGTGTTCGTGAGCAGCGAAAAAATCGGTTCACATTTGGCGGATTCGGTTAGCTGAGAGTTTTTGCATACTTTATAAATGTACCACTGCATTCTAAACTTGGCTGCCTAAAAAACGCTAATTAATAAGTCCTTAGGCAACTTAACAACTTAGAGCAAGTAGTTTTTAAGACCTTTCTGATCAAAAACTTGGTCAATTTCGCCAGCCCCTAAGCAAAGCGAATCGGCGTATAAAACGCATTGCTGACCAGGCGTCACAGCCCAGTGTCCGGTTGGGTAATCAACGCGCAAGCGGTCTTTTTCCCAAGTCAGCGAAACATCAACGCTTGAACTGCGATAGCGAAATTTAGCCTGGGCTTTCTGAGGACGGTAATCATCAACTAGTCAGTTAACTTTTTTGAGCGTGACGGCTTGGGAAAGTAAAAACTGAGAGTCGCTAAGCGGCGCGACGTAAAGAATGTTTCGGGTCACGTTTTTACCAACTACGTAGTAGCGCTCAGACTGACCACCCAAATTTAGGCCCTCGCGTTGACCGATGGTGTAAAACGCGACGCCTTGGTGTTGACCAATTTTTTTAAGAGTGGTTAAATCTACGATATCTCCGGACTTTTTGGGTAAATAATTCTCAAGAAAAAGCGTGAACTTTCGGTTACCGACAAAACAAATTCCCGTCGAATCTTTTTTGCTCGCGACTTCTAAACCAACTTGGCGAGCAATTTCACGTACCTTTTCCTTAGTGTAATCAGCCAGCGGGAAAAGTACATGAGCAAACTGCTCGGCCTTGGTTTGAGCGAGAAAATAAGTCTGGTCTTTAGTTTGATCGAGTGGCTGGTGCAGTTGACCAGCCTGGTTACGGGCGTAATGCCCCGTGGCCAGAAACTGCTGATCGGGTCAGTTTTGGCGAATTCACTGCCAAAGTGCACCGAATTTAATTAAGCGGTTGCACCAAACATCTGGGTTAGGGGTGTAACCTTGCCGGTACCCTTGGATCAAATTTTGAAAAACTTCGTTTCAATACTTATCGACAAAATCAACTCGCGTTAATTCGATACCCAGTTTTTGGGCGACTTTCAGCGCGTCTTGGTAATCGGTTTCCTGGGGACAATTTTGACTAGGAACTTTTAGAGCACTAACTTGGACTTGGTTAGCTAAATCATCCCAGTTGCGCATAAAAACGGCCCTGACCTCATGACCTTGCCTAAGCAATAGTCACGCGGCCACGGCTGAGTCTACTCCGCCCGAGAGGGCAATAACTACTTTTGCCATAACAGAAAAATTATACCGCTCTGGAAGCGGCAAAGTCGCGTTCAAGTTGCCACAAAAAATGCTTCATTTTGATCCCGCCGCGGTAAGATCCAACTTGGGTCAAGTTGGCGTGGGTAACCCGGTGGCAAGGCACAAGCAGTAAAAACGGGTTGTTGGATAAAGCGTTTCCGACTGCTCGGGCCGCTCGCGGCTGGCCAACTTTAGCGGCTAAAGCTTGGTAAGTAAGTAACTCGCCGCGGTGAGTTTTAACTAACTGGGCGTAAACACGTCGGGCGAAGGGAGAAACATTTTGCCAAGCGACTTTTTGCGCGTCCATTTTCGTTTTTCGGCCTTGGAAGTACTCATCCAGTCAATCACCAAAGTACTTAGTCTGCTGGCAGCAGCGGACTAGTCGGACCGGCTTTTTGAGGCGACTGAGAAGTTTTTTAAGTCTTAAATTTTCAATTGGATCTTGACCTGGAGCGATTACATCCAACAGACAAAGTTGACCGTTTTGCGTGACGATTAAAAAACGCCGGTCGGCAAAATTACGGATGTCAAAAAATAACTTGTTCATTAACTAAGATTTTAACGCTCTAAGCGCGCTGGGTGACAATTTCTAAGGTGACTTGCCCTTGATCGCCTTGAACTTCAAAAAGAACAACCGTTTGACCCACGTGGAAATGGTGGTTTTGGTTAAGTCACTTGGTTAATTTTTCAAGGGCGCTTTTTTTAACCGGATCCGATAAAGCAGAGCTTTTTTCAATCGCTGTCTTTAAATCTTCTTCAAGACTAGTTTGGCTGAGCGGGTGAATTCCGTCGACTTGAGTGCGAACTTTGGCAGTCAAACTTAAATCAACGTGCGGCGCACAACTCACGACTTGGGTTGGTAGTCAAAAACCGCCCAAAGTTAAAATCACACCCCAAGAAAGTTTTTTCACTCCAACAGTTTAACTTATTCACGCAACATTTTTACAAAAATTGTAGTTTGAACGTTGGATATTTTTAAATTGTCAATTAAACTGAAAACTTAAATTTTTAAGTCAGTCTCAGAAAACTAAACTTTTTTCTCTTTGTCTTCTTGGTTAGCTATTTTGGAAATTCCGGGAGAAACTGGGTCAACTGTCTTTTGGTAAAACTGATCGTAATAAACCAGTCCAGCTACAATCGGGAAAACGGCGGTTGAAGTAGCGATAACTAGCAATGTTTTAGTAAACTTTTTCATGTTTTCCCCCTCGTTATTCTAATTATTATAGCATAAAACAACTAATATCCAATAAATAAATCACCTAACACCGGAGAAGTCCCAATAAAAAACTGCCCTCTCGGCAGCGCGAAGAACCTTCAAAACTGAATAGCTTCAAAATCAATCTTTTTCTAAACTTAGCGTTAAATTATTCAATTATTAGTACTGGTCAGCTCAATATGTCACCATACTTAAACACCCAGCCTATCAACCTCGTAGTCCACAAGGAATTTCAAGGAGTGCTCATCTTGAAAGAGGCTTCCCGCTTAGATGCCTTCAGCGGTTATCCTTTCCGTACTTAGCTACCCAGCTATGCCCCTGGCGGGACAACTGGAACACTAGTGGTACGTCCGTTCCGGTCCTCTCGTACTAGGAACAGCTTTTCTCAACACTCCAACGCCCACAGCAGATAGGGACCGAACTGTCTCACGACGTTCTGAACCCAGCTCGCGTACCGCTTTAATTGGCGAACAGCCAAACCCTTGGAACCGACTCCAGCTCCAGGATGCGATGAGCCGACATCGAGGTGCCAAACCTCCCCGTCGATGTGATCTCTTGGGGGAGATTAGCCTGTTATCCCCGGAGTAACTTTTATCCGTTGAGCGACGACCCTTCCACACGGAATCGCCGGATCACTAAGTCCTGCTTTCGCACCTGCTCGACATGTGTGTCTCGCAGTCAAGCACCCTTTTACCTTTACGCTCTACATATGGTTTCCGACCATACTGAGGGTACCTTTGAACGCCTCCGTTACCTTTTAGGAGGCGACCGCCCCAGTCAAACTACCCACCACGCACTGTCTCCCTTTTGGATAACAAAAGTGGGTTAGAATCCCAATTAAACAAGGGTGGTATTTCAAGGATGACTCCACGTTAACTAGCGTCAACGCTTCAAAGTCTCCCACCTATCCTACACATGTTTAACCAGAATCCAATACGAAGTTGTAGTAAAGCTTCACGGGGTCTTTTCGTCTTGCTGCGGGAAAACGGCGTTCTCACCGTTACCATAATTTCACCGAGTCCATTGTTGAGACAGTTGAGAGATCGTTACGCCTTTCGTGCAGGTCACCAATTAAGTGACAAGGAATTTCGCTACCTTAGAACCGTTATAGTTACAGCTGCCGTTCACCCGGGCTTCATATCAATGCTTCGTCGTATTTTAATTTTTGACTAACAAATCAACTTAACCTTCGGGCACTGGGCAGGCGTCACCCCCTATACATCGTCTTACGACTTAGCAGAGAGCTGTGTTTTTGGTAAACAGTCGCCCCTCACATTTCCTGTGGCTCACCGAAGTGAGCGCCCCTTCTTGCGAACTTACGGGGTAATTTTGCAGAGTTCCTTAACAATGGTTATCTCGCTCGCCTTAGAATACTCATCTTGGGGACGTGTGTCCGTTCTCGGTACGGGCTCACACGCGATTAAGTTAGAAGTTTTTCTTGGAAGTTTGGAATCGCTTAATTCGGTACTTGCCTAGACTTTCCCTATGCATCGTAACTCACGGTTATGCCGTGCGGATTTGCCTACACGACCCACTAATTACTTGCCCTAGAATCCGTTAACTAGTAAAGTTATCCTGCTTCGTCACTCCATCACTCACGCGGAGGTACAAGAATATCAACTTGTTGTCCATCGACTACGCCTTTCGGCCTCGCCTTAGGTCCCGACTAACCCTGGGTGGACGAACCTGCCCCAGGAAACCTTCCCCAATAGGCGTCAAGGATTCTCACCTTGAATCGTTACTCATACCGGCATTCTCACTTCTAACTGCTCCATCAGTCCTCACGGTCTGACTTCAGCGCGGTTAGAACGCTCCCCTAACGTACCCGTAGGTACCCGTAGCTTCGGTATTGTGCTTAGTCCCGTTACATTTTGGGCACAAAATTTCTTGACTAGTGAGCAATTACGCACTCTTTAAATGATGGCTGCTTCTAAGCCAACATCCTAGTTGTTTGAGAAACTTCACCACCTTTTTCACTTAGCACAATTTGGGGACCTTAGCTGACGATCTGGGTTGTTTCCCTCGCGACTACGGGACTTATCTTCCATAGTCCGACTGCATGGCAATCCGCTACGGCATTCGGAGTTTGATTATGGTCAGTACCTCTAGGTGAGGCCATCCCACATTCAGTGCTCTACCTCCGTAACTTAACACCACACGCTAGCCCTCAAGCTATTTCGGGGAGAACCAGCTATATCGAGGTTCGATTGGAATTTCACCACTAACCACAGGTCATCCAAGCACTTTTCAGCGTACTCTGGTTCGGTCCTCCACATGGAGTTACCCATGCTTCAACCTGCCCATGGTTAGATCACCTCGTTTCGGGTCTATGCCAACATACTAATCGCCCTATTCAGACTCGATTTCTCTACGGCTCCGCTTTTTACCACTTAACCTCGCATGCTAACATAACTCGCCGGTCCATCCTGCAAGATGTACGCCATCACACATTAACGTGCTCTGACTACTTGTAGGCTTTTTGGTTTCAGAATCTATTTCACTCCCCCTCCGGGGTTCTTTTCACCTTTCCCTCACGGTACTAGTTCGCTATCGGTGTCTAATGAGTATTTAGTCTTACCGGGTGGTCCCGGCTGGTTCAGACAAGGTTCCACGTGCCCCGCCCTACTCAGGGTACGACTAGGAGGTTGATGAATTTCGGTTACGGGGCTTTCACCCTCTCTGGCAGAGCTTTCCAACTCTTTCTCCTATCCATCAACTTTTTGACTCCGTGCTAGTCGCCCTACAACCCCGCCAAAATGACGGTTTGGACTATTCCGCTTTCGCTCGCCACTACTTACGGAATCACTTTTGTTTTCTTCTCCTCTAGCTACTAAGATGTTTCAATTCGCTAGGTATCGCTTTGTTCACCTATGGATTCAGTGAACAATCCTCAGAGATTAATCTGAGTGGGTTGCCCCATTCGGAAATTCCCGTTTCATAGCCTATGTCCGGCTCTACGAGACTTATCGCAGGTTATCACGTCCTTCATCGCCTATTAGACCCAAGGCATCCACCAAAAGCCCTTGTTTAATTTAAAGCCTATTGTTTAGTATTGCCGCGAATCAAGCTTGCGCTTGACTCTCGGCGAGATGATTTTATGTTTATCTTAGACGAAAAACTTTAGTTTTTGTGTTGTCTAAAGATTTACTTTGCTATTCAGTTTTCAAAGAACTTTAACTAATTTGAGATAACTAATTTTTAAATGAGAAAAGTTCGCTGTTTAGCGGTTTTCTTCAAGATGATTGACGCTAAACCAGAACTAAGATTAGTAATCTCGTTTTCCATTATACATGATTAAATCCGGGGTAAATTGAGAAAATTAGCATTATTTTTTAGAAAATTGCCGCCGGATCAAGTTTTATGGTCGCGAGTTAAATAGTGCCCCTAATTTTAGCCAGAATTAAACCCGGAAGTTCAACGACTTTTAGCTTGAAAAACTCCAATAAAAAATGCCTCCCTTGCAGGAGGCGCCTTTAAAAGAACTTTCAAAACTGAATATAAACGTTTCCATGACACTCTAGTTAGATTTGTTTGTGAGATCAATTGCTAACTAAAGATTTGTGAATGTGTGTGATCTTGACGATCAAGATCAATTTGTACTCCGTAGAAAGGAGGTGATCCATCCCCACGTTCTCGTAGGGATACCTTGTTACGACTTCACCCCAGTCATCAGTCCTACCTTAGGCGGCGATCTCCGAAGTTAATCTACCGACTTTGGGTATTACCAACTCCCATGGTGTGACGGGCGGTGTGTACAAGACCCGAGAACGTATTCACCGTAGTATGTCTGACCTACGATTACTAGCGATTCCGACTTCATGAAGTCGAGTTGCAGACTTCAATCCGAACTGAGACAAGTTTTCCAGTTTTGCTCCACGTCACCGTATTGCTTCTCTTTGTACTTGCCATTGTAGCACGTGTGTCGCCCCACTCGTAAGAGGCATGATGACCTGACGTCGTCCTCGCCTTCCTCCGGGTTACCCCGGCGGTCTCCCTAGAGTGCTCAACTAAATGTTAGTAACTAAGGATGAGGGTTGCGCTCGTTACAGGACTTAACCTAACATCTCACGACACGAGCTGACGACAGCCATGCACCACCTGTCACTTGGTTAACCTCCGCTATATCTCTATAGCATTGCCAAGGATGTCAAGAGTGGGTAAGGTTCTTCGCGTAGCTTCGAATTAAACCACATGCTCCACCGCTTGTGCGGGTCCCCGTCAATTCCTTTAAGTTTCACTCTTGCGAGCATACTACTCAGGCGGCTCGTTTAACGTGTTAACTGCGCTAGTGACTCTGCCACCAACTAACGAGCATCGTTTACGGCGTGGACTACTAGGGTATCTAATCCTATTTGCTCCCCACGCTTTCGTCCCTCAGTGTCTGTACATGACCAGTTAGTTGCCTTCGCCATTGGTGTTCTTCCATATATCTACGCATTCCACCGCTTCACATGGAGTTCCACTAACCTCTTCATGACTCTAGTATGCTAGTATCCAAAGCGGACTAAAGTTGAGCTTTAGGCTTTAACTCTAGACTTAACATACCACCTACGAACGCTTTACGCCCAATAAATCCGGATAACGCTTGCACCCTATGTATTACCGCGACTGCTGGCACATAGTTTGCCGGTGCTTTCTGGTGAGGTACCGTCAAACCGGAAGCATTTCCTCTTCCGGCTGTTCTTCCCTCACAACAGCAGTTTACAATCCTAAGACCTTCATCCTGCACGCTGTGTCGCTCCATCAAGCTTTCGCTCATTGTGGAAAATTCCCTGCTGCTGCCTTCCGTAGAAGTCTAGGCCGTATCTCAATCCTAGTGTGGCGGATCAGCTTCTCAACCCCGCTATACATCATCGGCTTGGTAGGCTTTTACCCTACCAACTACCTAATGTAGCGCACCCCCATCTCTAGGCGGAGCAAACGCTCCTTTGATTAAAGTCTCATGCGAGACAATAACATATCCGGTATTAGCCGGAGTTTCCTCCAGTTATCCCAATCCTAAAGGTAGGTTAGGTACGTGTTACTCACCCATTTGCCGCTAAGTACAAGTACTTCGCACGACATGCATGCATTAGGCACACAGCCAGCGTTCATCCTGAGCCAGGATCAAACTCTCGTTAAAAATTGACGATCATGGTGTTTATATCCAGTTTTCAAAGAACTAAAAAAAGTATTTGCGAACCGCTTGGACTTCTAAAAACTAAAGAAGACTAACCTTGGTTTCCGCTCACGCGGAACTAACTAATAATTCCAATCAGTTCAAGTGAGATTATACAAGAAAAATAAGTTTCAAAACCTATTTTTCGCTTAAAAAAACGCTAATTTGACCTCAACAACGGGTTAAATTTGAAAATAGTCGCGCGGATCGCGTAAATCGTACTTACCTCGCGGTGCAAAGTTGTGCGAACCGGTACCAGCTGGAATTTTATGCCCAACAATTACGTTTTCCTTTAGACCCTCTAAGTAGTCAACTTTATTAGCAATCGCGGCGTGGACTAAAACCGATGGCGTTTCCTGGTAAGAAGCCGCCGCTAAGAACGATTCAGAGAGAAGCGGGATTTTTTTAGCTCCGTTAATAACTACCTCTCCAAAAGCAGGTTTTTTGCCTTGACTAATTAACTGAGCGTTAACTTGCCGGTAGGCGTGACTATCAACTAGTGAACCGACAAAAAAGTCTGAATCACCTTGTTCACTAATTAAAATCTTCATCAAAAACTGACGAACAATGATTTCAATGTATTTATCGGCAATCGCAATACCTTGCATGCGGTAAAGTTTTTGAATTTCTTTGAGAATGTAGTTTTGAACCGCTTTAGTACCGGCAATTTCCAATAGTTCGGTCAAAATGATCGGACCTTCAACTAGTTTTTGACCTGGACGCACAACTTGTTTACGTTTAACGCGAAGTCGACGGTTAGCGCTAACAAACTGGTATTGGTAAGTTTGGGGAGTTTCAAGTTCGGTTGTTTGAACTTCAATGACCGAAACGCCCGAGTCTTTGTCGTGGTTATGAATGCTAGTCACGACGCCGTGGGTCTTAGAAATAATCGCCTTATCTTCCCACACGTCTTTGGTTGTGTCAATTAGCTGCATCAAGCGCGAGAACCCGCCCGTAATGTCTTGCACGCCAGCCACACCACCGGTGTGGAAAGTTTGCATCGTAAGTTGGGTTCCAGGTTCTCCGATTGACTGAGCTGCTACGACTCCAACTGGTTCACCAATCTCAACCACCCGGTCAGTTGCTAAATCTTTTCCGTAGCATTTTTGGCAAACTCCGTTGCGAGTTTGGCAACCAAATATGGAACGAATCTCGACTTCTTTGTGTTTAGCCTTGACAATTTCTTCGGCAATTTTAGCGTCAATTAACTGCTGAGCATCAATGATTAAATTGCCCTTAGCATCGTGAATCGGCTTATTAGTGAAGCGGCCAACCACACGTTCAGCTAAAGAAACTATTACCGATTGGGTTTGCGTTTCAACTAGGTCTTTTACAACCGCGCCAATGTCAGAGCCGCAATCAACTTCGCGAACAACGATGTTTTGGGCTACATCGACTAGACGCCGGGTGAGGTAACCAGAGTTTGAAGTATTAAGAGCCGTATCAGTTAGTCCTTTACGGGCACCGTGGGTAGAAGAGTAAAACTCGTAAGCTGTTAGGCCCTCTAAGAAAGAAGACTTAACCGGAACTTCGATCGTTGAGCGAACAACGACTTGGTTTTTAACGTATCCCCGGCGCATCTTTTTACTGTTGGACATTAGTCCCCTTAGACCAGCAAACTGGACAAAGTTGGACATGTTTCCACGCGCTCCCGATTTCATAATCATAAAAATTGGGTTGGTTGGGTGTTGATCCATGATGTTAGTCAAATCTTTTTGAATGTCGTCTTTAATTTGCGACCATTTTTCAATCGCCAACTTATAACGCTCGTCGTTAGTAATCACGCCCTGGTTGTACATTTTTCAAAGCGAGTTCACGTACTGGTCGCCCTCTTTAATTTTTACGTCCTTAATTGGTGACTGCATAATGTCTGAAGCGGCCATCGTCACGCCTGAAACAGTTGAGTATTTAAAACCTAACTCTTTCAAGTTGTCAAGAATTTTAGCAACCCCGTTAGTGTAATCAAACCAAACTTTTTCCAGCAGTTCAACTTTTTCATCTAGTTCAAAAATTCGTTCGACTCCCTGGTTTTGCAAAGTAATGCGGCGGTTAACTTCTTCAAAACGTTGGCGCAAAATCAAAGACAAAGTTTGAGCGTGAACGTGGTTAAGTTGGCGACCACTATAATCTTTTAACTCGGCAAAAAGCATCACGGTGTCGTAGTAGTTACCCACGTTAACTTGCTTAATCACCTGAGATAAGTCTTCCTTACTAATCGCTGAAACGTACTTGTCAAAAACGTAGCGAACAATTTTGGCAATATCCTTTTTAGCGAGCGGTACTTGCGTTGGCAGCTCTTGAATGTACTTACGTAAGTCGGTGCCATAACGCACCACGTAAGGGTTAGTGCGCTGATAAATGTCAAAAATGCTGTTATCAAAAATAAAATCAAAACTAGCCGGGAACGCTTGGTTAAAAATGAATTTACCAACCGAAGCCACCAAGTAAGACTTTTCGTCGTAGTGGTTAAAAAGCGACTGCTTTTGTACTTCAACAAGCGGCAGAGCCACTCGAGCAGATAAATCCACGTGGCCTTGGTCGTAAGCTTTAATCATCTCGTCGTAAGATCGGTAAAAGTTTCCCTCTCCGCGTGCTCCGGCTTTCTCCTGAGTCAAGTAGTAAAGGCCGAGCACCATGTCCTGGGACGGATTAATAATTGGCTCACCATCTTTAGGGCCAAGAATGTTTTTGTTAGCCAGCATCAGTTCGCGCGCTTCGCGAACCGCTTCGGGTGCAATTGTAACGTGAACCGCCATCTGGTCACCGTCAAAGTCGGCGTTAAAAGCAGTGGTTACGAGCGGGTGCAGCATAATCGCTTTACCCCGAACTAAAACCGGTTCAAAAGCTTGGATTGATAAACGGTGAAGCGTTGGCGCCCTGTTAAGTAAAACAACTTTGCCTTTAATAGCCTGCTCAACAAAAGGTCAAATGCGGTTGTCTTGCTCTTCAACTAGTTTTTTTGCGCCCTTAATTGAACTCGCTAGCGAGTGGTTAACTAGCCGCTGGATAATTCAAGGTTCAAAAAGTTTGGCAGCCATTTGACGAGGAATACCAACTTGGTGCATTTTTAGTTCGGGTCCGACCACAATTACCGAACGACCAGAGTAGTCCACCCGTTTACCAAGTAGGTTTTGACGAAAGCGACCTTTTTTACCCGACAATGAATCAGAAAGCGATTTGAGCGGACGGTTGTCTTTTGACATAACCGGCGAAGGTTTTTTCCGACTGTTATCAATTAGAGCGTCAATCGCTTCCTGCAACATGCGCAGTTCGTTTTGAATAATTAAAATCGGCGCGTCATTTTCCTGTCACTTTTTAAGTCGGTTGTTTCGAATGATAATTCGGCGGTACAAATCGTTAATGTCTGAAGTAGAGTGACGGCCTCCATCAATTTGAATTAAAGGTCGTAAGTCGGCGGGAATAATCGGTAAGTTGTAAATGATCATTGATGTCAAATCTTGACCCGATTTATAAAACTTGTTCAAAACATCTAGACGTTTGTAAAGTTTTGATCGTTGCTGAACGAGTCCTGAGTACCAACTTTCGTTTTCCTTGATTTCGCGGGAAATCCGGGTAATTTGGGACTTGACTCGACGAATTGAGTTTTTAAGGTCAAAGTTTTTTAGCAGGTACTCAATCGCTTTGGCACCGGTACTAATTTTAGCCTTGGAATACTCGTGAATAATTTCGTTAAGTTCGTAAAAGTCAACTCCGTAATCTTGACCAAGTTTAGAACTAGCGGTTTGTTCAAGATCCTCAATTGAATCACTAATCTCTTGGTAAGCATCGCTGCCAACTTCGTAACGTTCGCGCAACTCGAGCAAAGCATTGCGGTAAATGACTGCCGCCTGGTTAATTTCAATGATTTTATTTTTGGGCAAAGCTTTAATTCCGTCAGACTCAAGCACGATGTGGGAGCGGAAGTAAATGATGTTCTCAATTTGACGACGTGAGTGGTACTTTTCGGAATCTTCCGTTTTAAGTCCTAAAACTTTGGCAATGATTGAGTGGTGAATTGTAAAAAACCACAAGTGAACAACTGGCGAAGCGAGTTCAATGTGACCCATGCGACTGCGACGGGCTGATTTAGGTAAAATTTGCGGTTGGTAAATTCGACATTCATCGGTCTTTTCGCAAATTTGACCTTCGTTAGAACGTTTGTATTTCGTTCCACAAATCGGGCATTTGTAATCGGTAATCGGTCCGAAAATGACCTCGTCAAAAAGACCATTTTTCTCCGGTTTAAAAGATTTGTAGTTGATCGTTTCTGGTTTGGTCACTTCCCCGTAAGATCAGTGTTTCACATCCTCGGGTTTGGCCAGCGATAAAGAAATGCTCAAAATGTCGTTTTCGTGAACTTTTTGGTATTGTCTAGTTTGAATAATTGTTTCGTTTCTCATCGCTACTCTTCCTTCTTAACTTCAACGCCTAATTTGAGACACAGTCCGCGGAGCTCATAAGCGAGCACCGAGAATGATTCAGGGGTGCCCGGATTAGGTAAAGGCATACCGTTAGTTAACGCGTTATAAATCTTATTACGACCATCGATGTTGTCCGATTTGTAAGTTAGTAATTCTTGTAAAACGTTTGAAGCTCCGTAAGACTCAACCGCCCAAGCTTCCATTTCACCAAAGCGCTGTCCACCATTTTGAGACTTTCCACCAAGTGGTTGCTGAGTGATTAATGAGTAAGGTCCGACCGAACGAGCGTGCATCTTATCATCAACCATGTGGGCTAACTTAAGCATGTACATGACACCAACAGAAACTTTCTGGGCAAATTTAGCGCCTAAAATCGGATCGTAAAGATCAAATTTACCGTCAAGAGGCAAATTAGCTTCTGCCAGAGCCTCGTGTACATCGCGGTACTTAATTCCGTCAAAAACAGGCGAAACAAACTTAACTCCCAGCGCCTTAGCCGCCATGCCAAGGTGGAGTTCTAAAACTTGACCAATGTTCATCCGGGAAGGAACCCCTTGCGGGTTAAGCATAATGTCAACCGGTGTTCCGTCGCTTAAGTAAGGCATGTCCTCAACTGGTAAAATCCGTGAGATAACCCCTTTATTACCGTGCCGACCAGCCATCTTATCGCCCACTTTAATTTTGCGTTTTTGCGCGATAAAGACTTTGACGATCATTGAAATGCCGTCTTGCAGTTTATCGCCGTTTTCACGCGAAAGAACTTGCACATCAATGACAGTTCCGCCGTGACCGTGCTTTACCTTTAAAGATGTATCTTTAATGTTTTTGGCGCGCTGAGAAAAAATCGCAGCGATTAGTTTTTCTTCCGGGGTCGGGTTATCTTCGCTTTTAGGCGAAATTCGTCCGACCAAAACATCGCCGGCTTGAACTTCTGAACCAACTCTGATAATGCCCGAGTCATCCAAATTTCGTTTAGCAAAGTTGGAAACATTAGGTAAGTCGCGGCTGAGCTCATCATCGCCTGACTTTGCTTTTCGAAACTGAATGGTTTGCTCTTCAATGTGAATCGATGTGTAAACGTCATCGCGGACAAGTCGTTCGGAGATAATAATCGCGTCCTCATAGTTGTAGCCGTTCCAAGTTGTGAAAGCAACCACCACGTTTTTTCCCAGCGCTAATTCGCCTTGGTCAAACGAAGAAGCATCGGTCAAAACTTGACCTTTACTAATTTTTTGACCTTCTTGCACAATTGGTCGTTGTGAAATTAATGTTCCTTGGTTAGAACGTTCAAACGTTCTTAAGTAGTAAGTTCGCACGTTCTTTTTACCTTTAATTTTAATGACTTGCGAATCCACGTAGTTAACTTGCCCGTCTTCCTCAGCAATTTTGTTGTAAGCCGAATAGCGCGCAATGTCGGCCTCGGCTCCCGTCGCGATTAGCGGTGCCTCTGACTCTAAAAGCGGAACTGCTTGACGTTGCATGTTAGCTCCCATCAAAGCCCGGTTGGCGTCATCGTTTTCTAGAAAAGGAATGCAAGAGGAAGAAATTGATGTCATTTGACGCGAAGAAACGTCCACGTAATTAACTTCCTTACGCGGAACAATGATGTAATCGCCGTCTTTTCGCACCACGATATTAGCTTCCACAATCTGATCATCTTCGTCAACCGCGACCGAAGATTGAGCGAAAGTTTTACCTTTTTCGTCGCTAGCTGATAAGTAAATTGCATCGCGGATAATCTTGCCGTTTTCCACCGGGAAGTAAGGTGTTTCAATGAAACCGTACTGGTTAATGCGAGGGTAAGTGGCAAAGTTAAGAATTAGACCGATGTTAGGTCCTTCGGGAGATTCAATCGGACAAATTCGTCCGTAGTGTGTCGCGTGAACGTCGCGCACTTCAATAATCGCAGTTTCACGGTTTAGTCCACCCGGGCCGAGCGAAGTAATCCGACGTTTGTTAGCGATTTCGGCCAGCGGATTAACTTGGTCCATGAATTGGGAAAGCTGCGATGAGTTAAAGAAAGTTTTAAATTGGTTGTAAACAATTTTGTTATTGGTGATGTTTTTGGCTGTGATCTTATCAGGCTCGTTCGCCGACATTCTTTCTTTTGCACTTCTCTCTAACTTTGTCAAAGCGATTTGAAATTGGTTCTGAAGAAGTTCACCAATCGTGACTACCCGTTTATTGACAAGCGAGTCGGGGTCATCCTCGGTTCCAACGCCTTCAAGTAAGTTAAAGTAGTAACCGATTGCCGCGACAATGTCAGAAATAAGCAGGTGTTCTTCTTGCGAATTAGGGTCGTTCGCGATAATTTTAAGCGGATTTTTATTTTGCTCCATCCAAGATTCATTCGGGTAAACTTGCACCACGATAATTTGGTTCCGCTTAAGCAAATTAGGGTAAAAGTCAACTTGCTTGCCGTAAACATCGGTTGAAATTTCCGGAATATCAACCGTTGGCAAAACGCCTTCGTCAAACTGACTTTGAATTTCTTTGGCCAGTTTAAAGTCAATCGGAGTACCGGTTTTATAAAGCACTTTACCTGAGACTGTGGCTAAATCCTGGGCTAAAATGGTTCCTTCCAGGCGGTCAACCAAGTTGAGTTTCTTGTTAATTAAATAGCGCCCGGTTTTGAGCAAGTCGTAACGACGTTTGTTAAAGAGAAAGTTTACAAACAAGTTGCGACGGGATTCATTGGTGATCCGGTCGCCCTTTTTCAAAATTCCGTGCACATAATCAAGAGCGTCAATTTCGGTCTCCTTTTTATCTTTGCGGAGCGTTTCGGCTAAAACGGGTGTGGAACCAAAAAGCGACGGTAACTGGTCAAAAAATTCTTTTCAATTTTCTTTCTTATCTTTGCGACGGTCTTTTTTGTCGTACTTGTCAAACATTTTAACCAGTTCCGGACTAGTTCCGTAAAGTTCGGCAATCGCGGTTTTAGTCATTCCAAAGGCACGTAAGAAAGTTGAAAGCGAAACGTTGTTTTTGTCAATTGATACTTTGATATCGGACTTACTTTTAGTCACTTTGTGAAAAACTCGGATCCACATCCCGAGTTTAGGAATAATCTCCAACTTGTTAAAAAGGTCTTTGTCAGAGCCCTTACGAGCATCCATTTCAAAGTAAGCTCCCGGCGAACGAATTAGTTGTGAAACGACCACTTTGATTGAGCCGTTAACGACGAAGTTGCCGCCTTGAGTCATCATCGGCACTTCTCCGAACAAAACTTCTTGGGTTTTAACTTCGCCCGTTTCGTTGTCTTTACGACGCAAGGTCGCATAAACTTTGACGTTGAGCGTAGTTCCCTTTTGGCGAGCCATTTTAATCGCTTGGAATTCATCCTCGTACTTCTCAAGACGGAGCGAACCGTCAACGTATTCAATTGTTAATTTCCCGTTGGTAGAGTCAATAGGATAAATGTTTCGAAACGTTTCTTCTAGGCCTTTAGTTAAGAACCAGTGGAATGAATCTTTCTGAATCCGAACTAAATCCTCGACTGGATAGTGGTAGTTGTTGCGTGAATAATCACGTCGCTCAGTGATAGGACCAAATTTTCTCAGTTGATAAGAACGACTAACGGCGGTTTTTACGGGCATAGACTTCACTCTCTCCTCGGCGCAAGGTGGAACATAAGCGTTTAAATAAAGCCTTATTAGTATATCACAAATGTTAAATTAAAATATCGGCCAAATACTAAGAAAATTTTTTAAACTTTATCGGTAGCTTGGGCCATTTTTGACGGACCAAAAATTCAACTAACTAATCTTTAAAAATCGCTTAGTTTTACTAAATTTTCAACTTTGTTTTTGGACAAACTTGGGAATTTATAACGGTACGAAAAAGTAAAATGTAGACGTGGTACTTATGCGAATACTCAGAATTTACGTCACGGAATGGAACAAAGAGGAGCAAATTCAGCGTTACATTCGAGAGAAGAAAAATAGCAAGATTGAATTTGGTCAAGATTCGACTAAGTTCTACTCTAATTTTAACAGCAACCCTGAAAATGTTCGGTTTGAGACTGCTGTCATAGAATTTAATTGATTTCTGGTTGATTCTTTTGTGAAACATGCTGTTGAAAGTTCAAAAAAAGTTAGATACCTTAACCAAGAAGATAACGATAAAATGACGGGTGTAGAAAAAAATAGCGGTTCTGTGGCGGGTGCTATCCATAGCATCATTATGAAATGGCACTATAATCAAGAAAATTGAGATATCTTTGATTTTGTCACAGACCTATTTGTGAGAATCTTGATGGGTCATTTTTTTCACAACGGCAACAAAAGAGTCAGCATTGTTTTTTTGAGTACCGTCCTTTGGAATTTAGGTTATTATCTCAAATGAACCAGCGATGAAAAATACATTTACGAGCGCACTTATGAAAACGACCTGAAGGGTTTTATTCAGGAACTTGAATCTAAAGAAAACGCAGACAAAAATTGAAAAATAGTAATTGGAAAAATTAAGACCTGAATATACAGAAACATAGTCATTGCTCTTAATTTCAGAGTGCCAAGCTATATAATTGCATAGAAGACCTAAAAACAAAAAGGTTGGTTGTGAGGGAGAAAACATGAAATTAAAATACAATTGGTCAAAAGAACAACCGCCGCGCGACACAGAACAAATCCGTGCTGCGGTTGACAGAATAACTGACCCCGTTAAAGAAAAAGATTTTTTGCGGGTTCTAGAGAGTCTAAAGGACGATTAAAAAAGACCAGAAAAACCCCGACCAAGTGAGTCGGGGTTTTTCTTTTATTAAGGTCCTAACTGAGCGCACCCGCGTTAGATATAATTCAGACGATATGCGGAAAGTCGGACTCGACATTGGCAGCAAAACTTGCGGAGTAGCTGTGAGTGACATTTTTAACTTGACCGCCCAAGGGGTAGCCAACTTAATTTACCCCGAAAAAGACTGGCTTAATCTAGTCAACCAAATTGAGCAAGTTACTTCCGAGTACCAATTTGACACCTTTGTGATTGGATACCCGCGTTTCCCCTCGGGTGACAAACCGACTAATGCCCGCCGAATTGACCAAATTTTGCCTCTCTTAAAAAAGCGATTTAAAAAAGTTAAATTTGTTTTGATGGACGAACACCGCACGACCAAAAAAGCGACTCAAATCATGCAGCAAGCGGGTCTTTCACAACAAAAACAAAAAATGCTCAAAGACCAAATTGCGGCCCAAATTATTCTCGATGATTACTTAACAAGTAGTCTTTAAAAGTTTAAATTTTGCTTAGCTCATACATTTGTTGAACCATGGTAAACAAAGTGTCGGCAATCGGTTGGGTGAAGTGACGAGCTAGGTCATAGTCGGGATCATAGTCTAGTTCGTATATGTCTCTTGCAACCACGTCTTCCTCGCCGTCTTCGTCTTCAAAATAACCTTCTTCTAAAATGTAGTCTTGGTAAACTTGAAACGGCAACGAGTAATTAACATAATCAAAGTTGAGTAAGATTGGGTATTCGCGCGGTATTTCCTCTAAATCCACATCTTCTAAAACGCTGAGCTCGCCATTTCCAAAGAAGTATCCCCGGGCAACCTCGTAAGCCTGTTCGAGATACTCTCCGGTCAAATAGGTCGGCAAAATTAAGCCGTCAATGAGAAAAATCGGATTCTCTGGTTTAACGATTCGAACAAAGTTATCGTCTTCCATCAGCGGAAAATTATCATCAGCTCAGTAAGCATCAAGTGCGTCACCGTTGTAAAGAAGCGCCACATCCCAATCTTTACGCGGATCAATCAGATCCATTAAAACTTGGGTTCCGTCGGTGTCAAACTTAACGTTGTTAGAATTGAGTTTTTGGCCAAAACCATCACTTCTTTCAATCGTGTCTTTAAAACCCTGGATGTGACTTTCGTACGTTTCAAAAGTCGGCAAAGAATTAAAACCGCCCGGGCTAACTTCCGATCCAATCATCAAATTGTCGCGGACGTAATCGTTAACAACGATTTTTTGGTAACCCCGATCGGCGAGTGTTTTTAAAATGCCCCGGTACGATCGGTTAGGAAAAAGCGTGGCTTGTTGCTCGGGGTCGTCAAGCATCTCACGTTCTTGCTCGCTTCAGTTGCCTTGACGCGAATCGAAAACGACCACTTTTTCCTGCACAAAATAAGGGACGCTGTACTCCCACAAGTAATCCTCTTGACCATCGCCAGTTAAATCGCCCAGCGGACTGTAAACTTGGTCAAAAGCGCGGAAAACAAGCGGGGTGTAAATCTCTTCTAGTTTTTGCCTTAAATCTTGCTTACTTTCGTACTCCCAACCCCAAAGTCTTTTAAAGTCAATTTTTTGCACCATGTTTTTCCGGGCAAACTGCTTAATTTGGTAGTCAGAACTCATCCCGACTAAAACCCGTTTTTCTTGCAAAGCCGCTTCTAATTCATCAAGATCACCAAAGTTAGCATAACCGTATTTTTTGCTCAGTTCACTTTCTAAGTCCGGATCAATAAACTGCTGGTAATTTCAAACGAGCGGATGACTTTGACCGCAACTGAGCGCCGTTAGTGTTAAGGGGCTGAGTAAAGGTAAAATGGCAATTTTTTTTAGTCAAACTGATTTAACGAATTTTTTCATGTTTCTTAACTCTTCCCTTTCAAAGCGCAAAGCCCGCCGAACCGCTGACAGTTAAAACGAGCAAAATGGTTCCAAGCATTAAAGTTCAATTTTTGATGTTACTGCTGTAAAGGCGCGTTCCAATCGTTTCTACCTTAGCCACCATGCGTACCAAAATAAAGTCGTCAAAAGAAAGCGTTAAACTAATCACAAAAGTCGCGACAATAATGGGCAACATGTGACGAAAATAAGTTTTAAACCAAGTTCGAATCGGTCCATAACCTAAGTCGTAAGAAGCTTCCAAAAGCGATTTATCAAATTTGACTGAACGCGGATACATCACGATTAGTCCGTAGGGCAAAATAACTACAATGTGCGAAACGATTGCCCGCAGCATCCCGCCCTCACTAATCCCCAGCGTTCCAAACAAGAACGAGAACGTAACCGCTAGAGCAATCGCGCTCACAATGTCGGGGTTAATGAGCGGAATGTTAGCCGTTCCGTCCACAGCTAGTTTGAAAATTTTGTTGCGCTGGCGTCAAAGCGCGTAAGTTGTTAGAAGACTGAGCACAACCACTCCGCCCGCGCTAGTTAGACCAATAAGCAAAGAGTTTAAAAACGCTAGGCCTATTTCTTGTGTGAAAAGTTCGTCAAATCCGCGCAGCGAAAAACCGTTTCAGTTAAAAGTTAAGTCTCCGCGGTGCGGTGGCACGTTAAACGAGAAAATCGCAGCCATGACGAGTGGAACGTAAACTAGAATCAAAATTAAAACCACGTAAAAACGTTTGGCAAACGTTCCCAGTTTAGACATTGATACCTCCCCGAAGTTTTCGTCAAAAAGTCGGACCAAGGTAAATAAGTCCGTAAATACTCATCATGACCACGATTGTGATTAGCGCAATCGTTGAGCCAAGCGCGCCATCAGGCGCCTTGGTTCGGATCCGCGCGTTATCCATGAAATTGCCGATCAGTTTGTAAGATTCACGCATCGGAATTAGTTTTTCCGAAACGATGATGGAAGTTGCCGCCAACATAAAAACTAGGGCAAATCCAGCCGCTAAAGCGCGCAAGGTGTAAGGTATCACCACTCGTCAAATCGTTAAAAAACGGTTAACACCCAAATCCTCGGAAGCCTCAATTAAAGAGCGGGGCATTGATAACAAAACCGAGTAAAGAGGAATAATCATGAAAGGTAAGTTCAGGTAGGTCAGACCTAAAATTAACACGCCCAAGTTGTTAAGACTTGATTCGTCAAAAATGGCTAACAAAAGACCTTTGAGTGCTAAAACTTTGACAATCGTAAAAACAAACAGCGGCGAAACTAGAAAACTGAGAGCAAAGATTCGAAACATTTTGCTAGTGCTGCGAGCGCTAAAGTAGGCGTAAGCAAAACCGATTAATAAGCAAAAGGTAGCGCTAGCTAGACCAACTAAAATTGAGCGACCCATGACGACCCAAGTGGTCGGCATTTTCACCAACTGCCAGTTGTCAAACTCTTCGCTGACCGGAGCAAAAGCCTTAATGACCAAGAAAACCATCGGCATTAAAATAAACAAAATAGCGATCGAAAAGTAAGGTAAAAGTAAAGTTAAACGTTTGTTAAACACGCTTTTTAACCTCCCTTTTCATGAGGTGGACTTCCTCCCACTCCCAGTTAATTCCAACCTTAGTTCCGACGGCAAATTTGTGTGTTGACTGAATTAGTAAATCAGGTCCTTTGGGATTAATTTTGACTATGTATTCCCACATTGTCCCCTGGTAGTTAACCCGCTTAATTTCACCTTGTAGGTGTCCTTTGACGCGCGGGCCAATTTCAATGTCTTCCGGACGAATGACAATATCAACCGTTTCGTTAGTTTTAAAACCGGTTGTTAGAGCGCGAAAACTTTTGCCAAGCATGCGCACTTTCCCCTCGCCTAAAACTTTACCAACGAATAAATTGGAGTATCCGACAAAACTGGCTACCCAAGCGTTAATCGGCTCATCGTAAATATCTTGAGCCGTTCCGAACTGAACTACCCGCCCCTGGTTAATAACAGCCACTTTATCAGACAAAGATAAAGCTTCCTCTTGGTCGTGAGTCACAAAAATAAACGTCATTCCCAGTTTACGTTGGATGTCTTTTAACTCAAGTTGCATCTTCTCGCGAACACGCATGTCAAGCGCGGAAAGAGGTTCGTCAAGCAGCAAAACTTCGGGTTTAACCACCAGCGCACGCGCTAGTGAAACGCGCTGTTTCATGCCGCCCGAAAGTTGATCGATCGTCTTTTTTTCGTTGCCAGTTAAACCGATCATGTCAATCACTTGAGCAACTTCTTGGTTAATTTCTTGGCGCGTCATTTTACGCGTCAAGTAGCGTTTAGCGTACTGGTTGGTTTTAAGCTGGACGTAGTTTTCCCAGTAAGAGTAATGAAAGTCAGAGTTGTCGAGTCACTTTTGGGCTTTTCGATGTTTGTGCGAGTTTGGTTTGTGAGTCGCCATCATAGTTTCGTACTCGTCTTGCTCGCGGTCTAATTTAGCCAATTTATCTTCAACCGTTTTACGCCACTTATTTTGCAAAGCGACTAACTGTTGATGGTACTTAGCTGGCACATTTTCCCGTGGTACTCGGTAAATCTTTAAGCCATACTTAATGTTGTTTTCCACGTTTAAATGCGGAAAAAGAGCGTAATCTTGAAAAATTGTTTTTGTCGGGCGTTTGTACGCCGGTAAGTCTTTCATGTCGCGACCGTTGTAGCGGATTTCACCGCGCGTTGGTCATTCAAAGCCGCCAATCAAGCGAAGTGCGGTTGTTTTTCCCGATCCTGATGGACCGAGCAAAGTGACAAACTCGCCCCGATTAATTGTCAAATTAAAATCTTGTAAAACAATTTTGTCGTCAAATTGTTGAACAAGATTAACTAACTCAATGATCGGTTTGGTCTGTTGATGCGAACGCGTTGTGTTCATCGGATATTTCTCAACCCCCTTTGGACGTATGATGATTTTTTACGCATGTAGCATTATAAGTTTTTTTCACCCGTAAACCATCAATTAAATAACTTAGTTATTTGAACCAAAATCCGACTGGACTTAACTGAAATCTTAAAAACAAAAAAACCGCTCAAACAGAGCGGTTTTGGCTAAATTAGTAAGATTAGTCTACCGTTACTTCGGCACCAGCTTCAGTTAACTTTTTCTTAAGTTCTTCGGCTTCCTCAGGCTTGATGTTTTCCTTGATTGGTTTTGGCGCTGCGTCAACTAAATTTTTAGCGTCCATCAAACCTAAACCAGTGATTTCTTTGACAACTTTAATGACGGCGATTTTGTTTGGTCCAACTGCTTTAAGAGTCACGGTCACTTCGCTCTTAACTTCTTCAGCTGGCGCTTGACTAGCCGCCGCGGCGCTGACAACTGCCGTTGGGTCAACACCAAAAGTTTCTTTCATAGCCTCGACAAGTTCCATCACTTCTTTAATGGTCATTGACTGCAGACTTTCAATAAATGTTTCCTTAGTTAGTTTGCTCATCTTTTTTCTCCTCTCCCGTCTCGGTTTTTTGCTCAGCGTACTGGTTAAGTGCAATCGCTAAGTAACGAATTGGTCCCATCAGCGACATGGCCAGCATCGTCAATCCTTCCTCGTAAGAAGGCAGTTCGGCGATTTGGTTAATTCCGTGCTGGTCAAGCACCTCGCCCTCGTAAGTACCCGCCACAAGCGCTAGGGCTGGGTGGTCCTTAGCGAAGTTGGCGAGAATTTTGGCTGGTGCATTTTGATCTTGCTCAGTAAAGACGAACAAGTTAGGACCTTGTAAAAACCGCGCTAGATCCTTGTAAGGACTGCCCTCAAGAGCCAGCTTGAAGAGACGATTTTTGTAAACCTTGGCACTAATTTGGGCTTCGCTAAGTTTTTCGCGAAGGCTTTGAAGTTCGCGCACGGTCAAGCCGTGGTACTGAGCGACCACTAAACTAGTTACTTTACCCAGGCGAGCCGCAATTTCTTCGACAACGCTCTGTTTAACTTCTTTGTTGGTCACGTCAAAATCTCCTTCTTTAGCAAGAGGCAAAACAACGAGTTGATACCAAAAAGCGTTTCACGCACTCGGTAGCTTAATTAAGTCGTGCGACCGCTACGGTCTTAATGCATTGCCAGACCATTATAAACTAAATTTTGACCCTTGCTAAAACAAACAAACTAGCCGTTTCCGCGCGCATAATCCGCGGACCAAGGTAAACACGTTCAAAGCCGCTTGCCTTGGCTAACTCAAGTTCTTTTTCGCTTCAACCACCCTCGGGACCGACTAAAAAAAGAGAGTCTTGTTCAAAACTTGTTTTGATTGGTTGGGGAAGTTTTTCATCCAAAATGTACTTGTGAGCAGCACTAATTTGCAGTGCCTCTTTGAAACTGGTCGGACTGTGAACTTGGAGCGGGTAGTTGCGAAAAGCTTGCTGACTAGCGCCGTTAGCAATTTTAACTAGTCGCTCATGACGTTCTGGTCGGTGTTGAACATAATCGCTTGTAAGTGGTCAAAGCTGACTAACACCTAACTCGGCTGCTTTTTGAACTAACCAAGCAAAGTTTTTCGGTTTTAAAACTGCGGCAGCGAGTTTAACTGGTCGGGCAAACTCGTGGTTAAGAGCAATTTCCCGAATGATTAAGGCGCGCCGTCCATCTAACTTTGTTTCAAAAAACTGTCCTTGTCACACGCAAATAAAAGGTCGGCTGCCGATTCTGACCACTTTAATGTGAGCGAGTGTTTGAGGATCTAAGTCAAAGTGGTTGCCGACGCGTTTTTGTACGAAAAAACGAAACACTAACTAAACTCCCGCAAAAACTTGTCGTAAGTGCGGTCGGTTAATTCGGAAGTGAGGTCGCGAATTTGTTCGCTCTGACGGCGTGGTAAAGAAGGTAGGTAAATTTTCAGATGAACAATTAAATCACCGACAAAGTGGTGCCGCATTGAAGGAACGCCTTTTTTGGCTAGTTTAATCGTGGTTTTAGAGTCGTAGTCTGAACGCAATTTAATTTTCTCTTTGCCATAAGGTGTTGGCACTTCCAAAGTTTTTTCTTGCAAAATGTCAAAAGCTGAAACGGGTATTTCAAGGTGAATGTTGTAATTGTCGCGCTCGTAGTATTTGTGCTTAGCGATTCTGACTACTAAATAAAGGTCTCCGCTTGGACCACCGTTGTGTCCGCGCTGACCATAACCTTTAAAAATAATCGCTTGCCCGTCAGAAATGCCTGCCGGAATTTCAATCGTGGTTTCAACTCTTTCAAGTCGGTCATTAACTCATTTATCCAGTTTTTGGACCATCTTTTTACCGAAGATCGCGTCTAAAAACTGGATTGTAATTTGACCTTGGATGTTAGCTCCGCGGCGCGGACGCCGACTACTTTGGCCAAAACCGCCGCCGAAAAAGGAACTGAAGATGTCGTTAATGTCCATGCCGTCAAAACTACCAAAACCTTCAAACTCAAAACCACCAAAGCCAGCGCTTTGGTCAAATGCCGCGTGACCGTACTGGTCATAGCGAGAACGTTTTTGCGGATCGGAAAGCACTTCATAAGCTTCATTAATTTCCTTGAACTTAGCTTCGGCATCCGGTTCTTTGTTGCGGTCGGGGTGGTAGCGCATCGCCAGTTTACGAAAAGCGCGTTTAATTTCGTGTTCGGAAGCATTGCGGTCAACGCCAAGACTTTGGTAGTAATCTGGTTTGGATTGTTTTGCCATGTCAAGCCTATTTTAGCACATTAATACTACGAGTGCTAAACTTTCTTTACCAGGTTGATAAGTCAGTTCCTATATAATTTTTATTAGCATGGCACAGACTAAAAAACCGCTCCAAATCGTTCTCGACTCGTTTACCGGCTACTCAGAAAAAAAACTGACTAGTCTTGGTTTTACTTTCGTGCCCCAACTGATTAGCATTGACGAGCATACTTACCAAGATGGGCGGGATATCACTCTTAAACAAGTGGTAGAAAAAATTAAAAACGCCAAAAAAATTCACACGTCGCAAGTACCCCAAGGTTTGTTGGAAGAAACTTTTGCGGAGTTATCAAAAAAATTTGCCCATGTAATTTACATTCCAATTAACAGCGGAGTGTCTTCAACTTACCAAAGCGCAGTTCAAGTTTCCCAGAAATTTCCTAACGTGCACATTGCTAACGTTCGTCTAGTCGGTACGGCGCTAGTCGACACGGCCAGCAGAGCAATTGACGATTACGAAAAAAACCGTGACATTAAAAAAACGTTAACTCTAATCGAATCAATCAGTCACGCCAGTCACTGCTACTTTGCTCCCAAAAACCTAGAAGGCTTTATCCGAGGCGGCCGCCTAAAAGGAACTAAGAAGTTTATTCTTCAAAAAACCGGCCTAATCCCGCGGTTAGTTTTACGCGACGAAGGTATCAAAGTTAACGGCGTGAAACGCAGTTTAGCTAAAAACGTTTTCTCAAGCGTTGAGAAAATTATCCACGCGATTGGTCAAGCCCAAGTCCACGATTACTACTGGGAAATTGTCCACACTTTCGACCAAGACACAATTAAAATTGCCCGCCAAGCTTTAGAAGCAATCGGAGTTATCAAACCGATCGAAACACCCGTACCCGCTATCGTGGCTGCTCACACGGGTATTGGGGCAATTGGAATTAACGTTTGACCAAAACCTACCAACGGTAGGCGCGGTTAACATGGGGAAAAACTCTTTGGAGAGCGTAAACAATTAGACTGTAAAGCGGAACAATAATGGGCGTTTTAAGAATTCGTGGCACTAAGTAAAAGTCGTACTTAGCAAATAGTTCGTGCGGACTATAACCAACGCGCTGAACTAAGTAACGAATTTGTGCGATTGGCCCTCAGAGTCAAACGTAAATTACCACGACCAAAGTCACAACCACGACGACCGAAATCGCTTCTTGAAGTCGCTGATGGCGACTTTTTAAGTACTTAAGTAGCATCAAACCGAAAGCAAAAGCTAAAAAAGCGCAAACGCTTCACATCAAAACATAGACGCCCAGAGAATTGAACAAAAAAGCTTGATCGCCATTTTTGCTTTGGCTAACAAAACCTCGGTAGAGAGCCATCGTAATTAAAACTGAAATTAACGTGCTCATAACACTAAAAACTACTCCGGCCAGTCACCAGCGCTGGTGTTGGGTGTTGAGGCATCTTTTTAGAAAACCAACTAGTAAAACCATGGTCGGATAAATTAGAGCGTACTCAAGCATTCAGCGACCTAGACCCCCACCGACTAAAAGACAAAGGTGGTCAGCAATTAAAGCAATTTTGACTGCTAGAAGCGGTCTAAAAATCAGGCCAATCGTAATCACCCAAGCGTAAACAATTCCAAAACGCATGAAGCGCAAATTAACTGAAATGAATTTGTAACTAAAAACTCAAAGCGCCACGAAAACCGCTGCCAACGCCAGCTCGTAAGTCGAAGTGCGTAGGTTTTGTTTTAGTCAAGTTCAGAGTTTGTGCGAAGTAGTCATCAAACTGATTTTAGAACATTTAAGTTAAAAAAACTCTAACCGCGAGGGTTAGAGTGAATTGAAAATTAGAAAGACAAATCTTAGGAAATAATTGAAGTAATTGATCCCGCTCCGACGGTACGTCCACCTTCACGGATTGAGAACTTAGTTCCTTCTTCAATCGCAACTGGCGAAATCAGATTAACAGTTAGTTCTACGTTGTCCCCTGGCATCACCATCTCAGTACCTTGGGGTAGTTCAATTCCGCCTGTTACGTCGGTGGTACGGAAGTAAAACTGCGGTTTGTAGTTTTTGAAAAACGGTGTGTGACGTCCGCCTTCCTCTTTTTTCAAAGCGTAAACTTGCGCTTTAAAAGTTGACCGCGGAACAATTGAACCTGGCTTAGCAAGCACTTGTCCACGCTCAATTTGATCTTTGTCAATTCCGCGCAGTAGCAATCCGGCGTTGTCGCCAGCTAAAGCTTCATCAAGTGTTTTACGGAACATTTCAATTCCGGTCACAACTGTCTTTTTAGTGTCACGTAGTCCCACGATTTCAACTTCTTCGCCAGACTTAACGCGACCACGTTCTACCCGTCCAGTCGCCACGGTTCCCCGTCCAGTGATTGAGAATACGTCCTCAACAGCCATCAAGAATGGTTTGTCAAGTTCGTGTTTTGGAGTCGGGATGTAGTTGTCCACAGCGTCCATCAGTTCGTAAATTTTTGCTTCAAACTTTGGATCACCTTCAAGCGCTTTAAGCGCTGAACCACGAATCACGGGCACTTTGTCGCCGTCAAATCCGTACTTAGTTAGTAGTTCACGAACGTCCATTTCAACTAAGTCAACCATTTCTTCATCGCCTTCTAACATATCTACTTTGTTAAGAAACGGAATAATCAACGGAACACCAACTTGCTTAGCAAGCAAAATGTGCTCACGAGTTTGGGGCATCGGTCCGTCAGTAGCCGACACAACTAGAATTGCGCCGTCCATTTGGGCCGCTCCAGTAATCATATTTTTAACGTAGTCAGCGTGGCCCGGGCAATCAATGTGGGCGTAGTGACGCTTTTCCGTTTCGTACTCAATGTGAGCGGTGTTAATCGTAATTCCCCGCTCTTTTTCCTCAGGAGCATTGTCAATTGATGCGTAATCTTTCGCTTCTGACAAGCCCTTTTTGGAAAGAACCGTTGCGATCGCGGCTGTTAAAGTCGTTTTCCCGTGGTCAACGTGACCAATGGTACCGATGTTAACGTGTTCTTTTTTTCGATCAAATGCGGTTTTTGCCATGTGTAATTCCTCTCAAATTATCTTTCTTGCACACCTAATTGTAGCAAATTGTCGTGCAATCCAACCACCACTGCCTAGTCTTCCAACTAGAACCTATCCCTAGGATTAGCACTTGTTCTTAGAACAATTATACCAAAATATAAGCAAAAAGTTTATGTTAAATCAACGTTTTTACCCGTGTGAACGTAAGCGATTAGCTCGCAAATGTGCACCACGTAGTTGGTGGCCCGCTCGATCGCTCCGATCACATTAGTCGCAAAAATGACTGCCATCACCTGTTCCTGCTTCCGGTAACTGGTAATGGAACTAATTAGCGACATGCGCATATCGTTAGCCAGTTTTTCAATCGCTAAGTCGCGCTTGACTAGTTCAACGGCCAAATCAAAACTTTCCCGGCTAATTACTTCGCTCAGTTTTTTAATCATGCGCAAAAAAGGTTGGTGAACTTTGCTAATCGTGGCTAGTAAATTTTGTTTAAGCGGTTTGGCCTTAATAATAAAGCGACCGATACTCTTAACGTAATCGCCAATTCTTTCAATGTCCTGGGCGATCATAATGTAAGCCATTGTACGTCTTAAGTCTTTGTCAAGCGGCGTCTTAGTAATTAAAAACTCTAAATCGCCGTGAATTTCGTCAAAAAGGGCGTTAACTTGCCGGTCATCGTTAATAATTTTTTGCGCGGCGTCTTTGTCATCATTTTCCAGCGCTCGGGCCATTTGACTGTGCTGGTTGAGCACCAGAATAAACATTTTGATTAGTTTTTCCTGGATTTTACGCGTTTCTATGCGAATAATTGATGTCGCCATTTTTACCCCATTTTACCACGGATGTAATCTTTGGTAAGACGCTGCTTCGGTTTAGTAAAAATCAGGCGCGTTTTATCAAATTCAACGAGTTTGCCGAGGTAAAAAAAAGCCGTGAAATCACTAATTCGAGCCGCTTGCTGCATGGAGTGGGTCACGACAATAATGGTGTATTTTTTCTTCAGTTGGCTCATTAGACGCTCAATTTTGTTAGTCGCAATCGGGTCCAGCGCCGAAGTGGGCTCATCCATCAGTAAAACTTCCGGTTCCATAGCGATCGCGCGGGCAATGCACAGACGTTGTTGTTGGCCGCCCGAAAGTCCCAGCGCGTCGTCAAACAAGTTATCTTTTACTTCTTCCCACAGCGCTGCATCGCGAAGCGCTTTTTCAACTATGTTGTTTAGTTCGCGCGGCGATTTAACACCGCTTGAGCGAGGACCATAGGCGACGTTATCGTAAATTGACATCGGAAACGGATTAGGCTTTTGGAAAACCATCCCCACTCTAGTTCTTAACTCAAGCGGACTAATCACGTGCGATTTTTTAAGGTGGTAAATTTGCTTTTGGTAGCTAGCGATTTTTCCCTGGTAGTCAGTTGCTAGTTCGCTGTCAGCGCGAGAATTTTTCGCTTCTTTTTTAAGTTGGGCGATTTTGGTTTTGAGTTGGGCTATTTTATTTTTGCGATCTTTTTCGCTTTTCTGGACTTTGGTTTGTCAAGTTTGTCAAAGCTCTTTGCGACGCGAAACAAGCTCATCCCTATCGGGTCCCTTGGGTGCCAAATTGACTTGATCAGAAAGCGCACGAATTTGTCTTTCTAAATCAGTGTCTACTTCGCTGCCAGACTCGCGACCTTTGGTCAGTCCAAACCAGTTTGACCAGGCTCTTTTTTGCTGGTTGGCCACTATTTCGTACTTGCCATCAAACTTAATCGAACCGCCAAGCTTAACCCCGACAATTAAATCGTTCATTTTGTTAAGGCAGCGAATGAAAGTTGATTTACCGCACCCCGAAGGACCAATTAGAGCCGTGACTTTCCGCGGCGGTAAATCAATCGAAACATCTACCAAAGCGTGTTTACGACCCGAGTCGTACCAGAGATTGAGGTCGCTCACTCGGAAAATCGGGTTAGAACTAGTGGTTTTATCAGACATATTGAGCCATCCGCGCGGCCTGACGGCGGTTTTTTCAGCGCGTGATTAACATTCTAAACCGCTGACCAATCCAAGGCACGCCTTGAGCCAAAAAGATAATTAGTGTCGTGGCGAGCAGTGCAACCGAGCCAATTTTGTAAGATAAGGCGATTTGAGATTGGAAATCAAGCGCTTCTCGGTTGTTAGCAAAAACGTCCAAAATGTTCGTTGTAAGTGTGTGACCAGGCGACAAAATACCGATGTCAACAATCGATGTCGCAAGTCCAAGAGTTAAAAATATCGGCGCTGTTTCACCCATAATTCTTCCCATTGATAGGATTGTACCGGAAACAATTCCAATCGTGGCTTGGGGAATGACGACTTTGAAAATCGTGCGCGTGCGGGAAGCACCGAGCGCGTAAGAACCTTGGCGGTAAGAGTCGGGAATCTTAATGAGAACTTGTTCAATCGAGCGAGTGAAAGTTGGCAAAATGACTAACACCATCGTCAGCGTTCCCGCCAAAAGAGAGAAAGGAACCGTTTGGAAAAGTCCGAGCGTTTTAATGAAAAACACCGCGCCAAAAAGCCCGAACAAAATTGAAGGTGTTCCGCCCAGCGAATCTAAGAAAAACTTGATTAGTTTACCCAGTTTTTTGTCCCGCACATACTCGGATAAAAACAGAGCCGCGCAAAGCGCGAAAGGAAAAGCAATCACAATCGTGAAGCCGATTAACACTAGCGTTCAAACGAGCGGATGGAGCAAAGTTGACGGCACTCTTTTAAAGCCGCCAATGACTGGTTGAAGGTTGGAAAAACGCCAGTCGGCAATTTGGTACTGGGACATACCAACGATGCAAATGTCTAAAACAATCCAACCAACGCTAGCCATCACTAGGAAAATAGCCACCATCTCCCAACTTAGTCGCCAATAATCCCGGGCGTGACTAGTTGAACTGCGGGCAAAGCGGGCAAAGTACTTGGAGTAAGGTTCGTTGTGGGCGCGCTTAAGACCAAAGGCGCGTCAAATGGGATAAGACAAAAAGTAAACCGTTCACCGGAAAAAGAGCCGCAGTTTACCAACAGTTCAAAGCGCGGCAAAACTAACGAGTTTGAAAGGCAAAGTCAAGTAGTACCAAACCACGAGCGACCAGTAAAGTCCCGCGTTTTGGTAAGCGTCGATCCGCTTCCAAGGTTTTTGACCAAGCGGAGAACGGTTAGTCAAACGGCGTTTTTGGGAGATTTTAGTCACAAAGACGACCAAAACCATGATGATAACAAAAAGCGCCAAACCAGCCGCAAAAAGCGGACTCGTGTCACGGCCGTGGTCGGTGAACATGTTTTTCGCAATTAACACTCCCAAAGTTCCAAAGTCGCTCTGCAAAAAGTTTCATAACCCCTCAGCTAAGGGATGAGCACTGTTAGAAATTAAAATGATTGACAAAGCCATCGTTTCGCCAATCGCGCGACCAAGCGCCACAATCACCGCAACGTGAACGCCGCTGCGAATCGCTTTTTTGACGCTCGTGTAAGAAACGTACACTAATGTGTTACCCAGCGCCAAAGACGAGTTAACTAATTCGCGTGGAACAAGGTAGAGCTGGTTCAAAATCAGCGCGATCAAAGTTGGCAAAATGATAATCACTAACATCAGCGTTCCGTTCAAAATCGTGTTGCCGTGGTCAGCGCCAAGCACCAAATTAGTGACTACTTTTAGCGACTTAATCGCGAAAATTCCAAAAACCACCGAAGGCACGCCGGCCAAAATGTTAATCGTGGTTCGCAAAACTTGTTTACCTTTGCGAATGCGAAAAAATATGAAGTAAGCCGCTCGAAGCGCAATCGGTGTCGCGATTAAAGTCGCTAAGAAAGATGTGAAAAGAGTAACTAGAAGCGGCGACCAAATACCCCAGCCGCCTGGTTCACTGAAATAGTTGCTAAAGTACATGTGCCAAAAACCGTAGCGCTGGTAGGCCGGGTAAGCTTCTTTGATCAAAAAGCTAAACATCAAAATTAGAGCCACGATTGCCAAGGTCGAAAAAATAAAAATGGTGACCTTGGTGAGCAAGTCTTGGAACGTTTTGCGACCAACGGTTTGGCTAAACGAGCGAGGAGCTTGTTTCACACCCACATTTTAACGGAAAAGCCCGTCCAGAGGACGGGCTGAAAAAATTAGCGGCTAAATTTATTTGACCTTTAAACCAAAGTCTAGACCGTCGATTTGGTTGGCAGAGGGCAAGCCTTCAGCAGCCAAGTCGGGTAAAGTTAAAGAGCTGGGCTGACTGGATTGCAAACTAATCTGCTCACTGCTCAGAGCTACAAAACCTAACCGGGCAATTTCGCTTTGAAACTCCGGGCTGAGAAGCGTTTTAACCATTTCAATTACTTTTGTTTTGCTGACCGGGTAAAGAATGTTAAACGGACGAATTCAATCGTAACTTCCGTTTTGAGCGTTAGCAACCGTCGGGGCACCTCAGCCGTCAATTTCGGCTAAAACAACTTTGGACTGACGGTCGTTTTTAATGATGTAGCCGAGCGAGTAATACATCACCGAACTGGCGGTGTTAGCGTTTTTACCGTACATGGTATTTTCTTTGTCTTCAACTTTAAGTTCCGGAGCGATAATCGAATCGCTATGAGTTTGCACTAATTTTTTATCAACTCCTAGCGCCGCAAAACTTTCGCTCGCCACGATTTTGTCGGTAAAAGCTTCGGCCTTACCCGACGTGTCTTTACCGCCTTCAATCGCTAGCGCCCGCGGCTTGGACTCCTCAGGCTTGAATAACGAAGAATCTAAACCAGTAACTTCTGGGTTAGTTAAAAACTCTTGCCAAGTCGGGTAACGCTGGTCGTCTTGACTGAGACAATAAATCGCCACTAGAGCGTCGAATTTGATGCGCGGAATAATGTCGTTAGAACGATCTTGGTCGTTCAGTCGGAGGGAGTTCAAAATCGGATCAGGCAAATTAAGGCCAATTCCAATCGCATCCCAAGCAAAAGTTAAGGTGCGAATTTGGTTGTTTAACCAGTTGGTAACTTCCTGAGCAAAACCAGTGGTTGGATCAGAGTAATTGATGCCTTCCACTTTACCAATCGAACCAGGTGTTTTGCGCGAAGAAGTCATGGCAAAATCATAACTAATTTGAGCTTTGGCCATTTCCCGTGCGCCAAGCGTAGAACCTAAGTTCTCATAGTTAAGCGTGTGCTGAGTTTTTTCGTTAATTAGACTTGTAATGGCGGTAACCGAGTTTGATCCTTTACCAGACAATAAGTTTGGAGCGCCTCCGCAAGCTAATTGACCGAGCGCAAGTGCGCTCACCCCGCAAAATGAAGTGAGAGTAGAGAAAACTTTTTTTTGAAACATGCATGTCCTTTGTTAGCTATTCAATTGCTAACTTTGGAATTATAGCGTTAATAAAAAAACTAGCCCAAGGCTAGTTTTTGAATTAATGTCGTTTTTACTCTTTAGACTTACTTATCTTTCTTGTTCAACCAAGGACGAAGTAAGTTTCACGCAATCTCTTCGCTAGTTAATTTGTAAGGGTTGCGAGCTGGGTTTTTAATTAGCTCATCTCAGTCACCTAGGAAAACGTTAGAGAAGTCGTACTTGCGTAAGTAGTTTAGTCCGTTGCTGTTAATTGTTTTAGCAGCCGGTTTGTGTAACTCGCTTGAGTTTTCTTTTAAATAAGGAGCTGGTGAGTCAGAGTTAAGCGATCAGATTCCCACGTAAGCAAGATTTTTTTCGCCCATTGCTCAGTTGTAAAGCTCTTTGGCGTCTTCCAGCGTGAAGACTCCGTTTTTATGGTCGTTAACACCGATCATCGGAGTTACTCCCACTTTATCTCAAACTGATTCCAGTTTTTTCTCTTGTGATCAAGCAGCGTTAATTGCTTTGAGAACTTGATCGTGAGTATTTTCAGTCGCTTCTTTAGCTAATTGGAAGTTAGTTTTGCCATCTTTAAGCGCTTGGTTATACATTCCAATCCCGTAGTCCATCGCCATGATGTTAATCACTGGCATGTCCTTAGGCTTGTTACCCATCATTCTGTAGTGGGTCGTTAAAATGTCTAGCATCGTAATTTCGGACTGAACTAGACCGCTTGGTAAGACTGGCAAAGTCAATGAAAATTCTCACTTCGGATTTTCACGTTTTAGACGCGCCATTGCTAGGAATAAAACTTTTAACTCGTCAATTCGCGTTCGAGCAGCTCCTTCAATGTCAAAGTCAACTTTGTAACTCATATCTTTTTCGCCTAATCCGACTAGTTTGGCTAAGTTGAGGTTGAACTCTTTAATTTTATTTTGGAGAATAAATGCCGCGTTGTTCACGTCGTTGTTTGCTTGTCTTAGCGCCGTGTGTCAAGGGTTTTTCTCGTTGTCACCAGTGTTGAATCCACCGTATGAAACAGTTAAGTTTTGGAAAATACCAGCTTGTTTAGCGGGTTCAAGAATTTTCGGTACTAAGTGCGAATCGATGAAGTCATCGCTAGTTACGTTTTTACCTTTGATTGGTGAATAGAAACCGGCAAAACTTAAGTCAACTTCGCTATCGTGGACGTTGTCTTGTTGAACAAAGGCTAGCGTTAAGTGTTTTAAGTTCTTAACTTTCTTGCTTATTTCGTTTTTGTAATCAACTAGTGGCCAAAGCCCCATGTCAACGTAAGGTGAGTAAACGGTTTTAGTTTGAGCCGCACGGTGGTCTTTTTCAGTGACGGGTTTGATAATAATTTCTTTGCCATCTTTGTCAGTAGTAGTAGTTTTACCATCTCTTAGTGGGTTGGCTGAGTGCCAAGTTAGGTGTTTACCTAGTTTTTCCAGTTTGTTGTTGGCTACATTATCAATTTGACCACCATCGTGACCGCCGTCTCAGTCAACTGATTCTTTACGAATTTCAACCAGAATTGCTTCTAAGTCCTTGTCGTTTTGGATTCAGTTGTAATCAAAAAATCCAGGCAAACTTTTTAAAACACTTGTGTCTTGTGAACCACTAAGTTGTTCTTCCGCAGGAATTTCTTTTTCGCTAGCGATTTTCCCGCTGAAAATTTTGGAGAAAGTTCCAGCTGGGTAAAGTCGACTGTTACGAATGTTGACGTTTAGCGGATTGTTGTCACTCATGTTGTGTGCGCTGTCTCCACCTTGAATAAACTGCGATGGATTGTCGCGGGAAATGTAGAAGTTAGAAATTTGTTGCAGTCCTCGCTTTTGGGCTAACTGACGCAGTTTGAAAGCGTCCTCGGCCCCAAAGTTGTAAGCAGCTTTTTCGCTGCGAACTCCAATTCACGGAGTAACTGACATACGGTTATTAATCAGTCGGTCGTTAATTTCGCCTTTTTCCACAAGCTCGGGTGCAAACCCTTTTAGAAGTTCTTTCCAAGCGTGGAAACTGTTAGGAATCATCTTGTTTTCTAAGGCTTTGATTTCCCAGTCTTCGTCGCTCAGTTTTCCGTCATTACCAGCCGCTTCGGTTGGTTGAATATAACCAGTCACTATGTTAAGACTGAAGTTAATCCCTAGGAAACGGGTGAACTCGTAAAGCGGGTAAATGTCATCACCGATGCGACTTGGACCGTCAGCCGGGTTGAAAGTACCTTTCTCAACTCCGATATTTAGTCCGTCTCGACCAGTCACTAGCGATAGACGCACTTTGTAGGAAGGATCTTGTTCAATTAGAATTTTTAGCGCTCCGGCTAACAAACGAGTTGATGATCCAAACTCCGTGCTACCTTTGGTATTGTAAGGAGCAGCGAAGTAAAAGTCAAACGATTTGGTTCCCCACTTTTTAGAAATTTGCTTGAACTGCTCAGCCAATTGGTATTCGGTGTAGTTGTTCAGGTAAGCCGTGTGTCAAAAAGCGTTTGAAAACGGACCAAAGGTAATCGTTAAATCTTCGGGGTTGACACCGTCTTTAACTCACTGGTTTCAACGTTGTTCTTCAAACCACTTGCCAGACTGGTTAACGTCATCGGGGTTAACCGCGTTTCAAGCCGGTTTAAGTTCCATTGAATCCATGGCATTTTGCATGAAACCAACGTTAAACTTGTTGGCGATACCGTCTTTTTTAAACTGAGCTAAGTCGTTGTAGTTAGCGTTTTGGTAACCTTTTGAGTCAAGTCACCCTTTAATTTCGGCGCGGTAAGCACCAGGCACAGCTTTTTCCTTAAGAATGTACTCAACAGTGTCGCGCACAATTCCGATGTCAGCGTAAGGAACGTACTCAAGGTCAGCAATTTGATTATCAATCACACGCTGAGTTAAAGTTGAACGCAAACTATCTGAACTATCATTGATAGCTTGCTGGTAAATTTTGTCAATCGGACTTTCTACCGGTCCGTGACCAGTCATTAACTTCGATCAGTCGTAAGACATGACAAAGTTTCCTAATGATTGACGAGAATAGCGGTAGCGAAACTCTTCATTACGCTTGAAAGGCTCAAACTTTTCTTTTAAAACTTTGTCCTTTTGCTCCTGCTCTTTTTCCTTCTGCTCCAATTCTTTCTTGACTTGGTCGTCCGGATTAGCAGTTTCGTCGGACTGAGCCCCGCAGGCTACTAGGGAAGCTCCGATACCAAGAGGCACCGCCGCTCCCAGAGTTGCCAGCAACAGTTGGCTTTTTTTGCTTTTTAGTTTAGTCATTTAACTCTCCTCTTCCTTGACAAATTCAGAATGTGCAAGGTTTGACTATTTTAACAAACTCATTATAACACAAATTTTTATTACTTACCGATAAACATCTTGTTTAAGTAAGTTAAGTACCTCATTTGCCAGTGCCAAACTAACTCCCGGGGTTGTATCAATGGTCAAATCCGGCTTAACCCTCTCTTGGTAGTAGTTTGAACGTTGGGTTATTTGCTCTGCACTTCACCCTTTTTTGTCGCTGAGACGTTCCCGTCTTACTACCGGATCGCAAACTAATTTTACCACCTTAACGTTTTTGAGCTCTAAATACGGCGACCCCAGTACCGGGCATTCGCAAAAATCAAAGTCGCTTTGACTAAGTTGCTGGGCAATCAAAGGATGGATTAATTGGTCAATTTGCTCTAACTCCAATTGTCCTTGGGCAAGTTGTTCGCTGAGAGTTTTTCGTAAAACGCCCTCCGAACTGACAAAGCGAGCACCAAGCACATTTTTGATTCGAAAATAACCCGCCTGACCAGGCTGGTAAAGGCGGTTAACAATTTGGTCACAACTCTTGACCTTAAAACCTAACTCGCCGAACTTTTCAAGCAAAGTCGTTTTTCCAACGCCAGGCAAACCAGTAAGCACAACGCGTAACACTAATCAACCACGTTCAAATACTGCAAACTAGCTCGGGTAATGAAGTTGACTGGTTGGTTGAGATGGGGTAAAAAGTAAGTGTCAATTAGACCCAGCTCATCAATTTTGACTTTTTTCTCAATCGCGAGCGAAAGCATGTACATCACGCTGGCGTGGTCGGCTTGGGAAGCGATTTGAGCGCCAATAATCTCACGGGTATCACGGTCAAAAACAACTTTGAAAAAGACTTTATGACGTTGAGGCATAAAAACTGGCTTATCGTAGTCCTCGACAAAAATGGATCCGACGTTGCGATGCGAGCAACCAACCTCTTGACTTTGGAGCTCGGTTAAACCGGTGCTCGCTAAAGTTCAACCAAAAACATGGATCGCATTAGTGCCTTGGACGCCGCTAAAAGCTAGTTTGCCTGGCTCCATGACGTTAATGGCCGCCACGATGCCTGAGCGGACCGCGTTGGTAGCCAACATGACCGGTTTAAAACAAGCGTCAGGGTTGTACTTTTGGGCGACGCAATCACCAATCGCGTAAATATCTGGGTTGGAAGTTTGAAAGTACTCGTTGACAATAATGCCGCGCTGGGGATCGGTTTCGATTTGCCCGCGAGCTGGTTCAATTCGAGCGCGGAAACCAACGCTAACAATCGCCATGTCAACTTGATATGTGTCCTGGTCGGTCTCCACCGCACGAATGTGGCCTTGCTCATCGCCGATAAAACGAGTCACCTTTTCGCCTAGTCGCAAGTTAATGCTAGTGTTTTGCTCAACGCCTTGGACTAATTTAGCGCTAATCTCGCGGTCAAAATTGTGAGGCGCGATGGCATCTTGCATCTCGATTAGGTAAACTTTTTTACCGTGCTTATCAAACGCTTCGGCTAACTCAACTCCGATGTATCCGGCTCCGATCACGGCGACTGAACGCACGTTTGGATCCTCAACCTTAGCAATAATTGACTGGGCATGCTGGTAAAGTTTGGAGACCAAAACCCCCTCTAAGTCAATTCCTGGCCAAGGCGGTTGAACTGGTCATGAGCCCGATCCGATAATTAGCTTATCGTAAGGCTGGGAAAACTTTTCTCCCGTCTTTAAATTGGTTACTTCGACCACTTTTTGAGCGGCGTTGATCGCACTAATCTCGTGGCGCATGAAAACTTTGGCGCCCATTTTTTCAAGCTCTTCAAGCGACGAATAAAAAAGCGTCTTCGGGTTTTCAACTAGGCCCGAAACTCACAGGGCGATTCCGCAACCTAAAAACGAAATGTTGTCGTTACGGTCAAAGATTAGCACCTCATCTTCAGGCTTTTTTTTGCGTAAAAGCGTTTTAGCTGCCCACGTTCCAGCGTGGTTGCAACCCATTAAAACTATTTTCATATTTTTTTAACTCCTTCCTGGGGCACCAGACCAACCACTAAATCGGCTAAAACGGCGGGCTCCAAATTGTTAAAATAATCGTTGAAATCGTTAATCTCGCTCAGCCTACGCAAAATGTCTTCGCGTGAGTAACGAATTTTTCGGAGGTGATTTTCCACGTAAGCAATGTCTTTTTTGCCGAAAAAATCACCGTAAAACTTAAGGTCGCTAATTAACCCGTTTTCCACGTTGAGATAAACTTCAACTAAACCAACACTCGGCACGTAAAGCGTGTTGTTCAGTTCGTACTGAGGATTTTGACCGTAGTTGTGAGCTCAAGTCGCGTACTTGTTAGTGCGCAAAAGTTCAATTTGGTGCTTGTCTTCCTCAGTCAGTTCATAAGGCGTCATCGCCGGAAAGTCGCGCAAAACTTCGGCGAGCAGCATTTCGCAAAACTGGTTAATTGACAGCGGTGCCTTTAGGTGGTCCTTAATGTTAGTGATCCGACTTTTGACTGAGTCTAAACCTTTGGCCTTGATTTTGAGCGGGTTAACGTTAAGCGCTTTGCTCACGTGCGAAGTTGAAACCGAAAACATGATCGTTCCGTGGTGAATGATTCAACCCTTGACCAAAGACTGGGCGCTGCCAGAAAACTTGCGCCCGTCAATCAAGATGTCGTTGCGACCAGAAATTTGCGCTTTGATGCCTAGGCGCTCCAAAGTTCGAACCACCGGTTTTAAAAACTTTTTAAAGTTGAGAAAGTGACCGTCTTTTTCCCGCTCAATGAAAGTGAAGTTTAAGTTGCCAAGGTCGTGGAAAACTGCTCCGCCGCCTGTCATCCGCCGCACGACTTTAATTTTGTGTTTGTCAACGTAGTCCTGGTTAACTTCTTTGTAAGAATTTTGGTTTTTTCCTAGCACGATACAATTCTCGTTAATTCACAGCATGAAAAGCGCAGTCGGTTTGTGAACTAAAAAATACTCTTCCGTTGCTAAGTTTTGGTAAACATCGTGCGATGGTAGTTTTAAAAATTGCATTAGACTCCCTGCTTATTGCGGCGGTAAAGTTCGACGCTAGTTTCGTGGCGCTCGGGTCTAAAATCGGCCAGAGGCGTAATCTTAGCGTGGATGGCAGCCAAGATGTTTTCGGCTTGGGGATAAATTCAGCGGTCTAAACCTGCGCCCGGCATAATTCAATTCCGAGCTCCGAGCACAACCGGCGGTGCATCTAATTCATCAAAAGCCAACTCGCTGAGCGTTGAAGCCACGTGACGCATGAAATTATTCCGCTCAGCCCCGTTGTTGACCAAAACGATTTGGCCAGTCTTTTTGAGCGATTTTAAAACGATGTCATAGTCAAAGGGCACCGCCGAACGAGCATCGATTACCTCGGCGCTAATTTTTCACCGCTTGGCGAGTTCTTCAGCCGCTTCTAAAGCCGGGTACAGAGCGCTGCCCAAAGTCACGATTGTAATGTCTTGACCAACACGGCGAATCACTCCCGCGCCAATTTTGACGGCGTAAGCCTGACTTGGCACGCCAGTCTTAACAAACTTTTCACCCATTCCGTAAAGGTTTTGAGTTTCAACAAAAACCACTGGGTTAGACTCTCTCAAAGCGCTAGTCATTAAACCTTTGGCATCGTAGGGCGTGGCTGGTTGAACTAGTTTTAAACCAGGAATGTGGGCGATGACTGACGTATAGTCTTGCGAGTGCTGAGCTCCGTAAGTCGCGCCGATTAAAACTCTTAAAACGAGTGGAACATTCAGCGTGCCGCCCGACATAGCTCGCCACTTGGCCATCTGGTTAGCGATTTCATCACCAGCCCGGAACAGAAAGTCAAAGTACATAATTTCAACCACCGCACGACCGCCGCAAAGTGCGTAGCCAACCGCCGAGCCAACGATCGCCGCTTCGCCAATCATCGTGTTAAAAAAACGGTGGTAAGGAAGTAGCTCGGTTAGACCGCGTCAAACCGCGTAAGCTCCGCCTCAGTCACGGTGTTCTTGGCCGTAAACAATTAAACTTGACTGCTCGGTTGCTTCCTGAGCAACTGCTTCAAAAATGGCGTCGCGAATTTGGTACTGGCGCAAAGCCGAAACCTCTTGACCATTTTGGTCAAAAGCGTAACGCGCTTTTTTAGTTAACTGAATGTAACGAGGGTTTTCTTCAAGCGGTTGACTTAGTTCAACTTGCTTGTAAGTGGGTAGGTCAAGCGTCTCGCGCGGGTCAAGCATAATTTCATCCAGCACGCGGTGGTCTTTTTCCCAGTTGACAAAGGGCGACTTATTAGAGTCAACGTTTAACTTATAAACTTCAAAAACGAGTTCTTCGGCCGTTTGGACCGCCTCGTCAAGCGCGGCTTGATCGAGTGCCTGAGCCGCTAAAATCTCTTTTTCAAACAGTAAAATCGGGTCGTGTTCGCGCCAAGCTTTGACTTCCTCGGCTGCGCGGTAAGGCTCGGCCGCATCAGCCGAAGAGTGGCCTTCGTAGCGGTAAGTCATAAACTCGGTTAAAGTTGGTCCAAGACCATCTTTAGCACGCTGGCTTTGCCGGCGCTGAGCATCCATGACTGCCAAGACGTTTTGCCCGTTAACTCTCTCGGCTCACATTTGTTCGGGATTAACGCCCATGCCTACGCGAGCTACTCCCTTGCTACCCATCGTTTCACCAACTGGTTGACCACCCATCGCGTACTGGTTATTAATCACGTTAAGCATAAAAGGTGGACGACGGTCGTAAGGAGCATCCCAAAGTTCCCGGTACTGGTCCATCGCTACGAAATTAATCGCTTCCCAAACTGGTCCGCAAGTAATCGCTCCGTCGCCAATGTTAGCAATCACAACGCCCGGACGCTGGTTAATTAGTTTGTAAAGAGCCGCGCCAATTGCGATCGATGGAGATGCGCCAACCACGGCGTTGTTCGGATAAATGCCCAAGGGAGTGAAAAACATGTGCATTGAACCGCCCATGCCCATGTTTAATCCCGTTGCTTTGGTAAAAATCTCGGCCAGTACCCCGTAGAGAAAAAACACCCGAGCGCGCTCCTTGGTTGATTCAAACTGACGATGCTCGCGCAGCATCTCGTCCACTTGACCGCCTTGGTGCTCGGCCATAATTTTTTCAAGTTCCTCATCGCTTAACTTTTTAATCGCGGTCAGTCCCTTCGCAATCACTTCGGCGTGGTTGCGATGGGTACCGAAAATAAAGTCGTTTTGATCTAGATCGTAAGCTTGTCCAACCGCCACGGCTTCTTGACCAATTGAAACGTGGAGCGGACCGTCGTACTGGTACTCAACTTGACGGTAAAAGTTCGTCGCTTTGTTTTCCAAAAGCATTTCGTCAAACTTACGCGCTAAAACCATTTGGAAGTAAATTTCCCGCACGTCCTCGGCGCTCAATTGACCCGCGCGCATTTCATCAACTAAAGTTTTTTGGTAAGTGTAACTAGGAATATTGCGCGGATCGGGGTAGTGTCCCTGGCTTAAAATGGAAGGGTTAATCGGTTGAACTTTAGGCATGGGGCACCTCCTGCATAATCAGCTCCTTGAGCAGTTCGGCCACGGTCGGATGGGGAATTACTAAGTCGCGCACTAAGTCAACACTCATCATTTTAGTTACCATCAGACCAGCAATCGCGATAATCTCGGTGGCGTACTGCCCGACCATGTGAACCGCTAAAATTCGGCGCGTTTTAGGGTCAACCAGCATTTTGACAAGTCCGGCGTAATCGTCTACCTCGGTTACAAAGCGGCCTGAGTAAAGCATCGGCATTTTGTAAACTTGGTAATCTACTCCGTTTTTTTGGAGCTCTTCTTCGCTTGGACCAACGGTGGCAATTTCCGGATCGGTGTAAATTACGTTCGGAATCGCGTTATAGTCAACCGTGTCCCAAGTTTGACCAAGCAGTTGGTGCATGACAACTTCGGCTTCGCGGTAAGCAGTGTGGGCTAACATGGAAACGCCGTTGACATCGCCAATTGCGTAAACGTTAGCTAAGTTAGTCTGGCATTTTTCGTTGGTAACTACCGCGCCTTTTTCTAAGTAAAGACCGATTTTTTCAAACCCCATGTTAGCCGAATTAGGTGTCCGCCCAGTGGCCAGCAAAATTTTCTCGTAAGGAATTTGGAAAACTTGTCCAGTCGCGCGGTTTTTCACGCTCAAATGGTGCTGATCAACTTTGACTGCTTGGTGGCCTAAGTAAAATTTAACTCCGCGCTCTTGGTAGTAGTTCAAAATTTGCTGACTAATTTCCTGGTCAAGGTTTCCACCCACTTGGTCTAAAAACTCGACCACGTGAATTTCGGGACCTAAGTTTTGAAAGTAAGCTGCCATTTCAAGGCCGATCACTCCGCCGCCGATAATTACGAGTTGCTTGGGTAGTTTTTCCAAAGCCAAAACTTCCACGTTAGTCAAAATTTTGTCGCGGTTTTTGATTAGCTCGTCCAATCCCTCAATCGGCGGAATGTTTGGCACGGAACCGGTTGCGATCACTAACTTTTCGGCCACTAAATCTTGACCGTTAACTTTGATTAAAAACCCCTCCGAACTTTGACCGCTAACTTGACCAAAGCCGCGGAAAATATCGACTTTGTTAGCCTTAACTTTCGCTTCAACGCCTTGGACTAATAGGCCAACTTTTTCGTCCTTGCGACGAACGGCTTGCTGGTGGTCGTACGAAAAAGAACCAACTTTAACTCCGTAGTCGGCCGCGTGGGAAACGGCTCGGTAAACTTTGCGCGAGTAAAGCAGAGCCTTGGAAGGAATGCAACCGACATTAAGGCAAGTTCCTCCGAAAGCATCTTTTTCAATGATAGCGGTTTTAAAACGCTTGCCGATTCGCTCGGCAAGTAGGTATCCGCCTGGTCCGGCGCCCAAAATCACCACTTGGTACTTACTAGCCATAATTCTCCTTTGCGACTAACTCGTCAATTCTTTCTAAAACGGTTTTAAGATCGACTAAAAAGCGACCGCCATCGGCTCCGTCGACTAAACGGTGGTCAATCGTCAGCGACAAAGTTAAGGCTTGGTGAAACTCAACTAGTCCCGCGCTGTTTTGACGAGCGCGCAGCGACAAAGCGCCCACACCTAAAATTGCCGCTTGACCGTCGTTAAGAATCGGAGTGAAAGACTCAATCCCCAGGGCGCCGACATTAGAAATTGTGAACGTTCCCGACTTGAGATCAACGGCGCGGTACTGACCTTCGCGCACCAGTTTAATCATTTGCCGCGCCTGCTCACTAATTTCTCTAAGTGACTTGGAGTTGGCGTTTTTTAACACCGGCACGATTAAACCACCGGGCGTATCAACCGCGATCGCGATGTGGGCATGGCGGTGAGCAATCGCTCGGTCGTCAAAAACGTGAGCGTTAATCGTTTGACTGTACTTAGGTAAAACGCGTGAAGTAGCCAAAATGATTAAATCGTTAATTGAAATGCGTGGACCACCTTTTTGGCTCGCATTTTTAAACTCTTTGTGAACTTTGGTCAAATTAGTCGCGTCAACGCTAATCACCAAAGTGGCCGCGGCCGACTGACTTTGAGATTGGAGCATCGCTCGGGCGATGGCGCGGCGCATCGGCTGATAATCAAAAGGCGCATCGCCGTTTGCTTGGGCAGCATCAGAGATTAACTGGTCAATTAAGTTAGCGCTTGGTGAACTGAGTGCTCCCTTAGTTTTGGCTAAATTCATTGAACTTAAAACGTCTTGGCTAACTAAGCGGTTTTGACCGGGCTTGGCTGGGCCCATTAAATCCGGTCGTCAGCCTGAACGGCGCAAAGTTCGGATTGCGCGCGGAGAAAAACTTAATTGCGACGATTCCAAAGCCTGTTCGGGCAACTTCTGCTCAGGCTGAACATTTGGTTGAGGCTGGGGACTAGTCTTAGTCGCGGAAGTTAATCGCGGCTTTTCGGGCGCGGTTGGCGTAGACTGATCAACTTGAGGCTGACTTTTGGAAGCTGGACCAAACTCTTCCAGAAGAGAACTAATATCTTCGTCAAGTTGGCCAACGATAGCGACGGGCGAAAAGACGGCGATTTCCTGGTTAGGTTCAACGAGAATTTTTAAAACTATACCCTCTTCCTGCGCTTTGTGTTCAACTTGGGTTTTGTCGGTTTCGTAACTGAAAAATGGTGCGCCGATTTTAACCGGCTGCCCTTCGGCGATATGTCACTCGGACAAAATGACCGATTTAACCGTGTTCCCCATCTTGGGCATTTTGACTACTTTAGCCACGCTGACTCTTTTCCGTCGGATCTGACTGACCGACTGCTAACTCTTTGGTTAAGCCGATTTTTTGGTTAACGCTCATGACAAGACTAATTAAAGATAGGTGGTAAACCTCTTGCCAATCACAACCCCGGCTTAAATCGTTAACCGGAGCGTTAAGACCCACGATAATCGGACCAATCGCCTGGTATCCGCCCGTTAGTTTCATAATTTTGTAACCGATGTTAGCCGCGTCTAGGTTAGGGAAGATGTAAATATTGGGCGCGTGAGCGAGCGGACGGTTCCATTTGTAAAGCCGGGTTTGGGCGTCATAAGCCGCGTCAAACTGAGTTTCTCCCAAGACGCGGTAACCTTGCTGGGTCAAAGTTTCACTCGCCTGGCGAACTTTTAAAACGCTGGGCAACTTATTTCCTCCGCTACCGTTAGTTGAAAATGAAAGCAAAGCCAAGTAGGGGTCGATGCCAAAAAGACTTTTCACGCCCGCTGCCACCGACTGACTAATTTCAACTAACTCGTCTGAACTAGGTTCGGGCACGATGGCCGCGTCGCCCAGAAAAAGGTTAGTTTGGTCTTTGCTCATCCAGAAAAACGAAGTGACAAGCTTGCGGCGCGTACCTATGACTTGTAACGCCGGGCGAAGCACTTCGGCCGTCGGAACCGTTGCTCCGCCAACCACGCAGTCTAACTCGCCGAGTTTGACTAAACACATCGCGAAGTAATTTGGATCGCTAGCCCAACGCGCGATTGTCTCGGAGTCGTTTTTTTGGCCGCGAAGTTCAGTCAGAAGGTCAATTATTTTTTGACGCGGATAAGTATTAATCATCTCCGGACTAATCACCACGGTTTTGACATTGGACAGTTCCGCTAGTTTTTGGACGGCTTTTAAAATGCGTGGGTCAGCTCCATCGGGATAACCGATCCGAATTTGTTCAGGGTAATCGGTTATCGTTTTAGTTAGCGCGCTAATTAGAGGGTGTTTATTCATAGTCTTGTCTCCCGATCAGTGGTTGTCTGAGTCCAATCAGTTCAAGGCCTTGGCGGGCGATTTCAATCTCCTCGTCGGTTTCCGAAGCGTAAATGGCAAACTGGGAAGCGCGGGTTGATACTTTGACCCACTTAGGTCCAAATAAATCGATTTGCGTTTCTAAAACTAGTTTAGAGACACTAACTTTTTCCACGAAACGACGCAAAACTTTTAAGCTGTTTTTCCCGATACCGCCGGTAAAAATAATTCCGTCAATTTGGTTGCCAAGTTCGTTCAGATAAGCGCTGTAGTAACTGACTAAGCGGTCGACGTACATTTCAAACGCGAGCTCGGCCTTGGGCTGACCCTCAGCGATGGCCTTTTCAATCTCGCGCATGTCGTTGGTAAATCCGCTCATCGCCAAAAGACCAGATTGACGGTTAAGCAAATCATCGACTGCTTGGTAGTCTAGGTTTAGTTGCCGCTGGAGAAAAATCGCCACGGCCGGATCGATGTCGCCCGAGCGAGTTCCCATCATCAGCCCGGCTAACGGAGTGAGTCCCATCGATGTGTTAACTGACTTACCATCTTTAATCGCACAAACCGAAGAGCCGTTGCCAAGGTGAAAAATAATCAGACTCGGGCGGTCGATTTTGCTCTCCTGACAAAAGCGGTGCAAGTTGTACTGGTAACTAATTCCGTGCATTCCGTACTTGCGCACCAGGTGTTTTTCAAAGAGGTAGCGGGGAATTGGATACAAAAAACGCCTCTCATCCAAACTTTGGTGAAAGGCGGTATCAAAAACTAAAACGTTCGGAGCTAAGACGAGTTTGAGCATTAATTTGACGCCCAGTAAGTTAGGCGGGTTGTGAAGTGGAGCTAGGTGACTAAGCGCCGCAAGTTCTTCTAACACTTCGGGCGTTGCCAAAGTGGCTCGCTGGTAAAAACTGCCGCCCATGACTACCCGGTGACCGACCAGTGCGATTTCGCTAGATAAGTCGTTCACGACTCCCTCGCTTTTTAAAAGTTTAATTAAGGTGTTAAAAGCCGTTTCATGGTCTTTCAAAGGCAAGGCTTTTTGAAAGACTTGCCCGGGCCGAGTAAATTTGATGTTGCCGTTTTTTTCGCCGATTTTCTCAAGCAAAACTTGGGCCAGAAGTTCTAGGTTTTGGTCAAAGACTTTCGCTTTAACCGAGGAACTTCCGGAGTTGATTACCAGTGTTTTTTGCATTTTAAAGCTCCAGTCGCATTAATGCTTAATTAAGTAAAATTATACAACACTGGTTAAATGCAAACTTAACGACTCTTAGCCGACTGATTAGGAGCACTAGGAGCGGCTTTTTTAGCCACGATTTGTTTCAGACGAGCCGCTTTACCGCTTCGCTCGCGCATGTAGTATAGTTTCGCTCGGCGAACCTTGTTGCGACGAACCACATCCACGTGGGAAATGATCGGTGAATTGAGCGGGAAAGTTCGCTCAACTCCAATGCCGTAAGAAATTTTGCGAACCGTGAAAGACTTGGAAGCCCCGCTGTTTTTAATCGCGATGACTAGTCCTTCAAAAACTTGGATTCTCTCTTTGCTGCCCTCGCGAATTCGAACGTAAACTTTGACATTCTCGCCTGGGCGGAAATCGCCTAAGTCGTCGCGGCGCGATTGCTCATCAACGTGGGTTAATAGTTTATGACGCATGTTTTTTTCTCCTTAATAAGTCTGGTCGTTTAGACCGAGTTTTGGCCAGTGCTTGCTCTTGGCGTCACTGGTTAATTTTTTGGTGGTCGCCGCTCAGTAAAACGGGCGGAACTTCCATCCCTTTGTACGAGCGAGGTCGAGTGTACTGGGGATACTCAAGCAAATCCTTGCTAAAAGAGTCGTCGTCTTGGGAACTAGCTTTAATCACGCCCGGCACTAAACGAATTACCGCGTCAGCCAGGGCTAAAGCAGGTATTTCGCCGCCAGTCAAAACAAAGTCGCCGATTGAAATCTCCCAGTCAACTAGCGAGCGTACCCGTTCGTCAAAACCTTCGTAATGTCCCGCGACGAGCGTGAGCTCTTTTTCACCAGCCAGTTGACGCGCTAACTTCTGGTTAAAAACTTGTCCCTGCGGGGTGAGCAAGATTTTTTTGCCACCCAGAGCGCTCAAAGCCCGGTCAATCGGTTCGACTTGGAGCAGCATTCCCTGACCTCCGCCGTAAACCTGGTCGTCCACGCGGCGGTGTTTGTCGAGCGAAAAATCACGCAAATTAACCACGTTAACCGTTACCAACTTTTTTTCAATCGCGCGTTTAACGATCGACTCGTCCGCAAAGACTTCAAAAAAACGCGGGAAAAGCGTGACGATGTTCAGACGCATAACTACGAAAGGGCGACTTTGGCTTTAGAAGCAGTTTTTTTAGCGGTTTCTTTTTTGGAAACTGCTTTTTCGGCTTTAGTTTGATCGTACTGTTTAAAAAGTGTTTTAACAGTGGGCGAGGGTTGAGCGCCGTAGCTAAGTCACTTTTTTTGCAGTTCCACGTCAATAAAAAGTTCTTTGCTGTGCGGGTTGTAGTAGCCGATTTCTTCAATGAAACGACCGTCGCGCGGGGCACGACTGTCAGCCGCTACGATTCGGTAAAAAGCGCTGAATTTTTTGCCGATTCGTTTCAGTCTTAGTTTAACCATACTTTCCACTCCTTCGCACTAATCTTACCATGATTGAAATTTTAATGTCAAGTAAAAGTGCTTGACAAAAACGGGTCAGAAATATTTTTGCTAAAATGAGGGAGAAGATGCACAGACTGGAATTCATGCGCGGGGAACTCGCACGCGCGCGGCAAATGCGAGCTAACAAAGTCTTTCTCGGATGCTTCTTGTTCTTAGCAATCGTAACTTTTTTGGCCCGTTTTACGATCGCCGTCCTACTTGATTTTGGTCTCAAAGACGGGCAGTTTTACCCCGATTGATGAAAAACTATCATTAGCGGCGAACAAACTGCGGCGGGCGGTCCCAACCTAGAAGACCCTTACTGGCGTCAACTTTTTGACCGAAGACCAAACTTTTTGTGAATGATGACCCAGTTCACTTGGCTAACCACTCTTTTGATGATTTTTTACCTCTTTTTCCGGTTTTTCGGCGTTAACCGCGATTTGCCCGAGTGGTTGCGTTGAATTGGTTCCCAGCGCACTTTGAGCATCGTCACGATTTACGAAATTACTATCGCGCTGATTTACTGGTTTTCTTACTTGAGCGGCGTCCGAATTGAAGTTTCGGGCGCGCGAATTCCGGTCTGAAGTTTTTTAGTTACTCTGGTGGTCCACGCCTTTTTGCCGTTTTTTGTCACTTTTTACTCGGTGATTTTCTTAATCCAAGACAAAAGCGCGTCGTTGTTGCGCGAGAGATTTGTTTTTAAAGCGATGACTTGACCAATCATCTACGCCTTTTACTACATCTTAGTGGCGCTAGTTTGAAAAGACCCCTACGCAATTACCGACTTCAAAGGCGAGTTTTACCTCAGTCTTGGCAAGATGATCGGAGCGCTTTTAACCATTTACTTTTTGATCGGAGTCATGGTCATTGTCCACAACTACATTTTGGTTCGTTTTAACCACAAGTATCTGGCTAGTCATGACAACGACGCGCTGCTGCACCGTAAACAAGTACTTGCTCGAATTAAAACTAAAGCGGCTCGCAAAGTGATGAAAGACGACAAAATTCGCGACCAACTCAACCAACTGACCCACGAGATTATCCAGTTTGAACGGGAAGTGGAAATTAAAAAAAGGATCGCTCGCCACAAGTGGAAAATTGCCCGGCGTAATTCGAGAAAAAATCCTTTTGAACAAACGGAGCCACCTAGCTAATGGCAAAGTCTCAATTAACCAAGAAACTGTGACTAACTTTCAAAACTCGTGGCGCACTCAGTCTGTTAGTCTTATCTGCTCCTTTAACCGGACTTAGTTGCTGGCAAAAACCCCAGACAATCCACGAGCAAAAAGACCGGCAACTTGACGCTCTACTTGACATTATTGGCAACTTAAGAACTAGTTGAATGAGTCAGTATCCGAGTCAAGTGGCGCGCCAAAACCAAATCATCGGCGACTTATCAGAGCTTGGCGTTGAGCAACGCACTCCTTCCATCACGGGCGTGGTTTTTCGCTTTCGGGTAGTTCGAATTGACGATATAAACGGTGAGATTACGTTGGAAACAGTGGTTCAAAAAAACGAAAACATTAGTCGGCGTCTTATTTACGTGGGAGGATTTTACTCCCAAAACTGAAACGACCTAAACCAGGCGCTCGAAAAAGCCGGTCATGAACTCAAGAGCGATTGAAACCACCTTTTACCTTCCCAAATAGTTGAAGTGGGTCAGTTTTACGAGCCCGAAAAGTTGGGCGTTAAACTGGAGTTAAACGGTCTAAAAAACTGGGAGGCCCGCCTTTTGGTCAGCAAGGTTGACGACCAAAACGGTCAAATTGAAGGCCGCTTTTTAATTACTTATGCTAACGTAGTCGGTACGCTAAACGTGACGATTAGCGGTTATGGAACCTAGGGGAAAATATGAGCGAAAAAATTGAAACAACCGAAGATGCGCTAGTTAAAATCAAAATTAACCAGTCGTTTATTTCCTACCACTTGCAAGATAAAAACATGCGTTGGACGGCGATTTTTGTCCACGGATTTAATTCATCAAGCGATTTTGCTAAACCAGTCTTTGGTTTAAAAACTAACTACAACATCATTTCGGTGAACTTACCTGGCAGTCGCTACTTAGATCACGACGAAGCCGAACTGGGCATTGACTTTTACGTGAAGCTGCTTGAAATATTCATTAAAAATAATGTCAAAAGCCGCAAAATCGTCTTAGTTGGTCATTCGCTCGGCGGCGGAATTGTGGCCGCCCTAAGCAAACTAAGCAAAGTTAAACGAGTGGTTTACGTGGCCGCCATTAACCCTCACATGATTTACGCCCGCAACTGAACCGCTCTTTACGACTTATTTTTTGGTCAAGGAATTCACAAAAGCCTCAAAAACATGTTGGTCAAAGCTGGCGCTAAAATTTACAAATCACTAGTTGATAAAAACGCCGTGGTCAAAGAGATTTGCGACCAACAAGGTCGCTTCGTACCAATCATTAAAAACTACTTACTTAATACGGAGTACATGAGCGAAATTCTCAAAGACCAGTACCGGCAAAGTCTCCGGAAAAAACCGCTTTTCATTATCGGCGACCAAGACCGAATCGTTGAAACAAGTCGCTTTGTTAACTTCGTTGAGCAGGAATTAGGTCAAAAAGTGGTGGTGTTGCCCCGAACTAAGCACAACCCCTTTCTAACCCAATCTAACGCCATCAACGACATTCTCAACCAAATCATGCCGGCCAAAAAACGTTTTTTCCGCCGCACTTTAATTAAGGTGCATCCTTGGCAACTTGTTCAATCAATTGCTGTCAAAAATTCCAAAAACGTGCAAAAGCCCGACCCCGGTGACTAATTTTATTTTTGCTAGCTAAATCTAACTCGGCAAACACCTTTTGCTCGCTTTGCAAGTAAAAAGCCGGGTCAAAACCAAAACCATCGGGACCGACTGGCACTACAAGTTTCCCGCTTACTTCCCCTTCAAAAACTCGCAGTCCGTTTTGGTCGCAGTAAGCAATCGCCGAGCGATAACGGCACGAGTTATCTTGCGAACCGAGCTGAGCTAAAAGAGCGAGCGACTTAACTCGAAACGGAGCGTCTTTGAGTCAGCGACGCGAGTAAAGTCCCGGAAAGTTACCTAGCGCCTGAACCTCTAACCCCGAGTCATCAGCTAAAACTGGTTGGCGGTAAAGCTCGTAGTAAAAGCGCGCTTTGAAAGCGGCGTTGGCGGCAAAACTTGCGCCCTCTTCGGGTGCTTCAGGCAAACTTTTAAGAATCAAAAGTTGGCCCGCTAATTGATCAGGATCGTAACTTTTTCAAAGCGCCGTGAACTCCTCAACTTTGTGAGCGTTAGTTGTCGCGAGCAAGATTTTTAGCATTGGCGGGTTTGCCTTTTCCGACTGGGCACTTGCCAATCGCAAGCAAAAAGTACGCCGTCTTCACAATTGATAACCGGCGCGTCTTTAATCTTTGAAGGGCAAGCGCGAAAAATTTTAATCACTGTTTCGCCTGTTTTAAAAAGAGCCCCTGGGCTGGGACTAAGCGCGCGGATCCGGTTAAGACTTTGCTTAATAGTTAACTCGGGGCTCAGCACCCGGAAATGCTGGTCAATTTTGCGGGTTTGGCTGGCGATGGCGTGGTCTTGGGGTCGGGATTTAACTTGGCCAGTGGCGACTTTTTCGAGCCAGTCGACAATCTTAGCATTAGTTAAACTAACGAGTTTAGACAAAGCGCTCGCTAAGTTATCTTGCTGACTAAGTTTAGTTTTGGCTTGGAAATAAATCGGACCCGAGTCAATTTGTCGAACCATCTCAACTAACGTAATTCCGGTTTGATCTGCTCCGTCGGCCAAGGCATAGTGAACTGGGCTCGGTCCGCGGTAAAGCGGTAAAAGCGACGCATGGATGTTAAGCGGTTTTAGGCGACCCATTTTAAGCACTGAATCAGGTAGTCAAAATCCGTAGGCAAAAGTTAGGAGCAAATCAAAATCAAAACTTTTGAGCATCTTTTCAAGCTGGCTCGCTCGGGTTGGTTTTAAAAGCGGCAAACTTTGCTGACCAGCTCACCTGCTAACTGGTGTGGGCGTGAGAATTTGACCCCGACCAACTTTCGCGTCAGGCTTTGAAACAACTGCCACAACTTCAAAATGCTGGGCGATGAGAGCAAAAGTATCCACCACAAAAGACGGACTGCCAGCTAAGATTATTTTCACCTTTAATCCTTGCTCGCCTGAGCTAAGCGCTCGTAGACGATTTTGTCACGGGCACGGAAACTAAGGTTATTTTTTAAAACTCTGGCTGTTTGCTTTTTAACTTTGTTAGATAAACTAACAGGTAGTTTGGCGCTAATTTGGTCAAGGACAGCAAAAAGATCAACGTGGCGCGTAACAATTACGTGACTTGGTAAATTCGCAATTTCCACCAAGGCGGTTTTGTTGGAATAAATAACCAAAGAGAGCGTCGCTAGTTTGGTTGGCAAAAACGGCTGTAAGAGTTTGATGTGAAGATCGTTTTCTAAAACTGCGTTAGTCACCAGTTCGGTTTTGCCCTGGTAGTTTCGCTTTCACGTGGGCTGGTCAGCCTCGCCCCGGATCATCCCTCTTAGAGATTTGACTTTAACGACCACTAAAGCTTGGCTAGTCAACAAAATTCCGTCGATTTGAATCCACTCGTCTTGCTCATTTTTAACTAGCGCCGACTCAATGTACTTGTTTGAGGTGTGGCGAGCCCAAAGTTTAATGTCATCGGCGATCGCTTTTTGGGCCACTAAACCAACCCGGCGAACCAGTTTGCGGTAAACATAACTTTTGGTTAAGTAATAAACTAGCCAAATTGCCGCCGCGATCATTAGAGTTAAACCGCCAGCAATTCCGATGTAATAACCAAGACTAGCCTGCGTTCAAACGGAGGCTTGGGCAAAACTAGGACTAGTTAAAAACATTAACAAGATTATAAGGACAAAAATCGCCACGTAAAAGAAAAATTTGCGTATAATTTATCTAACTTTCGCGGAGGAGCCTATGGCCAGCATTAAAGCCAAAATTAAAAACATCGCCAAAATCAAACGTCAAAACGTTCGTAACCGTGCGGTTAAATCCCAAGTTAAGACGGCGCTTAAAAAAGCTCGTCAGGCTGTTTTAACTGACCCTGCTCAAAGCCAGCCGCTAGTATCCAAAGCTCACAAAGTGATTAACAAAGCCGTTAGCAAAGGCGTTTTGCACCCCAACAACGGCAGTCGTAAAATTTCTCGCCTTGACCTTTTTGTCCAACAGAAAATTCAAAAACCGCCTGCTCAGTCAGTCCAAACAAAAACATCTGATCCAGCACCTAAAAATTAATTTAGCAAATTGTCTATTCTTCCAGCGAAGCCGGGTCTAAGTTGTGGTAAACGGCTTGGACGTCTTCATCGGCTTCAATTTTTTCGACTAAACTTAAAATTTTTCGCGCTTTTTCGGGTGGTAGTTTAACTTCTAAATTCGGCAAAAAAGTCACCTCAGCGCTCATTCACTCGTTAATGCCCCGTTTTTCTAAAGCAGTTTTAACCGCTTGAAAATCTTGGGGAGACGTTTCAACAAAGTAGCTCTCGGGACCTACTTCAAAATCTTGCGCGCCGCTTTCTAGACTGTTTAACATCCATTGGTCGTCGCTTTGGTTGGCGCTGCGGGCAAACTCCAAAAGTCCTTTCCGCTCAAAAATGTAGCTGACTGCTGAAGAGCTGACCACGCTGCCGTTAGCTTTGTTAAAGTAAGACTGAATCGAGGAGCTGACGCGGTTGGCGTTATCAGCTAAACAGATAATCAAAAAGGCGACTCCGTTCACGTTCGCTCCGTAAACAAATTCTTTGTAGTTTTTACCCGCTCCGCTGCCGCTCGCTTTTTGAATCGCGTTTTCAATGTTTTTTTTAGGCATTGAAGCGGCACGAGCTTTGCTAATTGCGTTTCTGAGTGTCGGGTTAGCTTGAGGATCAGGCCCGCCCAAGTTGACGGCAACCATGATTTCCTTGGATATTTTCGCAAATGTCTGAGCCCGCTTAACGTCTTGGGCGCCTTTGCGATGTTTGATATTCGCTCATTTACTGTGTCCGGCCATTAGTTATAATGGATTATATTATGAAGTGGCTCAAGGTCATCAAAATCCTCGCTTTTCCGCGGTTAAAAAAAGCCGCGCGGCAAGAGTATCAACCTTTTTTAAATCAAAGTCCGATGGAAGATATGCTAGTCGTTTCGCACACTTTACACCGGCAAACTTACCAGTGGCTGCGCAAATTCAAAACTCCGCAGTACGGCCGCATGTGACTTTTACGCAAAAAAAAGGCTTTCAACACTTTGTTTTTTCAGCAACCTTATGACGTAGTTGTTTGCGACCGTTACGGCAACGTTTTAGCAACTTTTGTCGCGCTTGGGAGTGGTTATGTTTCCAATTACTACCGGGCTGGTTATTTTATCTACTTCATGGTCGTGGGTTCGATTAAGTTTTACGACATTCGACCGAGCGACCGGTTAACTTTTAAACGCCTTTTGCCGAGTTTGCAAATTCTTCAGGACTTAATGGGCTTGAAATAGGTTCACGCTTGTGGGCGCTAGTTTGGACAAGATCTTGAATTTTTTGCCGACTGGCAACCGACACCGACTCGCCGGCTAGGAAGGCATCAATTTCTAAGTAAGAAAGGCCGAGTTCTTTTTCGTCGCTTTGACCCGGATAAAGGTTGGCGCTAGGCGTTTGCTGAATAATCTTTTCGGGCACTTTTAACTCACGAGCAAGTTGTCAAACTTGCGTCTTACTTAGGTGCAGAAGCGGAAAAAGGTCGGCGCCGCTGTCGCCGTGCTTAGTGAAATAACCTAAGTTTCACTCGGCACGGTTTGTCGTTCCGATCACTAAAAACTGCCGCTCTTGACCAAGGGCGTAAAGAGTTAGCATTCTTAACCGCGGCATTAAATTAATTCGGGATAAATGATTGCTAAGTTCAAGTTTAGTTGTCAAAAGTCGGTAAACATCGCTTAAGTCAACTAGCTTAGAAGGTATGCCGAGCTGGTTAACAACTAACTGAGCGTTAGCAATTTCATTGTCTCTTTCAATTGGCATTAAAACTGCTAAAACTCGCTCGCCGGCCGCCTCTTTTAAGAGACTAGCGACTAGCGCCGAATCAACACCGCCCGAAAGACCAAAAATAAATCCTTTGGCTCGAGCAGACGCCAGTTTTTTGCGCAATCAACTAACTAAGTAAGCGTGGTAACTTTTCATTTTTAGTTGCTCCTAATTATAAATCAGGATCAGTTTCCCAAGTGAGTTGATGGTCAAAGATTTTGACGTTATCACCTGCCTTAGCTCCCAGTTTAGCCAGCCGGTCCCAAACGCCGAGCTGACGCATTTTACGGTTAAAACGCCGAATGTTGTCAAGCGAATTGAGCGGAATTCTTTGGCAAATTTTTTCGACTTCGCTGCCCGTAACCGAAAAACTGCCCGGACCAATTCTTCGAACTTGGGTCGGAGCAGTTTGGTCAGTCAGTTCAATCACTAAGTCTGTCTCTTCCGCGCTGCCCTGAACTGGCCCGACTTTTTCTAAAAGATTAGCTAAGCGCTGTTTGAGCGTTTGCAAACCCGCGCCGGTTTTAGCCGAGAGCGCTAAAACTCGCTCGGGTCCCAGTTTTTGGACTAGGCTTTGGTAGCGCTTTTCAAAACCCGGGCAGTCGCTTTTGTTAGCCGCAACTAACTCTGGTAAATTAGCCAATCGTTTGTCAAAACTAACTAGTTCGTGGCGGATGGTCTGGTAGTCTTTTCACCAGTCGCCCTCATCCTTACCTAAGTCAAGCACGTGTAAGACTACGCGGGTTCTTTGCACGTGTTTTAAAAAGGCGTGGCCAAGTCCTTTGCCCTCACTAGCTCCGGCGATTAAACCGGGCAAATCGGCTAACACAAACGAAAAATCACCGACTTTAACTAATCCAAGTTGGGGTACCAAAGTTGTAAAAGGGTAGTCAGCGACTTTAGCCTTAGCCTGGGAAAGACGACCGAGCAAAGATGATTTGCCGACCGAAGGAAGGCCAACTAAGCCCACGTCGGCTAAAACTTTTAAACTTAAATCAAGCCGGCGTTTTTGACCTGGTCGGCCGTTTTCGCAAAGTCGCGGAGCGGGATTGCGAGCCGACTTAAACCGGGCGTTGCCGTGACCGCCCGTTCCGCCTTGAGCCACTAAGTAATTTTCCGACTTAACGATATCGTGAACTAGTTTGCCCCGCTCGTAAACAAGCGTGCCAAGCGGGACCTTGACGTATAGGTCTTGACCGCCAGCACCAGTTTTGTTTTTCGACTGACCGTTTGCGCCGTCCTCGGCTTGAATAATTTTGAGTTGGTGAAGGTGAATTAACGTGTTTAAACCGCTGTCGCCCTTTAAAAAAACGTTGCCACCTCGACCGCCATCTCCGCCGTCAGGACCACCCCGGGGTACTTTTTTCTCCCGGCGAAAAGAAATGATGCCGTCACCGCCTTTACCGGCTCGGACTTCAATTTGGCACTCGTCAACGAATTTCACTCTCTAATTTTAGTCTTTTTAAACCGCTTAACCCCACTCGGCCATGATGTTAGTTTTAAAACGCGAGTAAATAATGGCTCCAATCCGAATGATGGTTGCAATCATGTAACCGCGCGTGAAGCGGACTAGACCAAAAAAGGCGCCGCCTAAAATTAGCCGTCCGTACTTAGGTTGGAGACCCAAAAGCATTTTGAGCGTGTTCATAATCGCCCGGTGTTTAGCTGAGATGCTCGGGTCTTTAACAATAATTAAAATTCGCCACTGGGCTAAGCGCCTGAGCGCGATGATCGCGTAGAAAAGCATTTTACGCGAGTAAATTTTGTCTAAGTTGACTTGCTGTCAAATCGTGGTTAAAACTTCTAGTTGATGCGAGGCGTTTTTAACCATCACTTTGATGTTGATCGATTGTTCGTCCCGACCAACGTAGTAGCGATAAAGTGGTAGGGGCACGTAGTAAAAAGACTTAACTTGTAAAAGCGGAATCAAGGCGAACTGACTGTCGGTGTAATAAATACCTTCTAGTTGACGGTACTTAATTTTTCGCAAAAAATCTAGCCGGTAAACAAGCGAGTGCATCGTGATTAAATCGCTAGGTAAAGCGATTTGACGTGTGTCAATGATTCGAAACGGTTCGATGTAATTGCGGAAAGATTTGCGGTAAGTCTTGTTAACGCCAATTTTTTCAAACGTGTGGTCAGTTACAATCACGTCCACTTGCGAAGAAAGTCCGGCACTAATGTAAAGCAGTTTGATGAAATCGTCGGTGCTAAAAGTGTCATCAACGTCCAAGATCTTAAAGTAAATTCCCCGAGCCAATTTAAGGGCGTGGTTAATCACGCTGCCGTATTGGCCGTTAGGTTGAGCAATCACCCGAATAAAGTCCGGTCGAACTAAGGCGTTATAACCGCGCGCCAGTTCGCGCGCGACTCGAAGCGAGTCGTCGGTTGAACCATCGTCAATCACAATTACCTCGTAAAGACGAGTTAAGTTACGCTTAATCATTTGGTGGTTAACGACCGAGTGCAGTGCAAGCGGCAAAAAATCTTGACCGTTATAACAAGGAATAACGAGCGAATAAAGCGGTCTTTTCACGGCTAATCTGGTTTTTCTCCCAGCAAGGCAGTTGCTTTTTCCAGCGCGATTTTAACCGCCTGGTCCATGTTGATGTACTTAAAAGTCGCCAAACGACCGACGAGGTGAAGGTTAGGGTAGCGACTGGCTAAGCTCTGGTATTTTTGGTAGGCGGTTTTAGCTTGGTCAGTCATCATCGGGTAGTAGCGCGTGCCAAAACGAGGTGAATCAGGCTCGTAAGCACCTGGGTACTCGCGGGTGATCACCGTTTTGCCAGTCGCTTTTTGACCTGTCATGTGTTTGTATTCGCTAATCCGAGTCATCGTTGGGTCGGCCGGGTAATTGACTACCCCGACGGGTTGAAACTGGTCAATGTTCAAAGTTTGAACTTTAATGTCAAGCGAGCGGTACTCTAAAAGTCCGTAGCGGTAACTAAAAAGCTGGTCAATCGGACCCGTGTAAACAACCGGAATTTTAATTTCTTTAGCGCGGTAATAAATTTTGCCGTCCCGAAAACTGACTAAATCGCTCGCATCGGTTTTCAAAACAACTTTAATGTTTTTGTGAGCCAGCATTTTTTCCACGCTCTTGGTATAGCCCTCAATTGGCAAGCCCTCATATTTGTCAAAGAAGTAACGGTCCTGGTAACCGATCATAACTGGCACGCGAGCTAAAACGCTCGGATCAAGTTCGCTCGGGTCTTTACCCCACATTTTACGGGTGTAGTTAGCGAAAATTTTCCGGTACACAAAATCGGCTACCTTTTGAACTAGTGGATCCGGGTTTTTACGGAGTTCGCCGATCGTAACGCGCTGGTCAATTCCGTAAGTTGTTTTTAAAGTCGTTTTAATTTGCTCAGCCTGGCCGGGAAAAAACTGGTCTACGCCGGTGAAATTAAAAGGGATCGGAATTAGGTGGTTGTCAACTTTGCCAAGTACCCGGTTGTGGTAACCGTTTAACTCCCAAAACTGACTCATGAAACGGTAAACAGTCTCGTCATTAGTGTGAAAAATGTGGGGACCGTAAACGTGGGTCATCACGCCTGACACGTTTTTGTCGTAAATGTGACCCGCCACATGGGGACGCTGTTCAATCACTAAAACTTCCCGGCCAGCTTGAGCCGCTTGGTAGGCGATGACAGCTCCCGAAAGTCCGGCGCCGATGATAAGAATATCCATTGTATAATTGCTATTATAGTTCAATTGGTCAGATTGACAAAACCGACTTTAAACTCCATTTCGTAAGCGGTTAATGACCAATAAGACGCCAATTTATGGTATAATTTCTTAGTAATTTACTTTGGTAAGTAAATCTAGTTAGCAAGGGGTTTTGGTGCAAAAATACGATTCGACTAGTATCGCAGTTTTAGAAGGTTTAGAGCCCGTTCGTACCCGACCAGGGATGTACATCGGCGGAACTGGCACGCGCGGTTTACACCACCTAGTGTGGGAAATTTTGGATAACTCGGTTGACGAGGCAATGGCCAATTTTGCGACTAAAATTGACATCATTTTGGATGCTGAGGGCGGAGTTACAATTAGCGACAACGGACGCGGAATTCCGGTTGACATTCACCCGTCAACTGGTCTTTCCACGCTTGAAACTGTTTTAACTCGTCTCCACGCCGGTGGTAAGTTTGATTCTGAAACTTACAAAGTTTCGGGCGGACTCCACGGAGTAGGTGCTTCGGTTGTTAATGCTCTAGCGAGCGTTTTTGAAGTCTGAGTTGAACGCGATGGGAAAATTCACGCCTTAAAGTTTGAAAACGGCGGCCAACCAACTGGACCGCTTGAGGTAGTTGGGACAAGCGAAAAGACGGGCACAAAAATCCGCTTCGTGCCTGATTTTACGATCATGGAAAAAAACGAGTGGGATTTTGCCGGCATTGTTGACCGAGTTCGTCAAACCGCTTACCTAAACCGCAACTTAGCCTTAACTGTCACCGACGCGCGGAGTGAGCAAATCATTGAGCGCAAGTTTTGCTTTGAAGGCGGAATTAAGCAGTATGTGAACGATCTCAACGTTGGTAAAACTGCTCTCCACGAGCAAATCATTTATGCCCAAGGCGAGTTTAACGGCGAAAAAGGTACCGTGCAAGTCGAAGTTGCGATGCAATACGACCAAGCTTTCCAAAGCAACATCGTTTCTTACGCCAACAACATCGCCACTAACGAGGGCGGAGCCCACGTAACTGGCTTTATGGACGCTTTAGTCCGCATTTTTAATAACTACGCCGAAGAAAACAAGATTTTCAAAAACGAGAAGGAAAAGTTAACGCGCGAAGATGTCAAAGAAGGTTTAACGGCGATTATCTCAATTCGCCACCCGAACCCAATGTTTGAGGGGCAAACCAAAGGTAAACTGGCTAATCGCGATGCTCGCACAGCTACTAACAAAATTTTGTCCCACAGCTTAGAAAGATTTTTACTCGAAAATCCCTTTGAAGCGCGTCAAATTATTGACAAAGTGATGCTGACCCAACGCGCTCGGTTTAACGCCCAAGCTGCTCGCGAGGCAACTTTCCGCAAGGACGCGTTTGAAATCGGTTCTTTGCCCGGCAAATTAGCCGACTGCTCAACTAAAAGCGCCGCTGATTCGGAACTCTTTATTGTTGAGGGTAACTCGGCCGGCGGCAGCGCTAAGATGGGTCGAAACCGGGAAATCCAAGCCATCTTGCCGCTGCGAGGAAAAGTGATTAATGCTCAAAAGGCTCACATTGACAAAGTTTTCAAAAACAATGAAATTGGTTCTTTAATTACCGCTTTAGGTACCGGCGTGGCCAGTGAGTTCAATCTTCAAAAACTGCGCTACTACAAAGTAATTATTATGACTGACGCTGACGTGGATGGGGCTCACATTCGCACTTTGCTCTTAACTTTCTTGTACCGCCACATGCGACCTTTAATTGAGTACGGCTTTGTTTACATCGCCCAACCGCCGCTCTACAAAATCACCACTAGTCGACAAACTTTTTACGCCTACAGCGAAAAAGAAAAAGAGCAACTTGTTGAGGAGCTAGACGCTAACTCAAAAATTTCGCTCCAACGTTACAAAGGGCTAGGAGAGATGAATCCTGGTCAGCTTTGGGAAACAACCATGGATCCTGAACGCCGTAAAATGCAGCAAGTTCAAATCGAAGATGCAGCTGCGGCTGACTTAACTTTTTCAATTCTAATGGGTGACGACGTGGAAAAACGCCGCGAATTCATTCAGGAAAACGCCCGCTACGCCCGGGTGGAGGTCTAACGGAGTAACTATGTTTAATAATTTTGACGACGACGATAAAAAATACCAGGGCGAAGACGAAAAAATCGCCACAATTTTTGGCGAAGAACCAAAAGCTGACCTTGATAGTTCCGATCCAACTGAGCAAAACGAATTAGCCTCGCCCAAAAGCGAACCCGAAATTAGTTCGCAAATCATTAGCGACGACATTGACGGTCTTTCGCCGGTCGGAATTTCCAAGGAAATGCGCCAATCTTTCCTAGAATACGCTATGTCAGTCATCGTAGCGCGGGCTTTGCCCGACGCGCGCGATGGTCTTAAACCAGTTCACCGCCGGATTCTTTACGGTCTTCACGAACTGGGTCTTTTGCCAAATGTGGCTTACAAAAAATCGGCTCGGATCGTCGGAGACGTGCTCGGGAAATACCACCCGCACGGCGATAGTCCAGTTTACGAGGCGATGGTTCGAATGGCCCAAGACTTTTCGATGCGTTACCAACTAGTCGACGGACACGGAAACTTTGGTTCAATCGACGGAGACCCGGCCGCAGCGATGCGTTACACCGAGGCTCGCATGTCTAAACACGCGGCTTTGATGCTGGACGGAATTAGAAAAGAGACGGTCAACTTCGTGGACAACTACGACTCGTCGGAAAAAGAACCCGCGGTTTTACCAGCTCGTTTCCCCAACCTACTTGCTAACGGCGCGACTGGAATTGCCGTCGGAATGGCAACTAACATTCCGCCGCACAACTTAAGTGAAACGATTGAAGCGCTAATTATGCTCGCCCAAAACCCGGCCGTAACTACCGAACAACTAATGCAAGTCTTACCTGCTCCTGACTTTCCCACGGGCGGATTAATTACCGGTGTCAGCGGACTCCGCCACGCTTACCAAAGCGGTCGCGGATCGGTTTGCATTCGTTCAAAAACCGAAATTGAAACGCTTAAAAACGGTAAGCACCGAATTATCGTCACCGAAATTCCTTACCTAGTTAACAAAGCTCACTTAGTGGAAAAAATCGCTGAGTTGGTTAAAAATAAAGCGCTGGATGGTATCACTGATTTACGCGACGAAACTTCCCGGCACGGGATGAGAATTGTGATCGAACTAAGACGTGATGTTGTGCCCGAAGTAGTTCGCAACCACCTTTTTAAAATGACCAACTTACAAACTAACTTCAGCATTAACATGCTTGCTTTAGTCGGCGGTCAACCCAAAACTTTGGGACTCAAAGAAATGCTCAGCGTTTACTTAGCACACCAAGTGGAAGTGTTAACTCGTCGCACAACTTACGATTTAAACAAAGCCCAGACGCGTGCCCACGTTTTGCAAGGCCTTAAAGTGGCAGTGGAAAACATTGACGCCGTGATCCAAATTATTAAGAAAGCCCAACACGACCAAGCGGCTCAAAACGCTTTACAAACTCGTTTTAATTTGTCGCCCGAACAAACTAAAGCGATTATTGACATGCGACTTGGTCGGCTAACTAGTTTGGCGACGGAGAAAATGCGCGAGGAACTGGCTGACTTAGAAAAACAAATCACCGAACTGAAAGCCATTTTAGCCGATAAGAACTTGCTAATTCAAACTATCATTAGCGAACTACGCGAAATTCAAACTAAGTACAGCGATGTGCGTCGGAGCGAAATCGTGGAAGGTTTAATCGCGATTGACGACGAAGATTTAATTCCCCAAAAAGATATCGCCATCACGATGAGCGCCAAAGGTTATGTGAAAAGAGTGCCACTTGAGCAGTTTCAAATTCAGCGCCGAGGCGGTGTTGGAGCTCGTTCAATGAGCACTTACGAAGACGACCAAGTTGATGCAATTTTAACTACCTCAACTCACACCGACTTACTAATTTTTACTTCGGTCGGCAAAGTTTACCGCATCCGCGCTCACCAAATACCAGAGACTTCTAAGCAAGCCAAGGGAACGCCGTTTGTCAATGTAATTCCTGACCTAGATAAAAACGAAAAAGTAGTTTCGCTGCTCAGTCTGAGCGAGTATAAACCTGAGCATTACCTTTTAACTGCCACCGAGCAAGGAGTAGTTAAAAGAACTTTGCTAAGCGAATACGCGCGAATTAACCGCAACGGTAAAAGGGCGCTCGGACTACGCGAAGATGACGTATTGGTCAGAGCTTTAATTGTCAAAGAAGGCGACCAAATCGTTTTAGGCTCTTCGGGCGGTCGGGTAGCTCGGTTTGGAGTCGAACAAATTCGTCCAATGGGTCGAAGTGCGGCCGGAGTGCGAGGAATTAAACTCAACTTATCAGCCGGTGAAAAGTTAGTGGGACTTTCTTATTCGCGCCACGCGGAAGACAAACTGCTCGCGATCGGGGAACAAGGTTTTGGTAAACTGACTCCGATTGACCAGTACCGTCAAACTAACCGCGGTGCCAAAGGGGTAATTAGTCTGAACACGAAAAAAGCCGGCCAACTGCGGTTTGTTCGGATCGTCAAAGGTTACGAAGACCTTTTGGTTACGACTAAAAAAGGGATTACCATTCGCACAGCGCTTGACCAAGTGAGTGTCAGCGGACGCGCGACTAAGGGCGTCAAAATTATTACGCTCGGAGCGGATAACGCCATCCAATCTTTGTCAATCATTGACAGCGCCAAAATTGAGCAAAAAGTTGAGGAAGCAATTCGTAAAACGCAAGAAATCGAACTTGCTCAAGTTGAGGCACTAACTTCAGAGTTGGCCAAAATCAAATCTTAACGCCAATACTTTTGGGGTAAGTAACGCTGGGAAACTAGGTAGTTAACAAAGTCATCAAAAATTTGCCGGTCAAAAATGTCTTCGCGGTAGTGAATTAAGTCTAAAACGTGTTTGACAGTGGAGTGGACTTTTTTAACTAGTCGGCGCGGGTAACCGTACTTGCTCACGTGGCGGTTAAATTCGGGATAATCAACAACGCGCGTTTTCTCGCCGGGGTAAAGTTTAATGTCCAAATCGTAATCGATAAACTTAATTGTGTTGTCTTCAAAAAAAGGCGGTGAAGACAAATTAACGTAGTAGTAAATGCCGGTGTGACGAATTAAACACATTGTGTTAAAAAAGCCGTCCAAGGGAAAAAATCAAACGAGCGGTTCGCGCATCACCCAGCGTGAACCTTTTCTTTCCTGGACCTTAGTTTTGTACATTAATAGAGCGATTGAGTACTGTGAAACTTCAACAACTTTCACGCCGTTCCACTGGCGGTAAAGCGTACCGTCGTGTTTGTAGGCTTGAACGTTAATAATCGAGTTCATGACCGGCAAAGAAACATCCACTAATTGTCCTTTCAACTAAACGACTTAACCATTGTTAAGCAAACTGATTTGCACGCTTTTTTGGTCAGCGCTTAAAACGGCTTGGTAAGTACGTCCGACTTTTTTAGCCCGCTGAGGATTAGAAAACTTTTTGGTTCAAACAGGTCCAGTTTGCGAACGCCGTAACGATTCTAAAGCTTTCAGGTCCTGACCAAACTCATCCTTGGCAAAGTAAAGAGTTTTGCCAACTAACTCAGGTCCGTGGAGTCAACCGTCTCGTTCCCCGTTAGTCACGTAAAACGTGTGGCTATCAACCGAGGAGTAAATCGAGCGCACATCAGAAGCTAGGTGAGTCAGCGCATGGTAATCGTAAGGACGTGGATGTTTAATAATCGGGATCGCCCGAAAACTGCCGTCTTCCTTGAAATACCCGACGTAGTTGTAATCGGTTTGGGTCGGATCTAACCAACCTGCGAATTTAATCCGGTCTACTTCTTCGTCCGATTTCATCGGTACTCTGACAATGCCGCCTTTAACGTTGCTCAAATTACGGGCGGTGTTTTCATGTCAAATCAAAGCTAAGTCGGCCGAGTTAAAGTGCCCATTGTGCTCGCGCCACAAATTAATTAAACCGCTTGATGTACTTTGGTCAGCAAAAGGACGGTCGTTTAAGTAAACATCGTTTTGCTGAAAACCTTCGCTGTACATTAGCGTGTCGCGAAGGTAAAGCGTTAAGTTTTGGTGCCTGTCATCGTAAGGCGATTGCCAAGTTCCTGAACGCAGCACTAAATCGCGTTCGCGGAATGGCATGGTAAGTTGCATGTACTTACGGGCAAAAAGTTCGTGCATTGAGAAGAGGTACGAAATTCGTTCGCTCGCGTTTTCAGGGTTGATGGGCGCCCATTCCCAATCTGGGTAAGCTGGTGAAAACGCGTAACCTTCGTTTCTTTCAAAACCTTCCCAAATTTTGCTAAAGTCGCGCTCAGAACTGTTAGCAATTTCAAAAAGCGTTTTGGAATCGTAAACGGTTCCGATTGATTTGACTCGAACCGTTTTGGCGCGGTTGTTCTGTTTTAGTTTAATCGTGTCAAGAAGCGGTTGGTTGGAAATGAAATTGTCGTAAATGTAAGGCTCGCCGTAAAGCGGTGTAGGCACATCGTAGCGAAGCAGTTCTTTGAACTTACCTAGGAAGTACTGGTTTCAAGGTTGAACAACGTTGGGTTGGGAATAAATCTCTTTGCTGACCCAGGTTAAATCATCAATTTCTAAGTTCATTAGTCAGGCGTTAGCTTCGTGGTGACGGTACTCGTGGTAAAGCGTTTGAAATAGCAGTTCCACCTTAGTCTCTAAGAAAGAGTGGTCGGGCGCTTGACCGCGGTTAGAAAAAATGTTGACTAGCGGACTGGTGTTAATGATGATTTGCGAAGTACCCGGGTAGTAAGTGCCGTTAACCGAATCGGAAATTAGCGCATCAGAACCTTCCTCGGTCAAAATGATTTCTTTGAGCGAGTAAATTTCCGGTCCCACACCTAAGTCGCGGTCAATTCTTTGTTTGAGAAGTTCTAAACCGCGGTCGCCCAAAAACCAAAGCGGCTCTGTTTCGGTGCCAAAATGTTTCAAATTCCGCTCGCGAATCGGTACGCCACAGTAAGAAATTTCCATTCACTGAGCCGGTGTGACTGAGCGTTTTAACTCGCCAAAACCGCGGGTAAAAGCGTAAATGCTCAGACCCAGCGAACCAATCGCAGTTAAAAAGAGCACTCCAACGCCTCAACCAACTAAGTTGCGAGTGCTTCGAATGGAGGATCAATAACCTCTGGGACGGGGAATTTTTCAGTTCACGATCGTTAACTTTCTGCCAGAATTATAGACTTTTTCCCTATCATTCTAGCGTGCACCTCCGTAAGAAGCAATCTCTCATCGACCGTTTTATTCGCTCGCCTTACCTAATTAAAACTTGTCCTTACCAACTTGAAAAAGACACGATCTTGGAAATCGGAACGGGCAAGGGAGCGATGTTAGTCGCCTGAGCAAATCACAAACATAAGCAGCCTTTTGTGGGGTTAGAAAAAAATCTCGCGGCGGTTAGTTTTATTCTCAATAAAATTCACCATTTTGTTCCAAACTTAAAAATCATGGTGGGTGACGCGGAGCATTTACCCCGTCTTTTCCAAGGTAAGTTAGCTCAAATATGGTTAACATTTCCCGATCCTTGACCTAAAAAGCGGCACGCCAAAAGACGTTTAACTGATCAAAAATTTTTAAAGATTTACCAAGCGATGCTTAGACCGGGCGGCATCTTACAACTTAAAACTGACAACCGTGTCTTTTTTGACCAGTCGCTGGCGTTGATCCAAGATTTTGGTCTCAAACTTGAGCAAGTTAGTTACGATTGGCACGCCGAGTTGGGCGAGCAAAAAAACTTTCCGAGCGAATACGAAGTTAAGTGGTCTAAACTTGGCAGCAAGATTAACTTTTTAAGAGCACGTTTTTAGAGTTAAAATACTTCTGCTATGTACAAAGTTATCTTTGAAACAACTTTGCCCGACCTTTTTGTGGCGCTGGTCAAAGACGATCACATCGTCTGGACGCGTCACCTTTTAGACTGCCGGGAAAAAAGTGAAAATTTGCCCCAAGTCTTTCAAGATTTGATGAGTGAAAACTCGCTCCGGGCTGACCAAATCAGTCGCTACTACGTTACGCTGGGACCGGGTTCTTTCATGGGTAGTCGCGCTAGCCTGGTTTTAGCACGCAGCATCGCTTTGACCACTCAGGCCGAGCTTTGAGTCGCTAACACTTTCTCTTTTATCACTAACCAAGTTGACGGCACCTACTACTTAAAAGCTTCCAAAACCCAAAGTTACCTTGGTCAAATTGAAAACGGTCGACTAAATTGTCAACTAGTCCGACTTTGCCCGAGCGAGCCTTTTGACTACTACCGGGCTTTTTTTAAACACCCAACCAAAGTACTTGACCACTTTAAAAAAGCCGATAACCTAGCCAAACTAGAGCCGATTTACCTGAAAGAACCGGAGGCTGCCGTATGAAAATTCTAGCTTTTGAAACATCGCACGACGACACATCGATCGCTTACTACCAAGACGGTCAAATTTTGGCTTTGGAGCAAAAAAGTCAGGCCGAATTTCACCGCCACTTTGGCGGGACAGTGCCCGAGTTCGCCGCGCGTTTACACAGTCAAAACTTAGCCGAACTGCTACCCCGTTTAATTAACCGGTTTGACCTTTCAAAAGTTGATGCGATCGCTTACACCGAAAAACCCGGTTTAATCGGTTCGCTCCACATCGGACGACTAACGGCCCAAGCACTCAGCTTTGTTTACCAAAAACCCATTTTTGGCATTAACCATTTGCACGGCCACATTTTGAGCGTTGAGTTTAGCGGCAAAATTACTTTCCCGGCTTTAGCGCTAGTTGTTTCGGGTGGTCACACCCAAATTTGAAGAGTTGATAATTACTTAACTTTCCAACTTTTGGCCGAGACGCGCGATGACGCGCTGGGTGAAGCGTTTGACAAAGTGGCAAGAGCGCTTGAAATTGGTTTTCCCGGCGGTCCGGCGATTGACAAAATTAGCCGTGATTACGCTAACGAAAATTTAATTGATTTTAGTTTGGATCTCTTGGAAGAGGGTGATTTTTCTTTCTCTGGCATCAAAACGAAAGTCTTGCAGTATCTCAGGGAAAACCGACCAATTTCAACTGAAAAAAAACTGCTTGTGGCCAAAAGTTTCCAATATCACGTTTGCAACTACGTGATTGAAACTTTTAAGAGACACCTCCACTCTCAAGAGTACGGCAGCATCATCCTCAGCGGAGGGGTGGCCGCTAACTCTAGACTCCGCCACGAATTTAGTCAACTTCACGAGCGAGTTTTAATCCCGAAACTTGAACTTTGCACCGACAACGCAGCGATGATTGCCCTAGCTTGCGATCGGCAAAAGAGCCACATTTTGAGCCACCAGCAACTTGAACCGCTGCCTCAATAGTGGTTATAATTCATAAATGATTTTGATTGTCGGTCTTGGTAACCCGGGTGCAAAGTACGCGAATACCCGCCACAACATTGGTTTTAAAGCGATTGACGCCATAAGTAAACTCTGGAACATAGAGCTCAACCAGAGCAAGTTCCAAGGCAGTTTTGGTAAGTCGGGGCAAGTAATTTTGGCGCGACCAAGCACGTACATGAATTTGTCGGGTCACTTTGTCAGCCAACTCGCGAGCTACTTTCAAATTGAAACGACCCAAATTTTAATTATTTACGACGAAGCGGCTTTACCCACGGGCGTAATGAAACTGCGGCAAGGCGGCTCAAGCGGCGGGCATAACGGAGTTAAAAGCGTCATCGAGCAACTTGGTCAAGATAATTTCATGCGACTTAGAATCGGGATCGGACCGGTGCAAGGCAACTTAGAAACTTACGTCCTAAGTTCTTTTAGCACTAGTCAAATCGCAGTTTTAAACAGTCAAAAAAAACGTTTGCTCCAAATGGTGGAGTCGCTAGTTGAAGAGGGGTTAGAAAGCGCCATGAACCGCTTTAACTAACCAGGCTATAATTCAAGGCATGAAAGTTTTGGCAATTAGTGGCGGACCCGACTCAATTTTCTTGCTCCATAAGTACCGACGCCAAAAAGTGGTCGTGGCTCACGTCAACTACCAACTGAGAAAAACTAGCGATGCCGACCAGTCTTTGGTCGAATCTTACTGCCGGCGCTACCAAATTGAGTGCCATGTTTTGCGAGCAAAAAAAATTAATGGCACGGGCAATCTTCAAGCCAAAGCTCGGCAAATTCGTTACGACTTTTTTCAAAAAATTTACCAGCGTTACCAAGCAAAAATGCTTTTAACGGCTCACCACAAAGATGACTTTTTAGAAACGGCTCTTTGACACCAGAAAACTAAGCGCCAGCCCGATTACTTCGGAATGCGAAAAGACCACCAAATCCAAGGCATGCGTGTCAAAAGACCTTTTCTACACCGCTACTGAAAAGACCAAATTCGAGTTTACCTAACTAAACGCGGTCTTGAATTTGCAAGCGATTTAACTAACGATGATCCCCGTTTTGCTCGCAACCGAATTCGAGTTAAACTAGCCGAATTACCAACCAAACAAAAGCAAGCTTACTACCGCTGGTTTTGTTTGAGTAACCAGATCCTAGTTAAGAAAAACCGTAAAGTGGCACGACTATTCAAACACTGGCAAAAAACTGGTTTCCGGATCGCATTTTTAGAGCGGCAAACTTTTCAAGCCGCGCTGGTTTGGAAACTAATTTACCAAAATGCTTCGCCGATTAAAGTTAGTTCCCAAAAGTTAGATAACATTACCCAGTTTTGCCTCAGCAAAACCCACGCTCAAAAATTTGTCTTAGATAACCATTGACACCTAGTCAAAAAGAGTGGGCGACTTAGTTTAGTTCGGGTAGAAAAAGATCAGCAAAATTCAAATCGTCAAAATTAAAATCCACGGCAACGCAGTGTAGTAATAAACGCGCGTGGAACGTCCGCGTTTTTTGCCAGCCAAACGCAAGTTTTTATTAATCAGTGAGTAACGTCTAACGCGACGCTCACCAACACTAATGTTAAAGACCAAGAGCGCCGACATAATTAGGGAAGGTCAAACTCAAAGAAGTTTCCAGTTTAGATCGATTCCCGAAGCGAGCGATTCGGGTGTTAAGTTGTTTTCGTGTAAAAATTCCGAATCTTGGTAAAGGTATTTGTTAACGGTAATGTTTAACCATTCACCAGTTCCGCTTCCGCCCGGAGTAATCGAGAGCGAGTTGGCCGTTTTAATAATGTCAAAAGTAACGATTTGGGATCAGTAAGTCCCGCGCGATAAGTCCGTGCGAACAAATCCGCCCAGAGAAAGCACTAAAGCGTGGGGTTGGAAAAAAACCGGTAAAAACGTGTAAAAAATGATTTCAAAAACGATTCACCATTTAGCTCACAGCGACCGCATGCCTTGGCGCATTTCGGCAAATTCAAATTGAACCCGGGCGGCTCAAATACCGGGGTCGTAAATTTTTACAAAGGGCAGCCACTCTAAAAATGAAATCGTTTTCTCAACTATTCAGTGTTGAAAACGCACGTGGAGACTGAGTAAGAAAATCATAATCGTAGCGAATAAGTTTCACGAAAGACCGACCAAAAACCAAATTAAAGTCGCTCGAGAACCAGTTTGATTAGTCGAAAGAAAGTCGCGGTAAATTGGGTAACCGATCGGCAGCAGAACCGCTGTTTGCAAAACAATCCCCGCTTGGTAAATGACAAGCGAAGAAATAATGGAAGATAAAAGCGGACCACGCCGCACTCCTTTGCGGCGTAAGTACCAGTAGCCGATCGCATCACCGCCGATCGAAAATGGCGTTACAAAAGTAATCATTAGACCCATGAAAGAAGCGATGATTAAGTGGTGAAACTTGACTTTTTCGTTTTGAAGAGTCAGCATCCTTTTCCGAACCCAAGCTTCTAACACGAGGGTGAAAGTCATTCAAACGACCAAACTAAACCAAACAATTCGCATTTGTGAACTAAAAACTAAGTGAGCCACGTCAAAAACGGTTCGGTTCCGAGCGCCCTTATAAACGTAAAGAAAGACAACCACTAAAAGCGCGGCGATAATGGCAGTAAAAAGTCCGTAGCGAATTATCGAACTAATTTTAATTTTAGTTGGGATGGGCGACTCGATGTTATCTTCAATCAAGTTGCTAATCGTTTTTTCGGTTGTGACAATGTCAACTAATTCTTGCTCGGTTGTACCAATTGTTTGAATGTAAATCTTAACTTTCGGCTCGGTGCCCGAAGGTCGGATGGCAAACCAAGTCCCGTTAGACAAAGTAATTTTGAGCATGTTTTGGTTAGGTAGTGGATGCCGACCAACGTTATAATCAACGCTTTCAACCACTTTTTGACCGGCAATTTTGCGAACTTTTTTGAGTCTAGTAAACAGTTTGGCTTGGGCGCTTGGTGTCAGTACTTTTGACATGACAATCGAACGGTGAATGCCGTGCATTTTAAAAAGTTCAAGCAAGCGATCGTAAAGGTTAGTGCCTTGCGTTTTGTAATAATTAGCCATCTCGACCACTCCAACTAAAGCTTGGAGCGCGTCTTTGTCGCGACTAATGTTTGGATTGAGCAAAAAGCCATACGACTCTTCGTAAGCAAAAACAAACTGCTGGTTAGTCTTGTCTAGCGCCTCAATTTTTTCGGCGATGTTTTTAAAACCAACGTGAGTCTGGTAAACCTTTAGTCCCGCGCGGCGGGCAATTTGGGCCGATAACTCACCCGAAACAGTCGTCTTAATGATGTAACCGCGTTTGGGCAATTGACCGCTCTGCTTAAGTTGGTTAATTAAGTAATCTAAGTAAAGAGCGGCGACTTGGTTTCCGTTCAAATATTTAAAACGGTGTTTATATTTGACGACTACGCCTAATCGGTCAGCGTCAGGATCAGTCACAACTACTAAGTCGGCTTTCTGAGTGCGGGCCAGCGAAACCGAGCGCGCGAAAGCGTGACCGTCCTCGGGATTAGGCGACTTAAGAGTGCGAAAATCTGGGTCTGGCACCATTTGCTGACTAACGTTGAGATGTTCAATGTTCATCCGTTTGAGCAACTCATCGCCAATTTTTCCGCCCGTTCCGTGAAGCGGTGAAAAGATGACTTTTAAAACTTTCGAATCATCGGGTCTTTGCCGCAGTTGTAAAAGTGCTTGGATGTAACTTTCCACGATGTCTTGACTAACGTAGGCATAGCCACCAACTTTTCGCTTCACTTGAAGCGGATCAACTTGAACCATGTTGGCTTGAACTTTTTTAGCAGCCTCGCCCGTAAGTTGACCACCCAGATGGTCGTAAACTTTAAACCCGTTGTACTGCTTAGGATTGTGACTGGCCGTAATCACAATCCCGCCAGCCAAAGATAATTTACGGACCGTGTAAGAAACTAATGGCGAAGGTTGGAGTTCGTTTGCTTCAAACAAAAATGCTTTAATTTGGTGAGCCCTTAAAACGTCGTAAGTCACTTTAGCAAAAAAGTCCGAATTAGCGCGGTTATCGTGTCCGATGATCACGCCTTGTTTGAGCACTTTAGCTGGCAAAGTGCGTAAGTACTGGGCGTAAGCTTGACTGGCCGCTGCGATAGTTAATTCGTTAATTCGGTCGGGCCCAAAACCCATTAGTCCGCGCATGCCAGCGGTGCCAAAAACGAGTGGTTCTTGAAAACGAACGCTCAAATCTTTCCGAATTAAATGGTTTAAATCACGTTTGTACAAGGGGTCTTGGACCAAGGCATTTTGCCAACGTTCTACGAGCGGGTTAGCCATAAGCGAATTATACTTTATAAATCTGGGCGCGCTAGGTGCGACAAATTTGAAGATTGACTGTTAGTTTAATCTTTTGGAAAAACACCCCAAACTTGCTAAACCAAGTTGGTCTATAATGTCAAAGTCTAACTTTGCTTAAAATCATTTGAAAAATTGAAACGGAGAAATCTAAATGAAACCGACTTACGAGACTGACGCGCAGCATGCAGAAATTAGTCAACCCCAGCCAAACGCTGTTCAAGCACCCAATTTTTTGCCCGGCAAAATACTTATTTGGGTAGCGGTTGTGGTGTCGCTTTTCACAACTCTACTGGCCCTCATTTCACCAACCAGTTTTGTTTCTGAATATAACATGGGGCAAGCAAACCGCGATAGTTTTGTGATCGCAACGAGCATTTACTCAGCCCTTGGCAACCTTCTTTACGCCTTACCTCTCTTTCTTGTCAAAAGAACTAATGTTATGAGAGTTTGGGCAATCGTGTGACTAATTTTGGCAGTTCTTGGTTTAGTTTTTTTGCCTCTTAACTTAAGGATGTTCGGTCCTCTCTCAACCGTACTTGGTCTAGCTAATGCGGTCTTAATTTTGGTTGGTTCAATTTTGATTATTGTCAAAGCCAATCAAGCGCAAAAAATCGATCCAAGGAATTTTTCGCAATTTTAACCTTATAGCCGCCTAAAAAAAAGCGCTTCGCCCTAAATGTGAAGCGCTGATGTAGTTGGTTAAACTTTATAAAACTCAATAGTTAGTTTTAATGCTAAATACAAATTCAAAACTAATTCCGCGTCCTTGGTCTAAATCTTTTCAAAGGGGAGCGTTTATAACTAAGTAACCAGCCATCGGGAAGGAAATTCACATTCTAGCTGCTAAAGTTAACATCAAAGCAGTTTCGGTTCCTTTTTGGGCGTGTTCATACATCCTTTTAATTCCCGCGCTAGTTATAGTGAACTTTGCGTAGATGCCCAAAAGATCAAACCACGTTGGTTGGATGTTATCCTCTCAAAAACGTAACTCATCCGTTAAAATCCACGCATTTTGTGGTTCGCTTTTTAAAACATTTTCTCCACCACAATTTCATTTTGTCTGTTGGGCCTCTTGGGTTGCGGTGCTCGCAAGCGTCGTCGGTGACGCAGCCGCGATCGCGCTGTTTAGTAGTAACGACATTTTTAGAAGCATGTTTTCTCCTTAATTCAAGGATCGTTTAATCCAATTTTGTTCGCCAAAAGTGTTTGTCAGAAAACAACTCTACACAAACTCTCGGTTTAACAAACTGGCCAATCCACTCAACTTTTCAATTTTCGTAAATATCTCTATTTACACTCTCATTATACAAGGAGGTTGTCAGTGTCTCAAGTAAGGTGGAGCAATTTAAATTACCCCGTTAAAAAATCGGTTTAATTAAGTGTCCGGAGCCACTTTTTTTTGACTAGCCAGGTAAAAGTTCACTCTTAAAACGATTATAATTTTAGCGTTAGATTTGCCAAAAATCTATCAAAAAGATGAAACGGAGAGATAAGAAGAATGAGAGAAACTTATGAGACTAACACAGGTCAGCCCAACTTTTTTATAGGAAGACTTTTGGTCTGGATTGGTGTTTTAATAACGATAGCAGCCATCATAACTGGTATTGTGATGGCGTTTAACAACAGTGAAGTAGGTCAAAACGCGATGGGCTTTTTCTGGGGTGTTATTGCAGCTAACATTCTGTTTTTGCTACTTTACGTGTTACCGCTGATGATTGTTAAGAATCCTAACACGCTTAAAATTTGGGCGATCGTCTGGATTGTGCTTTCGGCCCTTAGTTTGATTTCAGCGATAGTTAACATCGTCAACACCTCAACTGGTCTAGTCAGCGGAATTCTCGGATCATTAAACGCAATCTTTATTTTAGTCGGATCTATCATGATCGTGGCTAACGCTCGTAACTACCGTTACTAGATTTTTTCATAAGATCCGTCGGCACAAACAACAATGTGACCGAGTAGTTGAATGCCAAATATTTTGGCGCACTGAACAATTTTAGAAGTAATCATTCGGTCGGCTGGAGAAGGATTAGTTTTTCCTGACGGATGGTTATGGAAGCAGTAAAAACGGCGCGCTTGAAAAGAGAGAACGGTGCCAATAATTTTGGCCGGTTCAATTGAGACAAAAGAGTTGGTTCCTTTGTAGATCGTCTCCCAGTAAAGAACGGCGTTTTTCTGGTCCAGCAAAACAACCAGGAACTGTTCCTGGTTTTTTGTTGCGATTTTTCAGCGGGCAAAGTTTGCTGCTTGATAATCGTTCTCGATTCGCTGTCCATCAGTCGTTTTACCAATCCGCCGACTTAGTTCAAAAAGCGCCTTGAGTTCAATCGCCTTAACTAATCCAATTCCGTGAATTTGGTGTCAATCGGTTATTCCTAAAGACGCCAAAGTGGTGTAGGTTCCAAATCTTTGCCAAATTTTCTTAGCTAGATCAATCACATCTTGTTGGTGGTGGCCTGAACGTAAAAAAATCGCCAATAGTTCTATGTCGCTTAAATTTTCAGCTCCTAAGCGCAAACACTTTTCGCGCGGACGAAGTTGGTGAGGTAAATGCTTAATAGGCATAGTAAACCACTCGGTAAGTCTGACTCGTGGGTTTAGACGTTTCGCGCTTATCCCACTTAATTTCTTGTTTTCCGTCTTTAAAACTGCCAACGCTTGAGTTTGAAGCGTGAATAGCGGCGATCACTTGGTGAATCGAACCAAAAATTAACGGCAAAGCGACGGCGACCCATCCTCAACCGCCTGAAACTTGGTCTAGTTCACAACTTGATAAAGGTTTAAAGTTAGCTAATTTCAATTTTCCTCCCAACCAAAGTTGGGTAAGTTGGCTAAAAGTTGGAACTTTTAAGAATAACTAACGGTTTGATCGGGGTAAAAAAGGATTTTGCTTTCAAATCGTTAGCCAAATGAAAAAAAATCACCTAAGTCAATAACTTGTGCTAAGGTGTAAAAGGAACATGATTTTTGGAATTTTGCCGTGTACTTAGGTCGATTGTCAACTAAATCTTAATCACCTAAGTTTGTATATTTTCTACGAACAACATTTGAATTAATTGAAAAACAAGGGAAGCACACTGTGAATAAAAATAAACTTTACAAATTATACATTTTAATCAAGCATGCGCAATAGTCACAAATTATTAGTCGGTGAAAAAAATATTATGAAACTGGTATTTTTATCTTCTCCGTATCAATTATTTTTCTTTTTTCTGCTATTTCCTCAGCCACTAATTTTATTTCCTTCAAAAAAAGTTCTTTAAATTTATTAAGTATTTTGTCATCAACGGGTTCACCTTCTTTAGGTTCTGCCACTGAAATGCTCATATTACTTATATTATCAATGTTAGGGAGATTTCATAAAAAACTGAAAACTCAATTTAATAAACTTGTAAATTCAACTTCGTCAGGTTCCAGAAGATTAATTTTTTGACTATTATCTTCATTATCCTTAATTAAACAATTTGTTATTTTTATGTATTTTTTGTCTTCAGCTTTCTCAATTACTATGTTGAATATTTCTTCACTACTCATTATTTTCACCTCTGTAATAATTTCATCTATCTAAAAATGCAGGTTTACCACCTTCCAAAATTTTGCTACAAATATCTGATCACTTAACACTTTTTTTATCATCATTGATTGATGTCATTTCATTTAAAAAAGGATTCCCATAATAAGTTTCATTATTATCAGCAATTCCATCTTCCGAAAGTTCTCTATAAATGGTTTGGTATGGCAGACTCCTAACACCAATATTTGCGTTATGAGTTACAATCACGAAAGTTTTATTATTTTTAGCTTTATCTCTAATAATCTTTACTATTTTATCGTTTACAAAACTTTGATCTAAAGATTGTTCTGGTTCATCAATAAAAAAGTAATTTTTGTCCTCATTTAAATGAGCCATTAACTTTATAATTTGTTTCTCTCCGCTTGATGGATTGCAAACATTGCCATTTTGATCAACAATAATATTTTTGAATCAAACAAGATCATCGGTAGTTATGTTTGCATTTTTTTGATTTTTTCAACCTTGTAATTCCACCATAAATTTAGACAGTTCGCTCTTTCAGATATTTTGTGATATAGTTTCAATTAATTCAATCAGATTTTTACAATCTTTTGGACTACGCTTGTTAAGGTTTTCATAACCATCTTTTTTATTTCCTTTCAAAATTTTATATTTTCTTTTAACAAATAACTTTTTTTTGTCGGAAACTTCGCCTAACTCCAATTTACTAGTTTCATATTCTTCTTTATTTAGAACTTTACTTACTGAATCAAAAAGTTCTTCTCTTGCCGAAAACTTTTCATGGATACCTAGTTGATTAGGTAAAGCAAAAAACATTTTACTTTGCTCGAGTAATTTTTTAATTTCAGAAAACAATTTATCGCAAATATGAGCAACATTAACCTGATTATAAAAAACTTTATAAAGTTCGAATTCAATTTCAAACAATTTTTTAAGGATGCCCGTAATTAAGGGGTAGTGTTTTTTTATCGTGTCATCTTCACTATTTTTTTCAATTATTTTATTTACTCCCTTAATGTGATTAATATTTTCATCAAACTCACTTCATCTACTTTCTTTCTTTTCATAATCTTTTTTGTTACGCAACATATCAGTTGATAATGTTAAATTCAACAATTTTTTATATTGATTAGGTTTGTAATTTTTGTAATGTTCAACAATTTGTTTGTAATTTTTGATGTTACTTTTAGAATTAAGATGTTCCATATTTTTGGCATAAAAATTAATTGTTTCCAATTTTTTTTCCAAATCCAGTTTATTTGAAAATTGACTAGTTTTGTTTTCTATTAATTTGTCAAAGGAAAAGTTGGGATCGTAAACTTTGTAATCTTCTCCCTTTTCTTCTTTAATTTTTTCACATATTGCTTTCAGAATGTCGGATTTACCGCTTGCACGAGGTCCGATAATCACGTTTACATCTTCATATAAAATTAATTTCAAGGGATTTTTTCATTCTTTTGGTTTTATCTCAATAGAAGTCGCATTTTTTTCTTTTAGTTTACTAGTGATAAAACTTTTATCTCTTTTGAAAAATTTTATTAAATTGTGATAACTATCTATTTTCAGTTTGATGTCTGGTAATTTGCCATACTTAGGTTCCAACACATCTTTTTCATCCGAACCAAGAATTGCAGGTTTTTCTTCAAAGGCTAATATGTAAGTAGAACTTAGTGATGATGTTTCTCAAAACCAAAAATGACTGAATGATTGCAAAATATTTAAATCTTCTTTCGGCAAATCACCTTCATACGAAGTTTTTTTGTTTCCCTTTTGCCTACTAGGTAACAAAAAAATTGAGTTTGAAAATAGGGTCTTTTCCGTTTGAACATGTTTTTTTAGTTCAGAAATTTTAACTTTACAATTTTTAGCTTTAGTTTTCCCTTCAACAAGTTTAATTACAAAATTGCTTCATTCATTTTTATGTTTATTATCAACAATAATCGTTAAATTATGCCTATGTCCCTCTGAGTCTTCAATGTCCAGTTCTACTCCAGGTAGTAAAAGTATGTTTTTTTCCTTTAACTTTTTTTCCAAAAAGTTAAATTGTTTTAAATCAAATCAATTGTGGTTAGTAATGGCTACAATGCCCACATCTCAGTTTTCTAAATTGCTAATAAATTTTTCGACCGTTTTATCTTTTGAAATATCAAGATTTCTATTTGGTGACTCGCCATTTTTTATGCTTAAAGTGTGTTGATGCAAATTTATTCTCATAGTTTCATTATAGGTAGTTTAAAAATGGCTTTAGAAAAAATTAACTTCAAAACAAAAATGTAAAGGTACCGAATTGATTTAGCGATTAAAAATCATGACCAGACCAAATATATACTGGGAATTGAGTGCGATGGTAAGTTTTACCACAGTTCTCAAACGGCCCGCGAAAGAGATATTCACAAGCAAGCTTACCTAGAATCACGCGGATGAAAAATTCACCGCATTTGGAGTCCGAATTGGTGACGCAATAAAAACGCGGAAATCCAAAAAATTGTCCAACTAGTTCAAAGTCTTCAAGAAGAGAAAACACCTCAACTAGTTGGTCAGTCAGCGCGTTAATTAAAACTAGTCCAACTTTTTCAGACCGGGACTTTTTTGGTAGCCGCGTCCAACTTTAGCGATCAGTTTACTATTGTGCTTAACCGCATCAGCCGAAAAAAGAACTTCTACTTTCATCAAAGCTGCGCCAACTCCGTAAACATCAACCGGGGTTTTTTGTTTTTCAAACTCAGCAATGCGCTCAGCCGAAAAACCAGATGAAACGATGATTTTTACTTTTTGAGCACCAACGCGGTCTAACTCGCGGCGCAAGTCTTTAATCAAAAGCGGCGTGACACCGCGCTGGGCAGTGTCTTTAAAATGCGCGTCCACTAAATTGCGCGCGGTGTCAACGCGAACCCCAAAAAGCTCTTTGCCAAAACGCTGCCAAACTTTGAGCGACTCGTTAATGACGTCGTTATGAAAGTCAACCAAGGCTACCAAAGGCTGGTCAGGAAAAACGAGTTTAAATGCTTCCAAGGCCTTGATTGAATCACCGCCAAACATTTGAATTAAAGCGTGGGGGACTGTGCCGACAACTTGAGCACCATGACCTAGCGCTTGCGCGCGGGTGACTTGCTTTCTAATGCCGCCCAAATAGATGCTGGCGCCATCATAAGGTTGGTTTAAGTAAAGATCGGCTCGGTCACCCATGAAAATTAACTCTTTGCCTTGGGCTGCCTTGACGCAGCGGCGCGCGTTAGTCGCAAGAGAAGAGCAGCGCGATAAAATCCCGTCAATCACGCCCTCATAATGCCCAAACTCGTGGTAAGGTCCCACAAGCTCTAAAACCACTTGGCGCGCTTTGAGCAGTTTGCCGTCGGGTAAGTAGCGAATTTGGTAGCGGTGTGTAGCGGTGTTTTTTTTCAAAAACTCTAATACTTGACTCATGCCTGCTAAGACAACGTTATCGTCCCACTGAAAAAATTGCAAAGTAGTTGAGCTTTTGGGTAAAAACCGCCGGGCGATCGCTTGAGTGTTGAGCAAATATTTAGCAACGTAATCGGTCGGTTTAAGTCGAGTCATGTTTAACTTTCGGGCGGCAATAAATTAACTTTTTGCCGGTCAAAAAAGTCGTCAATTGCGCGGGCTAAACCGTTCTGGTCAACCGCAGCAGCGTGAAAACGAGCGGCTTTTTTAGTTTTCTGATCCGCGTTAGCTACCGCGTAAGAGTAGACTGGTAGTTCCAGCATTGAAATGTCGTTAGCCGAATCGCCAATCGTCATGACTTTTTCCAAACTAACTCCGAGGTGTTTAGCTAATCACTTGACGGCAAAACCTTTGGAAATTTGGGGTGGTAAAACCGCGACAGTGTGGTCGTCAACTAGAATTCAGTTTAACTTGAGCTCACTAACTACCTCTTGGGCTTTGACTAATTTATCAGCGCGACTGATCAGCAGTAAGTTTAAAAGTCCGGGACGAGTTGGATCAAAAGGCGAAACTTTTAAATCACCGATCATTTGGAGACGTATTTCGTGCTGAGCATCAAGTCTTTCTGCCAGCTCAGAACTCATGAAAAAATCGTGCTCAGTTCAGGCGCAAAAGTAAATTCCTTGGTCAGAAAGATGCTCGTAAACACTTTGGACGACTTGCGGTTCTAACGTCTTAGCAAAAAGCGGTTTCTCTAGCTGACGGTCGTAAATGTAAGCTCCAGTCGAACTAATTACGTAGCGCAGACTAAGTTCAAGCGCTAGTCCTTTAATCATCTTGAAGTAACCATTACCAGTCACAACCACAAACTCGGCGCCGTGGGATTGAGCTTGGTGGATTTTGCTTTGGTTCTCGCGACTTAAACTGGCCGGACCTTTGTCATACATAGTGTGGTCGGCATCGGAAAAAATTAGGTACATTTTTTGATTATAACACTCGCTAATTAACTGTCTTTGGAGCGGACCTAAGCACAAAATTAATAATTTTGCCCGCTACGTAGACCACCTTGAGAACTTGGACGTCTTTTAAATAGCGACTGACAGCGGGCAAAGACTCAGCCTTTTGACGAACTATTTTAGCGCTGGTCTGAGGATCATCTATTTCCAAAGTAGCTCGTAATTTGCCATTAACTTGGACGGCTAAGATAGTCGGTTCAGTCACGATTTTGCGCTGGTCAAAACTAGGTCAAGTTTGTTCATGGAGCGGTTTTTCTTTTAAATAAGCCAAAATTTCCTCGGCCAAATGGGGTGCAAAGAGCGACAAAACGACCGCAAATCCTTTCAGTTCATCTAAACTTGCTTTGAGATTAGCGATCAAGGCATTGACAAAAACCATCAGTTTGGAAACTGCTACGTTGAATTTAAGTTGCTCGACCAGTTGACCCACTTGTTTGAGCATGAGATGGTATTGGCTAGTAATTTGGGAACTGCCTAGGGCGGTTTTGCGAACTGCGTTTCAAACTCGGTCGAGCCACTTACGCATCGCTCTGAGCGAGCGCGTGGACCAAGTTTTAGTTTCCTCAAGAGGACCACTAAACATTTCGTAAAGTCTTAGTGCGTCGGCTCCGTAAGTTAAAACGATTTGGTCGGGACTAACCACGTTGCCACGTGACTTAGACATCTTCAGTCCGTCGGGACCCAAAATCATCCCCTGGTTAACCACTTTAAGAAAGGGCTCCTTAGTCGGGACTAGTTTAAGGTCATAAAGTACTTTGTGTCAAAAACGAGCGTAAAGAAGGTGCAAAACGGCGTGTTCTTGCCCGCCGATGTAAAGGTCAACCGGCAACCAGTGTTTGAGTGCTTTTTGGGCCTCGGGCGAATCAAGCGCTAAATATCCGCCGGTCCGCTTTTTCAAAATGTAAGCTAGGTAGTACCATGAAGAGCCAGCTCACTGGGGCATCGTGTTAGTTTCTCGGCGTCACTTTTTTCCTTCTAGTTCAACCCACAGCCAACTCGGATCGGCGTTAGCTAGGGGAGACTCGCCTTGACCTCCGGATTTAATTTGGTCAAGAACGGGTAAAGTGACGGGCAAATTGGGGTCAAGTTTAATTTCTCCCTGAGGACCGTGCAAAATCGGAAACGGCTCACCCCAATAGCGTTGGCGCGAAAAAACTCAGTCGCGTAAATGGAGCGATCCGTCGGGGTTTTTAATTCAGTTGCGTTGTAAGTTGATTAACGAACTGGGTCAGTCAACTTGATCCAATTCTTGAAAAAGTTTGTCGGCGTAAGCGGTGATTTTTAACACTCACTGGCGCATTGGTTTTTTCACGACCGGAAAATTTCCGCGCTCAGAAACCAGTTTTCCATCAGTCGTTTGCAAAACCTCTTCGTTAGCTAAAACAGTGCCTAAATCGGGGCTCCAATTGACCTCTACGTCGCGCATTTCGGCTAATCCGCGCCGATAAAGAGCGCTGAAAATCGCCTGCGTTTGAGCGTAAAAATTCGGATCGGTAGTGTCAACTTCTTTGGCGTAGTCGTAAGAAAAACCGAGCATTTGCAGTTGACGACGAAAATTGGCAATGTTTTGAGGCGTAAAGCGTTGCGGTAATTGTCCCGTTTGAATGGCGAACTGCTCGGCTGGCAGACCAAAAGCGTCCCAACCAATCGGGTGTAAAACATCGAATCCTTTGAGACGTTTAAAGCGAGCCACGATGTCGCTGGCGGTGTAGCCTTCTAAGTGACCAACGTGTAAACCCTTGCCCGAAGGGTAAGGAAACATGTCTAAAACGTAATATTTGCGACGCTTATTAGTTAATTCGGGCGTTGCAAAAACATCGTGATCAGACCAGTACTTTTGCCACTTTTTCTCAATCTGCTGGTGGTCGTACATAAGTGTAAAGATTATAAACGAGTTTTAAACATCAAGCGGTTCGCTATCAATCACGTCGTGACCGCTTTGGAGCGCGTTATCAGCCTCAACGTGAGCAGCGTCAATCACCTGGGCTCAATCAATCGTGTAGTAGTTAATTTCTTGGGCAATTAGTTTGAAAATATCGGATGTAAAAAACACGATGTAAGCAAGTCAAAAACGACCCTCTAAAGCGGGTCAAGCGTCTTTAAGTGGACCCATTACAATCCAAGCTCAACCAATTTGCGCTAAGTTAAAAAGCCAGTCGGTCAAGGAAAAAACGAAAGTTCGTCCGCCCGACACGCCGTTTCGGTAAGTCGTGGTAAACCAAATTCAAACCGGGTAAAAAAGCGCGATGACATAAAGAGTGTTACGCACTTCGATCAGTTGGGCGCCTGTGTCAACGTTTGGGTCACGTGTGTCGACTAAAAAAGTCATCAGCGGCGCAAAAGAAGCGACAATCACAACTAAAACTGACAAAGCAACCGACATGCTAGTGTTAAAACCTTTAAGCTGGTTAGAGTGAATTTTGGCCGATTCAATCCGACCATTACCAAGCTCTGACCCGACAAAGTTAGCCGCCATCACGCCTACGCCAGCAAAAGCTGTCGTAAACACATTCATAATCGCATTGCTCAGTCCGAGCACAGCCGTGGCGCCAATCCCTTGCCCGAGCGATCCCTGGGGATAACCCATGTCGTAAAAATAACTGCGAAACGTAACAAGCGCCACCATCGTGGTGTAAGCAAAGAAAAGAGCGAAGCGAGCGAAAAACAATTTGGTCGTGTGCCAGTCAAAACTAAAAACAGTCCAAGGGGCAAACCGGAGTTGGGAGTTAGTTTTGACTACGAAAGTAAAACCGACGATAATCGCAACCATCCGGGCCGCGACCGAAGCTCAAGCCGCTCCTTTGACGCCCACGTCAAAACCGTAAATTAAAATTGCGTTGAGAGTGATGTTCATTGAAAGCGTTCCCACGCCTCAGTAAACTGTCACGTGTCCTTTGCCTACTTCGCGGAGCTGAATACCTAAGTTGCCCGAGATCGAGAAAAGAATTCACTGCAAAGCGGTGATTTGAATGTACTCACGAGCCATCGCTAAGTTTTTCGCGTACTGAACTTCTTCGCTGGCTAAATGCTCGGGACGCTTTAAGAAAAGCGAGTTAAGCTCGTCGGGAATGATTCAGGCTAAAATCGCAATTACCAAAGTCATGCCAGTCGTTAGCACGTAGCGAAAACGCGCCATTTGCTTAAAAGCTTGGTAACGACGCGAGTAAAAGAGTTGAGCCGAGACAACTCCGCCCGCAGCGGCCACGCCGATCACAATTCCGTTAACTATGTTAGTCCACTGGTTAGCGGCCGAGATGGCTGCTACTGCGTTATACTTTCCGACCATGAAGTTGTCAATAAAACCGTTCAAAGCAAAAAGCATCGCCCCGAGAATTACCGGGTAGAAAACTAGGAAATAACGTTTCCACTGACGAGCATCGCTCGGAAAAAACTGCCTAAAAATCGCCTTCTTCCTCCGCGCGCTGAACTTCAAGTTGATCGTTTACTTCCTCGTTAACTTGCTCGCTAACTTCTTGCGAGTAATCTTCGTCATCATCGTTGGGGTATTGCTCGTTGGTGTCATCGTCGTTATAAAAAAACGAACCGCTCGTTGTTTCAAACTCGATGTCTTCCCAGTCAAAAACATGGTCGTAGTCGACCGTCTCAACATCAATTTCCAACTCGCCATCCACGACGTTAAAAGTTGTACTAACGCTGACAGGTCCGCCGCCGTACTCGCTGTCAATTCGTCACTGACCGCTGCCTTGAAAATTGTACTCATTGTCTTGACCAAGAATTTCTCACGACTCCAACTCAAACTTAACTTCAATTGGCACTTCCACCTTCAAAATGGTGTGGCGAAAAGTTTGCAGTGCCTCTTCCACAGTTTGAGGCGTTAATTTAGTCGGTCATTTTTGCACCATAATTCAACATTCTACTAAAAAACCGCTTGCTCACGGCGGAGCGGCACGGTTTTCTAACTATTCTTAGTGCTGAATAACTCTACTTCCAAAAGGAAGCAAAAATTTCCACCAAAGTCTTAATTTGGTAACCGATTAAACCGGCTAAGGCGATTGAAAAGACAACGTAGACTAGTCAAGCTAGTTCGCGGCGGGAAACTCGGATGATTTTAGCCCACTCAACTTGAGCTAAAACAAAGAAGGAAACGAGCAAGGAGATCAAATAAATCGTTAGTTGGACAAACCAGGGCATTACTCTCCCCGAGCGACTTTAATCCGGTTTAATGCTCGCTCTAACTTAAATGTATAACGAATTTGCTGGCTAGTTGAAAGTCTCTCCTCGCGAAGCCTTTTCTCGGCGTCAATTCGGGCCGACTCGGCTCTTTTTAAGTCAATCGCGTCTTTAAACTCGGCGGCCGGAGTAACAACTTTAACACCTTGGGCGTCAACTTGCATTAAACCGCCGCCCAGTGCCAAGACTTTGTGGGAGCGACTTTTTTCCTCTCCGATACTAGCTTGAGCAATGTCTAGGGCTGCTACGAGCGGGGTGTGACCCGCTTGGATACCGATGTAACCCCGGGTTGTTTTGAGCGTCACAATCGGAACTGGGTCGTCAAAAAAAACGCCGTAAGGAGTTAAGATTGTCAGATGAATTTGTTTCATCGCTAAGCGTTAGCTTCCTTTTCTTTTTTTGCCTTAGCGAGTGCTTCGTCAATCGTACCAACGTAAAGAAAGCTGCTCTCGGGTAAGTTGTCGTGTTGACCGGCTAGAATTTCGCTAAAACCGCGGATCGTTTGTTCCACTTTGACAAACTTACCTTCTATACCCGAAAATTTCTGGGCTACGAAAAACGGTTGTGACAAAAAGTTCCGAACTCGGCGAGCACGTTGAACAACTTTCTTGTCTTCTTCTGAAAGTTCGTCCATTCCCAAGATCGCGATGATGTCTTGCAGTTCTTTGAAACGCTGCAAAATGTTTTTAACTTCTTGGGCCACTTGGTAGTGCTTTTCACCGACCACTTCCGGGTCAAGCAACCGCGAAGCCGAAGCCAGCGGATCAACGGCCGGGTAAATCCCGAGCGCGGCAATGTTCCGGTCTAAAACTGTTTTGGCGTCCAAGTGAGTAAAAGTTGTCGCCGGAGCTGGGTCAGTTAAGTCGTCAGCTGGCACATAAACGGCTTGCACCGAAGTAATCGAACCCTTTTGAGTGGTAGTAATTCTCTCTTGGAGTTGACCCATTTCGGAGGCCAAAGTCGGTTGGTAGCCCACGGCCGAAGGCATGCGACCAAGCAAAGCCGAAACTTCTGAACCAGCTTGGGTAAAGCGGAAAATGTTGTCGATAAAGAGCAAAACGTCTTGCCCTTGTTTATCGCGGAAATATTCGGCCATGGTCAAAGCTGATAAACCAACTCGCATACGAGCTCCGGGTGGTTCGTTCATTTGACCAAAGACAAGGGCAGTTTTATCCAAAACGCCCGCCTGAGCCATTTCGTGGTAAAGGTCATTACCTTCCCGCGTTCTTTCGCCTACGCCAGCAAAAACTGAAAGTCCGCCGTGTTGAGTAGCGATGTTATTGATTAACTCTTGAACCAGCACGGTTTTACCCACGCCAGCTCCGCCAAAAAGACCAATTTTTCCACCCCGAGCGTAAGGCATCAATAAGTCAATCACTTTAATGCCCGTTTCCAAAATTTGCGCCTCGGTGCTTTGTTGAGCGTAAGTTGGCGCGCTGCGGTGAATAAAGTCACGGGGTGCTTTTTTGGTAAAAGGTTTCTCGTCAATCGGATCGCCGAGCACGTTAAACATTCGACCCAAAACGCTTGGTCCAACGGGCACCGAAATTGGTCCGCCCGTGTCAAAAACTTTTTGACCGCGGACTAGTCCAAACGTTGAGTCCATTGCGATGCAACGTGCTGTGTCGTTACCAATGTGTTGGGCGACTTCGAAAACTTGTTTCTCACCTTTGGTGTCAAGTTCCAGCGCGCTCAGTAAAGCCGGGAGTTTATGGTCGGCAAACCTGACATCAATGATTGGTCCCAAAACTTGGGTAATCGTTCCGTAGTTTTTTGGCATGTTTTCCTTTCGGGCTAGTTTTGGCTGCCAGCCACAATTTCGCTAATTTCTTGGGTAATCGCCGCTTGGCGCGCTTGGTTGTAACGAACTGTTAGTGTGTCGATCAATTCGGCGGCGTTATCAGTTGCGTTTTCCATCGCAATCCGACGAGAAGCCATCTCAGATACTTTGGACTCCACCAGTTTATCAAAAACAAGACCCGCGATGAAAAAGGGCATCATTTGGTGAACGATGCTAACGTCTTTGGGTTCAAACTCAGTTAGCTCCTCGTCCAAACTCGTTTCAGCCCGCCTGGTTGCCTCGGCCAGCGACCACACTAAAGGCTCAAACGAAATTGAGTTAATGTACTTGGTGCTGACGATTCTTAAGTCTTTCACGCTTTGCTCAAGCAAAAAGTCGCCGATTCGGTCCACGATTTGGTTAATTAAACGGTAAGTAATGTTTTCGCCTAAGTTGCTAACGGCTAAGTCAACGCTGCGACCAATTGTTTCAAAGTGACGCACTCCTTTAGTTCCGACCACAATTAGGCGGTCTTGGGGACCGATCTGAGATTGAGCTAGTTTTAAAACGTTGACATTGTAAGATCCGCTCAATCCTAAGTCAGAAGTAATCACCAGCCAAAGAACTGGCGCGTCTGGGTTATCGCCAAAAAGCGTTTTGGCTCCGCCAAAGTGGCGCAAAGTCGGTCAAAAAATTGCTTCCAAACTGGCAAAGAACTGGTCCGAAGCACTAAAGTGACGACGTAACTTTTGCAGTTTAGAAGTCGCGACTAGTTGCATAGCGCGAGTAATTTTTTTGATCGCAACAACACTATTTATGCGACTTTTTATTTCTTGGAGTGACGGCATTAGTCTTCGAAGTAGGCTCCTCTATTTTTGGCAGCGGATCGTGATCGTCCGCGACGTAGTTTTTAATAGTTTTTAGGAAAGTTTTGACAAAGCGGTAAACTTCCCAGCGCACCTGCTCATAAAGCTCGGGGCTAAAAGCTTTAGCCTGGCTTAGTTGGTAACGCAGTTTTTTGGCCACTGATTCGCGGCCAAAGTAACGTAAGAGTTCCTCTTTAAACTGACTCACTTGCTCAACTGGCAAAGGATTGGTTAACTTTTCTTTGACCGCTAAAAGCAAAATCGCCTGGTCAATTTGGTCAATCGGCGCGTACTGGTGTTGTTTCATAAGCTCGAGCACTTTTTTCCCGTGACTCAAAACCCGCTTAGTACTTTGGTCAAGGTCAGAGCCAAACTGGGCAAAATCAACCATTTCGTTATACTGAGCCAACTCGAGTTTAAGCGAACCAGTTACTTGCTTAATCGCCTTGATTTGAGCTGCTGAACCAACGCGCGAAACCGAGTAACCTACGTCAACAGCTGGGCGTTGACCGAGGTTGAAAAGACTTGTCAGCATAAAAATTTGACCGTCGGTAATCGAAATGACGTTGGTCGGAATGTAAGCGGAAATGTCGCCGGCTTGCGTTTCAATGATTGGTAAAGCTGTGATCGAACCGCCGCCGTGCTGCGGATTGATTTTAGCAGCTCGTTCTAAAAGTTGGGAGTGAAGGTAAAAAACGTCGCCAGGGTAAGCTTCTCGACCAGGAGGGCGACGCAGCAAAAGCGACAAAGTTCGGTAAGCAACCGCGTGTTTAGATAAATCATCGTAAACTATCAAAACGTCCTTACCTTTTTCGCGCCAAGCTTCGGCAATCGTAACTCCCGTGTAGGGAGCAATGTACTGCAGCGGAGCTTGTTCGCTGGCACTAGCGTCAACCACAGTCGTGTACTCCAGCGCTTTGTAACGTTTTAACTTACCCACGATTTGAGCAACCGTGGAACTTTTTTGTCCAATCGCCACGTAAACGCAGTAAACATCTTTGCCGCGCTGGTTAATAATCGTGTCAATCGCCACCGCGGTTTTACCAGTTTGACGGTCGCCAATAATTAATTCGCGTTGACCTTTGCCAATCGGAATCATGGAATCGATTGCTAAAATGCCCGTTTCAATCGGTTGGTTGACTTCTTCGCGCGTCATTACTCCGGGGGCGATTTGGAAAATTTCCCGGCGGGCCAATCCTTTGAGAGCTTTTTGCTCGTCAATCGGCTCACCTAGCGCGTTAACTACCCGACCGAGCAGAGCATCGCCCACTCCGACCGAAATCACTTGTTTAGTCCGTTTAACGACGTCGCCTTCTTTCACGTGACGGGCTGGTCCCATCAACACAACACCAACCGCGTCTTCTTCCAGACTAAGAGCCATCCCGTAAAGATTTTTGCCAAAACTTAACAGTTCACCGAGCATCACTTTGTCAAGACCAGAGACGGTTGCAATTCCGTCGCCGATTTTAAGTACGTACCCGCTTTCCTGAGGTGTAATTTGGTGGGTAAATTTTTCAATCTGCGGCCTAAGAATTGCCGCTAAGTCCGATGCTCTAGTTGCCATCTTGGAGAATTCCTTTCAAAGTTAAACGCTCACGGAGCGCTTCTAAACGGGCATTGATCGAATCGTCAATAGCCTGGTCTTCAATCACGACTTTAACTCCGCCAATTAACTCCTGGTCAATTTTGTTAACTAGTTCAACCGGTTTTTTCATTTGGCGGCTAATTTTGGTGCTAATTCGCGTAATTTGCTGCGGAGTTAATTTTTCACTCGAGTAAAGCACGCCGCTTTGCACTCCGAGCGCTTGGCTAGCCAATTCGCCAAAGTGAGACAAAATTTTGCTCGCTAAGTAGGCGTTTTTCCGCTCGGCTAAAATGAGCATTAAGTTGATTAGTCAGCGGTCAAATTTGCGTGTTAGTGCCTTTTCAATGAACTGGGTTTTTTGCCGCGTGCTCAATTGGTAAGAATCAAGCGCCGACGCTAGAGTTGGGTAAGTGCGAAATACCTCCGCTAACTCCGCGGCCTGCTTTTTTAAAAGAGCAGTTTTGCGCGCTTTTTGAGCGAGCTGGAAAAGCGCCAAGGCATAACCAATACTTTGGGTGCTATCCATTATTTTTTACCAATGAATTCTTCCACTAGTTTACGGTTAGTCGGAGAATCCATTTCCTTGCCGATCACCTTTTTAGCAGCGTCAATCGCTAAATCAACAACCGCTTTTTGGGCGTCGCTGTAAAACTCTTCGCGAGCCTTTTCAATCGATACTTTAGCTTTTTCCAGCAGAGAGTCGGCCTGGTCTTTCGCTTCTTCAATTGTCGCAAGTTTTAACCTTTGCGCTTCTTTTTTAGCGTCGCTAATAATAGCGTGGGCCACGTTGCGAGCGTGGAGAAGTTCTTCGTTGGCCAAAACTTGGCTTTGACGGGACTTTTCCAGTTGCTTTTCAGACTCGTCAATGTTGTCTTGAATGTAGCGACGACGTTTGCTGTACATTTGGCGAACAGGGTTGTAAAGCAGTTTGGTCAAAACTAAAAGCAAAATTAACAGCGCCAGTAAAGTTGCGACCACTGTTGGTCAAGTGGGGAACAGTTTATCGGCGATGTCAATGTTTACAGCCTGCCACATAATTTCCTAACCTCCGAAAGCAAACAGAAGTAAAAACGCGATCAAAAGACCGTAAATCACGGCTGTTTCAGTCAGCGCAATTCCAACGATCATGGTGGTACGAATTTTACTCTGTGCCTCAGGATTACGTCCGACTGCTTCGCAAGCTTTACCAGCGGCGTAGCCTTGCGAAATTCCGACCCCGATTCCCGGCAAAAGCGCGAGAGCGGCTCCGATCGCAATTAGTCCTTTTTCCATAGTGAATTCCTTTCCTTTAAGTGAATTAGTTTATTCGGTTTCTAATGACCAGTATAGCATCGTTAAAAGTGTGAAAACATAAGCTTGGACAATTCCACTGAAAATGTCAAAGTAGGCGTGAAAAACGGGCGCAATTAAAGCACCAAGTAAATTGATCTCGCCAACCACGGGAATCATTTGTCAAATTCACCCCGTCATGTAGTAGAGCAGATAAAGAATGATTGATCCGCCAATGATGTTACCAAACAGACGAAAAGAGAGCGAAATTAGCGGAGCAAACTGTCCGATTAACTCAAGCGGGTTGGATAAAAAACGAAGTCAGAACCGTCAACGTTTGTAAACGATTCCGACTACGTAAACGCCCATCCAAGAAACTAACGCCAAAGTCAAAGTCACGCTGTAAGAAGTTGAGACAGCCGGCACTCCGACTAGCGAAATCAAGTTGCCAAAAACTAAAAAGGTGAGCAAAGTGAAAATGTAGGGCGCTGGACGCTCAAGTTTATTTCCAGCTACATCACGGTAAAGGTTGTCCACGCCCATAACATAGTGCTCGGCAACTTGGGCTACACCAACGGGCGCACGGTTAACGGGTTGTTTACTAACCTTGAGATAAACAACGATTGACAAAACGATTAAAATCAACACCACCAAAATCATTGAGAAAATGTGGGGCTGTAGTTTAACCGATAAAAAGGCTTCTTTAAGTTGTTGCACTAGTTATTTTCTCCGGCTGAGATTTTCGGCAAAGAAAACCGACCCACGTGTAGTTAGTGAGAACATAACCTCCAACCCCAGCAAAAACATTAACCGGTTTTGTAAAGCTAAGTCAACTACTTTCTGACCACGCGAGTCCGTTGGAAAATTTATTAACGGCGATGGCAACAATCAAAACTAACGCCATCACCAGAAGCAAGGTTCACGATCTAAGCAAACCAAGCGCGAAACCTTTGGAACTATTTTCAAGCAACCAGCGGGAGTAAGCACTGTTCATCCAGGCGTTGGCACCGCTAATTAGCGAACCAAAAATTCACCCGACAATTAGACTGTAATCCCAAATGCTGCTAAGACTTAAAGCTAGTGTTGTCAAAATTCAACTAACCACTAGCGTTTGTCCGATCCAACTGAGTTTCTTTTTGTTATGCAATTCGCACCTAACGACGAGTAGCTTGACTAGTGATTAGTCGCGTACTCACTAACTATTTTACTACATAAATAGTGCGGTGCCCAGGGCATAACCGGTTAGTAAACCGGTTTTTCTAACAAATTGGGTTGGGGAACTAATTTTCCGCCAACGTAAACTTTTTCGATGTTCCGGTCGTCGCCAATGTAAACAAAACGTTGAATTCGTTCAAATAAGTCAAGTGGTTTGTTTTGACCAAGTGAGCGGTCGTCAATTACTAGAGCGTCAAAGCGGTAACCGGGTTCAAAACTACCAACTTTACCAAACATTTCACCGCCACCTTTAGTTGCTAAGTAAAACGCTTCCGGAGTGGTAAGTGCTTTTTCTTTCTCAACTAGGTGAGCTTGGAGCAGCTTTGATCCGTGGATCGCTGCGACCATGTTGTGGAGTAGCGAGTTGTCGTGTCCACCGGAAACGTCACTACCTAGGCCAACTTTAACGCCGTTTTCAAAGAAACGCCGAATTGGAGCGATTCCGCTGAAAAGGTTAAAGTTTGAGTAAGGACAGTGGGAAACAATTACGCCGTATTTTTTCAGTTTCTCAATTTCGGGTTGCTTAGATTGAACGCAGTGTGCCATCACTGTTGGAGTTTCAAGTAGTCCAAAACGCTCGTAAACCGATACGTAATCGGGTGAATCGGGGAAAAGTTCTTTGACCCAAGCCACTTCACCTTTGTTTTCGGAAAGGTGAGATTGAACTGGAACTTGGTATTTTTTAGCTAAATCTCCGAGTCCTTGCATTAGTTTGGCTGAGCAAGTCGGCACAAAACGCGGAGTAATGATTGGATTAACTAGCGGGTGTTTACCGTGGTATTCCTTAATAATTTCCTCGGTGTCACGCAAAGAATCCTCAGTTTTTTCAACCAAGTTATCAGGCGAGTTAATGTCCATGTTAACTTTTCCGACCAAGGATGAAAGACCAGATTTTTTAAACATGTCTAACAGCAGTTTAGTCGCATCCTTGTGGATGGTGTTAAACACAACGCTGGAAGTTACGCCGTTTTTTCAAAGGGTCGTAATAAAGTCGTTGTAAACTTTGCGAGCGTAGTTCAAATCTTTGAACTTAGCTTCCTCGGGGAAAGTGTAAGTTTCCAGCCAAGGCAAAAGTTCTTTGTCAAGACCTAGTCCGCGGTTAGTAAACTGCGGAGCGTGGATGTGAGTGTCAACTAGACCAGGAATAATTAACTTGTCTTTGTAGTCGCTCACGGGGTAAGAATGATACTGGGAAGGGATGTCCTTGCCAACTGCTTTGATGACATCGTCTTCTACGACAATGTGGCCATTTTCGATTAGTTCAAACTGACTCGGTTTTGAAGTGTAAACGATGTGACCTTTAACAATAAAACCTTTTTTCACTTTTGCTTCCTTTGCAATGGATCTACCCGCCTAACTTAAGTATTTGCGGCGGATAGGTAAAGAAGTTTTGTGTTGGGCCTGTGAGCCCCCAAAAAACCAGTGGACAACCGCCAACGGTTAGTCAACTCTTTACCGATGAAATTATAAACAAAAAGCCACTGGAAAAAAGATTTCCAAAAGTTGCCGACCAACTAAATGCGACGATTACGGAAAATGTAGAAAATTACGATGGAATTCATCAACAAAGCGATCGCGTTAGAAACGATTAATCCGTAAGCTCCGTAGGCACCGGGACCGTTAGCAATTAGAAGGACGATACCGTAAATCATGAAAAAGAGAGCTCCTAAGTGAAAAATCAAGTACTGCGAAAGCGATAAGTTGGCAGTTTGTTTGGTTTGAATCGTGCGGATGGCGTTAGGTAAGAAAGAAATCGTCACCAAAATTCCTCCGATGATTCCAAACAATTCAAAATATATATTCATTGCGATTTAACCTTTCTGTCAAAACAACTTTTCCATTATACAAAATAAAAAGTTCCACTCGCTCAGGAGCAGAACTTTTATTAGTAGCGGTAGTCTAAACTAGTGTTCGAGCTCAGTCAACGCGGTAAACAGCGATTCCAAGCACGATGCACTTCATTAACTCACCGAAGCCGTTTCCAACTAGCGCAACGGTTACTCCAGTTCAGTTAATCGCTTTGACTCCGGTTTCCGGATCAATCGGCAAGGTAGCCGAACTAATTCCAAGCGAAATCAAGAATCATCCGACGATAAACACATAAGCCGATATAACGTCTAGAACCGAAGAAAGCATCGCTCTTCCGCCTACCCGTAGAACCGATAGGAAGACCATCGTGAACGATAGGAAGAAGAATCCAAACGCGTGTCAGACGGTGTGCCACTGGGTGTAGAAGAGTAGCATGCTGCCGGCTGGGAGACGGAAAATTGGTCCCATTCCGAAAATACCAATCATAAGAAGCATGAGCGCTAAAATGAAAGATATCATTAGCACCATTCCGCAGAAGCGTTTGAAGGCAAGTTTAGCGCCTTCGGGGTCACCAGCTCCAAGACGTGTTCCGACATAGTAAGGAATCAGAGTCCGGTAACCTTGGAAAATCGCGAAGAATAGGTTGACAATCGTCATCGTAATCACGATCGCTTTCATACCTAAGTCTCCGGAAGTTGGACCTCCCAGTTTAATCATCACGATTTGAACAAGCGCTAGAGACAGTGAAAACAATACGTCCGAGAAGGCAATTTTGCCAAAGTTTCCAAGCACTTTCACGAATAGATCTTTGGAAAGAACTTGGTCACGTGAGAACGGACTGAAAGCGTGACGAACGCTTGGCATCGCAAAACAAAGACCAACGTAGGTTGCGGCTTCAAAGACCCTTGAGGTAATTGTTCCCCAAGCGGCTCCTTTAACACCCATACCCCACTGAGTTACCCGGAAGACTGGGTTGTGGCCGTCGTACTCAATTAAGCCGTAGTCCATACCTTCCAATTGTCCAGTTGCGGCTTGGCCAGCTTTAGGCATTAGGATGTTTAGTCCCTCTCCGCCGCTGGTTACGCTCACAATGTTATCGCGCAGCTGTTCAATGTTATTGACCTCGGCAGCGCTTAGACCGTATTTAACGATGTCTTCGTTACGTAAAATCGCACCAGGCACGTTTCAAAGCGCCAAGTCCACTACGACAACGCGCTGGTTTTCGCTGAGTTGTCCTCAAACTGTGTTCCAGCTAGTGTCGGTTCCCCGGCCATCTACGATAGACCAAATGTTGGCTGATTCTTCCTTAATTTGTTCAGGAGTTAAACCAGCAATATCAGCGGGAACATTAATACCGTTTTGAATGTCGCGGTTAATTTGTTCCCAATTTTCTAAAGCACCTTCAATGTACCGGCGAACCGCGTCACCGGAAATGTAGTTGTCAAACCTCCAATTTTTGATCAACCCGTTGTAGCCCGTCATAAACAGTGGATTGAGCGTACTGTTAATGATAAAGGCAGTTCCTGAGACAATCATCGGGATAAGCGGCTTACCTCATTCAACGAAAGTAAACTGGATCGGTAAAACTAGACCCAGCAACACAAATGACCACGAAACAAGCGCTCAATACTCTTTAGCGTGTTTAATCGCCGCGCTGTTTGGCCCTCCGTTGTTTGAGAGGAAAAAGTAAAAAAGCCCTTGGTCGTTTTGAGGAGCTAAGGCTGCTGCCGTTAGCACCCCGGTTAGAACAAGGGCGATTGAAGTTCCAATCACAATTTTCCAGCTTACCGTTTCACGGACTTTGGGAGTATTTTTAGCACCGAAATACTGACCGGTAAAAATACCTCCCGCCACACAGGCCGAAATGACCGTGAACAGGATAAGTTGAAAGACGGCGTTGGAAGAGCCGACTCCCGCCGTGGCGTCTTCACCAATCAAGTTGGAAATAAACATCGTGTCAACCATGTTGATTCCCGCAATAAAAATTGATTGGATAACCACAGGCAGCATTAATCTAATCGATTTTTTGATGAACTGTCAATCAAAAAAGGACGAGATTTTTGCTCGGAATCCTGATGATGGATTTTTGTTATCGTATGTACTAGTCATACGAGATACATTATACATCAAGCGAAATAATCACGCCAGTTGGAAATTTAACCTATTGAAGCGACTTTTCTAACTTTAAAAATCGTCCTTTTCAATCCTGAATTGGAAGTTGATAATGAGTTAAAAAAACGTGTCTGGAACCGGGAAGCGTCTGGCCAAATCATCAACCTTTTGACTCACGCCCGATGAGTGACCACGTCAAACTTGGTCAATTAGGTGAGCCAGTTTTTCAAACTCAGCCGCGCCAAACCCGCGCGTTGTCATCGCCGGCGTGCCCAGACGAACTCCGGAAGTAACCGTTGGTGACTCGCTGTCGTTTGGCACCATGTTTTTGTTAGCGATGATGCCGTGCTCCTCTAGAAGAACAGCCGCTTTTTGACCAGTTAGTCCGTAAGACTTTTTAACGTCAACTGTCAGTAAGTGAGTGTCAGTTCCGCCCGTGACCACTTTTGCTCCCAACTTAGTTAAAGTCTGAGCTAACACTTGGGCGTTTTCGACAACTCTTTGAATGTAAGTTCGGTAGCCGGGCAAAAGCGCTTCGCCAAAAGTGACTGCTTTACCGGCGACAGCGTGCATCAGAGGACCGCCCTGCAAAAACGGGAAGACTGCCCGGTCAATTTTACGGGCTAATTCGGAATCGTTAGTCATGATTACTCCGCCGCGAGCACCGCGCAAAGTTTTGTGGGTCGTGGAAGTAATTACGTGGGCATGACCAACGGGACTAGGATGGGCTCCGGTGGCAACTAGGCCGGCAATGTGGGCGATATCAGCCACGAGGTAAGCGCCAACCTGGTCAGCAATTTGACGAAAACGAGCTCAGTCAATTTGACGCGGATAGGCCGAGTAGCCAGCCACAATCAAAGCCGGTTTTTCACGGTGAGCAATTTGGGCGATTTGATCGTAATCAAGCAAACCCTGGTCATTCACGTCGTAGCTAACGGCTTGGTAGTAAAGACCAGAAAAGTTGGCGCGGTAGCCGTGCGAAAGGTGACCGCCCGCGTCAAGCGCTAAACCGAGAATTTTTTGGCCTGGTTTAATTAACGCAAGGTAAGCCGCGTTGTTGGCTTGAGTACCCGAGTGAGGTTGGACGTTAGCGTAATCAACACCAAAAAGTTTGCGTAGTCTCTCAATCGCTAAAAGTTCGATCTTGTCGGCTTGGGTTGTTCCGCCGTAATAACGCCGGCCCGGGTAGCCTTCCGCGTACTTATTAGTAAAAACGCTGCCTACGGCAGTGAGCACTGCCTTGGAAACGTAATTTTCCGAAGCAATTAGTTCAATTTCAACGTTTTGACGTTTCTCTTCGGCCTCAATAATCGTCTCAACGTCTCGGTCAGTTTTACGTTTCACAAACCACCTCTTGGCACTAACAGTTAGACGACCGCGCGGTTACGAACCGAAGCGATAATTTCGCACGTTATCGTTACTGCGACTGTGCTGACAGCGCCGCCCACAATTAAAACGTCGGCAATGTTAAAAGTTCCCCGGTCAGCCCAAGGGGTGTAAATCACGTCTCGCACATATCCAAATATGTACCAGTCTAGCGTGTTACCTAAAAGTCCCGCTAAGGTGATCGCTAAACAAAAAGCCACGATTTTGCGGCGATTTAAAACGGCAATTAAAAACACCAGCAAGGCAAGAGCTGTTCCGACTCCCGCAAAAGCCGCTGGCGGAACTTGGATTTGGAGTCAGTTAAACAAACTTGAGTTGGGATGTTTAACTCGTCGAAAACCGATTCAACCTAACGAACGTTCTTCTCCGTTAAAAATAGGGTTCTTAAAAACAAATCATTTTAACCATTGGTCAAGGGCGATCAAAGCGCCGCTGACTACCAAAATGATAAGTAGGTTTATTAGTCGACGACGACGTTTGGGGTTTGAAGTTGTGATGTTAGGGAAAAATGCCATGTACAAATTATACTCTGCTGGCACCTTGTAAAACTAAAACTTCTTGGCAGCGCTGGCAAAGACTTTCCTCGTTAACCTGATCGGGTAAATAATGGTTCCAGCAACGAACGCACTTGACCGATTCAAAAGTATCAACTTGGTTATTTTTGCCCCAGACTACTTGTCCGACCATTAAAAGTTTGGCTAAATCCCAATTTTCTAACTCGGGTCACTTTCTCTCCAAGGTTACCCGGGCGGCGTAACTGCGACCGATTTGACCCGCTTGCTTAGCTTCTTCAACCATTTTAAACACTAAATCTTTCAGTTCAAAAAACTGCTTAAAACGTTTGAGGTCAGCTGGTAAAACTTTGCTTTGGTAATCAATTTTGGTGAGGAAGATCGACGTTTTCTGCTGGTCAAAGCGGTAAGCCTGGTAAGCTTGCTCGCAAGTAGTTGGTAAAACCGGAGCGAGTGCTTGCAAAACAAAAATTAGCACCTGGTAAATAACGCTCTGGATCGCTCTACGCTCGGGGTCGTTGGCCGCATTGGCGTAAAGAGCGTCCTTCGAAACTTCCAAGTAGTACGAGGAAAGTTCTAGCACAAAGAGGTTGACTAAATTAACAACTTGGTTAAAGCGACTAGCTTGGTATTCGCGCTGGACCGATTTTTTAAGGTCAGCCAACTTTACTAAAACTAACCGGTCTAGTTCGCTGTAAGTCGGTTTGGTCGCGGGCTTTCAAACAAAGTCAAACAAAACGCCGAGCATAAATTTAATTTTGCTTCTCAGTCCCCGGTAAAAAGTTGCGACTTGCTCTAGAATTGGTTCAGAGACGCTCACGTCCGCGCCGTACTCGCTCAGTGCCACCCAAAGTCTCAGAATTTCGGCTCCGTAACGAGCGACGATCTTGGCTGGATCAATCACGTTGCCCAGCGACTTAGCCATTTTAACGCCGCGCTGGTCGAGAACAAAGCCGTGCGAAATAATCTTTTTAAAAGGAGTTTGATTAGCAAAAGCAACGCTGTTAACGAGCGAGGAATTAAACCAACCGCGAAACTGGTCGGCGCCTTCCAAGCAAAGATCAGCTGGCCTGCCATTTAAAGATGGTAGGCGAAACGAAGTCCCCGAGTCAAACCAAACGTCCATAATGTCAGTTTCTTTTTTTCAACTTTTAGCCCGCTCAGTCCAAGCGGTTGGGACCAGTTTCTCGTTTGGTCATTCCCATCAAATTTGACTGCCGTGCTGGGCAACTAATTTAACGATGTGTTTAAAAATAGCCGGTTCAAAAACGGGCTGACCTTCGCGGTCGTAAAAAATGCTTAGCGGCACACCTCAACTTCTTTGACGCGAAATCGTCCAAGTCTGGCGGGCCAGAGCCATAGTTGACAGTCGCTCGGTTGCTCACCCAGGGTAACCCTTAACTCCGACTAGCGCTTTTTTGATCCGGACTTTGAGCGGTGCTAAGTTAACAAACCACTGTTTGGTTGCCCGGTAAATGACTGGTTGATGCGTTCGCCAGTCGTGGGGATAAGAGTGGGTAATTGCTCGCTCGGCTAATAGTTGAGATCTCTCTCGTAAAAACTGACAAATTAGCGGATTAGCTTTGAGGTAAAACTGACCTTGCGCAATTGGACTAGCTTGGTTAATAAGACCTTGGTCGTCTAAGTGCATAATCATCTCAAGACCGTATTTTTGACCCAGCTCGTAGTCCTCCACGCCAAAAAGAGGAGCAAGGTGAACTAGACCTGTTCCTTCCTTGGCATCAACGTGATCGCTCAAAACCACTGGTCCGCTCCGCTCGCTAAAAGGTCTTTGGTAAGTTAGATCAACCAATTGCTCGCCGCTTAAAGTTTGACTAACGCGGTAATTTTTTCAACCAGCTAACTCGACCACTTTTTCCAAGCAATCTTTGGCTAGTAAAAAAGACTGCTGGTCAACTTGGACAAGGGAGTAGATTATTTTGGCGCCGACAGCCAAGGCGCTGTTAGCTGGCAAAGTTCAAGGCGTGGTGCTCATCAGCAACAGTTTTGTTTGAGACGGAACTTTTTGGTTGCCTTTTAAAACGCTAAGAGCCACGTAAATTTCCGGCGAACTAACTTGCTTATAAACAATTTCAGCCTCGGCTAAAGCGCTTTGCGAAGAAGGGGACCAATAAATCGGTTTGAGCGCTTGGAAAACTAACTTGTCTTGCACCATTTTGGCAAAAACTTCTAGTTGGCGGGCTTGATAAACCGAATCATCGGTCTGGTAAAAATCGTCTAGGTCGGGCAAGAGCTGCAAAGTTTCAAACTGCTTTTTCTGAATTTGAATTTGCTCCTGAGCGTAAGCTTGAGCGAGTTGGCGGATTTTAACTGGTGCAATTGCTTGACGATCGTGAGCAGTCTTAGTTAAAACTTGGTTTTCAATTGGCAGACCATGGGTGTCTCAACCCGCAACAAAAGGAGTCGCATAACCCTCTAAAGTTTTGTTTCTTAAAACAATGTCTTTGAGAATTTTGTTGAGCGCGTGACCAAGGTGAATTGAACCGTTCGCATAAGGCGGACCATCGTGTAAAACAAACTGACCTTGACCAGCGTTTTGTTTCAAGGCACGCTTGTAAATCTGCTCCTTTTTCCAAAACTCGCGCCAACGCGGTTCTTCGTGAGTAAGGTTAGCCCGCAAAGAAAAATCGCTCCTTGGCATTAAGAGCGTAGTTTTTCAATCTGAGAGTGAATTTGGGGACTTTTTCATAACTTCCAAGCGCAGTGCCTGCATTATAAACTAACTGAGCGGGCTAAGGAATAACTTATAATTCCAATGAATCTGAACGAGTATTTTAGCACTTGACACCTTAGAGTGCTAGACATGCTATAATTGAACTAGCAAGGAGATCGCATGGAATTTAGTTTTAACCCTACCCAAGAGTCTAACAACCCACTCAAAGACTTCGGACGCAACTTAACCGACGAAGCAGCTCGTGGCAAATTGGATCCGGTCATTGGCCGGGACGACGAAATTCGTCGTATCATCCGGATTTTGTCACGGAAAACCAAAAATAATCCCGTTTTAGTCGGGGAGCCCGGAGTCGGAAAAACTGCCATCGCTGAAGGACTAGCCCAAAAAATTCTCAGCGGCGATGTGCCGGAAAACTTGAAAGACAAAGAAGTGATTGAAATTGACATCCCCGCTTTAATCGCTGGCGCTTCTTTCCAAGGTCAGTTCGAAAAAAGACTCAAATCGCTCATGAAAGAAATTAAGGAGGCTCAAGGCAACTTAATTCTTTTCATTGACGAAATCCACATGATTGTCGGAACGGGTAAAAACGCCCAAGGCGGAATGGATGCCGCCCAAATTATCAAGCCGATGTTAGCCCGCGGAGAAATGCGTCTAATCGGTGCAACTACGCTAGACGAACACCGTAAGTACATCGAACAAGACCCGGCTCTAGAACGTCGTCTCCAAAAAGTTTACATCGCCGAACCTTCCGAGGAAGAAACTGTCACCATTTTGCGAGGACTCAAAGATCGCTTTGAGTCTTACCACGGGGTGAGAATTCATGACAACGCCTTAGTGACAGCCGTTAAACTTTCAAGTCGTTACATTTCCGACCGTTTCTTGCCAGATAAAGCGATTGACTTAGTTGACGAAGCAGCCGCTGCGATCCAAACCGAAATGAACTCAAAACCAGAGAACCTAGAAAAAGTTGAGCAGCGCTTAGCAATGCTAGAGATGGAGAAAGTCGCTCTTTCCAGCGAAAAAGATCCTAAGTCCCGCGAAAGACTCGGCGAAATTAAAGATCGGATTGGGGAAACCGAAAAAGAAGTTAAGGCGCTTCGGAGCGCTTGGAATCGCGAGAAAGAAATTCTCCGTGACATCGGTAAATACAAAGAAAAAGTTGAGCAACTCAAAACTCAGCAGCAACGCTACCAAGCCGAAGGAGAGTTTGAAAAAGCTTCAATCTTGCTTTACAAAGAAATTCCTGACTGGGAGAAAAAACTCCAAAAAGCTGAGGAGCAAGCCGGGCAACGCGAAAACTCGATGATTAAAGAAGATGTAGACGAGGAAGAAATTGCTAACGTAGTCGCTAAGTGAACAGGCATTCCAATTACTAAACTGCTGCAAGGTCAACGCGAAAAACTACTAACTTTGGAAAAACACCTGGCCCAACGGATCAAAGGCCAAACTAACGCGCTTAGACTAGTCAACGACGCTATCTTACGTTCGCGAGCAAACGTGAATGACCCTAACAAACCAATCGGTTCGTTTATTTTTATGGGACCAACTGGCGTTGGTAAAACCGAAGTGGCTCGGGCACTGGCTTTTGAACTTTTTGACACCGAAAAAAGCATGATTCGGTTAGACATGTCAGAGTACATGGAAAAACACGCCGTTTCACGTCTAGTCGGTGCTCCTCCAGGCTACATTGGTTTTGACCAAGGTGGTCAATTGACCGAAGCAGTTAGACTCAGACCCTACTCGCTCATTTTGCTTGATGAAATTGAAAAAGCTCACCCCGAAGTATTAAACATTTTGCTGCAAGTCTTAGACGATGGCCGGTTAACTGACGGTAAAGGCAAAGTGGTTGACTTCAAAAATACAATTATAATCATGACAACTAACATCGGATCGCTTGACATTTTAGAGGGCAAAAAAAACGAGCAAGTTACTAAATTGCTCTACAAATTTCTCAGACCCGAATTTATTAACCGAGTGGACGAAATCGTGGTCTTTAACGCTTTAGACGAGGAAGCGGTTCGGCAAATAACGGTGGTTGAACTAGAAAAGTTATCCAAACGTCTAGCCGACAGAAACATTTTGCTCGAGTTTGACGCGGGGGTAGTTGATAAAATCGCCAGCGAAGGTTATGACCCGCTTTTTGGCGCACGGCCAATTAAACGTTACATCGTCAAAAACTTAGAATCCGATTTAGCTCGTAAAATCATTAGCAATGAAATAAAAGAACAAACCCAGTACGTGGTCAAAACACTTAACAGCGAGTTTGTCTTTGACGAAAAACGTCTCAACTAAACTTCAAAGTGACCGCCCAGCGCCTTCACAATCGCACGGGCAAAAGCCAAACTTTGTTCAAAATCGCGCGCGGTAATTAAGTTCTCCGCTATTTCCAGCGCGGTTTTTTTGTTGAACTTAGTTAGTCCATAACCTGGGTAGGCAGTGATGGCGCGTCCTTGAATAATTTCGGCTTTAACAAGCAGCTGGGGAGCGGCACAAATTGCTCCAATCAGTTTGTTGCTGGCGTTAAAACGTTTAATCAAACTAAGCACTTTGGCATTTTTGAGCAAAACGGCGTGACCTGGTCCGCCCGGAATGACCAAAGCGTCAAACTGGTCTCACTGGTCAATGCTGGACATTTTCTGACTGACAACTTGAGCCACGTACTTACCTTTGACTAACTCTTTGTCCTCGGGCGATACGATGCTGACCTGAAAACCAGCCCGGCAAAAAACGTCCACGCTCGTGATTAATTCAATGTCTTCAAAACCTGTGGCGGCTAAAACTAAAATTTTGGCGGTTTTTTTCATGCTCAAATTATACCTTATCAAGTAATGTCAGTCAGACGAGCGAGCTCCTGGAAAGTGTGTTGGCGGCGGTACTTAAAACTAAGCGGCGACGGGTGAGCGTCAACGATTGCTTGACTGCTAATAATTCGGCGGTAGTTTTTTGCTTCGTTACCCCAGAGCACCCAAATTGGTGCTTGACTTTTGTCGAGTCAACGAATCACTTTTTCGGTAAAACCTTGTCAAATGTGTTTGTGACTGTTAGGCATGTGCACGCGAGTAGTCAGCGAAGTGTTAAGTAACAAAACGCCCTGCCTAATTCAATGTCTAAGCGTTCGGTCAGCGTAAACTTTGCCTTGCACTTGCCGAATCTCTTGGAAAATGTTGCTGAGCGAGGCCGGGATCGGCGCGTAAGAATTAACGGCAAAAGCTCATCCGTTAGCTACTTCCGGCGTGGGGTAAGGGTCTTGGCCAAGAATAACCACTTTTATTTTGTCGGGTTCAAGCTTAAAAAAACTGAGCACTTGCTCGCGTTGAGGAGTAATTGGTTCGTTCCAATCAAGCGAGTCTAAAATCGCTTGACCTTCCTCAATTAAAACTTTGGGTCAGTCCATAGTCTAATTGTAAACAAAGCCGCGCAAAATAAAACCACCCGGGAGGGTGGTTAGCAGTTAGTTTCACTAACAAACGAGTATTTGCGTTTTCAAATCCGACCAATTCGCAACCAACTAGTTGGCCTTACTTCTTGATCATCTGGACTTTACCGACGCAAAAAACTCGGCAAGTCATCAGTCTCGTCTTCATCGACTAGCTCAAGTGAGTCATCGGCGCTGACCGGTTTAACACGCGTTTCTTCGCTAATGTGCATTTTAGCACTTTCCGGGAACGGGTCTTTAACCAGCAATTCACGCGTTCCCTCGTCTTCAAAATCAAGGTCAATTGTGTCCAGAACTTGCGACACTTGGTGCTTGATTTGTTCCTGAGTGAGCGGTTTTTGCTGTTTTAGACCAGTTGCTATCACGGAAACTTGGATGTCGTTACCAAGACTTTCAACGATTGAAACACCGAAAATGATGTTCAATTCGTCACCAGCGGCTTTTTTGATCGTCTCAACGGCTTTGTTAGCTTCATCAAGAGTGATGTCGCCACCGGAGATGTTAATAATCGCATCTTGGGCTCCGAAAATCGAAGCTTCTAGAATCGGACTGGAAATGGCGTGAGTAGCGGCTTTAATCGCTTTGTCTTGACCGTTTGCTTTACCAATTCCGATCAAGGCTGGACCTTTGTTGCGCATGACGGTCGTCACATCGGCAAAGTCTAAGTTAATTAGCGCCGGAAGCGCAATTAAGTCGGTAATCGTGCGGACAGTTTGCTTAAGCACTTTGTCAGCGTACATAAAAGAATCTTTTAACGAAATGCTGCCAAACTGTTGAAGTAGTTTGTCGTTAGAAACGACAATTAGCGAATCGACTTCGGCGCGTAAGTTATCTAATCCTACTTTCGCGTTGTCAATCCGCTTAGTTCCCTCAAAAGCAAAAGGTGTCGTTACGATCCCGATTGTGAGTGCTCCGAGCCCTTTGGCGACCTTGGCGATTACTGGCGATGCGCCAGTTCCAGTGCCGCCTCCCATACCCGATGCAATAATGACCATGTCTGCGCCTTCCAGTAGGTCGCGAATTTCCGACTCACTTTCCATCGCTGCCCGGTGTCCTTCTTCCGGATTAGCTCCGGCGCCTAAACCACGGGCACTTTTGCCAAGCGTCAATCGATCGTTTGCAATCGAGGAGTTAAGAGCTTGTTGATCGGTGTTAGCGACAATAAAATCCACCCCTTGAATTCCTTCTTGAATCATGGAATGAATCGTGTTGCTGCCACCTCCTCCAACTCCGATTACTTTGATTTTGACGATTGAATCTAAATGCTGTTTAGTTTCATCCATTTCTTCCTCCAATTCACTGGTAGATGCGATTTCAAATCCCCTTACCTTTTTGACTAACTAACTTAAAGTCGCTTAGCAAGTCGGGATTTGTTTCCACGATTGTATCATAATGAACACCGCTAATTTGATCACTCTTCTCCATTAGTTTGATTAGTCCTAGACTAGGCAGGTTGTGAGCGTTTCGCTCCACGAACGTCATGGGAGCGTAAGCTGACACGTTTTGTTGCCCTAGTCTTTGACGGGCAAATTCCTCCAAACCCTCTAAAATGCTTGCCTTACCAACGATGACAAACGGAAGATCCAAATACCGTGAACCTAACTTTTTTTCTAAGTAGCCGCGAACGACTAAAAGAATTCGAGCGAGGCGGATTTGGCAAAAATGGTTTAACCAACTGCTTGTTAGTCCAGGTTGATCTTGGGTAAGAGCAATCGACTGAGATGACTCTTTCCTTGCTAAATCAATGTTAACTAATAAAAGTCGCTCGATTTGCTCAGTTTCATAAGCAAGCTTTTGGCTGAGCGTTTCCAGTCAACTTAGGTAACCGCTTTGGTCTAACCGGAGCATCAAAACTACGGCGTGGTTTTTAATTAAAGTTAAGTAGGTGTGTTTACCACTTAAATCTAAGGTGACCACTCCTTGCGATTGAGCTCCATCGGACGCACTAGCTAAAGCGCGAGCTTGGGGAGTCAAAACAATTTGGTTAATTTTTAGTTCGTGGACTTGAACAAGTTTGTTGATAAAACTTTCAATTTGCCGACTAATTGTTGTCAGCGCCAGAATGGCAGTCAGTTTTTGACCGCGTTTATTGAGAGGTGCACTGTTGTAATTTTTGACCACTACATCGTGAACCTGAAAACGAAGTGGTTGAACTAAAATCAACGCTCGCTGACTAGTCGTGTTTTTCTCACGAACTAGTGCCAGCAAGTTATCAATGTCTTGCCGTTGCACAAGTCCGTTAGGAATTTTAATCGACTGGCTAGTTAAGTTAATTTGTTGCTCCACTTCATCAAACGGGTCAAGAATAATTGAAACACGAGAGATTTTGCCACCAACTGATTTCTCAACGGATCGCAAAGTATCCTTAATGAAAAGGTGGTAATCGACCCAAGTAGACCGAGCGTTAAAGAGTTCAACCGTTGCGGTTGGCAATTTCTCGTAAACTTGGATGCCGATTGCATCTTTCTGAATTAAAAAGTTAGTGATGATGTTGCGTTTCATGTTTATTCTTAGGTTGCTTGGTGTTAATTAAAACACGGAGACGAGCCGAACGGGACCGTTTGTTTTTGGTTATTTCACTCGGTTCCGGTCGGAAACTTTTGGCGCGGTAGTTCGTAGTTTGAACAACCGGTAATTTGTTGTTTTCTTGGTCGGTCAAAGCGCTAAATTCACGTTTAACTATTCGATCTTCACAAGAATGAAACGTGATCACAAGCAACCTGCCCTGAGGATTAAGACGTTTGGTAGCTTGCTCTAACATGCTTTTGAGCCCGCCTAGTTCATCGTTGACCGCAATTCTTAGCGCTTGGAAAACTTGTCGAACGACATTTTTCCGGCGCACTAACGGAGCGGGCAGCGACTCCCTAACAATTCTCGCTAACTCAAGCGTAGTTTCAATTGGTCGCTTTGCTACCAGCGCATTCGCAACTCGGTGAGCGAGTTTTACATCTGCGTTATTCCGGAACAATTGCGCTAACTGATTGGCGCTCGAGTGGTTGACAATTTGGTGAGCATCAAGCGTTTGACTTTGGTCCATTCGCATGTCAAGCCGGGCGGCTTTGGAATAGGAGAATCCGCGGTGGGCCTGGTCAAACTGTGGGGAAGATACGCCTAAATCAGCCAAAATACCGTCAACCTTACCAACGCCAAGCCGATCAAGTTCTTCGTTAAGATAACGAAAATCTCGGTGTACAAGTCGGAAGTTAGTGCGGTTTTCTTGACTTAGTCTGCGCTGGCAAAACTCAATTGCCTGCAAGTCTTTGTCAAAACCGATTAACAATCCCGCCTGATCAAGTCTGGCTAAGATGGCCTGAGCATGAGAGCCCCGACCAAGAGTTAAGTCTAAGTAAATTCCCGTTGGTTTGATGGCTAGTTCGCTCAGAACTTTATCCAGCAAAACCGGAACATGCTCTGAATTAGAACTGACCGCCATCTTCCAACAGTTTTTGAGCTAACTCCTCAAGCGATTTTCCACCACTGTGGTCTTTTTGGAACTTTTTAAACGTCTCGGCTGGCCAAAGTTCAACTTTGTTACCAACTCCGACGAAAACAACGTCCCTGGTGATTTGCGCTCCTTGGATCAAGTGGTCGGGCAACATGACTCGACCTTGACCGTCAACATTCAACTCGGCGGTGTTACCCAGCAAAAGCCGGGCGAAAATTCGCGCCTTAGAGTTAAGCATGTTGTTGCCAAGTAATTTGCTTTTCCACAAATTGAACGAGTCGGCGTCGCGTAGTTCGAGTACTTTGTCGGGTCCGATTGTAGCGTAAAAAACCATTCCGAGTTCCTGACGGAGCTTCACCGGAACGATTACCCGCTTTTTTTGATCAAGTGACCGTTCAAAGTTACCGAACATATTTACCACTTTCTACCACAAATCACCACTCACATTATAGCGAGTTTTTTGGGAGAGACGAGTTTTTTTAAGCCGCTAAAGAAAACCATCCCCGGGTGAACCCGGTGGATGGTAAACAAAAAAATTAATCGTTAGTTTTATGAAGGTCGGTTCTTTTTTGGTACTTGACCAAGCGGTGGGGTACTTTTGTGCCGCTAACGTTGACTAGGTTAGGCAACTTAATAGCGTGGTGTGCCCGTCGCTTGTTTTTGCGAGATTTAGAAGTTTTTCGTTTTGGGACTGCCATCGGTACCTCCTCTTAGTTTTTGATTATAACACCAGAACCGCAACTAGACTTGTGATTTATTAACTCCGTCGTCATCGGCATTAACATCTAGCACGACTGTTTCTTCTAGACCAGCTTCTTTGATCATGCGCTCTTTTTCACGTTCAATCGCACGCAGTTGTTTTTTCTCGCGGGAAGTTAACTTTTCAGGCTCTTCAACAGCTGGTGGCTGATCTAAGTCAGGGGTCTGAGTAATTTCGCCCTCCTCGCGCTTAGTTTGGTATTCGTCTAAAACATCTTTGATGTTGGCCTTGTAAAGAAACAGCTCCTCGGGAATGTGGTTGAGCTCACCCGTAATGATGCGGGCAAAACTATCAATCGTGTCTTCCAAACTAACCGAAGCGCCCTGAATGCCTGAGAAACGTTCGGCGACGATAAAGGGTTGAGTTAAAAAATTTTGCAAACGCCGGGCAGTCGCGACGATGTGTTTGTCTTCGTCAGTTAGTCCGTTGAAACCAAGAATCAAAATAATGTCTTGGAGTTGATTTAGTTGTTCAATGAACTCTAGCACGCGCGTAGCGACTTCGTAATGGAGTTGGTGAACCGATCCGCGAGCCAGAAATTTGGAGTTAGACTCAAGCGGGTTAACGGCTGGAAAGCGACCTTGAGCAGCGATGTTTCGATCCAAAATAATTGTGGAGTCAAAGTGGGCAAACGCAGCTACCGCTGAAGGGTCACTCAAGTCGTCAGCCGGGATGTAAACCGCCTGCATGGAAGTAATTGAACCTTCTTTGGTTGAACCAATTCTCTCTTGGAAAATACCCATCTCCCACGATAGAGTCGGTTGGTAACCAACCGCGGAAGGTAGTCTTTCTAGGAGCGAAGATAGTTCGGCTCCGGCTTGAACGTAGCGGAAAATGTTGTCCACGAAAAGCAAAATGTCTTTTTTAAGCGTGTCACGGAAATACTCAGCTACTTTGACGCCGGCAAAAGCAGCCCGGTAACGAGCTCCAGGCACCTCGTTCATTTGAGCATAAATGAAAGCGGTTTTTTCCAGAAATTTAAGGTCTTTGGCTTCCTGCCATAGTTCGTGTCCTTCGCGAGTTCTTTCGCCAATCCCAACAAACACCGACAGTCCGTCGTGGTTTTTAATGAAGGAGTTGATTAACTCTTGAACGACAACAGTCTTACCGACTCCAGCCCCTCCGAGCAATCCAACTTTTCCACCGCGCGGAATTGGTAAAAGTAAGTCAATCACCTTCACGCCCGTTTCAAGTATTTCGTTGGAAAGCACGCTTTGGTAAGACTCTTTCTCAGTTCGTTCTACGTCAAGAATTTCCAGACGAGCACTAGCTTTGATTTTGTGTTCGCTAGCATCGTAAGGACGTCCGAGCAGATCCATCACCCGACCCAGAATTTCTCGACCAACGGGAATGGTCACCCCTAAGTTGTCAGTCGTAACCACATTGCCAAGTCCGGTTCCATCGACTTTAGTTAGGGCGTAAGCCCGTACCGTATTGGTGTCAATCAGTTGGGCCACTTCAAAAAATTCTTGCGAACCATAACTAGTGTCAACTTGTAAGAGAGCGCCAATTTTAGGAATTTTCCCGGTTCCAAAACGCACATCAATTACTTGCTGGTTAATCGCAACAATGCGACCAATTAGTTTTCGGGTCGATTTTTTAGACCTGATTCGCGGAGTTTTTACTTGAGTTTTAGCCATTATTTACCTCCTAAGTTGCGCGCCACGTTTTTGTAAATCCGGCCGTCATCGCGAATGTCCCGGTAAAGTTCAACAAAACGGTCGTTTTTGCGGATGTGCGGGTACTGCATAATCAAGAAGTACTTGAGCATCGGCAAAACAATTTCGCGGTTGACTAACTCCGAAAAGGCTGGTTTGACTTCACTAGTTGAGATCATCTTACGAATGTGACGACCAAGAAAATCGTTTTCCATGTAGGTGTTAAGTAGTTTTTTGATGAAGACGATTTCGTGGGTTGTTTCAAAAAAGTTAAGGTAGCCTTGCTTGTAAAGCGTCAAGAGCAGCGTACCAGTCTCGTAAAAAAGTACATCTAACTCAGGTTGAATTAAAAGCGCCGTTAAAACACGTCCTTTTTCCAAAATTGTCGCGTTTTGACCTTGGGCTCCTCCGGTCAAACGAGCTAATTTACGAGTTTCCTCGTACTGAGAAATAGTCAACTTGAGTCCGCTCGACACGCTGGCCAAAGCTTTGGTTTGAGCTGCGGAACCAACCCGGGAAACCGAGAAAGGCACATCAATCGCCGGACGTTGACCGGAGTTGAAAAGTGTCTTAGAGGTAAAAATTTGTCCATCGGTAATCGAAATCACGTTGGTTGGAATGTAAGAAGTAATGTCACCAGCTTCAGTTTGAACAATTGGCAGCGCGGTTATCGAACCGCCTCCAAAGTTCTCGTTAAAGCGACCAGCACGCTCTAGCAATTTGGAGTGAAGGTAGAAAATGTCACCCGGGTAAGCTTCACGAGCTGGAGCTGAACGAATCAGAAGCGCCAACTCACGGTAAGCATCTGCGTGCTTTGAAAGATCGTCGTAAACAATCAAGACATCGTCGCCGTAAGTTTCCTGCAAGTACTCAGCGATCGTAGCTGCCACGAAGGGCGCTAACCATTTTTTGGTCGCGACTGTTTCGGCTGAAGCGGAAACGATCACTGAGTTTTCCAAAACTCCGCCTTGCTCCAATTTGCGGTAAACATCTAAGACCGAAGTTTTTTTCTGACCAATCGCTACGTAAATAACTTTTGTGTCTGAGCCTTTCTGAGCCACCATCGCGTTTAGGGCGATTGAAGTTTTACCAGTTTGACGGTCACCCAAAATTAACTCTCTCTGTCCGCGTCCAATCGGAATCGCTCAATCAACAGCCGCCAAGCCAGTTATTAGTGGTTGGTTGACGAAGTCGCGAGCGTAAATTGGCCGGGCAATTCGGAAAATTGGTCGACGGACTTTCGCGCTGGAACGTACTTTCGGACGATGGTCGCTCATCACTTGTCCGTCAATGTTAATGATGTTACCCATAATTTGCTCGGTAAATTCAATTTCAAACTCACGACCTGTCGGTTTGCAAATGTCGCCAACTTCAATTGGTTGCACGATAGAAACATCAAAAAGAGCAATGTCAGCGTTTTGTTCGTTAGCACGCATAACAATACCCCGGGTTTGATTGGGAAAGCGAACAATTTCGTTGAGAATGAAATTGTACTTTCCACTTACTTGGACGATGTAGTCCTTGATTTTTGTTACTTTGAGAGCCATAATTACCTTCCTTACATTCTACCCAATCGGCACGAAAATTCCGAGTACGACCAGTGTGAGAGCCGCGACAACGAAGACCGCAAAGACAGTCCGTGAAATTGCCAGCGAACGACTTGTGAGTATTTGACGAGAGAATTTACGTCAAGTTAGCGCCAAGCCGACCACGCTAATCATACTTAAAATTGCTCCGGCCACGATAATCGTGATTTTAGCGGAAGCGCTCGATTTGTAGACCGCTTCAATAAACTCACTACCGTAGGGAACTTGGAGCGACAAGTAGCGCACAAGGTCGCTTTTAAGCAAGTCTTCGGCGATAACCGGCGCTTGGTCACGACTGCTGAGTCCGCTGATGAAATAACGAATGTTGTAATAACCAGCGTTAACCCCGACACTCGTAATTGTGTTTGGTTCGTAAGCCGCATCTCCCAGCGCTTTGCGCAACACATTCTGGTCTTTCTTGCTTAGTTCGGGGTGTAGTTCCAAGTACTTAGTGATGATTGATTCAAGGTTACGACCGATGGCTAAATTTTCTATGTAAGTTGAAGTGGTACGACCACCGAAGTACTCGTAACGGAAAACTTCATCGTTTTCCACAATCGCTCTAATCGCTTCCCGAACCACTTTGCGAATTTCATCCGCGTAATCGGCATTTTCAATTTTTCCGGCTGTGATTTCGTCAATGATTTGTCCAAGGGCGCGGAAATTGCCGCCGATAATTTCGGTCAAGACTTTGTCAAGCAAATGGATCATGTTTTGAGCTAGACGCGCATTTTGGGGATCGCGGTAACTTTCGGGTTTAAGAATGTCGCCTTTGCCATCTAAAAACCAACTGATAAAGTTTTGGCGATCGGAATCCTCTAGGTAGCGGGAATACAAACCGTTATTAGTAATGAAAGCCAAAATTGAACCTAGTTCTTCGCTCCCGTTGCTTACTTTGGTAAAGTAGGCTGATTTAGCGTAGTAAAGCTGCATGTCTCTCAAAATCTCTGACATTTGACTCGTGTCAATCAAGCCTAAAACATCCGGGTTAATCCCGATTGCATCATCGCGTTCAGTCTCTAAGTACTCGCCCATGTAAAGAGCTAAAACACCGCCTTTTAAAGTGTCAAAGTTGTCTTTCTCAAGTTTAAACAAAACGTTTAACGCTTCGCTAAGCGGTTGGGAAATGATGTGCATCACAATTTGAAGCGATTTTTTTCACTCCGGCGTTGAAGTGTCAATGTTTGAACCATCAACGGGCGCTTTGTTTTTGTTCTTGACATCAGCATCCAAATCCCAAGGCAAATTTCTAGCGGCTACTTCCTTGATAATCTCGGTGATGATTTCTTGCATCTCCTCAGTTAAAGCTGCGCCGGACCAATAACGGACAATTGCGTCGCTAATTTGCATTAAATTTTGACCTTGAATACCAGTGTTATTGACGATTCTTTTCTCAATGAACGATAACTTGGTGGAGGTGTCGCTCATTAAGTAATAGTTCTGTTCGCGGAGGTTATCGGTAATCCCGAACTTTTTTTCCAACCAAATCGCGTAGCGGTTAGTTGAATCAACTAGTCGCTGGACAATGTTTTGCCCGGTATTAGGAATTAAAATCGGGTTGCCTTGCTCGTCAACTAAGTCACGACCCGTCTCAGGATCCTCAGCAACAAGTTGGTGGTAGACTTTGTTCTTGTTAATTATTCCGCCATTTTCGTCTTCGTAGTAACTTTCGTAGGTGACTGGAAAAACTGGATATCCTTTAGCCAAAGGCGGGTTTGGGAACCAAGCCAGGTTGGGTTCAATGAAATATTGGTCAGCTGAGTCAATGCTTCCCGACCAGTTAGCGTAAACATAACCCACTATGTGTTTGTAAAGTTCGTCAATGTCGGCCTTGGCTTCAATGATAATAATTCGTTGTCCTTGGGTAATGTCTTCAATCGGATTCACGCCAGTTGGCGGTTCAAAGAAAAACTTGTCACGTCAATTTTTGTTTTCGTAATTCTGCTCATCAGTCGGCGGAACTGTAGGGTTAATTTGCATGACACCCTTTTGCAAGATTAAATCAACTTGTAGTCAATTGACAGTTTTTCCACCGGTCGACAACTCGTGTACATTAGTTGAGATTGAAATTGGCGAGACTCCTTGCGCCACTTCGTTAAAATCGCGGGTGTTAATTGCGAACTTGCTCGGATTAACTTCGATGTTTAATTCGGTGTCAAAATTAATTTCCAAAATGTTGTTTTGACCGTCAAAAACATCGGAACCCTTGTTATTAAACTTGAGCGATTCGCTCCACTTTGTGCCGGGAGCCATAAAGAAGCGCAAATGTTCGGCTTCCTCAATTTTTTGCCCCATGGCTGGTACATCAATCTCTTGACGTCAGTTAGAAAGGTTCAGCGCAATGTTGAAACTGTCACTCGTGTCGCCCGGATCGTAAAGCGGCGCGCTAGGATCAAGCGGATCTTCGCGGTAAGGGTAAGAAGTGTCGTTAAAATTGGTAATCATTTTCATGTGATTTGGACTGAGTGAATTGTCAAGAATTCCGTAAGTGAGCGCTTGGACAGCCGAATCGCTCGTGTCAGATTCCACGCCAAAGTGAACTACTTGGTTTGAACTTGACGGTTTAATCATGATCTCTAGCGTTGAATTGTCGGCAGTTTTGGCTAGGCGAACAACATCGGTTAGTTTTTTGACTTCTGGCGTTTCCTGACTAGCAAAGTCATAAACGTGTCCATCAAATCTGTCGCGAATGAAAATCGTGTTGTTATCAGCTAATTCTTGAAGGGTAAAGTCAGAATCGCTACTGCTAACTAGGTCCTTTAATTCGTTGTTTTGGTTATTAAGAATTAGTTGGTACTCGCCCGACTGGGAATCAGGGTCGTTTTCGTCTTTGAGACTAAAAACGTAACCTTCGTTGTCTGGCACTTGGGCTAAGTTAATTTGCGCCACTTTGTACATGAAATCGGTTGGAATGGTAACTTGGGCACCGCTGACATCCGTTGCGCTAGCGCTAAAAGTGTCAACCACGCTCTCTGGGCGACGAATCTTAAGATCAACATCGCGGCCAAGCACCTTGAACTGGTTCAAAGTTCTGAAAGCTTTGTTAACTTCTGTGCGGTTGGTAAATTGCGTTTCTAAGCGCTGAGCGCGCTCTCTGATGCCGGGAATCTCGGGAGCATTAATCGCCGCGACAATCGTGATTAAGGCGTTATCGTAGATGCCCCGAATTTCATCGGAGTAAATGTCTAGAGCTACCAGACCCCGGATCAGCGCTTGAACTTGACGCGTGTTGTTGTTTTCCGTCGGTGAAGGCAAAGTAGGAATCGTGTAAAGAGTCTGGGGGGTGTCTCCATCGGCAAGTGGTTGAATCGCTTGCCCAACCGAATGAGACGGAGATTCTAAGGTGCTGGAATGAGCAAGAGCTAATCCGCTTGAACTGAAAAGAGTTAAAGTGCTCGCAAAAACCGTCGCTATTCAAGAACGTAATTTCATTAGGCCAACTCCTCCTGCAACAACGTGCGGTTTTCCCGGATGATGCGCCTAATCATCACATCCAACAAATAGTGGCGAACAAGCGAATTACGGGCTTGTTCGTAAGCATCTTCTACGTCAAGTCGTTGTTCGGCTTGGAGAGCCGATTGCTTAGACAAGTCAGTTAACCGACGGTTAGCCAGTTGAATTTCCTTTTGAATCGCTGAGTAGTAAGAGCTAAAAATGTCGCTCGCTAAAGCTGACTTAACTAAACGAGGATCGCGGTCAGCGTAAGAGCGAATTAAGTGCGAAATGTACTGAATATCAACGTACTTAAGGTCTTCCGAACACATTAGCAATAACCCTTTTTGACTAGCAACAAAGAAAACACTTGAAGCTAGAAAGTCGTAATACTTATCAAATTCGTCCCAAACTCTAATCCAAGTCGTTTCGTAAGATCCGACTGTTTGCTTTTTAGACTCGTCGGATAAATCAAATCGCAAAACGCCCTGAGTGAAGTTAAAAAGACGCACGCGGGTTGGTTTCGCCGCGAAAACTTCGTTAAAAACTCGCGAAATTGAAATTAATTCCAAAGGTTTAAGCATCGGACCTCCTTTTTGGGACTGGTTGATCATCTTCTAATCCGATCACCGAGAAGGCCACTGCACTCGTAATCAGTTCGTTGGTAATGTTTTCTTTCCGAACTCTTTGCATCATCGCTTGGACGCGTTCAACTTCGCTCTTAATGTTGTTTTCTTTGTCTTCAAGCGACTGAAGTTCACGGGTTTTTAGCGAAAGGCGGTACTGAATCATTGATTCATAAACTTTCAGTTCAATCGCCAACTTAGCAATTCTCTCAGCCACCGAACTTAAGTCACGTCGTCAAGTCACTTTACTAAGGTCAATCTCTTCAATGATTGAAATTGCTGAACCAAAGTTTTCTCAGTCGTGTTTAGTTAATTTCTTAGTTTTGTTCTCAAAGGGGTAAATACTTAGAGACACGACTCTTTGCTCAATAGCGCTCAAGTAAATTAGTTGGGCCTCAACGAACATCAAGTCGCTGTAACCGCGGTAAATTTGCCAGGAAATACGCCGGTAAATTGAAGGATCATCAATGTCTTGGAGACTCATCTGTTTAGCTACATTGATTCCGCGCTTTGTCAAAAAGTCAGCTAACTCCCGACCGATGACAACGTAAATATCGTTAGCAGTGTGATTTTTGGAAATGTATTCGTTAATTAACCGGTGGGCATACTTTCCTAGGCGATCCGAGCTTGGGTTTGCCATTACAAAGTAAAGATTGCGTTTCTTAGGCACTCGCGACTTCTCAACTAGGAACATAGCCGGCTCGTAAACGTTGTACTTCCGGTACAAATCAATCATGTAATTGTTGAAAACGGTGTAAGAAAAGTTGATTTGGTCAATCTTGTCTTTGATCTCGCCAATTTCACGAATGATCTGGATCTTTTGGATGTTAATCACGCGGGTGAATTCTCCAAAAGTCTTGATCCGATTCTTGAGTTGTCTTAAATTAGCCACTAATCCGTTCCTTTACCGATTGCGCCACCACGCTTCATGCGACGTGATCCGTCAGTTTTGCTTTTAGCGCTAGAAACTGACTTTTTGGCTTTTTGCGATTTAACGCTCGAAGTTGAAGATTTTTTAAGCGCCTTTGCCCGACTTGTTTGAGAAGTCGGTCTTTTGCCTTTGTTTCGCTTAGAAGAAGTTTTTTGGCTAGAGCCCGTAGTTGCCTGACTTGGAACAACTGTTGGCAGTTCGTTATCTAGGTAAGTTGGGTTGGTTAAACTCAATTGATCCTCTTCAAAGTGACGAGAAGATTTTTGGCTTTTTTTGCTAGACTGCCCTGAACTCTTGCGGATCTTTTTGGCAAACCAACGTTTAGTAACCACAGGTGCATCGTCTTTGGTAGAAACAGGGTTTTTAACCACGACTTTGTCTTCGGTCTGAGGACTAAACTCGTCATCAAGAGCAGTGGTTGGCAATGTGCTTTCGTGTTGCATTAGTTTAGCGTCAAATTCAAGTGTTTTTTCCAGGGTTTTTTCGGCTTGAATCATTTTCTTGCGCTCTAATTTGCGGCGCTCACGGCGCGCTTTAAGAGAATCGCGCTTAGATTTGCGCGGTCTTCCGTCATCTTTAGCTCGAAATCCTTCGTCTGGTTGAGGAGAAGGTTTACGACGAGTTTTGGCGTCAGCTTCTTCTTGAGCAATCTTAGCCAAAGTTTGCTGCATGTTAACCACGTCGTCACTAACAGCCACAATTTGTTGTTTTTGCTGGTCTTGGTAAGTTTGGAAATCATGGTTGAGACGAACTAGTCTTTCGTGTGAATACAGCAAAATCGTGCTTCGGCTCTCAAAGTTAACGCGCGCCAAGATGAAATCACCTAGTTGAACATAGTAACCGCGACGTACGTTTTCGTCTAGAGCAAAAGTAAAGTTTTCCACGATCGGACGGTCGCTGATACTTAGTTTGTTGTCTTTGACTAGACGATCAAAAAGTTTTTGCCAAGAAATGGCACGTATTTCGGAAACAAACTTCGGACTAATTCGCGAAGCCAAAAGAACTTTGTCAACGTAAACAACTACCTCAAAGAAGAGTTCGCTTGAAATCTCAACGCCGACTCCAGTTGATAAAGTCGCAAAAATTTCGTCCGTAAAAATAGTGATCACATCAAGCACTTTGTCCACGTCTCAATTACGATTGAAGTTGATTAAAGAGAGTTGAACCGCTATGAAAGATAGTCCCACGTAAGCACCGCTGTCAATTACATCTTGGTAAGTTGCGTTGATGCGACGGCGCGCCAGATCGTAGTTTTGAGCGATTGATTCGCGAGTTAACTTCATCAACTCTTCGTTTTGACGATCGTTTTGCGTACTATCGATCAGGAAGTTCATTGAGTCAGTAGTACGAATAATTTCGGTGAAACTTTCGCGACCTGGGTCTTGGTTAAAAGGGATCGTTTTTTGATCGAGTTCGTTTGACACGCCAGTTTCGGCTAACATGTCCTCTTGATTGTTCTTTTTGCTAAATAAAGCCATTACCTTACCTCCGTGGTAGTCGTTGTCGGACTAACGAGCGTTGCTTGACGACGATCTGTTAAGTGTTTAACAAACCCGTACCCGACCAAGTAAATTAAATCAATTGTAATACTAATCATCTCAGGTGCAAGCGCGATGAGCAAAAAGAGAACGATTAGTTTATCGGCCACGATGTTCATAATTGCGATCGTGTTTTCCACGAAAACAACTGTGAAAACTAGACCGACAATCGCTGCCGTGGCGGCCATGCTAACTCCGATGAGAATTCGGAAGTACTTTGAAAAAGTGATTAAGTTGCTGAAATGAGCCCAAGCCATACCGCTTACGACCGTTAAGCAAGTCACAAACAAAATCGCGTAAGACATCGTAGCGTACTCTTTGGCGTGCGGATAAATAACGGGCAAAAATTCAACGGCGGTTAAACCTACAAGAGCAACTGCAATCACATAAGAGCGCAGTACCAACTCGTTAATAATCGGGTTGGTTCGGGGAATATTTCTTAACCGAGCGTTAATAAATAAGTAGAGCATGAAAGCCAGCAGAAAAGCGCTGTCTATTCCGACCACTACTCAAAGCAAAGTTTGTCATTTGATACCAAAGGCAAATTTAATTGAGATTGCCAACATAGCACTGAAAGTGACTGCGGTTGGAAGAGCGCCCAAATAGCGGTAAACTTTTCAAATACTTCGCTTGCTAGAGGGATTAAGCTTTAGAGTGGCAGCAATGCCAATTGCCATAATGGTAACGCCAATTACCCAAGGCAAAAAAGCTCCGAGCATTATGTCAAGTTGCCTAATTTGACTAACGTCGTAAAGGCGCCAAATTAAGTACGCGTTTAAACTGACAACCACCGGCCCAATCAACGTAGCTAGTGTGCGCCATTTTGCGTTGGGATAAATTCTTGAACGAGCCAAGTTAAGAACAAGAGCGTAGAACGAACTGGACGCAGCCATAACGATTTGCAAAATCACAATTATTCAAAGTAGGGAGCGGTAATCGGGTCCTTCCATAGTTTCTATCAAGGATATCCCCGTCAGCAAAGTAACTGGCGCAATTAAATAACCTATCATCTCCCAGAAACTGATTTTATGGGGTCGACTCCGGGACCAGAACTGAACTACTCCACAAACAAAAAGGAGCGATATAAGCGTTAATCAGTTGATTAAGATCATTGGGCGTTCACCCTCTCAAAATTTAAATCGGTTAGCAATGTAATGAGCATCATCGTTGCCAATGGCCGAGTAGACGACAAAACCGATCACAAAAGCGTGGATGATCACTATTAGCAAAACGTAAAGACGTTGACTAAAACGACTTCTCTGTCGAAATCCAACTGGCAGCATGTACGGTTCAATACTCATCACGTTTGCGATCCGAGTATTGTTATCAACGACGCTTTGGTTAATGTTTGCCATGTTGCTCCTTACTACTACTTTCCCTAGCCGTTAGCCGGTCGCGGCTGAGCAAAAACAATCGTTTGCTCGTAAGCCTCGCGACGACCAGCCCTTTCAAGGTGAACAATGATCCGGGTGTCTCTCCGACCAACTTGAGGGGGCTGATAATCAACCCGGTAATTAATGTCCTTAGGAATGCCACGAACCATTTCGGGAGTAACTTCTAAAACTGGTTCTCCGCTTAGATCCACCGCAATTTTAATTAGATTGGGCGAAAAGATTCGGGCGTTAGAAAACATGTTTTGGTCGCGAAGCGAGTTTTTGTGCTCCTCACGGCTTTGTTTAAAAGTGATTTGTTTACCAATGATGACAGATTTGGTCAAGGTGCCAACTTTCACATTTACCTCAACCTCTTTCGCGTTAGCGGGCGGACGTAAGTACCGCACCGATAAAACTCGGAAACGAGGGTTTACCTCAAACAATCCGGCTGGTAGGTGACTGGTCGGGAAGGGAGGCAGTAAATCTTGGTTGATTTGAATGTCGCCTGGACCAATTTTTCCGAGTTGGTAATCATTGTACGACTCGTTAAGTTTGATCCATTTTTCAAAGGGTCACTCCACTAGGTTATTACCATAGCGCTCAACGGCAATAATTCGAAAAGTCGCGTAACGCGAGTCATCTTTAAAACCAACGAGTTTAATGTCCTTAATTGACTCGTACCGGTAGCCGGGCACGATCGTGGTAGATTTTTTAAGTTCACGATCCAAAGTTTCATCTCCGCGGTAAAGATCGTGTAAAACGACTGGATCATAAAAACGACTGCTAATGTCAACCGAACCGTTTTCAACTCGAATTGTTTGCCAACGACCGCTGACATATTGTCGCTTAGAGTACTTGAACTCTAAACGTTTAGGAATTAACAAGTTGACAGAACGATAGGAAACGACTAACGTCATGTCAACAAAACGATCGTCCTCGCGAATTTGGTCGTAGTGGTATTCCACGTCAACTAAGCGCAGATTTTGGATCGGACCTTGGTAACTAAACTGCTCAGCCCGAATAAACGTGGGCGGAGCTAAGCGGTTAAGGGGCAAATAAACAAAGTCGCGTGGTTTGATTCGACTGACAAGATTTTCGGCTTCTTCGCGAATGGTCTGACCAAAATCAAACTCAACTTGTTCGTTAAAAATCCGACCGTCGTAATAGTACTCAACTTGTAAGTAAGAACGGGTTTCATCAATGCTTGCCGGCGGCATGTAGATTACTTTTCGCAGTTTGGCCCCTGATTTAGCCGTCACGATTGAACTACTAATTTTGATAGGCGGAGCACCCCTAACAAAAGAACGATCAACGCTGTAATGTTTCACTTGATTGAGTGGAATTATTAGTCCCTTTTCAATCGCAACTTCTGTGTCAACGGTGATTTGACTAGTTTGCGCTGGTCGATCAACTTTGATGTACTGAGTTTTTTCAACTTGAGGTTCAAGTCTTTTTTCAACCGAGTTGCTAGTGATAATCGGTAACTGGACTTTGTAAGTTTTTTCAGTCTCGGGTGACTCGCTCGAAAGATGGTACTCAATCATGGCGTAGCCTCGGAGATTTTCGCTCTCGGTGTCAAAGTTTTTAGGCACATTGATAAATGGTTTGGCCGAGTAGACCACCCGGTCTACGACCACGTCCTCATATTTAGCATCAATGTCTTGCGGTTGAAGATGACGGTAATTTTTCTTGATCAACGAATCTGGGCGAATCTCAAACGAATCAGGACGGCGAATTTCTTCAAGACGTTGGTTTCAAGTGTAGGCAAATGGCAAATCAAAAATGTTGTTAACTCGATCGCCAGTTTTGCTTTCGGCTAAAACTTCTAAACGACCAACCTTTTCGTTGCCAACCGGATGGCGGTAATCAAGACTGATTAAGTTTCAACCCTTACTCAAGGTAAGGTCTTTCTCAGTCACATTGGCAAGCGGATAACCAACTAGCAGTTGCTCGTTAAAAGCAGCTACAATCTGTTGATTTTCCGATGAATTAACTAGTTTTACTTTCATAATAGTTTACCACACAATTATAAAACAAATAGCGTGTAGTTCTCCATTTTTTTTCCTATCCTAACCGTCTTCTCCGGTGACGGATAACCAGCGTAATCACCGTCGCTACCGCGGCAAAGAGTCCCAGAATGGAAACCGCTAAAATCGTGGTCAGTAGTTGACCTGAAATAGTTGATTCAGGCACTAAGAAATCGATTTTAATGCTCACGG
>RYZV01000001.1:206619-259708 GCA_004011965.1 Mycoplasma sp. ATU-Cv-703
GCTAGTCTTAGCAAAAACCCAAGGGCTGCTAAAGTCTTCGTGCCAAATTCAAAATTGCGTCTGTTGGTGACTTTCAATTAAACGCTTTTCAATTTGCTTAAGGCTGACGCGCGTAACCGGGTCTAAAAAATTACCTTCCGCTTTTGCCTCGGAGGCCAAAGCAAGTTTCTCAGACTCACCTTTAGAGTTAGTCACCCAAGTCGCCGTTAAAGCAGCGGTTCCCAAAAAAGTCGCGGTCAAAGGAAACTTTCACCAAAAAGTTTTCTGTCTCAACTTAATTCAGTTTCAAACTTTTTTCATCATACTTTTTTTAATAAAAACATTGTACTACAATTTATTAAAAAAAATACTAAATATCCGAAAAACTGCCGAGTCTTTCTGAACAAAAAAACTGCTAATCACTAATTAGCATAAGAAGATTAAGTTGGTTAGAAAGAAGGATGTCCGTTTCTATTTACGGAGCGAAAGTTGTTTGATAGTTGACTGGTAAAGATTTAAATCGGTCCTTTTCAAGTAAGCAAGCATTTTTTTGCGTTGTTCAATCTTAGCTAAAAAACCGCGTTTAGAGTGAATGTCTTTCGGATTAGTTTTGAAATGCTCTTTTAAAGATTCGATTTGACTAGTTAAAAGCGCAATTTGAACAGCGGGCGCACCGGTGTTATCAGCACGCTGACCAAACTTTTTAACTAAGTCTGCTTTTGCTACTTTCGTGACCATAAAATTTTTACCTCGCAAACTTTCTTATGAGCAAAATTATACAGAACCGGATTTATTTTCTTAAATATTCCTCAATTTTCTCACGCGCTTGAACAAAGTCTGATTTTTTAACAACTTGATCGTTTTCGTTATTAAAAAACCTTAGACTAGCCAAAATTTCCGCTCTGCAAGTTTGCCTGCCTAACTCAAACTGGTAATCGGGCACAACCAGCTGACAATCTTGGTCCGTGATTCGACAAAACCCTCAGTAACGAATCGCATTAATAAAAACTCAAACCGCGTAAATTCCCGGCAAAGGTTTAACGATGGGCGGATAGTCAAAACGTCCTTTTTGATCAACTTGAACTTGAAAAGTGAACGGAAAAAGTGCCCGCTCATTAACTAAAGCGACTTCACCCAGGGTAATTAACTGTTTAAGTTCCCGCGTTGAAAGTTTGACCGACTGACTTTTGAGATGTTTGATAACTAACGTGGATGGGAATCACTTCTTTAAGTCTTCAACACTAGCTTGACGATTTTGACCAAAACGAAACTTTTCGCCCACAACTAACGTCTGGGCGTTTGTCAAATGAACGATTTGCTTAACAAAACTAACTCCGTCTAAATCTTTAACTTGGGCAAAATCAACTAGGTAAGCAAATTTAAATCCGAGCGCAGCTAATTGCTGCAATCGAACCGCTAACTGGTTATAAGACCGGTCGTGACTCTTGCTGGGAATTTGACTAGGATCGCTAAAAAGCAAGACGCCGAGCGGTTTTTTTAACTTGCGAGCTTTTTCAAAAAGAAGGGCGTGTCCGCGGTGCAAAGACTCAAAAGCACCCAACACTAAAACCGTTTGGTTTGGCTTGACTTGGCCGGGGTAGCGGTAAACGTCCATGGTTAAACTTGTTTGATGGTCACTCAAGGTGGTATGGTGCGCAAGAAGGGAGTTGAACCCTTACTCCGTTAGGAACTAGTGCCTAAAACTAGCGTGTCTGCCAATTCCACCACTTGCGCTTGGTGCGCCCTAAAAGATTCGAACTTTTAACCAAAAGCTTAAAAGACTTCTGCTCTACCATTGAGCTAAGGGCGCTGGTGCTGGTTATAGGACTTGAACCTACAACCTACGGTTTACAAGACCGTTGCTCTCCCAATTGAGCTAAACCAGCCAATGGTGCAAGATGAGGGGCTCGAACCCCCGACCCTCTCCTTGTAAGGGAGATGCTCTCCCAGCTGAGCTAATCTTGCGTATTGGTGACCCATGCGGGAGTCGAACCCGCTCGTGTATGGATGAAAACCATATGTGTTAACCGTTTCACCAATGGGCCTTGGCGCCGAATACAAGATTTGAACTTGTGACCAACTGGTTAACAGCCAGCTGCTCTACCACTGAGCTAATTCGGCCAGCGTAAGAATGCCCACCCATTATACAAAAATTTAATTCGGCTAACCGATATTTACGTCCTCTTCAACGTAAGAATAATGCTTGGCTGTGCTGTTGCGACGACCCCACAACAAAATCGTGGAAGAAACGCCTAACTGACCAATGAACATGATGAGAATCATTGAAGACTTAGTTGAGGCTGACAGTCCGCTCGTTAAGCCGGTGGAGAGTCCAGTTGTTCCAAAAGCCGAGGAAACTTCAAACAAGAGTTCTAGGAAGGTAAATTTATCGTCGCGACGGGCTAGCACGCTGCCCGCGTCAATGGGCGTGTATTTTTGGTCGTTAAGTAGACCGCCGTAATCGTTAAACGAGGTGTTGCCGATCGCGTTAACTAAAAAAACCAGGGCAATTGAAGTCGCAAAAACTACGTAAGCACGCTCGACTGTTTGACCCGGAATTACCCGTCGGAAAACACGCACTTGCTCACGACCGCGAATTCGGTTTCAAATCCCCATGATAATAATTGCCAAGGTGGTAGTTCGAATCCCTCCAGCCGTTGAAGAAGGAGCCGATCCGATGAACATGAGAATGATGTAGACAAACAAAGAGTAGCGTGACAAATCGTACATACTAATTGTCGAAAAACCGGCGTTTCGGGTTGACATTGTGTTAAAAATCAGCGCCATTACCCGGTCTCCCGCGTTACCAAAGACAGCGTCGGAAGACTTTCAAAACGAACGCTCGTTTTTAATTGTCATCTCAAAAACAACTACAAGAGCGATACCGACCAGTGCAACGATTACGTAAGTCACCATCGATAACTTACTGAAAAGCGACCAGCGGAAAGGTTGCTTAGTAAATTTTGATTTGAAGTAGAGGTAACAGTCGTAAATGACTGGGTAGCCGATTCCGCCAATGATAAAAAGCAACATGAACATTAACTGCAAACCAAACTGGAAGTAGTAAGGCGCTAAAGACTGGGGCCCCACGATGTCAAAGCCGGAGTTATTGAGCGCAGAAATGGTGTGAAAAACGCCAAAACGAAATGCATCCGACCAACTACCATAGGGTGAAATTCCGAGCTTACCCTCGTTGCTTAACCCCGGTTTAGAGGGGTCCATGTCAACGGGAACAAAGTAGAAGTAAAGCGTTAAAATGAACGAGAAAACGAGAATGAAACAGAAAAGAATCGTCACCGAAATTTTGATAATTCGCGGCGAACCACCGACTTTGTTGCTACCCCGCTCGGTGGAAAGTGTCATGTTAGTGTTATAAGAAATTGGACGTCTGAGCAAAATGTTAAAGAAGTAAACTTTGAGCGAGAAAAGCCCGATTCCGCCCGTCAAAATCAAGACGGCAATTACCGCTTGACCAAAGTAACTCCAAGTGCTGTAAGTAGGGACTGTCACTAAACCTGTGTCCGAGAAAGCCGAAGCAGCCACAAAAAGCGCGTCTAAGAAAGTCACCTCCACTTTCTCTTGCTGGGAAATTGGCATGTAAAGAATCAATGCGCCGATCAACGTAGTTAAAAGGTAAAAAATTAGAATGTGTTTAAAAACCGACAAAGTTCGAAAGCGGTAAATGCGGCGCGCAATCCGGTCTTTGAACGTAATTGGTTGACCCTTTTGATCGGGGATTTTTTTCATAACCAAAATTATACTTCAAGACTTACGCAGTATAATTATGGGAGTTTTCCCGGGAGGTAGCAATGAGCAAAAATGTCAACGATATTTGTGTAATTGGCATCGGCCGGTTTGGTCTAACGGTCGTCAAGCAACTAATTGAACTGCGCAAATACGTTTTAGCGATTGACCGCAACAAAGAAAATCTCAAAGAAGTTTCTCGTAACACCAACACGGTTGTGGTTGACGGAACTGACATTGAAGGTCTCAGAGCGGTCGGAATTAACCTTTTTGAAACGGTCATCGTCGCCACGAGCGACAACATTGAAATCGTCGCTTCCTTAATTGAATTGGGAGCCAAAAACATCATTGCTAAAGCAAAAAGCGCGACCCACGAACGGGTGCTCAAACACATTGGCGTTGACATTATTATTCGTCCCGAGTACGAAGCAGGGATTCGAGCCGCTTTAATCGCAACTAGCACCAACTTCATTAAGTACTCTAAGTCACTCCAAGAAATTGGCGACGGTTACGCGATTGGTTCAACTGCGCTCAGAAACCGCGACTGAATTAACCGTCCGCTCAAAAACCTTAAGTTCAACAAACTAGGCGTTTCGGTCGTGTCAATCAAACGCGGTCCTAAAGTCCACTTGCCCTCGGGTAATGTGACACTAGGGGCTGATGACCTAATTACGGTGGTTGGCAAAATTTCTAACATCGTTAACGCCTTTGGCGAACTTAACGCCGAGCATGACCCGAGTCCGAGCGCAGCTTTACCAAGCAGTCGTATTCCGGACGTCAAAATTAAAGTTTAACCACTTAGCGAGTGACGATGATCGCGCCGAAATTACCAGTTTCAAACTTTCATTCGTAACCCTCTTTTTCTAAGTAATCAATCACAACTTGGCGCACAATTTGTCCTTGTCCGACTATTAACTTAATTTGTTGGTAGTGCTGGTTGTTATCTAATTCAAGCAGCGCCAAAGTAATTTTGCTAGCGGCTTGGTTAACATCTAGTCCGTGAAAATCGTAAGTTTTTAAAATCATGGGTTTACCTCGTTAAGTTTGTTTAGGTCCAATAAAATTACTCAAATTTAATCGCTCGTTCGCGGTCGGTGTGAAAGTAGGACGAACCGATTTTCTTACGCAGTTTGAAAATAATTTGGTCAACCACTCGGGTCGTGTCGCCACCCCGGACATATTTTCAAACTTGGTTAAAAATTTCGCTTTTACTAACGTGTTGACGCCGGCGTTCTAAAAGAAGTTTTAAAACTAAAAACTCTTTGCGAGTTAAAGAGATTTCGTTGCCGTTGAGGGAAACATAACTGTCAATAAAATCGGCGATAATACCCCGGTAAATAACAGTTGTGGGTTTGGAGTAAATTTCCCAGTAACGCCGCAGCAAAGCGATCGTTTTCCACTTGACTTGCTCAAAACCATGGCTAAGGTGAATAATGTCATCGGCCAGCAGTTTAAACACCTGGGTGTCTTGGTGGTCGGGAGCATCTTTAAGAACTACGTAACTAAAAGACTGGTTGACCTTTTTAAAAGCGTCTTTGTAGTTTAATTCAAACCCGCTGATAGCTCCGCCATCTAAAAACAAAAAATCAACGTGCTGGTTTAAGTAAGAGGCTAGTTGATCCGGGCGATCCACCGTGTGATCCACGTTGAAATACTTTTCCCAAGCGTTGGCAACTTGGTGCCAATCTTTAGTTAGTTCGCTCCGAATTAATGAAACGATTTTAAGTTTGGAAAGACTAGCGCTTGACATCGCTTACCCATTATAAGCAACTTGCTCCTCTTTATCAACTAAATTGGCCGCCTGAGCCAAAGCAACCGAGAAGAAACTAGTCACGCCGCGCTTTTGCATAGTGGCTCCAAAAAGTTTGTCCACTTTAGCCATCGTGCCAACTCGGTGAGTAACGACGATAAACTGGGTCTTATCTTTGAGTTCTTGGAGATAATCGGCAAAACGGAGCACGTTAGCTTCGTCTAGGGCTGCTTCAACTTCGTCTAAAATGCAGAGCGGTAGCGGCTGAGCTTTTAAAATCGCAAACAGAAGCGAAATGGCGATCAACGCTTTTTCTCCGCCGGAAAATAAATTCAAGTTGCGAATTGTTTTGCCTGGCGGTTGGGCGATCACTTCAATGCCTGTCTCAAGCAAATTACTCGGATCGCTGTACTTAACTTGGGCGTGCCCGCCGCCGAACATAATTTTAAAAATTCCGTCCATTTCGCGGTTGACGGCGCTGACTGTTTCATCAAGGCGAGTAATAATCACTTGATCCATCTGGCTAATCGCATTCATGATTAACTCTTGGGCCGAACTGAGCTCTTCCTCGTTTTGCTTAATTTTTTCAAACCGGCCGTTAATTTCTTCGTAATCAGCGATCGCATCTAAGTTAACTGGGCCAAGTTCTTTCAGTTGACCTTTGATTTCTTTGACGATTTCACGCGCTTTTTCGGGCTCAATCGTCAATTTTTCAACTTCTAAAGCGGCTTCAAAAGTCATTTCGTATTCCTCGGCTAAACGTTGGCGAGCGTTTTCCAAAATGAACTCGGCTTGGTTTTTGGCATTAAGTTGTTGACTGGACTTATCCAGCAGTTCGCGCAACTCGCGTTCCAGGTCGTTTTTAGTGGTAGTTAAGCGACCTAGTTCGTGGTTTAAAGCAATTGCGGTTTCGCGCTTAGCCTTGATAAGCGCTAGCAAAGAAGCGCGCTGAGACTCAAGTTGAATTAGGTCTTCTTCAATTTGACCGCTTCCCTCTTTGGCGACAAACTGCCGACTAGTCAATGTTTCGTACTGGGTTTTGAGTAAGTTGTACTGCGACTGTTGGATCGAAATTTTTTCGCCTAATTTAGCCAGTTCTAAGTGGTTAGAAGCAATTAAACTTTGTTCCTCCTGCTGACGGTCTTGCAAAAGACTAATTTCGCTTCTTAACTTGTTAATGTCTTTTTCAAGCGAAGGCACTTGACTCTCAAAGTGGTCAATTTGTTGGTCTAGACCTAACAGGTTTAAAGAGCGCTCTTGGTGACCGCCGGTCATCGATCCGCCCGGGCGAATGATGTTACCATCAAGCGTTACAATCGGGTAAGTTTGGAAAAGGCGGTAAAGCTCGCTGGCACTTTCGATCGTGTCAGCCACCAAAATGTGACCGAGTAAATACTCAACTAAATTAGCGTACTTGGGGTCAGCCTGGACGAGCGAACTTCCCAGCGCCACAAAACCAGCTTGTTGACTAGCGATTTGCTGGTGTTCGGATCGAATGCTCTTAGGTTTAATCACTTTGAGCGGCACAAACGAAGCTCGACCCGCTCGGTTTTCCTTGAGAAAATTAATCGCTTTAATTGCGTCTTGCGAATCGTCCACAACTAGGTGTTGGAGTGCGTTTTGCAAAACTGTTTCAATCGCAGTGCGGTGTTCGGGTAAAACATCGATCAAGTCGCAAACCATTCCGTGAAGTCCGCTAAAAATTTGACGGTTTTGAAGAATTGTTTTAACCCCTTTAAAAAGGTTAGACTTGTGATCGCGCTGGTCTTTTAAAATCGCCACTTTTGACTTTAAAGTTAAAAGTTCGGTTTGATTTTGGTCAACTTGCACTTGGTTGGCGTAAACATCGGCTTGAATTTCGCGAATAATTCGGCGACGATCTTCAACCGTTTCCCGGTGTTTAGCTTCCAAACGCTGGAAATTTTGGATCGTCTGAGCGATTTGGTTAAGTTCTTCGTCCAGGGCGCTAATTTGTTCTTCCCGGGGCGCCTCAATTTGGCCGCCGATCATTAGTTGCCGACGTTGACTAGCGAGCGAATCGCGAACTGTCACTTTCTCAAGTTTTTCTAGAAGAGCTTGGTTTTCGGTTTCAAGCGCATGAATTTCGTTGTCTAGTTCCAACTTACGTTGGGTTTTGTAACTTAAGTCTTCTTCGCTCACTTGCAGACGAGTTTGTAAGTCAGAGCGACTTGTTTCAACGCCGCTTAAGTGGGCATTCAGCTCAATTAACTTACTTTGGTAAAAAGCGATGTCCTGGGCTAAAAGAGCAATTTCAACGGACTTTAACTCTTGGCGTTTAGCAAGGTAAAGACGAGCTTTTTCCGCTTGGCGTTTGAGGGGCCTTAGTTGCCGCTCTAACTCCTGAGCTACCGCGCGAACTTTGTCGAGCGCTTCGGTGGTTTTCTCCAGTTTACGTAAAGCTTCTAATTTGCGGGCTTTGTACTTAGCAATTCCAGCCGCTTGCTCAAAGAAAAGTCGCCTTTTCTCGTTGCTAGCTTGGGCAATATCTTGAACCGTTCCCTGGGAAATAATCGCCAAGGAAGATTTAGCCATCCCTGATTCAAGCGCTATTTCGCGAATGTCGCGTAAACGAGCGCTTTCTCCGTTAATAAAATACTCGCTCGTTTGTCCCCGCTTGAGCGAACGGGTAATCGTAAACTGCTCGTGGGGAATTGAGACACGTTTTTCGCGGTTATCAAAAGTGAGCGAAACGTAAGCTTTGTCAAGCGCGGGCACAGTTTTGGAACCGGAAAAAATCACATCCTCCATTGAATCGCCGCGCAGCGATTTAGCCGACATTTCGCCGAGCACCCATTTGATCGCGTCATTAATGTTGGATTTACCCGACCCGTTGGGTCCGACCACTCCGACCACTCCGCCGTCAAAAGTCAAAACAACTTTATCGGCAAACGACTTAAAACCTTGCGTTTCAACTTTGATTAATCGCACGTTAGTCCTCTGTTTCCCGGCTTAAACGTTCCAGCGCTTGGCGAGCAGCTTCGACTTCGGACTGTTGCCGAGTTTTGCCTTTGCCGCGACCGAGCACTTTGCCATCACATACAATTCTAGTGTAAAAAACTGCTTTTCGTGCCGTGGTAGCGTAATGTCAATCCCGAGCTTGTTGGCGTTGCAAAAGTTCCTGGAGCAAAGTTTTAGGGTTTTTTAATTCTTGACCTTGGAGTTCAGCAATTTGAGTGCTCAAGACCCGGTCAAGAAAGTGGTTGCTAGGCCGACTACCCTTGTCTAAGTAAAGCGCGCCGATGAAAGCTTCAAAAACATCGGAAAGAATTTTTTCGTTTTGTTGAAGGTCTTGGGCCTTAGGAGCAAAGCGAATTTGGGTTTGAAAATTAAGTTTCCGAGCTAAGGCGCCTAAGTTAGTCCAGCTGACTACCGAAGCTTTTAAAATGGACATTTTGCCTTCGCTGAGCGGCGGAGTGAGACGGAAAACGCGTCGCGCCACGTAAAGACTGATGATGGCATCGCCTAAAAATTCCAGTCGTTGGTAGTTTTGGGTTTGACCTTTTTTGTTAGTAAATGAAGGATGGGTAAAAGCTTGCTCGTAAAAAAGCATTTCCCGCGGTTTAATCCCTAACTTGCCTAAGAAATCGCGTAAATTCATTAAGCCAGCACTTTCTTAAATTTAGTTAGGTAATTCTCTTCTAGCGCACGGGCTAAACGGTTGAGCGCGCTTAAATAAGCTTGTTTATCGGAATTGCCATGAGTTTTAACCGCTAGGCCGTTAATACCAATCACCCAAGCCGATCCCACGTTGCGGTAATCAAACTTTTGCTCCACCTTTTTAAAAGCCTTCTTAACTAGCAGCCCTCCGATCTTGTAACTAAGACGAGTGCGCATTTCGTTTTTCAAAACCTTTTTAAAAGCGAGCGCGGTTCCTTCCATCGCTTTTAAAACTAAGTTGCCTCCGTAGCCATCGCAAACAACAACGTCCACGTCTCCGTTTAAAATGTCGCGCGGCTCAACGAATCCTACGTAGTTAAGACGGGGCATTTTTCGAAGACTCTGGTGCACCGCCTGGTGAAGTTCGGTGCCCTTAGTTGCCTCTGTCCCGATGTTTAGCACCGCTACCCGCGGGTCTGCAATTCCTAAAATGCTTTGGGCAAAAACGGTCCCCATTTTAGCTCACTGCTCAAGCATTTCGCTCGTCGCGACGCTGTTAGCGCCCACGTCCAACATAACAAAAAACTGATCCGGGTTAACAGTCGGAATAATCGGCATAAAAGCGGGTCTTTTGACGCCCGGGATTCTTTTGAGGGTGAGCGTTAAAGAACTGAGGTACACGCCCGAGTTGCCGGGTGAAATTACTCCGTCCGCTTGTCCGTTTTTAACCAAATCAATCGCTTGTTGCATGGAAGTTTTTTGCCGGCGCACTTGGCGAACGTTAGCCTCAGAACTAACGCTAAGCGGCGCATCAACGATTTTAATCCGTTCGTTATCTTTAACGTACTTATCAATGTGTTTGCGGTCGCCTATTAGGTAAAAGTAGTAGTCTAAGTTGTTTTTAACAAACTCAACGACGGCTTCCACAGCTGGTCTAACGCCGTGGTCGTTGCCCATCACATCAAAAGCTATTTTGCGCATTTTTCTCCTTGCTTACTCAAAAGAAATTAAAAAGTCGTAAATGCGTTGGCCGCCCTTTTTAATTTCCACCACTGCGTTGTACTTGCTTTCCACGTAAACAGACACTTCCTGGGCGTCGGCTTCAGTGGCATCAGCTCCGTACCAGATGGTAATAATTTCCGTGTCATCGCTGACTAGTTTGTCAACTACCCGGCAAGCCGCTTCCACTTTGGACTTAACCGACGCGACAACTTTGCGCTCGGCGATCGCTAGGTACTGACCTTTTTTAATCGTGACTTTGTTAAGTTTACTGTCTTTAATCGCGATGCTAACTTGACCAGTTAAAACTTCTTCCACGCCCTCAAGCATTAACTCCTGGTTTTCCTCTAATGTGTTAGTTTTGTCAAAGTTAATCATGGCGGTAATGCCTTCCATTTGCGTTTTGGTCGGAATGATGATAATTTTTTTGTCGCGAATCGTTTGAATAACTTGTTGAGCAACCAAAATAATGTTGGAATTGTTAGGCAAAATAATGATGTTTTGGGCTTTGATTTGGTCAATTGCAGCCAGAAAATCACGGGTGCTGGGATTGTTAGTTTGACCGCCCTCAATCACGTGAGCGCCCAAATTTTTCATCTCGGCAATGATGCCGTGCCCATCGTTACAAGAAATAACTTCAATCGCTTGATGAGCCGGCAATTCTTCCTGGGCTAGTTGACTGGGCGCGTGGCTCTTTTGACCTTGGGATAAGTTAGCTTGGAGCGTCATGTTTTCGGACTTAAGTCTTAAAAATTCACCTCAGCGCTGAGCGTAGTTAAAAACGTTGCCCGGCGTAGGAGTGTGAACGTGTACTTTAACGATTTCTTCGTCGTGAACCACCACGATCGAATCGCCTAGTTTACCTAGTCCGTTTTCAAAAGCCCGTTTGTCAAAGTTTTCGGGTTTTTCCAGTTCAATGACGCACTCGGTGCAGTAACCAAACTCGCCTTCGTAAACTTGGTTAGCCCCGTGTAAAAATTCGTTGCTCGTAGTTGCTTGGTCCCAATTTTTACTTTGTAGCGCGACCGGTTTACCTTCCAAAGCGCGCAAAATACCAGTCAAGATTAAAACCAGTCCTTCGCCGCCCGAATCAGTTACGCCAACTTCTTTTAAAATCGCTAAGAGGTTGGGAGTTAAGTCACAAGCACGGCGCGCTTCTTGGACTGCGCTCTGGAAAATTTGAACGAAATTGTGCGAGTGGGTGACAGTTTTTTCCAGGTGTTCGGCCACCATTCGAATAATTGTCAACATCGTTCCTTCAACCGGTTTCATGACCGATTTGTAAGCGTGTTTTTGCGCTTGGATAAAAGCTTCAACGATTTGGAAATTCGTAGCGCTTTCCACTCCGTCTAGAGCCACGGAGATCCCCTTAAAAATTTGCGAAAGAATTACGCCTGAGTTGCCGCGGGCGCCGAGCAAAGCACCCCGAGCAAAACGTTTAGTTAATTCACCGATTGATTTAAAGTCTTGGTTTTCAATTTCGCCAAGACCCGATTTAATTGTCCCAGCCATGTTAGAACCCGTATCGCCGTCGGGCACGGGAAAAACGTTTAACGCATCAATTTTGTCGCGGGAATTAATTAGAGCGCTTGCTCCGGAAATGAGCGCTTTTTTAAACTGGGCGGCGCTAAGTTGACTCATTAACTAACCCCTCGGATGTAAATATCAATTTTGTCACAGTTAATTTTGTTAGTCTTAAAAAGACTAACAAGTTGGCCGACAAGTTCTTTGCAAATCGTTTTAACACGGGTGTTACGCATCACAATGATGGCTAATTCAAAGTGGTTCTGGTCAACAATTTTGCGAAAGGCAAACCCCTTAGTGTAACTGCGGAGCGGTAAATCAATTTCCCGGGCGGCAAAATCTAAGTTAGCAAAAGTTGCTATGCCAGGGACACTCGTAATTACTTTGTAAATATCAAGGTTAAGTTTAGTCATTATAACTGTGCAACAAGCAAATTATACCCAATCTTGGCAACTCATTTGGTATAATAACCTCACCTTTAAAACCGGCTCAGACTGGTTAAGAACCACTAGATAAGGACGCGAGAATGGCAAGAAAAGACGCAATTACCGGCAAAGGAGCAATGTCAGGCAACTTACGTTCGCACGCGATGAACGCTTCGCGACGTAAGTTTGAACTCAACCTCCAAAAAGTTACCGTTGTGGAAGACGGGCGAAAAAAGACTTTGCGCGTCAGTGCCAAAACTGCGAAAACTTTGAAAAAACAAGGACGCGTCGCTTAATTTTTTACGTCTAAAAACTTAGTAATCGCTTGGTAATCTGGTGCAACTTTTAAATCTTGGTTAACGCTTAAAGCGACCACTCGCTGGTCAGCATCAATTAGCATTAGTCCTCTTAAGAGCATCGATCCGTCCGCTGTTAATAGCCCAGTTTGGCTGGCAAAATCACGCATTTTCGCGTCCGAAAGCAAAGTTAAGTTTTTAACTTGGTGAACTTGCAGTCACTCCTTGCCCACGCTAATTGGATCAAGCGAAATCGCCACGAACTTTTCGGCAGGATAACGGTTAACTAACTCGCTAATTTTTAAAGTTTGTAAGTCGCAAACTTTGGTATTTAACTTCGGAAAAAACGAAACGACTAAGCGCTGGTTAATTTGGCGCGAATCAAAAACTCCCTCGGGAACTTTTTCGGCTTTAAAACTAAAGTGGTTGCCGACTTTTAAATTTGTCTTAGTCATGGAACTAATCTCCTTCTCAAAACTTTCACTGTTTGCTTTGATTATACTTTTTGACCCGCATAACTAGTTAACTTGCTAGCTGCGGCCCGGTCAAGCAACACGGTTACATCCGGGTGTCTTTGCAAAACTGAGGCCGGTACTTTTGGACTGACTGGTCCTTCCAAACTAGCTTTAATTGCGCTCGCTTTGTTAGACCCAGTCGCGACTAACAAAATTTTTCGCGCTCGCAAAATCGTGCTAATTCCCATGCTGATCGCTTGACGCGGCACATCGGCACGGGTCGGGAAATACCGCGCGTTAGCTTTGATAGTTGAGGCTGCTAAATCAACCACGCGGGTTTTGCTTTCAAAAGAACTGCCCGGCTCGTTAAAACCAATGTGAGCGTTTTGGCCAATTCCGAGCAGTTGATAATCTAGCCCCTTTTCGAGCGCCTTTTCGTAAGTGGCGCTGTTTTTAACCGGATCGCCGGTTGGATCTGGCAAATGCGTTTTGTTAGGACTTAAGTTAACGTGTTCAAACAAATTTTCGCGCATGTAATGGTGGTACGAAAAAGCGTGCTCGGGACTGAGACCCAAGTACTCGTCCAAGTTAAACGTTTCAACCTGGGACCAATCGGTTTTGTGCAGTTCGTGCAGTTTAACTAACCGCGCGTAAATGCCTAGCGGAGTTTGACCCGTGGCTAAACCAAGCCGGGCCCTTGGGTTGTGGCGGATAAACTGATCCAGCAAATTAGCGCCGTAATGATCGACTGCGCTCGCAGTCGGTAAAACAATTACTTCCATAGAGCCTCCCTCTTGCTCTGATCTAGCGCCCAAAAAGCGGCTCCGAGCATTCCGGCGTCGTTTTCGGTTTGAGCCAGCAGTATTTGGGTAGACCGGTTAATAAAATCAAGCTGGTTTTGCTTAACCAAATTAGCTAAAAGCGCTCGGAACGGTTCACCGAGCGCCGAAGCGCCGCCGCCGATAATAATTGCCTCGGGATTGAGCGCGGTTTCCATGGTGGCAATGTGATGGGCCAGCGGTGTTAAAGACGCGCTAAGAACCGCGTCAACTTGAGGGTTTTGACCGACTAACTTTTTAATTTCCCGTAAGCTGCCCAGCAAGTTCGCGGTGCGCAAAGCCCGTTCCATTCCCTGGGCTGAGGAAACTGGTTCAATGCAGTGCTTAAGACCGCAAGTGCAATCAACCTGGTTTTGAAAATTACCGCCGTGACCCAGTTCGCCCGCGTAACCTTGGTGACCGTAAACTAGTTGGCCGTTAATGACGATACCGCCGCCAATTCCCGTCCCAATCGTGTAAAAAATGATCGAATCGTAGTTAGCTCCAGCTCCACGTCAAAATTCGCCTAACGTAGCCGCGTTAGCATCGTTTAAAACGTAAACTTTGCCTGAGTAAGGAGCGGCTGCGCGGAAATGTTTGACTACGTCGTAGTTTTTTAGACGCAAGTTGCCCGACCAAGTTACGATCGCTTTTTGGTGGTCAATAAACCCGGGAATTGAGATGCCGACTAAATCCACTTTTTTCCAGAGCTGACGGGGCAGTTTTTGAACAAGTGGCTTAAAAAGGTTGGCGCAATCGGTTTTAACTTCGTAACGCTCAGTAATTTGACCATTCTCTACCAGACCAACTTTGGTGTAAGTTCCGCCCACATCAATCCCTAAGACGCGCATAGTTTGCCTCGCTTGTAAACCGCCTGAATGCTAAGGTCACGTTTTAAAACGACTAAATCCGCGTAGTAGCCGACAGCGATTTGGCCAACCTTGGCAATTTTGTGCGCCTGAGCGCTGGAATAAGAACTCATTGCGACTGCATCTTGCCAAGAGTAACCTAACTGGATTAAGTTAACAAAACTATCGTGGAGACTAATTGCTGACCCGGCAATCGTATCGCTACCAGCTAAAGTAATCCGGTTAGCCTGCTTTTGAATGGCAAGGTGACCAGAAAGACTTGGTCCGTCGGTTAGACCAGCGGGACGAATGGCGTCAGAAACTAACATAATCCGGCTAGGCCGCTTGGCTAAAATGCTTAAACGAAGCGTAATCGGATCCACGTGCTGAAGGTCGGCAATTACTTCGGCGTACACATTGGGATTAACTAACGCGGCGCTAACTAAACCAGGTTGACGGTTAACCACGCCCGACATGGCGTTTCAAAGGTGAGTCACTTGGTTAACACCAAGATCAAAAGCTTTTTGAGCTAACTCGGCCTCGGCATTAGAATGGCCAAGAGCGGGCAAAATGTCGCTTTTTAAAAGCGTTTTCACCACCGCATTTAAATCGCCGACCACTTCGGGAGCAAAAGTAATTTTACGAACCATGCCGCGACTTATTTTGTCTAACTCAGCAATTTTTTCAACCGTTGGTTTGAGTAAATACTGGGGATTGTGGGCCCCCTTCTTAAGCGGACTAATGAAGGGTCCTTCCCAGTGAATTCCAAGGCAAGAAGACGATTTTTGGGCGTAAGACCGAATTCGCTTGACAATTTCAACTAGTTCATCCCAAGGTTGGCTAATCACGCTTGCTAGTCAACTAGTCGTGCCGCGCGAAATTAAACTCTTGTCAATTTCAGCTAGAGCTTTGGTTGAATCGCTCACGTCATAACCACCTCAACCGTGAACGTGGGTATCAACAAAACCGGGCACAACCACGAACTGACCTTGGCCTGGTCGGGGAATGATTTCGCTAATTAAACCTTCACGCAAAACTAAGTCGGCGTTTTCAATTTGAGCATCGTGGTTGACGATACAAACGTTAGTCAGACGGGTGATGAGCAGCCTCCCAACTTGGCAAACGAGCTGCCATTCAACGAACTCGTTTTTGAACTACGTTAATAAAAGTATTAATTAGAGTGATTTGGTCGTGAATCCGAATCACGTAAGTAGTTGAGTGACCCGCCAAACCAAACTGAAGGCCATAAGTCTCAAAACTTAAGCGGGTCAGTTGGCGGTAAGAAAAACTGAGGTGAGTTTGGGCGCTTGCGATGATAAAGCGGCGGCTCGTAATTAAAAGTTCACCTTTGAGCAAAATGACTAGACGGCCTGCTTTTTTGACTTGGTAAAGCTCGCCGCTTAAAAAGCGCGCTGCGGCGAACTCTTTTTTGTAAAAGGGGAAGTTGACATCCAAAACTTTAATGTGGCGGAAAGTTGAAAAAACCCGTTCCTCAATTAAGTTTAAGTTGTGCTGCTCAAGTTCGTTAAGACTTAATCCGAGCTTGCGGATTAAACGTTTTAGTTGAGTTAGAAACGTTTCGCTGTTTTGGTTTTGGCGTTTGATTCACTGCTTGAGCACTTGGTGGAGATACAAATTAACTAACCGCGGTGATTCGCGACGGAAAATTCTCCAAAGCTCAAACCGACTTAAAACTTCGATCGTTCGCCAGTTAACTCTTTGACCGTACTCAATCGTTCAAAGTCTTTGACTCACTTGACCGAGTTGTTGTTCTACCATGGTTACTCGCTGACGTTTTTACCTAAGTTGTGAAAAACTTGCTCACCTTCGTAACGAGCCGCCGGACCCAACATCTCTTCAATCGCTAAAAGGCGGTTATATTTAGCTACCCGGTCCGTTCGGGAGAGTGAACCAGTCTTAATTTGACCGGTGTTAAGCGCCACGGCTAAGTCGGCAATGGTGGTGTCCTCGGTTTCGCCCGAGCGATGCGAGATGACCGCGCTCATGTTAGCTTTGTGGGCAATCTCAATCGCTTGGATCGTTTCGGTTACCGTTCCGATTTGGTTAAGTTTAATCAAAATGGAGTTAATCGCGCGGTTGCGAACAGCCTTTTTCAAAATGTGAGGGTTGGTAACAGTTAAGTCATCGCCCACAATTTGAATCAGTTGACCAAGTTCGCTGGTAAAGTGTTCAAACCCGGCTCAATCGTTTTCCGCCAAGCCGTCTTCGATTGAAATGATCGGAAATTTTGCGACTAGTCTTTTCCAATAGTTAACCATTTCGCCCGAAGTGAAGCGGGTTTTTGTGCCTGACAGTCGCTTTTTTTCAAAACCAGGTTGGCGGTTGCGAATTGCTTCCTCAATTTTTTTAAACCGGTAGTGGTGGCCGTCGTAAAATTCCGAGGCGGCCGCGTCAAGAGCGATCGCGATCGCTTTGGGTCCGCGGCGACTTGGCTTGTAACCGGCCTCGCGAATGGCGCGAACTAAAAACTCAAGCGCTTGCTCGTGCGAGTCCAGGTTGGGCGCAAAACCGCCTTCATCACCAACCAGTGTTCCGTAGCCTTCTTGTTTAAGCAGTTTGGCCAAAAAGTGAAAAACTTGGTTAGCCATTTGCATCGCTTCACGAAACGTCTTTGCTCCGATGGGCATAATCATAAATTCTTGGATATCAAGCGTATTAGAGGCGTGTGCTCCGCCGTTAATCACGTTAAGCATCGGCACGGGCAAAAGGCTGGCGTTAACTCCGCCCACATACTGGTAAAGTGGCAAACCCCGTTCGTCAGCGCTCGCTTTTAAATTAGCTAAAGATGCGCCCAAAAGAGCGTTTGCGCCCAGTTTAGATTTGTTAACGCTGCCGTCTAAACCGATCAGCGTTTCGTCAATGAGAATTTGGTGAGAAGATTCCAGCCCGATTAAACGCGGCGCAATGACGCGGTTCACATTTTCAACCGCCACGCCAACTCCTTTACCTCCGAACCACTGTTTGCTTAAGCGACGACCTTGGGCCGTTTTGACCATCGCATCTCTTAACTCAACTGCCTCCAGCTGACCCGTCGAAGCTCCCGAGGGAACCATCGCCGAACCATAACCACCAGCCTCAGTTCAAATTTCAACTTGCAAAGTCGGGTTACCTCGTGAATCGAGCACTTCGCGAGCGTGGACTTGCTTAATTGCCGACATTTTCGCTCTCCTTGCCTTAAAAAGTTAAGTTCATTATAGCATTTGTCAAGTTGACGATCCGGCGTCGGAAACAAACTAAAAGAGTCTAGCATGGGCTAGACTCTCAAAGTTTAAAACGAGTTAAGTGTCAATTTGACGGGAAACAAATTTTTGACCCTCTTCGGTTTGAAGAGCCACGTCAACTTGAGCTTCGGCCAGTTTGTCACGGCGGTTAAGAATCAGCACAAACGGCGTGTAAATGATCATGGCCACTAATAGGTTGATAAGCGCCAGTAAAACGGCTCAGAGCGAACCACCCGTGGCAATAAAGGCGCCAGCTCCGATTGGCATAGTTCAAGGAATGAGAACTTTGACCGGAGCAACTAGTTTGAGCACTCCGATTCCAACCCACGTTGTCACAACCAAAATTGGCATGGTGATGAAAAGCGGAATGATCAGGTACATGTTCAAAACAAGCGGGTAGCCAAAAGTCACTGGCTCGTTAATTTGAAAAATACCCGGTGCAACCGAAAGACGGGAAATTTGGTGTTGCGAAGAGTTTTTGCGTCCGAAGATTAACGTTGCTAGAATTAGCGCTAACGTTGCTCCCGATCCGCCGATAAAAATGAAGGCGTCAAAAGTTCCTTGCACAAAAACGTGCTGCTGAATTCCGCTCACATTTTGGGCGTAGAGAAGTAGTCAAATCGGATTGAAAACCCCGTTGGCAATGTTGGCTCCGTGGAGACCAAAAAATCAGAAAAACGAGATGATGAAAACGTAAAGAATCGCTAAACCAAGCGCTGCCCCAGCTCGGGAAGCAATTTCTAAAAACGGCGCCACAACTATCGCGTAAATAAACGAAGTTAAAGTCACGTCCCCTGTCAGTGGTTTAGTACCTAGAGACGTGCTATAGTCCCCTTTTTCAAAAACTTCAATCGCGTGACCCATTTGGTCGCCCTGCGGATCAACGGCGGTAAAGCCTTGGAAGGGGTGATCGGCGATCAACTCACTAAAGGTGGCTTGATCCGGCGCAGAGATCAACTGGTTCCAAAGCGCCTGGTCTACGTTAGTAAAGTGTTCCGGACCTAGTCCTAACCCCACTAAGGTGTCAAACTGACTTTTAGTTAAAACTAGATCGCTTTTAAACTTAACTTGCAAAGAAGCGCCTTCTTTGAGCTCAACTCCTGTGAAGTAAAAAGGCACCCAAACAATTAAGTTAATGGTGGCCGCTAAAACAATTGTCAAGATGACCGGAAACAGTTTAGCAAAGGCGCGCGAAATAGCTGGCGGTACGCCCTGGGGCATTTTGATTGATAACCGGTCGTTCTTGGAAAGAAAACAGAAAAACTCGGCGCAAATCATGCTGATAATAATCGCGGTTAGCAGTCCGCGGGCACCGAGTCAATACATTCCGCTTTCCCAGGAGCCGCTAATCATCATGGAAGTAACGCTTAAAAAGCAAGCTAGCGTGGTCAAACCACAAATGGTTGGCGTGCTGTTGTTTTTAGCTTGCGCTAAAAAGTAACCAACTCCAAAAGCAATGTAAAGCGACATGACATTAATCGTGCCAACTTGCACATAGAGCATTCAGTAACTCATGACAGTCAAAAACTTGTAGTAAATACCTTGTTGACTAATCGTAAAGTTTTGGAAGTGAAGTCACCAACCCGAAACTGCTCCTTGTCCGCCAGCTGGTGAAAAAATGACCGAGCGTCATAAAACGGCCATCGCTCCGGCGATAATTACGGGCGTAAAAATCGCAAAAGCATCGCGAATCGTAGCGAGGTGGCGCTGGTTACCTAAACGGGCCATGGAAGGTAAAAAGCGGTCTTGAAATCAACTTTTTTTCATGTTTAAACGGTTTTAAGCGGTGTTCATGATGAACACGGCAACGATTACAAGCGCGATTAAACCTACACCAATCACAAGTTTGTAAAGGTAGAAAAAAGTAAAACCGGTCGGCTCCTCCCTTCAGCTAGCGAGACGCCCATTAAAATGTGTAACGATTGCAACCAATATTTGGATACCAATCAAGGCAAAACCGCTGATCCAAATCGTTCAACCCAAAACGTGGTAGTTCAGTCCTGGTTCTAGACTGTAAGCGGCCCCGGCCAAAAAGGCTAAAACCAGACCCAAGATGAATAAACTCGTTACTAATCCACTCGTCTTTTGCAAAAACCGAGGAATTAATGGCATCTTATCCTTTCTCAAATTCAACTTAAAATTTGCGTAGTTTGATCACAACTACACCACCATTATAAACGAACCGATTTTGACATTTTTAAACTGAGTTTGTTTTCTAGAACAAACTTCTATGGTCCGTTTAACTAGATGGCGACAGACGGTTAAAAGTGCCTAATCTGTCTGAAAAGGTTTGATTTGGAAACAGCCAACTTAAGACAAAGCGCTTTCCTATGCAAAGCATGCACAACTTGGCTAGTCTATAATTAGTTTGATTTACAATGGAATTTGCCACTAATTTTTTTCTAGTTATTTCGGGTTTAGCAGTCGCGATTTGACTAATGTTTTGAACGATGATTCGTTGGAAAAGACGCATCTACAACCAAAACCAAACTTGGTATTCCCCGGTTTGGTGAACTTTGTTAAGTTTGAGTCTGGCTAGCTTTCTAATTGCGGTAACTTTGTTTTACCTACGTTAGAATCGTCTTGACAAACGCGGTTAAGATACTTAATCATAGCGCGGGTTTGGTTGCGGTGTTCACGTCTAAAACGAAACTGTCCCAGTTTGCCATTTAAACCGGTCACCGTGTGCTCGTTTTTGATTGTGTGAATAAAAGTTACTTTGGTGTAGTCGGGGCTAATCGCTTTAAAACGTCAGTAGTGGCTGTGAAACTTGGGACCTTTTTGAAAAACTAACTCAAATTTTTGCGGAGCGCGGTACTGTTCCACGAAAGCGATGTTACCTTGGCGAGTAATAATTTTTTTTCCTTGGTAAAGTTGGCCGCGGTGAGTGGTATTTTTTAAAACGGCGGCCAAGACGGCTTTGAAAACTTTCTCGCACACGCCAGCTACGATACCAGAGTGGCTTTTGCTAACTAAACGCTTAAACTCATCGTAAGTTGAGACGTAAATTTTTTTGTTGAACTCGATTTTAAACTGTTGGTAATTTGCGGACATGGCAAATTCATTATAGACCGAAATAATTACTTTGCAGGGGTGATCAGACGGTAAAGATCGACCATCTCTTGAGCGAGCAAAATCACGGTTTGGCTCGCCAAAAGTTGGTCTTCGGCGTGAATAAACAAGACGCGGTACTCTAGTTTTTGCCCGTTGGCCTCGGCTTTAATCACGTCAAAATGCCACCTGCTAGCGTCGGCAGAAGATTTATGTGCTTGGTCCAGTTTAGTTTTAGCTAAGTCAAAATCGCCTTTTTTAGCCGCTCCGATCGCCTCCATCGCCAAACTTTTGGCTAGTCCGGCGTCGGTAATTATTCCCAAAGCGACTTTTTCCCAGTCAACCTCGTGTTTTTTATCAGTTTTCACTGCTTTGTTAGACATCAAAACCTCCTTCCTTAATAATTTTTTGGTACCAAAAAGCCGACTGTTTCAGTCGCCGGGTTTGGGTCGGTAAATCAATCTCGATTAAACCGTAACGGTTTTTGTAAGCGTTTAACCACGATCAGCAGTCAAAAATCGACCAGAGCGTGAAACCAAAGCAGGGCGCGCCTTGTGCCAGCGCTTTCTGAATCCAAACTAAGTGAGACTTTAAAAAGTCAATCCGGTAAAAGTCCGCGATCTTGCCCGACTTGTCCCGAAAAAGGTTTTCGTTAGCGACGCCCATTCCGTTTTCAGAAATGTAAAAGGGCAGGCCGGGAAATTCCCGACTAATTCGCATCATTACCCGGTAAATTCCCCGGGGATAAATTTCTCAGCCGCGCGACCTATTGTACCGGGCGCTCGGTTTTTTCCACGTTTCAAACAAAGTTGACAAACCGCTTTTGGACTTGGCTCTAACGGGCTCCCGGACGCGAGTTGGAAAGTAGTAGTTAACCCCCAAGTAATCGCACTTAACTTGAGCGATCGTCTGGAGGTTTTGGGAGGTCAGTTCTAGACGAGCGCCCAACTTGGCAAAAAGTTTTCGGATCGGCTGACCGATTTTGCCCGCTACCATGCCTTCTAACATTCACCGGTTGTGAAGCGTTTCGTAAGCGCGGGCTGCTTTTCGGTCGCCTGCGTGGTCTCTCCGGCGCGGATAAACGGGTGATAAATTGAGCACTACGCCAATCTTAGCGTGGCGCGGACGGGACTTAAAGAGACTAACGGTTTGGGCGTGAAGCAAAATTAAACCGTTGCCGACGTTAAAAGCGAGCTGGTAATTTTCGGCCAAAGGTCAGTGACATTTTTGACCCATGTAACCGCAAATCGTTTCCACGATTGGTTCACAAAAAGTCGCGAAAGCCTCGGTTTTGGCGTCGTACTCGCGAAAAATTAAACTGGCGTAATTTAAAAAAGCTGCTCTAACCTCCGGATTAGATCAACCGCCAACTTGAACGGCTCAAGCAGGTAAATCAAAGTGCGATAAAGTCATCAGAGCTTTAATTTTGTGCTCTGCCAACTCGTCCAGCACATCGTGGTAAAACTTGACAGCGGACTGGGAAGGTTTTTGGCCGTCGGGAAAAAGACGCGCTCACGAGAAACTGAGTCTGACTGCCTTGATTCCGATTTGAGCTCACAAAGCAATGTCTTGGACGTAGCGCCTAGCAAAGTCGGAAGTAATTTCCGGACCAACCTTTTCAAAAAAATGGTTTGGATCGCTCTGGAAATGTAAATCCCACTTAGTTAATCCTTTGCCAGTTTGGCCACGACCTTCGCACTGCTCAGCACTCGTAGCAGCACCCCAGAGAAAATGGTTCGGAAATTTAATTTTTGGCATAGATTTTAAACTTACGTCCTCCGACAATCGCTTGGAGCTGATATAAATCGTCAACGATTACTCGACCGACTAAGTTCCGAATTTTTGAACGCCGGTCATCAATCGGGCGGAGCAAAATGTGGACTTCCCCTTTGTAGCGACCAATGTTGTCGTTGAGAACCACTACATCGCCGGGCTGGAGCATTTTGCCAGTTCTAGCCGGCTTAATCGACTCGCTCTTATAAAGCACGCGGGTTAAAGTCGAGCGGATAAAGTAACTAGAGTAGTCGGGACGGTTAAGATGGTAAGCACCAAAAGAGTGGGCGTAACTTTTAAACTCGGGCTGGGCTAACTTAGCCGGCAATTTACGAGCTAAAACGATTTCCTTCTCTAGGTCGCTGACTTTGCTCACCCACTCAATTTCCACGTTAACCACTTTTTGGGCGCTCAACTTGTTTCAATTTTGCACGAGCTGACCCAGCATCTTAAATTCCTGGCTCGTTAAACCTTGCTGGGAAACAATAATTTGGTCGCTTAAACCGATTGATAAAAGGTGCGCAACTTGCTGAACAAGTGGTCAATCGCGGTGTTCTTCTAAAGTGGGCATGCCTTGGTTAACTCCCCAAGGACCAATCGCCCGACGCGACGGCTCCTGAGTGACAAAAGCCGCGACAGGAACGCCGAGTTGTTTAATTCGCGCACTGAGCTCAATAAAACGCTCGTACTTTAAACCAGTGTAACGGAGCGGATAAAAATTGTGGCAAGCGATCAAATTGCTTGGTTTACCACCGCTAGCTAAAATTTTTTCCAGTGTTTGTACGCCGGCCGAAGCGTTTATTTCCACTTTAAAATTAAGACGGTTTTGGCTGATTTTAGCTTCCACTTCTCCGCCAAAATCTTGGTCCATTCGCACACCACTAGCGCCGAGTTGACGGAAAAAATTGATTTCATCAGGCGGTAAATTCAGTGTCTTGTAAACGTGCTCGTCAACGTCAATGATCGGAACTAAACCCAAGTTTTGGGCAGCACCAAGTAAGTTGGTTAACATTTTCAGACGCTCGGGATCATCGGATGTTTCAAGCAAGTTAACAAAAACGCGTTTAAAACCGGCCTGGGCAGCTTTTTTTAAGTAAGCAAGCGTTGGTTTTTCGCCAGCTTTTTCCGGGTAAATCGCAATGCCTAACTCAGCCATTTTAACTACTTAGTTAGCAAAGTCCGCACCTGGTTCACTAAAGCCTCTCCGTTAGCAGTTGCGTACACCATCGGTTCAATTACGGCAACCGGTTTATCGGGTGCCATTCGCTGAAATTGATCGAGCATAAAGCGAATTTGTGGTCCGAGTAAAACTACGTCAAAATCGGCTAATTTTTCGCGGGCCTGGTCTGAACTAAGCGCCAAGGCGTGACCTTCAATCTTGGCCTCTTTCAAGTAGTCGTTGACAGCTTTCTCAAGCAGCGAAGTTGACATTCCGGCTGAACATGCAAGTAATATTCTCATAACTTCTCTTTCGTGACCAGTTCTAGTTTGGTTCATTAAATTATAAGCGCAAAACTAATTGATTAAAAACTGGGGCATCTTTTCCAAATTTAAAAAATCCGCCCGAGAGGACGGATTTACTGAACTTGGTTTTGGTTTTTGACCAGCTCAACTAATTGCTGGAACGTGGCTGGGTGATGAATGGCCAGTTCGGATAGCATTTTCCGGTTTAAGCCAATCTCTGCTTGCTTAAGACCGTTAATGAACCGTGAATAAGTTAGTCCTTCGGCACGCACAGCGGCGTTAATGCGAGCGATCCAAAGTTTGCGAAAATCGCGCTTAACCCGTTTGCGGTCGCGAAAGGCGTACGTTCACGACTTGACAACTTGTTGTTTAGCGACTTTAAAACCGATCGACTTATGCCCGAAGTAACCTTGGGCTTCCTTGAGTCATTTTTTACGACGACGTCGGGTGACTGTTCCACCTTTAACACGCATATCGTCCTCCTAAATTAATTGCTTAAAACGTTTCACATCCGAAGGATCCATCAAGTGGGGTTGACGTGATTGACGTTTTTGCTTAGTGGTTTTGTTTTGGGCTAAGTGGGATCGAAAAGCTCCCCCACGTTTTACTTTTTGGTTAGCCGTGACTTTAATTCTTTTTTGGAGCGCTTTTTTGGTTTTCATTTTCGGCATTGGGCGACTCCTCCTTCTTGCTTTTTGAGACTTTAGTGGCGACAAGGTACATGTCCAGAAAACGACCGTTTGCTAAAGCTGGTGGTTTTTGAATTTGGGCAACGTCGGCCACCTTTTGAAAAAACTGGTCCAGTTTGGCGTGACCAAGCTCTTGACGCACGATTTCGCGGCCGCGGAATTTGAGCGACACTTTGACGCGGTCACCGGCCAATAAAAACTGGCGGGCTTTTTTTGCTTTAACGTCTAAATCGTGTTCACCAATCATCACCGTCAAACGAACTTCGCGGTTATTGGTGAAAGATTGCTTAGCCTTGACTTCCTTGCGTTTTTTGCTGCGGTTGTACTTATAACGACCGTAATCAAGCAGTTTAGCGACTGGTTGGTCGGGATTGGCCGAAATAATTACTAGATCCAACCGTTTTTCGGACGCAAGCTCTAAAGCTTGGTAACGTTCAAGTACTCCTAGCTTAGTTCCGTCAGCGTCAATCACGAACATTTTCTTAAAGGGAATGTCGCGGTTGACAAGGTGTTCTTTCTTAGGTGGTTTTTTGCGACTTGGATGCACAGACACTTTCTCGTCTCAAACTAGAGACATTGAATGGTAAAAGAGCTATACCAGAGCATCAAATTAAATTTTACTTTGATGTTGGAGCATGGACCCCTGGATTAACCAGCAGGTGAGATAAAAATCTGCTTTCTGCAACATGTGAAGTTGCAAAGGTAATTTTATCACGTTTTAAGTCGCTAAATGTACAATGTGGTTATGTCCAAAATCATCGAAGTTAATTTAGAAATTCCCCGTCATTCAAACATTAAATACGAATACGATCGTAAAAGCGGTCAAATTGTGGTTGACCGAATTTTACGCGAACCGTTTGTTTACCCGACTAACTACGGTTACGTTGACAAAACGCTTGACTGGGACGGCGACGAATTAGACGTTTTAATTTACTCGCCCGAACAATTTTTACCTGGCGCAGTTTTGCGTGCACGAATTGTCGGTGCCATGCGCATGGTTGACGATGGCGAAATTGACACCAAACTAATCGCTATTCACGCTGACGACTACCGATTAGGCCACATTCAAAAACTAGACGATTTACCGAGCGAGTTTTTGAACGAAATCGAAATCTTTTTCTCAACTTACAAAAACTGAAAACGCCCTAACATCACGAGCGTTGAAGGGTTTGAAAACGAAATTTGGGCGCTGGGCGAACTGGCGGCTTGTCAAAAACTTTTCAAAGACTACGGCGACTTGCCTAAATCAGAGTTTATTGCTCAAATGCGGAAAAAACACCCAACCAAGTATCCCAAAGAAAAAACCGCTTAATTACTTGGTTTGGGAACTTTTACGGGCAGAAAACCACCGCTTTTTGGCTTGGCTAGGGTCGTTTTCGGCGTGTTTACACTCCGGGTAGCGTGAGCAACCAAAAAATCTTTCCCGGGTACGGCGGTTAGTTTTCACTACTAGCGGAGATCCGCACTTCGGACAATCTTTGCCAGCTAGGACGGGTAAAAGCTCGGTAATTGCGAGCTCGCTAGTCGCGTTAGTCAAATCATCGCTAAAGTGGGACCAAAAACTATCAAGCAGTTTTTTGCGATCCATCTTACCGTCAGCGATCATGTCTAATTCTTTCTCAACTTCGGCAGTGTAGCTCTCGTTCATAATGCGCGGGAAGCCGTGAATAAGTTTGTCGTAGACCACTTTAGCAAATTCAGTCGGACGAAGGGCGCGGTTTTCGACACTCACGTAATGGCGGTCTTTGAGAATCGTCACGGTCGAAGAAAAAGTTGATGGGCGACCCACCCCGATGTTATCCAAAGCTTCAATCAGCGTTCCGTCTTTGTAACGGCCTGGACCCTTAGTTTCGTGCTCTTTTTTCTGATAATCGCGCACTTCAAAAGTTTGACCAATTGTTCAAGTCGGTGCCACTTGGTCAGACTTTTCGGGTTTAACAACTAAGTAGCCAACAAAAGTGACTTTGCTAGTCGAATGACGAAATTTGTGTTTAAAAACTGGGTCAACTAGTTCATAGCGGGTAATTTGGCGCTCGGGTGGCCGCATTAACGTTTGCAAGGTGTGCTCGTAAATCAGTTGGTAAAGTTTGCTTTCGGAACTGCTTAGTTCAAAACGACTCGTCGCCTGTTCAGGAGTTAAACGAATGTCTGTCGGTCTAATCGCTTCGTGGGCATCTTGGTTACCCGAAAAGCCTTTGACTCCGGAGGCAACTAGTTGAGCGCCGTACTTTTGCGTAATGTAAAGTTTGGCGTTTTCCACGAAATAGTTAGCCATGCGAGTTGAGTCTGTGCGAGGGTAAGTAATTAAACCGCCGTCACCATAACCTTCGTAAAGTCGCTGGGCACTGCGCTGAGCGACTTTGGAAGACATGCCCAATTGCGCATCTGCTCTTTTGTAAAGAGTGGCTTGCTTAAGCGGCGTTAATTGCACATCTTTTTTAACCCGCTCAATTTTGTCAACTACCTCAACTTGTCCGCTCAGCGTTTGCATCAAAGTTTCAATCATTTCGGGTTTCACGGAAAAAACATCGCCTGTTACAGCTGGTTCAGGCGACAAATAGTTAACCGTCTCGCCAACTTTGAGAGCAGCCTGCAAAGTGAAATACTTAATTGGTACAAAACGATCAATTTCTTGCTCGCGCTCAACGACTAGTTTAAGAGCAATCGATTGAACCCGACCGGCCGAAGGAGCCAGTGGAAAACGGCTGATTTTTTGCCGCATCAAACGGGAAAGTTTGTAACCGATTACGCGATCTAAAATGCGACGAGCGGTTTGCGAATCCACCAGAGGTTCGTCAATTTTACCCGGGTGTTTAATTGCTTGCAGCACAGCTTGTTTGGTAATCTCGTTGAAACGAATGCGGTAGTAACGGTCGGAAATTTTCAAAAACTCAACTAAGTGGCTAGCGATTGCTTCGCCTTCGCGGTCCGGGTCAGTTGCCAAATAAATGCGCTCAGGTTTGAGTTTTTTAATTTCACTAACTAAAATTTGAAAATACTTCCTTTTTTCCGGGTCAATTTTATAACGCGGAGTTCAAGTCTCCATTTCCACGCCAAAATTGTTTTCGCCCGAGGAAGGCAATTTCAAAAAATGGCCAACTGTCGCGACCACTTCGTAACCGTCGCCCAAGTATTTTTTGATTGACTTAACTTTGTGGGGCGACTCAACGATGACAAGGTTTTTCTGCATACAAACTTAAAAATAGCATAAAAACTAACTTTTCAAATCTTGAAATAACTTTTGACTAGCGTTAGTTTTAGTGCTTAAAAACCGCCGATCTAGTTAATCAAACCAGGTTTAATTGGGCTAACTGATGCGCGAACAGAAATTAAATTGGCGGTTTTGAATGCCAACTTATTTTAAAAGTTTGAGAACAAATTTTTCTAGGGCGAGGTGCTTATCAACTTGACCTTGCTTAATCGCTAAATCAACCGCGGCAAGCTCTAAAATTAATTCTTTAATTTTAGAAGGGCCAACCTCAGTTAAGAGCTGCTGACCTTGCTTAACTTTCCAAAGCGGTATTTGAGTCGATTCGCTAATTTCATAATCTGACTGGCCAAGGTTTTTGTGGTAACTAATTTCCAGCGCCAAGGAAAGCAATTGGTTAATTTGGTGTAGCATAAAAGCCGGATCATCACCCAGTTTTTGGCGGTTCCGATAAGCGGTTATGATTTGCTCGTTGTCCTGCTCTAAAATAGCTCTAGAAAAATCAAATAAACCGCCTTGGTTTTGGCGGGCGATTTGTTCAACGACCATTTCGCGACTGATTTGGGTACTTGTTAAAAGTAGTTTGTCAATCTCACTGACAATAGTCCAAAGGTCAAGCGGCAAACGAAGCGTTAACTCGTGAGTTGCGCTTGGACTAATTTTTGCTCCGCGCTCGCTCACTATTTGGTTAATTGTTCTTACCACGTTACGATCGGTTAATTTAGGCACTGCCACTACACGAGCTCTTTGTAAAAGGAAGTTGACCAGGTTATTCCGGTGGTTAAGTTTAGCTGCTTCCAAAGCGAAAATAATTTGGTGACTCCAGTTGCTAGCGACTAGAATTTGGAAAAACTTTTGCCCGAGCGTTTCATCAACTAAAGCCGGATGGTTACGGACAATGATTAATTTGGGTGAGCCAAACATTTCGACTGTCACTAGCGCGTTTTGAATTTCTTCGACCGAATTTGTCTCGTCAAAGGTGACACACGTGCCGACAAACTTTGCTCGTGCTTGGGCAAGCATCTGGTGGATCCAGTAAGACTCGTTCCCGTGGATAAATTGCATGGTTCACTAATTATAAGGTAAGCGTAAAGAAGCGTTTCGACACTTCAAACTAACTCGGTTGGGCAAGGGTCAAGCTGGATTCAAAACTTAATTTGCCCGGCCATTAGCAATAACTGATCAAGGGGATCAAACAGGACCTGTAAATTAACGCCTCAGGGGTAAAGCGCTAAGGTGAGAAGGTAAGTTAAGAGCGTAAAGGGGCTGAGTCAGTAAGTAAGAAGCGGAGCGGTTAAATTAAAACCGCCGCCGATTTTCGCAACCAGCATTAAAGTTGCCACGTAAGGTCCGAGCGCGAAAAAAATTACTTTGCTAAACCGGTGCTTAAAAGTCTTCTCCAATCCGTGAGCCAAACTTAAACTGGCCGCGTAAGCGAGCAAAAAACCCCAGCGGTAAACTAACCAGGGCCGGGCAACAAGCATCAATAAACTAGCTAACGTAACAAGACTTACTTTAGAAATTTTGACCGCTTTGAACCGGCTGCTGATTAAGTAAAAGGCGAGCAAAATGCTGGCCCGCAAAAACGAATCGTGGTAGCTAAGTCAGTAGCCGTAAAAAAACAAACTTCCCCAAGCGAGTCACCCGGCTCAAAATGGATTTAAAGTGGTCAACTTAAGTAAAAAGGTCAAAACTTGTCAAAGCAGACCTATGTGAAGGCCAGACACAACAAAGAGGTGGCTTAAATTGAGTCGAGTTAACTGGCGGTAAAAATCACCGTTTAAATATACGTTTTGACCAGTCAAAAAAAGCGCTCCGTACCGACTGGTTAAATCTGACCGGGTCGCTAAGTTTTTACTCAACTCGCAGAGCGGCGAAGAGCAACTCCTCACTAATTCAAGTCGCGGATACTTGATTCAGTGCAAAACGTTAAGTCCGCGCAAATAGGCACCTAAGTTAAAAGATTGACCGTCTAACTCCGGTGGTTGGACAGGCAAAACTAAACCGCGCACTCAAATTTGATCGCCAACTCAAAAAATTCCCCGGTCAGCGAGAAAAATTTGGCGTCCTTGTCAACTAACAATCGGTCCAATTTTACTGACGTGGACAATCTCTAGATGTGCATCAATTTTGCCAACAAAAGGCGCGGGTCGCTGTCACCAAAAACTAATTAGCAAAGCCAGTCCGAGTGCTAAAGCAAAAGCCAAAAAGCGGCGTTTTAAAATGACTCATACCGAGAAAGTTAACGTTCCCAAAGTTGTTTCAACTTGCCAAGGATTAGTTAACCAAACATACCAAAGTACGCTAGTTAGACTAGCGCTAGTTAAGTCGTAGCGACTCGGCGTTTTAAACCACGCGCAAAGAGCAGTCATAAGTGATTACTCGCTCGGGTTTAATTAAAACCCACGCGCCTTTCCGGCGCTCGTAGATCCGCTGGTAAGTAAGCTGGTGTTGGTGGCCAAAACGAGCCACGATTTGCCACGCTGACTGACCGGGATTAAAACTTAACTGACTCTGGTAATGGTGTGGACTACTCAAACTCACCAAAATTCAAGTACGTGCGTTAGACGTGCTCTCCCAAACAAAGCCTGCGCTCATAAGAGTTAGCCACGGCGCACTCTTGAGCCCAAAAAGCAAAAATTTAGTTCACACCTAGAGGTGGCTAAAAATTTATTTTTTACGCAAATTTTCTAAAATGGCATCAATTTTGATGCCTCGTTCCAAGGAAGTGTCAAACTTAAAAACTAACTGCGGGACAAGACGGGGGTTAACTTCCCGAGCTAACCTTGAACGTAAAAAGGGCACTGCTTTTTGCAAGGCTTGCTCGGTTTTAATCTTTTGAGACAAAGTTGTGTAGTGAAGTTCTAAGTGACTAGCGTCGCCCGAGAGCTTAGCACCAGTTAAAGTTATTTTTCTCAAAAGAGGGCCTTTGGTCTGCTCGTGTAAAATGCGCGCCAAAGCTTGGAAATAAAGACTTTCTTTGCGTTTATGGTTAACACTTAGTGGCATTTTAATTCTCAACTTCAACTTGCTCGTAAGCTTGGATTATGTCCCCAACTTTAATGTCGTTGTAGTTGACTAAGTGAGCTCCGCATTCAAAACCTTTTTCCACTTTACGAACTGCGTCTTGACCGCGTTGGAGCGAATCAAGTTCGGTGGTAGCGACAATTTTACCTTCGCGAAGCAGTCGAACTTTGCTCTGAGATTTAATCAAACCATCAATCACTTTGCAGCCAGCGATGTTGCCGATTTTGGAAGAGTAGATCACTTTTAGGATTTGCGCTTCACCGGTAACTTTCTCGGTAAACTTTGGCGCCATCATCCCTTTCAAAATCGTTTGAACATCCTCCACAATTTGGTAAATAACCGTGTGGGGTCGAATTTCGACTTTCTCTTGGGCTGCGATTTGTTTAATGTCGTTGGAAGGGCGGATGTTAAAGGAAAAAATCGTCGCTTGCGAAGCTTGAGCGAGCAAAATATCCGACTTGCTAATTTGACCAACAGACGAGCGAACCACGTTAACTTTGACTTCTTCGTTTTCAATTTTGCTAAGCGTTTGTTTAATTGCTTGGGCTGAGCCTTGCACGTCAGACTTGATAATCACGTTTAAAACTTTTACGCCTTCCTTGACTTGGAGCGGAATTCTTTCCTTTAACTCCTGGGCGCGGTCTTCTTGCCGTTTTTGTTCGGCTAAGTTTTTAGCAAACTTCTCGTCTTTAAAAGCGAAAAAGCGGTCACCAGCCCGGGGCGAATAGTTCAGTCCGGTAATTAACACTGGCGCGCCAGGCAGGGCCACCTTGAGCGGTTCACCGTTTGGATCAAGCATCATTCGAATGCGCCCGTAGTTAAAACCAGCGACAACAAAGTCGCCTTTGTGGAGCGAACCATTTTGCACGATTAAAGTCGCAATGGTGCCGCGTCCTTTGTCAACTTTAGATTCGATAACTGTCCCAAGCGCAAACCGATCAGGGTTAGCTTTTAACTCCAACATTTCGGCTTGCAAACTAATCGCTTTAAAAAGTTCTTCAATTCCGTCGCCAGTTAATCCTGAACCGTAAACAAACTGAACATCACCACCCCAATCCTCGGCCGTAATGTGTTCTTTCGATAGTTCGCGTTTAACTTTTTCCAGGTCAACGCCGGGTTTGTCAATTTTATTGACAAAGACGATAATAGCCACTTTAGCAGCGCGAGCGTGGTCAATCGCTTCCCTAGTTTGGGGCATCACTCCGTCATCAGCCGCAACGACTAAAACCACAATGTCAGTTACTTTCGCTCCCCGGGCACGCATGGCCGTGAAAGCCTCGTGACCAGGCGTATCAATAAAAGTAATTTTTTGACCTTGGTAATCAACTTGGTAAGCACCGATGTGTTGGGTGATGCCGCCCGCTTCGCTGGCGGTAACTTGGGTGTGACGAATTTTATCAAGCAAAGTAGTTTTCCCGTGGTCAACGTGGCCCATGATGACAACGATTGGTGGTCGCGGTTTGAGGTCCTTGGGATCGTCTTTAATTTCCAGAACTTCCATGAAGTTAGAGGCTGTAACTTGCTCTTGCTTACTAAAATCGTAGCCGTACTCTAAGCACAGTTCAGCAATTTGCTCTTCGGTCAACATGTGGTTAATGTTGTAAAGTTTGCCGAGTTTGAAGTAGTGATTAATGATTTGGTTGGGCGATTTGCCGATTTTGGCCGCAAATTCACCAATTGTGAGCGGGCTGGTAAAAGTAAAAACGCCGTCTTTAAGTTCAATATCGACGGTTTTGAACTGGGTTCGAATTTCTTCGACATTTGACCTACGTTTGTCCTTTTTCACTTTCCCCTCCTTTTAAAATGGTGAGCAGTTCCTGGTAAACAGCCGCTGAAACGTTTTGACGAAACGCTTTGTGGAGCAGTTTTTTTTGCCAAATTTTGGTTGGATCGCCAGCATTCTTAGCAAAGTAGACCCCTCGACCAGGTAAATACGAGTTGACTAAAATGCTTTGGTCGGGCAAACGAACTACCCTTATTAAAGCATTTTTTGGGAGGATTTGGTAGGTCAAGTAGCAGCGGCGAAAAATCTCTTTATTGGTCTTTGTCATGGTCCTTGGACGGGTTAAAACCGAAGTCCTGGTCAAACTCAGCTTCCATTTTTTTGAGTTCTTCGTCCGTGAAGTTGGTTTCTAAATCGGCTGAGAAATTGCGCACTGGCTGCTCTTCTTCATCGCTTTGCTCGGTTATGTCCTCTTGGAAAGACCGAATTTGGTCGTCAATCTCCGTAAAGTCAATTCGTGGGGAGCGATGATTTGAACGCCGGTAATCAAACGATTCGCTCGGTAAACGACCAGTGCGACTAACGCGGTGTAAATCATTTTCGCTCAGCGTACCATTTCAAACAAAGGAAATGTTTTGCTCGCGTGCCTGCTCAAGCGACAAAATGTCTATGTTAACTTTGGTCAGTTCAACCGCTAAACGCACGTTGGCACCTTGCCGACCGATCGCCAAAGTTTGGTGAACTTGGGGAGTAATGGCAATTTTTGTGTTAGGCACATTTCGTCCGTACTGGTCAACTTTGTTTTGCACAGCGATAATTTTGGCTGGTTCAAGTGCGTGAGCCACGAACTTGTCAATGTCGCTTGAGTAGTTGATAATGTCAATTTTTTCGCCCTCTAGTTTGCTAACGATGGCGCTAATGCGCGTTCCTTCGGGTCCGATAACCGCTCCGACGGGGTCAACGTTAGGGTCAGACGAGCGAACCGCCACTTTGGAGCGTTCGCCGGGAATACGAGCTAAAGCGACAATTTCAACTACTCCGTCAGCAATTTCGGGCACCTCAGATTGCAAAATTTGGCGAACCATTTCTTTTGACCCGTTAGAAACTACGATTTGTGATTCGCGCGCTTCGCGCTTAACTTCTTCCACGAAAACTTTAATTCTCTCGCCGATTGAAAGAGGGATTTTTAAGTTGCGAAGCGAAGTAGGCATGTAAGCGTTAGTGCCTTCGGAAAGACTGAGAACTGCGTCGCCTTTACGACTAATTGAGACCACCGTGGCGTCCACGGTTTGTCCGACTAAATCTTTGTGGCGGTCAAAGATGTTTTGCTTTTTACGCTCGCGGAAAGTTTGGGTTAGCAGTTGTTTAATTTGATTAGCAAACTGTTGAAAACTAACTTGAAGGGAGATTTCCTGTCCGACTTTAATGTTCTTATCAATTTTAAGCGCCTCGGTTAATCCAATTTCGATCGCTTGGTTACGCGGATCAAAATCTTCGTCCTCAACTACTAAAACGCTGTGGTTGAGCAGTTGAAAAAGGTTTTTTTCCGGATCAATGTTTAACTCTAAACGGGCATCGGGGTCATAACGAGTGTGAAAAGTGCGAATAATCGTCTCCCGAATAATTGTGAAAATTTCGTCTTTTTCAATCAAGTTATTTTTAGAAATTAAATCAATCGCAGCAAAAAACTGCTCCTGATCAAAAACTGATTTATTTTTACGGATCATAAACTCTCCTTTAATTACTTGCGCTCGCCGAAAACACATCCAAAATGTAAGAACTTGCACCGGCATCGATTTCGTCAAGGTAATCGGAAATTTGGCGGGACAAACTCTTAATTTGACTAAGACTAGTCAAACTGGTACTTACTCGCAAATAAAGTTGCTGGCCTTCTTTTTCCCAGTCAGCACTGGTAATTTGAGCAAAACGTCCTCGTAGTCGCTTCTCAACTGATAGCATTATTATCTCCCCCAAACAAGATGAGTTGCCGGAGGGCAACTCAATAATATTCAGTTGACGCCGAAATTATAACACTATTTGAAAAAATCAAACGCTATTTGGTTAGTTTCGTAAAGTTGATTTAAAACGTCTAACTCGGCTAGTTTATTGAGCGTTGTACGGTTAATTAAAGTTCGCTCATAAAGGTCTTCGTGGGAAGTAAACCAGCGTTTTTGACGCTCTTCTACGATTGAATTAGCCGCGTTAATCCCAAGTCCGTCTATCGCCACAAACGGCGCGATCAAAGCCCGGCTGGCTTGGTCAATGACTCAAGTGGTCGCCTCTGAACGTTTTAGGTCAACATTTAAAAACTTGATTTTGCGCGCGTAAGCTTCGTTAGCAATTTCCAAAATCGGAATTAGTGCCTGCTCTTTGTTGCTTAGCTCGGCTGCACCGCGTTTGTAGCGACCTTTAATTAAATCTTGAAGACGTTCTTCAACTAACTGTTTTCCGCCGATTAAAGTTGTCAGTTCGGTCACGTCGGCTCGGGTGGAAAAGTAAGTGGCGTAGTAAGCGAGCGGATGGTAGAGTTTAAACCAAGCGATTCGCCACGCCATGATTACGTAAGCTGTAGCGTGGGCCTTGGGAAAAATGTACTTAATCTTTTTGAGTGAATCAATGTACCAAGCCGGCACCTTGTGCTTAGTCAACAGTTTTTCCTGGTGCTCGCTAATTGAGTGACCTTTGCGCACTTGTTCCATGATGGTGAAAGCGGTGGACTCGTCAATTTGCTGAGCAATTAAGTAGTTCATAATGTCGTCCCGGCAAGAAACAAGGTCGTGAAGTTTGAGTCCCTGGTTTTTAATTAATTGTTCGGCGTTATTAGTTCAAACATCGGTTCCGTGCGAAAGTCCTGAAATTGAAATTAAGTCGCCAAAACTTTTGACTTGCACGCTTTTCAGCATCGAACGAACAAACTTAGTTCCAAACTCAGGAATTCCTAGCGCGCCAGTTGTTTCGCCGTTAATTTGTTCCGGACTAACTCCTAATTCTTGGGGTGAAGAAAATAAGTTTAAAACCCGCGGGTCAGACATCGGAATTGTGCTTGCTAAAACGCCAGTCAACTTTTCTAAATTCCGGATCGCCGTCGGATCATCGTGACCAAGTAAATCTAGCTTAACCACGTTGTCATGAATGGCGTGAAAATCAAAGTGGGTCGTCAGTCAAGCCGCCCCGGCATCGTTAGCCGGGTAGTTAACCGGGGTGAAATCTTCAACCACGTGGTCTTGGGGGATGACAATAATTCCGCCCGGGTGTTGCCCGGTTGTGCGTTTAGTACCGGCCACGCGCTGAACTAAAAAACGACGGAACATTTCTGAAATATCGTGTTTTTTTTCTTCTTCCCAGTTTTTGACAAAACCAAAAGCGGTTCGTTCGGCCACAGTCGAAATGGTGCCGGCGCGAAAACAATGCTTAGCGCCAAAAAGTTGCCGCACTTGGTCGTGAACAGCGCCCTGGTATTCGCCCGAAAAGTTAAGGTCAATGTCTGGAACTTTATCGCCGCTAAAACCTAAAAAAGTTTCAAAAGGAATGTTTTGGCCTTCGCGCGCCATTGGATGAGCGCAAGTCGGGCAATTTTTAGGCGGTAAGTCGTAACCAGAGTTAAGGTTAGTATCGTTAACAAACTCGCTAGTTTGGCAAGTTTTGCAAAGGTAGTGAGGGATTAAGGGGTTAACTTCGGTAATTTTAGCTAAAGTGGCCACTAGCGAAGAGCCAACCGAACCGCGCGAACCAACTAAGTAACCGTCTTTAAGCGATTGATTGACAAGCAAGTGGGAGATTCAGTAAATGACTGAGTAGCCGTACTTTTGAATCGGTTCAAACTCTTTTTTCAAACGATCGGCGACAATTTTAGGCAAATTCTGTCCGTAAATTTGGCGGGCATTGTGGTCAACTAGTTGGAGCAATTTTTCGTGCGCCTGGTCTAATGCGGGCGGATAAAGGCGGTCTTTAATGACAACTATTTTGTCAATTTGATCGGCAATTTTTTGACTGTTAAGCACGACGATTTGTTCAATTAAACGGCTATCCTCTAAGAAAGCAAACGCTTTTTTCATTTGCCGAGTAGTGCGGAAATAGAGCTCGGGAATCGGAGCGTCGTTTTTAAGGTAGCGGTAAAGCGGGTGTCGTTCGCCGCCGAGTCCTTTGGAATAGATGTAAACTTGGTAAAAAACTTGGTCTTGGGGACGAAGGTAACGTACATCTCCGCTCGCAACAACTAGTTTGTTTTGCTGGCGCGCCTCGTCTACGAGCATTTTTAACATCTGTTCAAGTTGTTCCCGCGATAAGTCATCGCCGATTAGATGGGCAAAGTTTTCCGGTGGTTGACACTCAATGTAGTCGTAACGGCTAATTTCGCGGCGGATTTCTTCGGTCGTATCGCGCAACATTTTGTTAACTAGGTGGGAATGAAGACCGCCCGAGCCGACTAGTAAGTTTGGTAAATTGGTTAAGTCGCTCCAAAAAAGTTTCGGTGTTTTTCAATACTGTTTAGTGTGCGAAAGCGAAATCAACTCGAACAAATCACGCAGTCCGCGCTGGTTTTTGACTAAAAGCGTCACTTCGTAAGCAAATGCTTTTTCCCACAGACTTTGGTGACGGTAGTCAGCTAAATCTTTGAGAGTGATAATTTTTTGACTCTCTAAAATCCGAAGTGCTACAAGTCAAGCATTAGCTAAAACGTTCGCGTCGTAATCGGCGCGGTGAGCTGCGCCGCGGTTGTAAGCAATTCCTAAACGTCGAACAAAATTTTCTAAGCGGTACTTTTTGCTTTTAGGATCTACGATTCGCGCTACTATTAACGTGTCAATGATGGGATTAGTCAAAGGTGGCAAGCCAAAATGGGCGACTTTTTCGGCCAAAAAAGCCCAGTCAAAGTTAGCGTTGTGAGCAACTAAAACGGCTTTGCCAAGGTAGTCAATAATTTGTTTAAGACCTTCAACTTGGGAACAGGCTCTGCTCACGTGCTCGTCAGTAATGCCAGTTAAACGAGTAATTTGAGCATTAATTGACCGACTGGGTTTAATGAAAAATTGCTTGTGGTCGGTGATTTTTCCGTCGACAATCTTAACTGCTCCAAATTCAATGATTTCGTCTAAAATGGGCGAAAGACCAGTTGTTTCCAAGTCAAAAACTACGTACTCTAAAGCGGTAAGTTTGTGGTCTGAGGCGCCGTTTTTGACCGTCCCGGGATCTTCGTCAATCACTTGGAAAGTTGCTCCGTATATAGCTTTGAGTGGGGTGTTTTTGCTGGCGTTATAAAAATCGGGAAAAGCTTGGACTGAGTTTAAGTCGGTAATCGCCACGGCCAAATGCTGGTTTTGTAAAGCGTGTTCTACGATTTGCTTGGGACTTAAAATTCCATCCATGGTTGACATTTGAGTTCGAAGCGAAAGTTCAACTCGGCGGTTGGGAGCATCGTCTAAATCGCTTTCCAGCGGCGATTTAACGGGCGTGATTTTATTAGCCATGATGACCATGATCCGTTTATAGTTGTCAAATTGGTAAGCCCCTTGCACGCTAACTCAACGGTTAAGTCAAGTTTGTTTTTGAAAAGTTTGCCGTTCTTGGTCGGTTCGAAGAAATTTTTTGACCATGATTGCTTCCTGGTAATCGCTAACGCCAATTTCGACAACGCTAAGGTTAGTTTTGGCGCTGTGCCGGAAATTAACTTCAAAGATCTGGCCTTGAATTTCAACTTGCGATTGGGGTGCATCTTTTAAGTCGCTAATTTGGCAAGCGTAATACCCCCGTCTTGAACGATTAGTTGGTGCCAGAGAGGCGCTGGGTTGGCGCTGGTAATCTTTCCAAGCTTGGCTGACTAATTTGAGATGGTCGCGTTTTTCTTGACTCAGCAAATCTCCCTGGGGTTCGTGGTAAGTTAGTTTAAACGTCAAATTCTCAAAACCAAACCGGCGAAGTTGATCGGTAATTTTGTTTTGGAGCAAAACGCAGTCCTGGTAAATTTTTTCGCTGACCAAATTCAAATAAAGTTCCTGGTCATTCAGTTTCATTGATTCGTGGTAAATCAGCACGGCCAACTTAGGTTGGCTAAGCAAATCACCCACGATTCAACGTAAATATTGTTTGAGCGTTAAAAGGTCGTACTGGCAAGTTTTGACGCGAAAATTTAACTCGGTCGAGTGGGGAAAGTTGTGACTTAAGCAGTCGTAAAAACTGATTAGTTCGTCAAGCGGAACAATCGTATTAGTTTGAAGAGAGATTTTAAAAACTTTTTGCTCCGAAAGTCGGGCACCTAAAACCCGCGCGTTTTCAAAGCTAGGCGAAGGTTGAAAGTAAATTTTTTGGGCGAGTTTAGAAAAAGCTGGGTCCATATTGTCCTAGGTTAGCATGAAAATAACGATCACGAAAAAAAGCGTGACGGAAATGGCGTCAATGCGGTCAAATATACCGCCGTGCATTGGTAAAAGATTGGAAAAATCTTTTAGTTTGAGCGAGCGTTTGAGCGCCGAAAAAAACAAGTCGCCGAGCTGGGCAATGACGGGAACAATCAGAGCCATCATAATTGAAAACCAAACTTGGTGCTCAGAGGCAACTGGTCAAATGTGGCAAAAATAGCCGACTATCCCGGTAAAAAGACTAGCCACGACTCACGAACAGACCGCTCCAGCCCAAGTTTTTTGCGGCGAAATGGTCGGGGCTAATTTTTTACCTCCAAACCATTTTTGCCCAAACCAAGTTCCTCCTAAATACCCGAAGGTATCGCTCACAACTGCGATCGAGACTACAAAGACCAATTTGTCTCAAGCGTAAATGTTAAGCACTCAAGCGCCCTTAATAATCAAGAGCACCATGTAACTAATCCCGAGTAAAAAAAGCGATAAAACCGGAAGCGTTTTAAGTTGGAGTTGTCTTTGAGCGCACAGTCAAAAAACTAGCAGCGCGAAAATGGGCACTAACCAAGTTTGTCAGGAAAAGCTGATTTTGAGATTGTCAAGTAAATTTGAGTAGTTTGACCCTAATCTTAACGTGTGCTCAAATTCCCAGTAGGGCAATAGCACGCCGGGCAACACAAGCGAAAGGGCAAAAACAATCGCCACCCAAGACTTTCTGATGAAGGCAAAAGTTAACTCGTAAACTCCCAAGACGCCCAGTAAAACGTAAGCGATTAGGCCGATCAAACGACCCGGGTAATTTCCGTAATAAGTGAGTGCAAAAACCGGGATTACCAAGGCTAAAATTAACAGCGCAAAAACTGTTCTTTTAACTAGGTTGGTGTTTAAAAATCGCACTCTCGCATTATAAATTTAAACTAGTTAAATCGTCACGAGTTCTTGCTCTTTTTGCTCGGTGAGTGCTCCGATGGTTTGGATAGACTGGTCAATCAACTTTTGAACTTGCTCTAAGTTGTACTTAACTTCGTCTTCGCTGACATTTTCGTCACTTTTAATCAACTTATTAAATTTTTGACGAACCGCTCGCACTCCTATCCGGGCCTTTTCGGTGTATTCGTCAACTTGCTTGACTAGTTCCTTGCGGCGTTCAGCGGTTAAAGGCGGGATTAAAATCCGAATTTGGTGACCTTCGTTATTGGCGTTAAAACCAAGGCGAGCTGAGTTAATCGCGCTGACCATCTCCTTAATAATTGCTTGGTCAAAAGGTTTAATCAAAATTTGCTGCGTTTCGGGCATGGTTATCGCGGCTAATTGCGTCAGTGGCAAACGCTCGCCGTAATAAAGAACTCGCACCTGGTCAAATAACTTGGGGTTAGCTTTACCGGCGCTAATTTTAGCGATGCTCATTTCGTAGTGTTCTAAAACTTTTTTGATTTCGCTTTCCGCGCTTTGTAATAATGCTTGTATATCCATCACATCTCCTTACTCAACAATTAGCGTGCTAACCATTTTGCCCTCGGTTACTTTAATTAACGAATCGGGTTGGGTGATGTCAAAAACAATCACTTTAATGTGGTTATCGCGTGCCATAGCCGCCGCAGTAGCATCCATCACTTTCAAACCTTTGTTAATTATTTCTGCGTAAGTTATCGTTTCAAAACGTCGCGCGTCTTGGTTAACTTTCGGATCCGAGTCATAAACTCCGTCCACGCCATTTTTGCCCATCAAGATTGTGTCAGCTTGCAGTTCGCTCGCAACTAGTGCCGCTGCGGTGTCAGTTGTAAAAAACGGTCGACCAGTACCGCCGACAAAAATTAGTACTTCGCCACTTTTGAGCGCGTTAACAGCTTTCTCGTTAATGTAGTTCTCAGCCACCCGGGCGTCAACAGCGATCGAAGACTGGATGCGAGTAGGTACTTTGGCCTGCTGAAAAGCCGACTGAAGCGCTAAACCGTTCATGACTGTCGCCAGCATTCCGATGTAATCCGCTCGGTTGCGAGGAATGCCGTGTTTTTCAGCCGCGGCTCCGCGTCAGAAGTTACCTCCACCAACTACGATCCCAACCTCAATTTTACGGTCAATAATCTTTTTAATTTGACCCACGATCTTTTCAACAATGTCGTTATCAATCGCCAAATCTTTGCTTTTGTTAGCTAAACTTTCCCCGGATAACTTAATGATAATTCTGCGCATAACTTTTTAGAAATTATACTCCAGCATGACCACGTTTAGGCGGTTTAATCTAGTCCGCCTTTACCCGGTCCAAATTTGAATTAGTCCATTTTAGGTAAAATTAACTAATCAATTAATCAATTTCCAAGGGAGGGAAATATGACCAAAAAATGGTGAAATGGAGCGATTATTGCCGGAGTAGGTGCTTTTGCACCCATGAGCGCTCTTGGTTGTGGTGCTAATGAAGAAGCGGAAATTAACGACAAAAAAGACCCGCAGGGTTCATCCACTAACCTTTATGTTTTAGGCGATAGTCTGAGCGATGCCGGAGTTTTTGTTGAGGCTGGAACAGCGATCATTAAAAACCTAAAAAGTGCAATTAAAGAGAGTAAGGAAAAAGGTGAAGAAATTGGGATGATTGCCGAAATGTTTGAAACTTTTGTCCAAGTTGACCAAATTAAACTGCCGTCGATTTACTACCAAGAAAAATACTTTTCAACTGGACCGACTGCGGCAGCTCTGTTAGCCCAGAAACTAAAACTTAACGGTGACCCGGCTTACCGAATTGAAAACGCACTGTTTGGTTCAATTGAGAAAAAAGGGGCTAACTACGCCTTTGCAGGTTCGCAAATTAGTCCCCACCTTAGTTCTATAGCGGAAAACTTTTTCGGATCGGTTAGCCTAGAAAAGCAAGCTGACGCTCTTTTCAAACAACACGAGTTGCTTAACCAAGACATTGTCTACATCAACATCGGAAGTAATGACTTTTTAGACATGGTCAAATCTTGAGAAGAAGGACACAGTTTTTTGAGTCCCGAAAAAGTAGATATGGTTGCTGGAGCCAAGCAAATGCTTGAACGGTTTGGCAAAGTCTTAGAATCTTTGATTGCTAAGGGCGCGAAAAGAATTCTTGTTTCTAACATCGTTGAACTGGCTATCGCTCCGCGTTTTTCTCGAATTGCGGAAGATGTTCAAACTAAGTTAAAAGCGGGGGTGCAAACATTCAACCAAGGTTTAAGCGAAAAAATCACCCAACTAAGCAACAGTCAGAGCGGCGTTGTGATTAAACTTCACGATTTACACAGCGATTTTTTCCAACTGCGCGACCAATTTTTGGCCCGCGGTGATCAGTACAAATTTACTAACGCGACTGATTTTCAAATTATGAATTTGCTTTCTAAAGATGGCGACAAGTTCGATTATGTCAACGGAGCTAACGCCGAAAACTTAGCCAATTACTTCTTCCTAGACGAGTTGCACCCTACCGGGTGAGCTCACGAACAAATCGCGGAAAAACTTTACAAAATTGCCCAAGAATTTTAAAATTTAACCGCGTAATTTCGCTGCTACGCTGGATAGTTTTTGCCGTGCCTTCTTAAGCGTATCGCTGACTGCTTGGCGAGTAGTAGCCAAAACATCGGCTACCTCTTGCAAAGTTAAATCTTCTAAGTAGTAAAGATGAAAAGTCTGCTTTTGAGCTTGGGTTAAAAAGTGCTCGTAACGATCGTAATAAACCAGTCACTTTTCCCGTTCATTAAGCGGATTTTTTTTCATTGACTAGTCCCTGGGTCAGCCCATAAATAAAAGCATCTAAATCAAACTCTTGTAAATCATCAATCTTTTCGCCTAATCCAACGTATTTAACCGCTAACTGAAGCTGATCTTTAATTGTTAAAACAATGCCACCTTTTGATGTTCCGTCCAGTTTTGTCAACACAATCCCGGTTAAAGGTGTGACATCTTGAAAGTGTTTTGCTTGCGATAAACCGTTTTGGCCAGTTGTTGCATCAAGCACTAGCAAAGATTCGTGCGGAGCCGCAGGAATTTGCTTACTAATCACTTGGTTAATTTTTTTAAGTTCGTTCATGAGGTTGACTTTGTTTTGGAGACGTCCGGCCGTGTCAATGATTAAAACATCATAGTCTTGGGTTTGCAAAACTTCTAGACCTTGGTAAACGACCGAGGCTGGATCGGCCGGAAAGTGTTGAGGTTTAACGATTTTAACTCCCACGCGCTGAGCCCAAGTCTGAAGTTGTTCGACGGCTCCCGCCCGGAAAGTGTCAGCAGCGGCTAAAACCACCTTGTAATCCGATTGCTTAAGTTGGTGAGCCAACTTAGCGATCGTGGTAGTTTTGCCCGAACCATTAACTCCTACGATGAGTATCACGTTTTTACGACCAGGCTCTACGTTTAGCAAAGTGTCAACGATTGACTGGTTAGCGTAGGTGGTAAAAATTTTGTCGGCCACAATTTCGCCAATCAAATTCGGATCCTGGACATTTTCGAATTTAACTTCCTGTTTGATTTGACTGACAATTTCATTAACTAACGGCAAAGAAATGTCAGACATAATTAGCAAATCTTCCAGTTCTTCAAAAAATTCCTCGTCAATTTGGTTGTGGCGAGTTTGAAGTTCGCGAATGCTGCGCGCAAAAGAGTTACCCGACTTGTTTAAACCGGTTAAGTACTTGTTAACGCGCTGTTTTTGACGAGCTGCTTTGGCCTCTTGCTTGCTAATTTTTTTTGCAAATTTAGCTTTTTTAGCGGCCAGTTTTTTATCCAACTTACTCTTATCGTCTAAACTTGCGACAGACGAAAGTTTATCATCGCTAGTTTTAAGGTTAAAAAGGCGAGCTTTTAATTTTTGAAAAAACTTCATAGACCTACATTATATTTTAAGTTGTTCGCGGATCAGTTCCCAATTAGCGTAAATGATCGCACCAATTTTTTGAAAAATAATTTCTAACCAAAAAAGCCCGTTTCAATGCTCAAAACGTAAAGCTCGGTAAGTTCGTGGTTTGCGGTAAGCGCTTTGAATAACCAACTCTTTCTTGAATTCAAAACTAACGGGGTGGCGATGAGTAAAGACGACTACTTGAACTTTTTTGCTTCTTAAAATCGTTAAATTTTCGGTTAACTGGTCTTTGCTAATCGATTCATCAAAAATTATTCAGAGAGTTTTTTCATCTAACCGGGCTAATGATTTCAATTCGCCGATCTCACGAATCACCTTGGTGTTAAAACCTAACTTAGTTAGTTGGCGGGCAAAATCTTGGCAGGGATGGTAGTGGACAAAAGTTTGGAAAACGATTTGGTTTGCTTGACGAATTATTTCAATTAACTGCTCAAGATTCTTGCTTTGGGTTTTTGCAAGGTCAAACGCGCGGTAGAGGTTGAAAAGAATTTGCTGGTAAGCGCGGGCGGCAATGTGGCTGACGTGCTGGTCTAGACATTTTGCTTTAGTTAGCGCGCTAACTAAGGCGGGGTAAGAGGGTCAACCTAGCAAGTTAGCTAAACCAGTTAGTGCTAGCTCAGAAACGCTAAGTTCCGCCGTTATTTTTTGACTTTCTAACTGCCCAGGTTGATTTTGGTGGTCAACCAAAAACTGAGTCAATTTTTGAAAAGGGTGCTGGCGATCAAGGCTAATTAGTTTCAGCCGGGCCAAAGTGTCAGTTGGATCCATAAAATTGAATATCGTTTTCAATTATGGCCAACTGGCACAGTTAAGAACATCAAACGAACAAAATCGCGAAAATAAAGGCTTAACTTACTAAACTAACCACGGATACGAGCAATTGCATCAATCTCAACTAAGCCGTCCTTGGGTAAGCGCGACACTTCCACGCAAACTCGCGCGGGTTTGTGAGTCGCGAAAAACCGCTCGTAAACTTGGTTAATGGCGGCAAAATCGTCCATGTTTTTGACAAAAATTGTGCATTTCGCAACGTCGGTTTTGTCTAACCCAACCGAAAATAAAACATGCCCTAAGTTTTCAAGCGCCCACAAAGTTTGCTCTTCAACTCCTAAACCAAACCGGTGGGTTTGTGGGTCAATGCCCAGTTGCCCGGAAAGAAAAACTAGTTTGTCAACTTGGATTGCTTGGCTATAAGGCCCGAGCGCAACCGGCGCTTTTTCGGTGTTAATAAATTTCATGTTACTCCTTATTCGAACTCGTCCACGATTTGACCGTGCGCGGCTAAAACTGTGGTCAAAAACTTGGCTGCACGAGTCGGACTGAATAAAACTGACACCCCAATTTTATCAACGTAATGAGGGTGATTGTGGTAAAACACCTTGATAATTTGGGCTTCAATTTGACCGGCTTTTTCAATTAAATTAGTCAAACTATTTTTTAAGTCTGACCGCTTTAAAACGGCTTTAATGCTACTTTGATCGCTCAGATCGATTTTAGGTTCATTTTCAAAGTGAGAAAATTCCACGTTGGAACCGCTTATGATTAAAACCACGTTTTGACCTAGGCGAGAAAACTTGACTTTATGAGTTAGCAAAGCTGCCACGCAAACCGCGGCCGAACCTTCCACGATCACGCCGCAATGCTTGGCCATGAAAATCATCGCGGCTAAAATTTCGGCTTCGGTCACTTGAGCAGCCTGGTCAAGGTGAGATTCAATAATTTGCCAAGTTTTTCAACTGAGCGTTTTGACAGCGATGCCTTCGGCCAGCGAAGGTAAAGGTCTAACACTGACGGGCTTGCCGACTTGAAGTGCTTGGTTTAGCGAGTTCACGTTTTCGGCTTCAACTCCCACGATTTTTGTGCGCGGACTCACTTGTTTTAAGTAAGATGCGATACCGCTCGCAAGACCGCCACCACCAACGGGTATCAGACAGTAGTCAATTTGTAATAACTCCTGAGCAATTTCTAAACCGATCGTAGCTTGGCCTTGAATAACTTTTAAATCGTCAAAAGGATGGATTAGTGTGAGTTGGTCTTGAGCGGCAATTTCCTGCGCCTTAGCGAGAGCATCATCAAAAAATTCGCCATGTAACATCACTTTTGCTCCGTAATTACGAGTGGCGTTAACTTTGTTAATTGGTGTTAAAACGGGCATCACGACCGTCGCTTTAATGCCTAATTTTTGAGCTGACCAAGCTACACCTTGGGCGTGGTTGCCCGCGCTAGCAGCGATTATTCCCCGCTGAATTTCTGACTCAGACAAATTAAAGATCTTATTAAGCGCTCCACGTATCTTAAAACTACCGGTGGCTTGAAAATTTTCCATTTTAAGGTAAATGTTTTGGCCGGTTAAATTAGAAAGCGTTGCGTTATAAACAAGCGGAGTCGGAATAATTTGGTGGCTTAATTTTTGGGCTGTCTCTTCAACTTGAGACTGTAAAAGATCTACTGGCGTGGGCATAATCGGATGATAGGCTCATTCTAACACAGTCGGTTTAACTAAAATGAAAAACCTAATTGAGTGTCTTTGAAATTGGCGCAAAAGAAAAGATCCCCCAAAGGGAGATCGGTTACGGCATATAGCCTTGTTTTAGGGATGTATATCCTTATGTATCCTTGCGAGTCAACTGTACAATTAACTCACAACGTTATTATATAGCAAATTTAAATTTCAATCTCACAAATTTTTTGGAAAGAATTTTCCAATAAAAAACTGTCGTAATTTCGTTCACCCTTGAGGAAATCGTTCAGTTGTTTGGGGCTAATCACAGTTTTAGTTTCTAGCTCTAACCAAGAAATTAACTTTTCTTGGTCTTCCACGACGAAAATTTTGTTGTGTTTTTGGTTGTCGATTCAAAGCGATTCTAAGGTGTTATACTGAACGACTTGCCCTTTCAAACTAGTTAAAACGTAAAGAAGATCTAAGTTGGTGTAAATCGTCTTGGCGGGTTCAAAACCGGCGATAACCACCTGGGTCCGCTTGGCGATGAATTGATCAAACATCGCTAAAATGTGGGGAATGTGTTCCGGCTCCACGTATTGGTCCGAAAGACTAATCACCGTTTTTAGTAACTTGTCGTAATCAAGGTCATAATCAAAAAGTTCAATGCCCAACTTTGCGTTAACTTTTTGAATAAAACTGACTACAAACGGCTCGTTAAGTAGCTTTTCCCGGTAATCAGGTTGCTCTTGATTCATCAGTTCGTAAAGCGGATTTTCCTTCTTAAAGTTGAACAGATCGCAGTACTTGGTAAAGGGAGTCAAAATTACCGCGCTGGGGTTGGAAGTTTGGATTTGCTTCAAAATTTCCAAGTTGCGCGTTGTATACAAAAACTTTAACCCGTCCAGTTCTAAATTATTCCCAAAGATCTTCATCGATTCTCACGTACCTTTCTGAGTTGTTAACTAGTTCGTTTAAATAGCGATCGCCGCGCAAAATTTTCATGTCGTAAAACTGCCGGTCGCTAACGAGCATGCATCTGACGTTGCCGTGGCTAGGGATTGATTTAGCGAGCGCTTTTTCTTCGTAAGAGTACTTAGTGATCGCGTTAATCGTTTTGTAGTAAAGCGAATATTGAAGCATCACGTAACCGCGCTTAATAATTCATTTGTGAAACTTAGTGTACTCTTTGACACGATCAGGCGAATCCATGTTTAAGTCGTACATGAGAATTATTTTCATGTATCTACCCAAGTTCAACCCTTTCCACGAATTACTAAGTCCATGCACTTATCAATCGCATTGTTAATGTACTCACTTTTTCCCAGCAAAGTAATTTTGTCGGTTAATGACTCAATTAATTTTTGACGAATTTCCACGCTAAAAATGGGGGCGTCACGGTTTTGGTAAACCACGCGGTCAATGATGGGCCTGAAAGGTTCCATCAAATCCGAAGCCAAAGCGTAAAAATTACTAAATGACTTGTGGTAAATTGAAATTCTCGGATCTAAACCTTTTTTAACGATGGATTTAATTACTAAACCTCGCAAAACTGCGTAACCGTAATTAAGCATTGAGTTAATGGTTGGATTTTGCTTAGCATCGTAGTCACGCGTGAAATCTTGACCAAATAATAGCGCCCAGTAAACTTTGGCGGCGTGACCTTCCCGGTTGGTAACGTCATAAGGTTTAACTTGCTCGATTGTTTTTAAGAAAAATTCGTCATCGATTGACTCAAGTTTATATTCGGTGAGTAAATGGTACTGGTTATTGATTTTGTTACGAATCACTTCCTGCCATAGTTTGCCTTTGTAAACGCTCGTCCAAGCGATTTGATTTTCCAAAACTTTCAGTGACATGTGGTTGCCGTTGACAGAGAAAACATAACTGGCTGGTTCTCGTCGACTGTTGAAAGTGATGATTAATCCGTTAGCTTGGGTAATCGCGTTAATTAACTGGACACTCAAGGTTAATTTATAGTTATCAAGCAAAAGAACATCAATGTCGTTGATGTTGATGATAATCTTTTTGGACTCACGCTTAATTAAAATGTTGTTAAGGTAAAGCTTTAAATGGTCGTCAGTGTTAACTTGAACTACTTTTCAACCCATAAGATCTTTCTGGTTTATTTTTCATTTTCGGTTTCTTGTTAATTATAAACATTCCGTCGTTTTGCGCGCTGGGATAATTTACCCAGGACTTGAAAAATCAAAGCAATTATTTAAAACGTGTTCAAAACCTTTTGACAAATGGGTAGAATACATTTCTTTTTTGGTGTTTGATCTGATTTTAGCTGTAAAACTGACAGAACAAAAAAAACAAAACCTTGCGAACAGTCGGCAAGGTTTTGAATTTAACTATCATGGCCAAAGCAAACAAATCGCTTTATTTACTTTCCAATTTCTTAAGTAGGCTGCTTACCCAAGAATTCTTTGACGAGCAAGTCAATGAATTCTCCTCACCTTAATTTGGTTTGTGATTTATCTGACATGAGTTTGTAAGCCTTTTCAAGATGCTCTTTGTTAACGCTGGCAGAAATTCTCTTTTTGTTGTTTTTATCCATACTCACCTCCTTTTTTCAAATATTTTCTTTAATCTAATCATACGCAGTAGCGGTTAATTAAGACCAGAATGATGGAGGGCTAGGCATTTTTGCGACTAACGTTTGTAATCCGACCATTGCTTTCTCGTAATCCTTGATTGCAATGATTGACCCCGAGATCACAAATTCGGGGTTTTCGGCAATGCCTGACAATTGATTCAAGTAATTTTTTGCTAACGAGAGATGATTTTTGTATTCAGTCAGTGCTAGTGTGCTCTCCTCCCCCAGTTTTTGGTAATGATCAAGACTGGCTCTCAAATTATTTATTTTGCTTAGTCTCACTTTGGGTTTGCTTTCCAATTTAGCAATTTTCTGATTGATTCTATTAATCTTATTTTGATGCGAAGCATTTTTGATTTCTAAAGTGGTGGCCTTTTTCTCAAAATAAGGCAGATTACGTCAATGAAATTCTCTTATTTTGTCTTTTATTCTGTACTTCATTATTAGTTCGTGCCATATGCGTAAATAAAAGTTTAGCGCTTCCTTTGTAAGCTTAGCTTTTTGCTTATTGGCAAAACCTAACATCTTTTTACCTAGAGTAGTTACCGCTTCTTGCTTATTTTTAGCGTGAAAACGTGTGCGAAAATTACCGAAGATGTTTTCTTCTACGAAAACAGAATAATTTGCCCCAACTCTTCTAACCTCAATGTCAATTAAATCTTCTAACAAAGCTTGGTCAATCTCTTTTTCACTTGAGATTCCGAGTTCAACCAACTTTTTTTCAACCGATCTAGCCATGGCGTGGCGAGTGGCATTTGCTATTGCGGAAGAGACTGCAGCCGTGACAGCAACGGTGATAGATCATATAATTGCTCTTTTGAGAATTTGTTCAATAGTATTAACATTATAGGAGAGGAGGTGTAAAAATGAAAATCATTGAAAGCAAACACAGAAGCTCTAACGATCAACGTTCTAATGTCCACAATCCTAACAGCAAAGATCATAAAGACAATAGAGACAACAGATCTAATCAGAAAAATCCCAATTGGAACAAGTAGTTAGGTTCATGAAATCATAGTTCTTGAACTATTTTATCTGCCAAATCTAAAAGGTCTTATTTGAACTTGAAAATAGCATTTTCTAAGATAAGAATGTAGTCAACAAAAACTAATGTGTGCGATTATCTGTGAAAGTGAAATCGTACACGATTCCTATATAGCTAAAAAACACTCGGGACTACGCGCTATAAAAGCGCTAATCTCTGAGTGTTTTTTATTTGTGGAGAATTTTGCGGTTTGATCTTTCTCTACTGTTTCCTAAAGATTATACTGCCCCAAAATCTGATACTACGTCTCCGCAAGCGAATACAGGTTTAAGGATACATAAGGATTATACTGCCCCAAAATTCGCAATATGTTTATACTTTCTAGACCAAGGTTTAAGGATACATAAGGATTATACTGCCCCAAAATCATCGTAACTAACTTCTAGACTATCTGATTGTTTAAGGATACATAAGGATTATACTGCCCCAAAATTATCGTCGTTCGTTAACGTAAAATAGAGGCGTTTAAGGATACATAAGGATTATACTGCCCCAAAATGAAGTAGAAATAACAGAAATTAAGCCAGCAGTTTAAGGATACATAAGGATTATACTGCCCCAAAATCAAATTGCCCTTTTTTGTTGAATTAACTTAGTTTAAGGATACATAAGGATTATACTGCCCCAAAATTAAAATTGATTTCGCTTCAAAAAATCCTTTGTTTAAGGATACATAAGGATTATACTGCCCCAAAATAACTCTTGAATAATGGAAATAATTTTTAAGTTTAAGGATACATAAGGATTATACTGCCCCAAAATAAATCACTTCATCTTGGCTAATAATAACTTGTTTAAGGATACATAAGGATTATACTGCCCCAAAATACCCTCGGTACCAGTTGCCAAGTCAGCTGGGTTTAAGGATACATAAGGATTATACTGCCCCAAAATTAAAACATTTAATTTTAGGAATTAGTTGTCGTTTAAGGATACATAAGGATTATACTGCCCCAAAATTGCCAATCGTGATCGCTGCGTTTTTGACTTGTTTAAGGATACATAAGGATTATACTGCCCCAAAATCGATTCGGTTACAAGTTTTGACGCTCTCGGGTTTAAGGATACATAAGGATTATACTGCCCCAAAATGTATTTACCTCTTAAAAAGGGACATTGCTAGTTTAAGGATACATAAGGATTATACTGCCCCAAAATAAAGATGATTTTGAGTTTTACAAGGCTATAGTTTAAGGATACATAAGGATTATACTGCCCCAAAATGGTAGTTTGACCACGACATCGGTTTATCCGTTTAAGGATACATAAGGATTATACTGCCCCAAAATCCCACTTGTTGATAATTAACGTTGGTGTTAGTTTAAGGATACATAAGGATTATACTGCCCCAAAATATTGACCTTTTGGATCATTAAATTTCAAATGTTTAAGGATACATAAGGATTATACTGCCCCAAAATCACCTCAGCGCTCATTCACTCGTTAATGCCGTTTAAGGATACATAAGGATTATACTGCCCCAAAATCAAACCATAAGATTGAAAATGCAAATCTCTGTTTAAGGATACATAAGGATTATACTGCCCCAAAATACATAAGAAACTTTATATTTAGGTTGATAAGTTTAAGGATACATAAGGATTATACTGCCCCAAAATATTGACTGCAAGAATTTTACGTAAAAGGTCGTTTAAGGATACATAAGGATTATACTGCCCCAAAATTGACAGCATAAATAAAATAATGATTATCAGGTTTAAGGATACATAAGGATTATACTGCCCCAAAATTTACCTAATAAGACTTGCTTATTTATTTTGGTTTAAGGATACATAAGGATTATACTGCCCCAAAATCCTTTTTCGGCAGACCCTTTTCATCTGCCTGTTTAAGGATACATAAGGATTATACTGCCCCAAAATAATCGTCATGACTACTACTATTACCAATTGGTTTAAGGATACATAAGGATTATACTGCCCCAAAATTTGGTGGTTCTTCACAAAATCATTTTTCTAGTTTAAGGATACATAAGGATTATACTGCCCCAAAATTCTTGACTGCTTTTTTAATGTAGACGTGATGTTTAAGGATACATAAGGATTATACTGCCCCAAAATAATACTTCAACTTGGGTTTACATACCATTTGTTTAAGGATACATAAGGATTATACTGCCCCAAAATTGTATAGATTGAGGCATGCTATGACATTACGTTTAAGGATACATAAGGATTATACTGCCCCAAAATTTACCTTAGTAAATTAAGAAGCAAAAACCAGTTTAAGGATACATAAGGATTATACTGCCCCAAAATGTTACGTTACTTAAGCAACGATTGAATAATGTTTAAGGATACATAAGGATTATACTGCCCCAAAATGCACGATCGCTATGCCAGGATTGCCGGTTTGTTTAAGGATACATAAGGATTATACTGCCCCAAAATGATTTTTTAAAATGACTTGACGATCTAAATGTTTAAGGATACATAAGGATTATACTGCCCCAAAATGTAGCACAAATGCCCCAATTTTTGACGAGAGTTTAAGGATACATAAGGATTATACTGCCCCAAAATGTGAATAAATCTTTTCATTCTTGAATATAAGTTTAAGGATACATAAGGATTATACTGCCCCAAAATCGTTCGGGGGTTATTAAAACCGATTTTATTGTTTAAGGATACATAAGGATTATACTGCCCCAAAATTGTTTTGCTTCTTCTATTTTCTTTTTCTTCGTTTAAGGATACATAAGGATTATACTGCCCCAAAATACTTTTCACATTCTAATTTCCAGTCTTTCAGTTTAAGGATACATAAGGATTATACTGCCCCAAAATTCATGGGCGTTGATTGTTCAACCCAAATGGGTTTAAGGATACATAAGGATTATACTGCCCCAAAATACTATCGCTTAATCATTCACTAACCCCTTCGTTTAAGGATACATAAGGATTATACTGCCCCAAAATGACATTGCTAAGCAGCGTTTAAACGACCGCGTTTAAGGATACATAAGGATTATACTGCCCCAAAATTCATCGGAGTTTTGGATCTTCCGCGATGATGTTTAAGGATACATAAGGATTATACTGCCCCAAAATTTAAACATCGAGGTCAATAAACAAAAATTAGTTTAAGGATACATAAGGATTATACTGCCCCAAAATACGACGACTATG
>RYZV01000001.1:259725-613371 GCA_004011965.1 Mycoplasma sp. ATU-Cv-703
TAAACAAAAATTAGTTTAAGGATACATAAGGATTATACTGCCCCAAAATACGACGACTATGAACTGAAAAGATGGAAGAGTTTAAGGATACATAAGGATTATACTGCCCCAAAATTAATTAACTGTTTTTGTCCGTAGAACTCGGGTTTAAGGATACATAAGGATTATACTGCCCCAAAATACTATCGCTTAATCATTCACTAACCCCTTCGTTTAAGGATACATAAGGATTATACTGCCCCAAAATGACATTGCTAAGCAGCGTTTAAACGACCGCGTTTAAGGATACATAAGGATTATACTGCCCCAAAATTCATCGGAGTTTTGGATCTTCCGCGATGATGTTTAAGGATACATAAGGATTATACTGCCCCAAAATTTAAACATCGAGGTCAATAAACAAAAATTAGTTTAAGGATACATAAGGATTATACTGCCCCAAAATACGACGACTATGAACTGAAAAGATGGAAGAGTTTAAGGATACATAAGGATTATACTGCCCCAAAATTTACGATTACAAACTTCCCTACGGCAAAGTGTTTAAGGATACATAAGGATTATACTGCCCCAAAATTAAAGTCTTGGCGACTAGCGCTAGATACGGGTTTAAGGATACATAAGGATTATACTGCCCCAAAATGTAGCACGTAAATCCCCTTTCTATAACGGTGTTTAAGGATACATAAGGATTATACTGCCCCAAAATCCAAGCGGAAGAAGACTTAACAAACGAGCAGTTTAAGGATACATAAGGATTATACTGCCCCAAAATGTACGACATATACACCTTTTTTATAACGGTGTTTAAGGATACATAAGGATTATACTGCCCCAAAATTTTTTGTATCTATAATGCCACAGCATGCCGTTTAAGGATACATAAGGATTATACTGCCCCAAAATTCGTCTCAGTATAATCAATACGTGTCTAATGTTTAAGGATACATAAGGATTATACTGCCCCAAAATTGACGCCACCAGTAAGTGTCATCGCCAGCAGTTTAAGGATACATAAGGATTATACTGCCCCAAAATCGAAAAGTATGAAACGTTTAGGACATGACAGTTTAAGGATACATAAGGATTATACTGCCCCAAAATTATCTTTGCCGTTTTTAAATCTTATTTTGAGTTTAAGGATACATAAGGATTATACTGCCCCAAAATGAATTTGACCCAGTAATATATTCCTAATTTGTTTAAGGATACATAAGGATTATACTGCCCCAAAATCCCACCTTAATTCTAGCAGAAAAAACCCAAGTTTAAGGATACATAAGGATTATACTGCCCCAAAATTAGCGGTCGTTTAAACGCTGCTTAGCAATGGTTTAAGGATACATAAGGATTATACTGCCCCAAAATTTTCTCATTTTGCGTACGTGGATGCATCTCGTTTAAGGATACATAAGGATTATACTGCCCCAAAATTTTCAACTACCTTTGCGTGCTCTTCAACTAGTTTAAGGATACATAAGGATTATACTGCCCCAAAATGTTTCACTTCACAACTACATTCTTTAATTTGTTTAAGGATACATAAGGATTATACTGCCCCAAAATTGTAGAGTAATTTACCTTTTTGGTGCGTTTGTTTAAGGATACATAAGGATTATACTGCCCCAAAATCGAATTTTTAAAATGGTTAGACAAACTAAAGTTTAAGGATACATAAGGATTATACTGCCCCAAAATTTCTTCTAACGCCTTGTCTCAGTACAATCAGTTTAAGGATACATAAGGATTATACTGCCCCAAAATTCGGTCAGTACTTGATTAAATACGCATCGTGTTTAAGGATACATAAGGATTATACTGCCCCAAAATATGAGCAAGATGAAGATTAATTTGCACGGAGTTTAAGGATACATAAGGATTATACTGCCCCAAAATCCATCATTAAATGGGGTGGAAAAGATGGTTGTTTAAGGATACATAAGGATTATACTGCCCCAAAATTTGCAAGGGTGATATAAAGACGCCCAAAATGTTTAAGGATACATAAGGATTATACTGCCCCAAAATAGGATTATAGGTGCCATAGCAGAGATTGGAGTTTAAGGATACATAAGGATTATACTGCCCCAAAATCGTGAAGCTCACAATCGTCAAAAACCGCGGGTTTAAGGATACATAAGGATTATACTGCCCCAAAATCTTGGCATTTTTCAAACCTTTTGTCAGCAAGTTTAAGGATACATAAGGATTATACTGCCCCAAAATCTTTGATCATACTGTTGTAATTTTTTCTTTGTTTAAGGATACATAAGGATTATACTGCCCCAAAATGTGTTGCAATTGTTCCAGAATCAATTATTCGTTTAAGGATACATAAGGATTATACTGCCCCAAAATATAGTTGTGATTTGTTTCAACGGCAAATATGTTTAAGGATACATAAGGATTATACTGCCCCAAAATAGGCGACCAAAGCTAAACTACCGTTTAAGTGTTTAAGGATACATAAGGATTATACTGCCCCAAAATTATTGAGAATGAAATTGGGATCCACGACCGGTTTAAGGATACATAAGGATTATACTGCCCCAAAATGTCAAATTTAAAAATTTTTTAATTTTTTTACACCAAGAGTTTTAATGGTCGGAAAATGTGTTTAATTTTTTTGACGTTACCTAGATAATCTAGATTCACCATTTTGCAATTTACAAGTTTAGTGTTTAAGGTTCAAAAATCTCGCATTTCTTTTCCTTTAGAATCCAGGTTAGGCTTTCCATCCAATCTCTTAAGTTCTAATTTATTAGCTCGGGGAACACAACCACATATTCTGTAGATATTATCATCTTTGTCAACGATAATATCTCCTTTGTGTATGACAAAATACTCTGTATCGCTATTTATGCCTCTTCCCTTGATTTTTTTTCAGTATTCTTCTTTCAATTGATAAGAACCGTCGTTTTTGTATTTAGCGACCAACGCATTGATTGGCACTAACTGGTATTTGCCTTCATCATCACGATATAAATGAATTTCGGTTCACTTCATTGATTCGTAAAAAGAAGTAGAATCGGTTTCTCCGCTGCTCTTGCGCAAAACGATATCATCTAACTGCTTTTCTTCTCTTACAATCTTGATTGAGCTAACTTTTCTAGTAATTTGCTGTCCCTTTTTGTTTTCAAAGATAACTGGCACTCTGCCTTGTGCGTCAGTCAATTTTACAAAAGGATTGCTGTCTCCGCCATTTAAGAAAATTGTTCTCAATGCTAAAAATGTTTTCGGATCATGGATTTTCATTGGAACTGTGTATTTATAATCATCTGAAAAGACTTTTTTTAGATCATCAACCTTAGTGGTTGGATCAGCAAGATTAATTTTAACCACTTTGTGAATCTTGCCATCCACCTTTTTGCTACCATAAAGAGTTTCGTTAAACAGTTGTATGTTATTTTTCTTATTAACCATGTAAGAAAAACGAACTTTTTCCATGTTTGCATTCAGATCTTCACGAATTTCATTTGGTTTCATAACACGATTGTGTTCATCAAAAATTTTGCCAACTTTTTCACTTGTACCTTGTTTAACTCCATCTAGCACATCTTGAACACTTGCGGCAGGATTGCTGACAATTTTTTCAATAAGTTTACCAAGTCCTGGGTTTCTCAAGGCTAAATGAGTTACTAGGACAGCGTCTTCGGCATGGTGACCATTCCACTGACGAATTTTGATGCCGTTTTCATCAAGCGATCCGTCTTTTTCGGCCCAATCTGGTCTTTTCAGCGGATACCTTTTAGTGTCAACAATTTTGCGCAAATAACTGGTGGCCTTTCCGTTAATAGTTTTAACTTTTGCTTGGTGGAAGGGATGATTCTCTTCAACTGTTTTAGCAAATTCTTTTAGAATTGCAAGCACTTCTTTGGCAACGTAACGCGTATCCACCAGATTACGCTGAATGAAACGATGATTGTTGTTTGGATCAGAATAATCAACTTCTGACGTTATAAGTTCATATTTAGATGGCTGCCCGCCTGGTCTTTTTTCAGTTTTAGCAAAACGACCTTCCTTGCCGTATCAAATTGCTCACTGTTTTTTCATGCGAGCAAACTCTTCTGATGACAAATATTGAAAGGGAGTTAGTTGACCTTTGCGAGAATTATGAATTTTTTTGGTCAAAACTTTGTTATGACGCGAATCATCAAAAGACTGCGAATAAGGAATAATGTGATCAATGTCTGTGTAACCAAAGTCTTTAACTACTCTGTCAAGGTCAAGCAATTCACCATCATAAGCATCACGACCATGTTGTTGAACATAAAGTCAAACTTTTTGAAGCGCTTTGCCTTCTACTCGCGATGATCACCCCTCTTTTTCAGCTCGGTCCTTAATTTGTTCAACAAGTTCACGAATCTGTTCGTTACGTTGTGCCAAATATTTTTGGATATTTTTGATCGATTCCTTGGCCTGTTTGCCATTATGTTCACGAGCCATTTCAATTACGACATTTTGAACTTGATATTCTTTGTGCTGTTTGATAATTGTATTAAGCAAATTAATAGTCTGTCGAATTGAACGTTTAACTGTGGGAGAAGCAACCAATTCATCCATCCATTTTTTAGGTAGGTAAACGAGATTGTCGCCCGCCTGTAAGCGACTTTTCTTTTGGAATAGATCGTTTTCCTCGGCGATTTCCATTTGATTTTTACTAGTTTGCAATAACTCTGGCAGCATCATGCGCATAGCCTTGTAAGAAAGACTGTGATTTTCGCTGAAGCGAGCTCCTTTAACTTGGGATAGTTCCTCAATAATTTCTCCATTCAAGATAGGTGAATTGATCTCACTTAATTCAACTCGGCGATCCTCAACGCTTTTAAACTCGGAAAATACGTCCACTATATTGTCAACTATTTCTAATTTAAACCGATGCCCATCAAACAAATCGTCTAATTTCAACGCGCGATCAAATTTTTTCAAAACATTGTTCACAAGATGGAAAGAAGTCAATGGGGTAACAAGCGGTTTTCATTCCCCGTGTTTGCCCTCAACTCGAAAACCTTTAAAGTCTTGTTCTTCCATGTTGTAAGTCGCCATTAAATAATCGATTATTTTGTTGGTGTTAGCTTTTGTTTTTAGAGCAATTTCTAAACACTTAATTTTGTCTTGAAGCGATAAATGAGTGCGATCAGATTTGTTATCGGGATTGCCCATTCAAACGTTATTAAGATCGTTTAGTAAATTGAACACTTCAGCCGTAAGACTATTTTTAGGCGCTCTGTTTTGATCGGGCAAATAGGTGCACTTACCAATTGTCCTTGCTCACATGTTTGGGTGAGATTCAAGTTTTCCGGTTTCTTTGTCAATGTAGTAACGACTGTAAGGTGAAATTAACTGGTAATTCTTTAGACCAACATTTTCGTAACCTTCTTTTGGCCCCGGCCCAACCTCAAAACTGCGGTGGCGATTAAATAACTCTAAATAATCTTTTTGGAAATTTGATGCTAGAGTGGATTGGGCCAAAATCTTCTTCAATTCTTGATCGTAGTCTTTTCGTCAGAAATTTTGGTTAAACTCGTTGCGGAAATAACCTTCGGCTAAAAAACATTTCCACTGGTTTTCAATCGGCAACTTATCTTTGTCGTAATAGTCATTGTACGCAGAATCTTTGGTCTTTTTACCTGGTTTATCCGATCCTTGATCGTCATCTTCCACCGTGTATTTTTTACCACGGTGAGCCAAATACCAGTAAAGAACTTGGATCAAATCGTTTTGAGAAAGTTTTTGTGTCAAAGCGCGCTTACGCAGAACCATCACCCGAGAAGTTTTGAGCTGCGTTTTTTGCTCGGCACTTAAGTCCAATCCTTGGAAATCGCTTTCTTCAACTTTATCAACGATGTACTTGTTAACAAAATCGTAGAGGTACTTTCTCTCGCGATCCATCTTGTCAATTTCTAAGTCAATCAGTCCGTGGTTTTTTAAAAGTTTGATGTAATCAAGTTTTAAATTTTTGCGACGGTTTTTAAGTCGGCGAGCTGATCTTTTTTGGCGACGAATTTGATTTTCTAAGTGGTGGTCTTTTGGATCATCAACCGTTTCAAACAATCGCACTCCGTGCTTAATGATTTTAAGATTTTCATCTAGAATCGCTCAGCCAACCGAAGCAATTCCGATATCAAGTCCGATATTAACTTTTTTACGCGCTAGTTCTTGTTGCATTTATACACCCCTAATTAGCCTGACAAAGTTAGTCAGGTTTGCTGCGTAATAAAACTATATACCATCCACGCGCGACAATAATTACTTTTTTGACCAAGTTCGTTTATTCTCAACTCGCGGACCAACAAAAGTTTTGTAGTAAGACGCGTTGGTAGTGATGCCTAGAAAAATGAAGTAAGTAATGATCAGCGAAGATGTGCCGATGTACATGATCGCTCCCACGGTGCCATAACGACTGTAACTCCACATGTTAGCAATCGCTCCAAAAACAGCTAAAAACAAACTAGTCGGCAAAGCGCTAACCATGGCACCCGGCAAAACTTGCCGAGTTTTAATTTGAAAACGCGGTGAAAAGCGGTAGAAAAAAAGAAACATCATCAGCATCAAAACGAAAAGACCAAAAATTAGGAAGATGTACATGATTGCTTCCTGCGCCACCGGGTCAATCGGCAAAGCGTGTACTTCGCGATCCACAATGATGTTAATCGTTAAAGCAATTGCCAAAATAACCGTGAACTGTAAAACCAACATCATGCCGCGAAACTTATTCATCCAATACCCGCCCACAAAACGGTGTTCGTAAAGGTAAGATTGGGTGTAAATTAGCTTGGCAAATCCGCCCGCTGCAATCCAAGTGGTAATGATTAGGAAAAACAAAATCGGCAAAGCGGTGCCTAAGTTGGTAGTTCAACCCGAAACGGCCTCGCCAATTTGACTAATGATGTCCCTCATACCAGGAATAAACTTCCCCAGCACCTCAGCAATTGGATCTCTATCACCCGTTGAAATGAATTCTTTAAAACCAGGGATCGAGTAAATGAACATGATAATCGTCATGATCGGCATAAACGACATGATTAAGTAAAAAGCGATTGAAGAGGGAATGTAAATAAAGTCCGAAGACATAATCCGCTTATAAGTCCTGTCAATGATTTCAAAGTTTTTTTGCGGATCTCTCCAACGACTTGGTTTGACAACAATTCTTAAAGCGATGAAAATGATGAATTTAATTAGTTTTTCGTAAAAGGGGATTTTGCGCTGAGAATCAACGAGCAAAGATGAAATTAACTTGAACTGTTTCGGTTTTTTCTTTTTCTTAATTTTTTTGGGTTTTTCGTAGCCAGCGTCTAACCCTTTATTTCTTTTGAACATTAGTTTTCAATTCTAACCGCACTAACTCGCTGAGCATTTTCGCATCGGCTTGACCACGGGTTTCACGCATGATTTGACCAACGAGAAAGTTAGCGACTTTGTCCGGTTTGTCAGAGTTTTTCCCAATGAACTCCCGGTTTGCAAGCACGGTTTTCTTAATTATCGCACTGATTTGACCTTGATCCAACTTTTCGCGGGCTCTAGACTCTTTAACAACTTGGTCAAACGTGGTTTGGCCTTGGTCTAACTTAATTAAAGTTGGTTTAAGTTGAGCAATCGGCAAATCGCCTTGGCTAACGAGCTTGACAAGTTCCCCAAATTCGGTCGGTTTAATTTTTAAATTTGCTAGTCCGCGGTTTTGGTAATTAGCTAAAGCCATTAGATGACTGAAAAATAGACGCGCCCCTTGCTGGTGATTATTGAAGTTAACTGCATCAAAGTAAAGCGCTTTGTCAGGGCTACTCACTAACTGTTCTATGTACTGTGGTTCAACGCCAAGTTTTTGGTACCGTGAACGTTTTTGCCAAGGGAGTTCGGCGATTTTAATTTGCTCAACCCAAGCGCGATCTAGTTTAATCGGCGGAATGTTTGGTTCGGCAAAGTATTTGTAATCAATTGCAGCGGTTTTTTCGCGCATAGTCACCGTCTGGCCACTTGCTTCATCAAAACGCTTAGTAGCTTGAACCACTTTTTGACCGCTATCTAAAGTTTTGGTCTGCACTTGCGTTTCAAACTCAACTGCTTTCAAAATGTTTTGCAAAGAATTAAGGTTTTTGATTTCCACTTTAGTCCCATAACCATCAGATTGCGGCTTGTTAAGAGAGATGTTAATGTCTGCCCGCAGCGATCCTTCTTCCATTTTGGCATCGGAAATGTTAAGCGTCTGAGCAATTAGGCGAATTAAATTTACGTATTCATGAGCCTCTTGAGCACTAGATAAATCTGGTTCGCTAACAATTTCAATTAACGGCACCCCTGCGCGGTTGTAGTCAAGCAAAGTCAATTCGCCTTGATGGTGTGAGCGCGCCGTGTCTTCTTCAAGGTGAATCCGGGTAATTCGAACTTTTTTTTCGTTTCCCAAGTGCAAAATTCCCTTCGTGGCAATCGGTTCAAATTGTTGGGTTATTTGGTAACCCTTGGGCAAGTCCGGATAAAAGTAGTTTTTCCGATCAAACTTTAACTGATCTGCAAGTTGCATCTCTAGCGCCTTAGCGAGCTGAATCGCTTTTTCAACTGCCGCTTGGTTAACAGTTGGCAAAGTGCCCGGGTAGCCTAAATCAATTTCGTTAATCAAAGTGTTTGGCTCAGCGGCAAAATCAACGGGCGAACCAGAAAACATTTTCGTTTTAGTGTTCAGCTCTAGGTGAATCTCGATGCCGATTCGTACTTGGTAATTTTTAGTCACGCTTTGCTCCGATCAGTTTTTCAAAGTAAAGCGCGTGGGAAAGCAGTTTTTTGTCGTGGTAAATTTTCGCGTCCAACAGTAGTCCGACCGGCATGCCTTCTTCCCTAGTAAAGGGAATTGAAACCGACGGGTTACCAACCAAATTTGAAACGGCGCAGTACTCACTAGTTCAAACATTTGGTTTACCGCTTTCTCAAGTCGGCGCAAAAGTCGTGGTTGGAAAAACTAGGACATCGTAATGGTCAAAAATTTTGTTGTAGCGGTCGTGAATTAAGCGGCGAACTTTCTGGGCTCTTAAGAAAATTTCGGCTTGGTTTTCTCTAAGCAAGTAGTAGGCTCCGAGCGTGAAACGACGCTGAACCATTTTGCCAAGGTATTCACTGCGCGTTTTTAACATCATCTTTGACCAATCTTGACCCTCAATGCGTTGACCAAAGTTAACTCCGGCCAAATTAGCGTCGTTAGAGGAAGCTTCTGAGTAAGAAATTACTTCGTAAGTTGGGTCAATTAGTTCAAAAGTTTCTTGCTCTAAATTGACAACCTCAGTTTTGACGCCATCCTTGTTTAACTTGTCTTGCAAATCCAAGTAGGCTTTTTTAACCGTGGGCGATAGTTGACCGTAATCGTTTAAAAAAGCAACTCGCTCGGGTTTAACCAATTGAACTTCTGGCCGCTCTACTTCCCTAGTAGTTAAATCACGCGGATCTTGACCAAAAAGCGCTTGGCTAGCCACAATCGCGTCGTTAACATTGTGAGTAATTCATCCGACTGTGTCTAACGAAGAGGCGAAGGCAAACATGCCGTAGCGCGACACCGCTCCGTAAGAGGGTTTAAAACCAACTAGGCCGCAGTAGGAAGCTGGTAAACGAACTGAGTTACCCGTGTCTGAACCAATTGCCAAACCAATGTTTTGGGTAAAAGTTGCCACCGAACCCGATGAAGATCCGCCGGGCATACGAGTTGAATCTAGCGGATTATTAATTTTTCCTCAGGCCGAGTGCTCGCCCGATCCACCTAGTGCAAGTTCGTCCATGTGAATTTTAGCAGCAATGCCGGCGCCCGCTTGGCGCAATTTAGTTACAACCGCGGCGTCATAACCAGGCTCAAAGCCAACCAAAATTCGAGAAGAGGCTTGAGTCGGCGCGTCGGAAGTCGCATAAAGATCCTTGATTGTGACGACAACTTGACTAAGCAACCCGGCACCAAACTCCACTTTTTGGTAAAGATGAGCTAAAGCGTGGTTTGAATCATTTTTGAGTTCATGAACCGCTTGACCTAAGTTGCCTTTTTGTTTAAACACTAGAGCACCTTTTTTAGACTAACCAAACCGTTTTGCTGGCTCGGAGCGTTTTTTAGACAAATTTCGCGGTCAATTTGGTGATTGGGCTCATCAACTCGCAAATTAAAATGGCAAGTTTGCCCAATCCAAACAAGCGGATTTATGCCGCTCACATCAACCTTTTTGAGGCGATTAATTTTAGTCTCTAAAAGCTCGTACTCCTGCTCTAATTGATCAAGCACCTCAGAATTGACTTCTAGCATTAACGTGTTGGCAACTTTAGTCAGTTTGGCTCGGTCCATCTAAACTTCCTCCTGCAAAATTTTCTTGAGCTGTTTTTCCTCAATAACTTTAATTTTTAACTGCTCGGCCTTAACTAATTTGGAACCCGGATCTTGACCAACCACTAAGTAGTTAGTGCGTTGAGTGACGGCGCTTGTCACGTTGCCGCCTTGGGCTTCAATCATGCTAACGTACTTTTCGCGGGGCAGCGAAAGAGTGCCCGTCAAAACAAAGTTAACGCCAACTAAATTTTGACTTCCGCGAACTTCCGACTGCTCTAATTTTAAACCGAGTTGGGCAAACTTACTTAACATCTTAATGTTAGCCGGGTCGGTAAAAAAACTGTGGACTGAATTAGTGACCGCCGGGCCAAGAGTTAAAATTTGCTCAATTTGAGCGGGTTCGGCAGATGCTAAATTATCTAACGAACCAAAGCGCTGACTTAGAATTTTGGCGGTTTTTGCACCGACGTGGCGTATTCCTAGTCCGTAAATAAACTTGGCAAGCGGACGGCTTTTAGCTTCTTCAATTGCTTTTAGAAGGTTAGCAGTGGATTTATCGCTGAACTTAGGTAGTTCTAAAATGCGGTCTCGCTGGGCGTCCAAAGCAAAAATGGAGGGTAGATCGCTGACCAATTTTTCGCTTAAAAATAACTCTAAAGTCATGGTGGAAAGACCCCGGATGTCCATCGCTCCCTTGGAAACAAAGTGTTCAAGGCTAGCTAAAATGCGCGCCGGACAGTTGATGTTAGGACAATACTGGTCCACTTCGCCTGTTAATCTTAAAAGACGCGTTTGACAGCGCGGGCAATGGGTCGCTTCTTGCCAAGGCTGAGAGTTGACTTTGCGCGCAACTCCGAGCACGCGAGGAATAATCGCGCCTGACTTTTTCACTTTTACTACATCCCCCACGTTAATGCTGCGCTCGCGTACGTAGTCAGCATTATGGAGCGTAGCCGCGCTGACAATCGTACCCGCTAAGCGAATTGGCTCTAGTTTGGCGTTATAAGTCACGCGACCCGTTCGACCAATGCTAGGAAAAATCGCGTTTAGCTTGGTTTGGCCAACTTCTTCGGCAAATTTATAAGCGATCATTGACTTTGGGTACTTGGCAGTCTGGCCAATGTCCTCGTAAAGTTTTAAGTCATTAACTTTGATAACAACTCCGTCGGTGTCGTAATTTAACTTTTTAGCTTGGTCGGCCAGTTTTTGCGTTTGCTTAACCGCCGCCTTAATACCAACAACTACTTGGCCGTGAGGCTCAATCGGTAACCCCTGACTTTTGATAAAGTCAAGCACATCTTTTTGACCAGGTAATTGGTGTGCCAAAGGATTAACTAGCGCATAAAAAAAAGCGTTTAACCGGCGCTTTTGGACCACCTTGGCATCTAGTTGCCTAAGCGTGCCAGCCGCGGCATTGCGCGGGTTAGCAAAGCGCTGATCGGTCTGGGAGTTAAGTTGGTTAAAAACTTGGTGGCTAAGGTAAATTTCACCGCGAAACTCAACCTCTTGTTTGGAGGGGATTTGATACGGAATGTCAGCGATCATTTTAACGTTGTGAGTAACATCTTCGCCCACTAATCCATCGCCGCGCGTTAACGCCTGGGTTAAGATGCCTTGGCGGTAAATGAGCGCAATTGAAACGCCATCAATTTTAAGTTCGCAAACATATTCAAGCGGTTGACTACGGGCGAGTTGATTCATTATGTGCTGATCAAAACGAATTAAATCCGCCTCATCAAAAGCGTTAGCCAGCGACATCATTGGTTGGCTGTGGGCGACTTTTTGAAAACGCTGGTCAACTTTTCCGCCGATCCGCTGGGTAATTGAATCGGGGCTAACTAGACTAGGAAATTGCTGCTCTAACTTTTCAAGTTGTAAGTAAGCTGCGTCATAAACAGCGTCGCTTACGCTGGGAGCATCTTTTTCGTAGTATTCCTTGGATCAGCGCTCCAGTTTACGGCGCAGTTCAGCCACTTTTTGGGCGGCCTTTTTTTCGTTCATAGCCTAATTATAAGGCAAGGTCTGTGCGCTAAAAGGACTAGTCGGAGGAGTTCTTCTTAGAGTTAATTGATTTTTTGTGGTAACGCTTTTCAAGACTCTGAATCTGTTTCTCAATTTTGACTTCGGCTCGCATTTTACGAAGACGATCCTTGAGCTTAAGTTTAACCTCGCGCGGTGTTAAAGGCGTAACCGTGAGCGGTATTTTGGCAAAATCAGCCGTGCGGTTAACTTTACCTTTCAAAATCGCTAACTCCTGATTTAAGTAATCAATCCGTTGGTCTAAACCAGTTAAACGGATGTAGTTGACTAAAGTTTTAATCAAGATGTAAATTAACAGACCAAAAATCCAGAGAAAAACTCATTCCATGCCGTGGGGCAGTTCGAGACCAAACACGTAAAAAGCAAAAAGGCTGAAAAGGTTGGGTGCAACGTAGCCAAAAATTTGCAACATTTGAACGATGAAAATGTAAATCACGGCCAAGGTGTAAACGCAGTTTAAAACTAACCAAGTAATCATTGACTTGAGTTGCACACGCTTGCGTTTTATTTCAACAAAAAATCAAACCAAAGTGGCTAGCGCCAGAGCCAAGAGCAGTGTCGGCATGCTAATTCCGATCACACGCCCAATTTGAATTCGTAAATCTGGGAGATTATTCATGGTTAGACGGGCCCCTTTTCAAACGTTGAACAACTAAAATTGATATCAACCACCTCAAAACTTGCATCCACCTTCGCCAGCGCGTGGGATAAAGTCCGGAGTATTTCCGTTTCAGAGGATTAATTTTCAAATTTACGCCTACTTCGGTAAAAAGATACTGGTTCATTAATAATAAAGCAATTGCGTCGGGTCCTGACCAAGTGTCATCCCGAATTAGTGTTTCCAGCGTTTTCAATTTGAAAAGACGAAAGCGTAAAACCGGGTCGGAAATGTAACGTCTAGTTGAACGCTTGAGAGCTCAAGTTAGGATTTTGTCGGATCAACGCCTTTTTTTAGACCGCTTGGCGTCGGTAAAACGCGTAGCCAAAACAAAGTCATTTTTTTGAGCCTGCTTGGTCAATTTTTGGATGTCGCTTACTTCAAAAAAATTGGATCCGTCAAACTCAACCACGGCCTGGTACTCCTGAGCTTGGGCGTAACGCAAACCAATCTTAAAAGCTTGACTGTAACTGGTTGGTAGGGGTGTTGAAAGGTAAGTCATTTTGTTGTTGTCTAACAAATCAATCGTGCGATCCGTAGACCCGTGGTCAACGACTAAATAGTCAACTTTGGGATTGGCCTTTTGGATTTGTTCCACGACTTGTAAAATCGTTTTTTCAACGTTGACAACCGGGATAACCAGCAAAACTTTCATACTTTTATTATAGAAACATTTGCCTGAACATTACTCTATGTCTTTTGGCGCTCCCTGAACTGATGCCAAGGTTTCTTTGCTATGCCAAATAAGGTAGTCAATGAATATTTTTAAACAAATTAAAAATGAAAAAATTTCACATAACAACCAATGTAAAATATGGATTATACTTTAAGTAAGAGGAGCAAAATGCCAAGCAACGAGAAAGATAAATATAAACGAGAAGTTAACCAAAATTACGACTGATTTAACCAACACAGAAAGGAAATATTAAAGCAACACCCGGATAAAATCGGTTACTTTATCGTTATTAAAAACAAAAAAATTAAAGGTTTCTACGAGACAAGAGAACAAGCTTTGGTTGAGGCTCGCACTAAGTTCGGTGAGGAACCTTACTCGATTCAACAGTTACAAAAAAAAGAAACCGTCAGCACACTAGGGATTTTGCAAGTTTTGAATGCCTAAAATAATGGGCTGGATTAGTGGCAATAGTATCGTAATTGATATATTAGTCGCTAAATTTGAAAAGCCTGAATTTGATTCTTCGGGCAAACTGAGCAAACGCGGAAGGTTTTTGTTGGGAAATAATCAAAGATGACTTAAGGCGCTGCTTGATACGGGAGCGACAGAAAGTGTTATATCAAGTGAGTTGGTAGAAGAATTAAATTTGAAACCAATTGGAAAACGAAAAATCTGCACTGCTTCATCTAATGAAATTGAGGTTTTTGCCTACGAAGCTGGAATTGGAGTCAAACTGGTTGCGGGAGTCAGAAAAACACAAAATCAAACTCAAGAATTAGGTACGATTAAATGATATCCAATAATCGTCACCGGCAATGAGGCTATAAAACACCAGGGACTAGATGCCATAATCGGCATGGACATAATTATGAGTGGACAACTGACTGTGTCAGGTGATGTGTTTATACTCTCTATATAGTTTTCATAAAACCGGATTGACGACTCTAATAAATGTTTAGTTTGTTCGTTAAGTGTTTGCCCTCGTGAATTTAATGCAACTGCTCTAAAAATGCGAGCGCAGTTATTTACCATTGAGGGTTGTCGCTAATTTGTAAATCTTTCAAGTAATCTAACGGCGGTTTTAAACTAGAGAACTTAATTCGGTGGCAGTGCAAATAAAGACGTTTGGATGGTTTGCCGCCGTACTTTTTATCGCCTCAAATCGGCTGACCTAACTCGGCCAAAGTAACTCTAATTTGGTGTTTTCGACCAGTTTTTAACTGCGCGAATTGCTGACCTTTCTCGTTTCAGAAAACTGTTTGGCTGATCTTTCCCTGGGCAGCAACTTTTTGGCGACCTTTTTGGCGATCATCTGCCAATTTCAAACTAATCTCTTGGTTAACGGGACGGTCAGTTTTAAGAAGGTAAGTTTTTTCAATTTGATCTTGCTGAGCATTGAGTCTGGTTAAAGTCAAATAATTCTTTGCGTAAATAATTAGTCCGGAAGTCTCTTGGTCTAGCCGACCAACGTGAGAAGGACGAAAACTTGAGTTGGCCTTAAAACGTAAGTAAGTTAAAACTTGCTCGTCCAAGTTATCGCCCTTGCCGTGGACAATTAACCCGGCCGGTTTGCTAACAACTAAAATGTTTTTATCTTCGTAAACAAGTTTAAAAGTTGGTGGACGCCGAAGAAAAGATTTAGGCGAAGCGTCGGCTTTTTTAAGGCCGTAAACAACAATTAAATCTCCGCTTTGTAGTTGGTAGTTTTTAGCAACTTGGCGTTGACTATTTAAAGTTAAGTCGCGCTGACGAAAAAGCCGCTCAATCCGACTGACTGGTACGTCGGGCAACATTTTCCGTAAAAACTTAAATAGCGTGCGACCTTCATCATCAGAGTTGGCGGTTCATTTTAACATCACGATTAAAACTACTTTAAAAAGGTTAATTTGGCCGTAATAATACGATGGAGCAAGTGACGGGAATCGAACCCGCATCGTCTGGTTGGAAGCCAGAAATTCTAGCCATTAAACTACACTTGCGGAAAGAACTTTTCCATTATAGCACCAATTTAATGCTCGCGCATGAATTGCTCAACCAGCGCTAAAACTTCTTTTTCACTCGCACAAACAAGCGATTTTTGGGCTAATTTAACCGCTTCAACTTGGGTCAGACGGGCGATTTGTTGGCGAGCCGTCAAAATTGATTCGGCCCCCATTGAAAACTCATCTAAACCAAGGCCAATTAAAATCGGAATTGCCCTTTTGTCGCCAGCCATCTCACCACACATACCAACCCACTTGTTGTGTTTGTGACCGCCCTCAATCGTCGCCCTAATTAAATGCAAAATTGATGGGTTGAGCGGTTGGTAAAGGTAAGCGACTTTTTGGTTCATGCGATCGTGGGCCATGCTGTACTGAATTAAATCGTTGGTACCGATTGAAAGAAAATCAGCGTGGCGGGCAAACTGCTCCGATAAAACTGCCGCGGCTGGAATTTCAACCATCATTCCAACTTGAATTCGCTTGGCCACCTTTGTGCCCGCTTTAACTAGCGAGTTGTAAACGCTCTGGTAAATTTTCTTTGCCGCTAGAAATTCTTCTAACGTAGCGATCATCGGAAACATAATCGCCAAGTTGCCGTGGATTGAAGCACGAATTAAAGCTCTAAGCTGGGTTCGGAAAATATCGGGCTTGTCTAAAGAAAAACGGACCGCTCGATTACCCAGGAAAGGGTTGTCTTCGACGGGGAACTTGTGATAAGCCAACGTCTTGTCGCCTCCGATGTCAAGCGTGCGTACCACGACTGGTCGGGGCGCCATTTTTTTTAAAATTTGCCGGTAAATCTTGTACTGCTCTTCTTCGCTTGGCCAATGTTGGCTGTGCATGTAAATAAACTCTGAGCGAAAAAGTCCAATCCCTTCGGCGTCGTTAGTTAGAACTTTCTCAAGATCCTCCAAAGAACTAATGTTAGCCGCTAACTCAACTTGGTGGCTATCTAACGTGCAAGTTTTTTTGCCGCGAAACTTCTCTGCGCTAGCGCGTTGAACTTCCGCCGCAATCATTTTAGTTTGCAGACGTTTTTTTTCCTCAAGCGTTGGTTTTACAATCACCATGCCAGTTTCGCCATCAATCGCGACTGGATCGCCAGTTTTTATTTTCTTGAGTAAATTGCTAACGCCAAGCACAGCCGGAATTTGGCGGGCTCGGGCAATAATTGCCGCGTGGGAAGTTTGACCACCAATTTCGGTGGCAAAAGCTAAAACTTGATCGTTCATTTGAGCGCTTTGGGAAGGTGTAATGTCGTGGGCCACAATTACAACTGGTTTTTTGATTTGCGAAAGATCTACCCGCTTAACACCTGCCAGCGCAAAAGCGATTTGATTAGCAACATCCTTAATGTCGCTCGCTCGCTCGCGCATGTAAGCGTCTTCCATGTTTGCAAAAAGCGTCACCCACTTGCTGCTAACTTGGTCAAGCGCTCAAAGTGCATTGGTCTTTTTGTCTTTGATTAAAGTTTCAACTTCGCCTAACAAACTTGGATCTTGAGCAATTGAGCGGTGAGCCTCTAAAATGTCGGCTTGCGAAGTATCTGATTGAGCCCGGCTCTGTTTTTCTAAAACGCTAATTTGGTTAACGATTTGCTTGACCGCTTGGCGAAAGCGAGTTATTTCGGTTTGACTATCAGCCGGAGAAGCGGTAATTTTTAATTTTTGCTCGCTTAAAACGAGCGCATTTCCCACCGCGATACCATTTGAACTTCCGATTCCCTTCAGTACCATAGTCTGCTTAAATGAGACGGTTTTCTTGCATCGCCTTTTTAATTGCCACGATCGCCTGGTCAGCATCGTCCCCAAGCGTTTCCACGCGAACTACGTCGCCCTTTTTCACGCCTAAAGCCATCACATTCATTATGGACTTCAAGTTACCATTGCGCTCGTTAGCACCAATCGTAGCGTCGCTTTTAAACTTTGAAGCCACTCCGACCACTAGCGCAGCCGGTCGAGCGTGCAAGCCAACTGGATCAATAATTTTTGCTTCAAAAGATGCCATATTTCCTTCTTTTCCGCTGAACTACTAGGTTTGAAAAAATTATAACAGACTACATAGCCGGTGCAAAAAAGAGTGCTAAGACGCTAATGAATCAGCGACGCAAGCGTTTTTGTTTTAAATCACTTAACTCAACTAAACTCGAAAGACGGCGGTAATGCTCAATTAAAGCTCCCACTTGTTGAGCGGCTTCTCCCTGCACTAAGGCGCTGCATTCAAACTGGGAGTTCATGGAGCGAAAATCAAAGTTGAATGTCCCAAGGTAAGCGTACTGGTCGTCAAACAAACCAATTTTAGCGTGCAAAATCATCTCGCGTGCCTGGTAGACTTTGACGCCATAAGGCTTAAGTTGACTGAGCCAAAAAAGCGTGGCCGTGTAAATACTCTTTTTATCGGGCAAGCCAGGAATAAAAATCTCCACTTCCACGCCACGTAAAGTCGCCGCTTTAAGAGCTCCGAGCAAAGCGTGGGTTGGAATGAAATAAGGAGTGACAATTTGAATTTTTTTGTGAGCGTTAAAAATCCAACTCACAACCGAACTTTCCAGCGGATTATCGTCAATTTCAGGTCCATCTTCCACTAACACGGCCCAAGAATTCCCGCCACTTTTGTCTTCCAAAAGGTAAGACTCAAGCGGCTCTAGGGGCGGACCAATCGAATTCCAATCGCCCAAAAAAAGCAGCGAATAAGAACGAACGATTGGACCGGTAATCCGCGCCTTGTAATCTAGTCAAACGCCAAAACGCTTGTCTAGATTAGCGTATTCATCGCCGATGTTAGCTCCGCCCGTGTGAACAATTCGGCCGTCAATAATAATTAGTTTGCGGTGGTTGCGATAAGTGTTGTTTGATCCGATGAAAGGAAAGTGAATCCGGTTCAAAATCCGAATTTCTACCCCTTGCTGACGTAAAAATTTCATTTCGTACCACGGCAAGCCCCAACGCCCAATGTCATCAATGATCATGCGTACTTTGACTCCAGCGCGCACTTTTTCAACGATTAACGCCCGGAACTGGTCGTAAATTTCGCCAGCTTTAATGATGTAGTAATTAACGTGAATAAAATGCTGGGCCTTTTTGATGTCCGCAAAAATTTGTTCAAAACTTTGGGGCCCGCTCGCAAAAACTTCAAAATTACCCCGGTAAATACCGCGGTTAGAAAGTTTGCTTTGGTTATTAAAAAGTTCCTGACGCGTTGGTAAGGAAGTTTTTAAATCGGTGATTTCGTGCTTAAAATTTTGCTTTTGGCGGTAAATATCTAAACTGGTTCGTTCCGAATAACGTAGTCCGAAGAGCAAAAAAAGAAGTGGTCCGACCAATGGCAAAAGAATAAACACTAGCAGTCAAGATAATTTAACGTATTTGTTGCGGCGCTGACTAAAAAGCGCAAGACCTGTTACAACCGATAAAACGTAAATTAAAACTACGCCGCTCGCCCACGGCGAAACGCCTTGCTGAGCCAAAAAATAAACTAGGTAAATACCGCCTAGAAACAAAAACAGCAAAACGAAATAAATGCCCGTTGTTCTTAACCCGCGTCTTAAGTAATGCATACCCTCATAATTATAAAATCTTCCTAATTAGCCGGGGCTAAAAAATGTGTAGACTTCACCAAAATTCTTTTTTTGATTTTTAGTCCTTGATTTCACGATGGCTGTTTTTGGTTTGATTTCTCTGTTTTGATTTCGCGACGCGTTTTGATTTCTTTTTGATTATTCAAACCGGCGGCTATCTCGGGGAGGAAGCGGACGAAGATCACGAGCTTTTTTTGTCGCTCGCGCATTTGTTAATGATTCCTTCAAGTTCGCGCAACTTGACTGTGCTTACGCATTCCGCGGTTTCGCTTGCGTCGGCCCGGATAAATCCGCCGGTCACTTGGCTCAGGCGCAGAAGTTTTATCAGGATATGTTTGTGGCGGTGATTTCGCCTTTCTCCAGTTCCGCGACGCTTTCGCGCTTCATCTGTTTGTAGGTTGATCGCGCTTCCGGCTCCATTCTTATGATCTGGGTAGCGTCGATCTGATCCACGTTGTTGTCCACCAGGTTTCGGCTTGTCATCCTCAGCTTTTCCATTTTATCTGTCCTCCTCGATTTTCTTTTTCATTATGATTTTGGCGTCCTTGATTTTTTGCGCTTCCTCTTTCTTCGCGAGTTCCTTGTCCAGGATGCACTCGATCAGCATTTTGAGGAAGGGATAAAGCTTGCGGCATTCTTGTTCGGTGTATCGGTGGACGCCGTTGCTTAGCAACGTGTAGAGTTGGTCGCGCTCGTCTGTGAAGTCAGGTGGGATGATTTTCTCTGCTCGTTCAACGGCCGTCATCTTTTCCTGGAATTTTGCTTTTTCCTTTGGCTTCGGCAACTTCTGGTATTTGGTGTTCACCAGGTGTTCCAGGATCCGGCGCAGATAAACGAAGGCGCCGATCCCTTGGCCGGTGGAGAAGGAGAAACTGGCTTCAAGCAGTTCGTTGTAGTAGCGGCCAAGCTGCTTAGCATATTTTTGGTATTTCAGTTCGTATTCCTTAACCGGGGATGGGAATTGTCCGATCTTGGTAAGGGACCCTTCGCGGACGTAGAGGGCGATGCTGTGTAGTTCATCGCAGTAGGTGCACTTCAGGATTATCTGCGTGAAGAGTGGAGCCTTATTTGACCATTGGTATTCTCCTTTTCTGTCCAGTCTCTTCTGGGACTGCATGGAGTACACTACGTTTGCTTGCCGTCCCGTGATGTGACTCAGGTCTATCTTCAACGACTCAAAGACGCGTTCCTTCTTGCAGTCTGTGCCTGAGCAGAAGTTTTCCAACTTGATTCTTTCGCCATTGTATTTTTCGGCCATGTCACCGAGTTGGTTCCGGGTCATTGTCTCTTCTTGGTATATAGGTGTATTCGCCATGAATCCGAGGAAGTCAAAGTCGCGCCGTTCGGCGACGTCACCGAGCAGCTTTGTCCTGTTGTCAAAAATGTCTATCATTAGTTTATCGAGTCCCTCCTATTTCGTGCTGGATCCATTTGCTCAGGAGGGGTGTGCTTTTCTCTGTAATTGAAAAGAGGAACGCATTGAAGCGGCACTTGTCATGTGCTGTTCCCCGGATTGTGAATTTGTATCCCTTGGCACATTTCTCGCTGCAGTATTTGCACGCTGGTGCTTTGTCTATTTCTTTTTCCATTTCGGCTGTGAGGTTATCTAAGACGTCGCTCGGTGGGTTTTCCGAATAAAGGCGCGGGAGCAGTCCGCTCTTGCGGAATAAAAAGCTCGGCAAGATGCGTTTTGTTTTCGGGTTCTTGTATGTCACGAAGAACCCAGAGGCCTTGTTCTCTATGGCAATTTTGAATCCTGCGGCCAGGAGCGCGTCGTGTGTCTTCTGTACGGAGTCCCGGTGCTGCGGGTCTACCGACTGAATAAAATCTTTGTAATCGTTCATTCTTCCTCCTTTATCGCGATGCCTTTCTTTTCGCAGAGTGCTGCGAAGGCTCGCTGCGTTTCGTAATTTGGCTTTCGGCGCTTGTTCTCCAACTTGTTAAGTGTGGCAAACGTCACGCCGAGTTCCTTTGCTATGTCCTCCTGGCTGATTATCATTTGGAGTCGCGCTTGTTTTAATTTGTCGCCAAATTCCATTTCACCAATCCTCCTAGTTGTCGCAAATATGTCGTAAGTATAACGTGTTTCGTGTTTTTGCGCAAGGCTTTCTTCGCCGCGGCGAAAGTGGCCGCTCCGGGCCTAAATCTAAATGCTTGATTATTCGGTTTTCCCGGTTTTTAGACCCTCGCAAAGCCGCACAAATGGCCAACACTGGCCAATAGGGTTGAACCGTGCGTTATGCCTAGGAGGGGCGAAAGAGTCGCACACATACGAAATTGTGTTTCTGAGGTTTTTGCCTGGTTTTGCTGTGGTTCTGCTGGTTGCTTTTTGATTTCGCGGCGGTTTTTGATTTCTTCGTCCGGCTTTTTGATTTCTTTTTAATAATCAAAAGGCCTTGGTCCGGCGTCATAAAATCAAAGCAAAATCAAAAAGCGCCGCGCTGGTTTGGGTAGAATAAGACTTTTTACTTACTCTATATGGCGGGCCAGAGAGGGCTCGAACCTCCACATCACGGAAGTGATCTACGTCCTTAGCAGGGACGCCTCTTAACCAATTTGAGTACTGACCCGGAAAATAATTACTTACATGATACTACAAACCCGCTGCCGGACCAGGCTTAGGGCCGCAAAAAAAACCACCCGGTGAGTGGTGGTCCTCACTAAGAAGTGGCCAAATCAAGAGTACATCAAGGGAATGCTTTAAACCTAGGCTCTAACTTAACGCTGATGGCTAAATAGACCAAGGCAACGATAGGGATATAACGGACAAATAACTACTTTAATTGAACTCTAAGATAAGAATGAAAAGCGAGTAGGAGTAACGAATAAGCCGTCTAGTTTGATTTGGCACCCATTTTCTTAGTGCCCCTTCATTATAGACAAACTGAAAACTGGAAATTTATATTCCCAATTTTGGAAATTTTGCTAGATAACTCCGATTGAGGAAAGGATGCCGATTGAAATACCAAATAGAACCAAAGTGGCCACCGCATCAATAACAGTTGTAATCAGCGGACCCGATAAAAGCGCCGGATCAAGACCGACTTTCTTAGCTAAAAGCGGGATGATTGAACCGACGGTTTTCGCAATCACAATCACGATCCAAAGCGCTAACGAAGAGGTGAAAGCCAGCAGGATAAAATCGCTGTCGTGAATATCGCCCGAAATTGAGTAGTAAATGATTAGCCGCACAAAGTTAAAAATAGCCAAAGAAAAACCGATCAGCATCGAAACAAGTAGTTCTTTGCAAACGACTTTCAAATAATCTTTGGTCGTAATGTCGCCAACGGCTAAACCTCGGATTACCAAAGTGGATGTTTGCGTGCCAGCATTTCCAGCCGCGTCCATCACGACGGGGATAATCGCGACTAACGCCGAAGTTAAGACCGAACCAAGTCGTAACTGGGAAACATTTTGAAAGATGTCGATAAAAATCGAGGCTACCGTTGATGAAAGCATCAAAATTAAGAGTCAAATCATTCGGGAACGGTAAGTGGTAAAAACCGACGTTTCGGTGTAAGTTTTTTCCTCAGTCCCACTAACTCCAGCGAACTTACGAAAGTCGTCGATGGCAATCTCTTTAATTACGTCAATCATGTCGTCGGCAAAAACCATTCCAACCACCTCTTTTTGGGTGTTTAAAACTGGTAGAACCGACATGTCTTGCTCAGCAAAAATAATCGCCGCGTCTTCTTTGTGAGTAGTTGTACGGAGTTCGGTGCTAACTGGGCGGACGAGTTTTTGAATCTTCGTGTCAGCTTTAGCAAAGACAAGATCTTCCAAAGCCACGTAACCAACCAGTTGGTTGCGCGCATTAACGACGCAAAAATAGTGGGCTAGCCGAGCTTCGCTTTTTTCTTCTTTAATTGTTTCAAGCGCTTTCTTAGTCGTGAAAGTTTGACGCAGCAAAACGATGTCAACCGACATAATTGAACCGATTTGATTGTCGTGGTAGCGGAGAATTTTGTTGATGCTCTCCTTAGTCTCTTTGTCGGTTGCTAGCGAAAGAATTCGCTTAGCTAGTTCAATTGGCACCTCTTCAACAAGGTCGGCAATGTCGTCGGTGTAAAGTTCGCCCACGATAGTTTTAATTTCCGAATCGGTAAAAGAACTGACTAACTCCTCTTGGAAATCAGGGTCAAGCGCAGCAAAAATGTCCGACTGACTAGTCGTGTTTAAAAGTCGAAAGTAGAGCACTCGTTCGGTCGGAGTGAACTCTTTGAGCATTTTAACTATGTCGGCAACGGGAGTAACTTTGGTGATTTTACGAATTTGCGGAACATTTTTGGCTTTGATGGCGGCTTGTAAAGTCATTGGTGGCTCGTTTAACTGAGATACTCGGTTAACTTTTCTTGGAACTCACTAGCTTTAACAACCACAAACTTACTTTTGAGCGTAAAAGTGATCGCTCCCGAAGTTTCCGAAACCACGATTGTTAAGGCGTCGGTGCTTTCAGAAATGCCTAGCGCGGCACGGTGACGCGCTCCAAAGCGATTACTAATTGACTTGGAGGTGATTCGGTAGTAAGTCGCAGCGTACTTAATTTTGTTGTCTTGGATGATAATCGCGCCATCGTGAAGAGGAGAGTTTTTGTTAAAAATAGCCAAAATTAAAGCCGAGGAAATGTTAGCGTCTAACTTCACGCCGTCAGTGCGATAGTTGTCAAGCGTGTCTTTGTTAATGATGGAAATAATCGCCCCGACTTTGTTACGTGAAAGTTCCACTACTGCGTCGTTAATTTGGTGAACTAAACGAATTCGTGAAGACTCGCCGAGTGTTTTGTAGTTGGGCTTAAAGTGGTGCTCACGTGCCCACTTAATGATCCAAGGCAAAAGTTGCACCACCATAATCACAACTAGCAGCGCAATTACGACTATTCCAATTACTTTGAAATTTTGTTGGTCACTCACTTTTAAACTAAGTCTTCTCGCCCTCGAATTACTACCATTATATGTTTTTTAATCGGTTTTTTGCAAACTGGACAAAGACGGCGTTTTTAAAGGGCGTTTTTCCAAAAAATCAGCGATATAACGAACGTTTTGCTCCGATAATTTGCTTGGATAGGTAGTTTTTTCCAAAAATTTTCCGCCCACTAAATCAAAACCGAGGTTAAGCGCTCGCGTGAAGGAATTAAGATCTTCAATTTCAAAAGCAACGGTTTTAATTTGGGGAGCAATTTTGCGAATCTGCTCGGATGCGCAAACGTTTAACGCCTCGCTGGCACAGAAAAGGAATTTCGGTCGTAGTTGCTCAAGTCAAATTAGTCGAAAAGATTTGGAAGCAAAAAAAGCGATTCGAACGCCTTGCTTTTTGAGAAGCAAGACATTTTGCCTAAGTTTACCTCACTCGCGAACTTTAGCCAGTAAATGGTCGGCAAAAATCAAAACCACTTGGGTAGGCAAAACATCCAAACTCTCAAGTCGTCGCATGAAAATGCGAGCGTCAAAATCGGTGGTTAAAATTTGCGGAGCGTAAAAAAAGGCCAGACTAGTTCGTGAAGTTAACTTGCTCAGCGATGTGAAGGCGACGTAACGGTCAAAAACTCTCTGTCAACCCAAAAAGTTGATGTATTTGTTGACCGTCTCTTTCAAATCTGAGTAATCAACTTTTTCAGTTCTGACAAAGTTTAAAACGGTTTGACCTTTCTTAAGGTCATAAAGCGGCACGAAGTAGTTAACAAAGTTATCCAAACCAATGCGCTTATCCAGCAAAGAAAGTTCACGGGTTTGGTTAACAATTTTTCGTTCAACCACAGGGTCAAAAAGCTGAACCACGTTTTCGCGGTTTTTGCTGAAATTGGCCAGGGCAAAGTTAGCCATGTCGTTGAGCTGTCAAATCGATTGCGATTGCAAACCGTAAAAAGCAACTCCCGCGTAAATTTTAACGGGGACCTTTTCTTCCCAAGAAGTTAAGTAGGTAGTTGAGCGACGTTTCACGATTTTTTCCAACGTAAATAAAGCGTCTTGCGGACTTCGATCTGAAGACGCGTTGCCCGTTAAACTAAAGCGGTAGTCGGGTTTGGCGCTCAGGGGTAGAAAAAAACCGTAACGTTTTTGGTCAGCACGAAACAAAATCGCCTCGCTGGGAAAAGCCTTTTCAAAGTCTAATAAAACGCTCTCGCGAATTTCCAAGTTTTTTTCGATCGAGCGTAAAGGCGGATAACGGAAAACGAAAATGCCGTAAATACCAAAATTAACTTTTTGTTCGCTAATTAATTGCCCAATTGCAACATCGCGTAAGCTAGTTCGGTAGTAACGCGAAAAATTAAAGTTAACTGCTTGGTACAAAATGTTGGCCGAAACTAAAAAGTTGATTGCCAAAACTAAAAACGAATAAACCACGAAAGCGGTTAAAAATGGAAAGAAGTGAATTTGCGCGATTTTTTGTCAACCAACTTGGTAAACCTGTTGTCAAACTATGAGTGTGACGGCGCTGACCAATAAGCAAGCATTGATCACCCAGGCGTTGTAAGAATACTTGTTTTTTCAAAATTTAACGATTTGACCAACGATCAACCCGAGCGCAAACCAAATAAGTGTTAAGTAGATTAAAAGGTCAATCTCGTACGCAACCAAGTAGTAAACAAAAGGCGGCAAAACCGCTCAACTAGTTACTAAAGCGCTTTTCACGAAAAGCAGCGTTAAGCCTACAACTACAAAAAGCGGCGTAGCGTATCCAGGTGAAATCGCCCGGGCAATCAAAGCAAAAACGATTACGAAAAAGCCGTGCAAAACGCCTTCAGCCATGTCTTTGACCGCGTCGTAAATTTTCCAAGCAAAAACGGTTTTGCTAGCCCGAATTTTTTCAACCACGATGTAAGAAGCGAAGAAAAAAATAACTAACAGAAATATTAGGCCGATTTGGGAAAGAGCGAACACTCCCCTATTATAAGTTGACTAAATTAGAAACTTAAATTTGCTGAATCAAATTGTTTTCGCGTCAAAGTTCGTAAAATTCGCTCAGCACTAACTCAATCTTGCCTTCGTTTTTAAATGTTTTGACGATCGTAACATCAACCATGTCGCCGATAACAAAGCGACGTTTATTGCTTCGCAAAATTAGTCCATTCTCTTCCACGCTGTACTTGCCGTCTAACAAAGATGAGAGGTGAACTAGACCGCCAGCTTTGTTAGGAAATTCCACGAAAAAACCAAACTTGCTAATCGTAGTAATTTGACCGGTGAAAGTGCGACCGATTAATTTTGAGTAAAACTCGGCTTTCTTGATGTCATCAACTCTGCGCTCTAATTCCATGGCGCGCTGCTCGGCTAAAGAGCAGTGCTGAGCAATGTCGTCCAATATTTCTCGGAAATGCCCGCTCGCTTTGGGGTCTTTCTCCACGAAGTAACGCCGCAGCATGCGGTGAACCATTAAGTCGGGGTAGCGCCTGATCGGGGAAGTAAAGTGGGTGTAGTAAGTTGAAGCCAAACCAAAGTGACCGATGTTTTGAGCCGAATAAACCGCTTTGGCCATCGTGCGAAGCATCATCACTTTCATAAAATCGTCAAATCTGAGCGCTTTAATTTGGCGGATGGCAAGCGCAAACTCGGCCGGAATTGCATGGCGCGGAATTTTAACATCAAGCTCCAAAACCCGCACCACGTTTTCTAAGTTAGTCAACTTCTCTAAGTCGGGTTTGCTGTGAACGCGGTAAATAAAAGGCATTTCTAGTTTAGACACGTGCTGAGCAATCATTTCGTTGGCGCGTACCATGAAGTCTTCAATTAGCATTTCTGACTTGTCGCGTTCACGGGCAACAATGTCAACTGTTTTGCCAAGCTCGTTCACAATGATTTTTGACTCTTCAATTTCAAAATCAATGTAACCTTCCGACTCTTTCTTACGGCGAATCACACTAGCCAACTCAAGCGCTTGATCGAGCATTTTTTCTAATTCCGGTTCGTGCAGTTTTTCCTCACCGCGGTAGTAATTATTAACCGCCTGATAAGTTAAACGTTTTTTGGACTTAATGACCGCTGGGCAAATTTGGTATTTGAGTGTTTCACCGCGGTGATCAATTTCCATTTCAATCGCTAAAACTAACCGATCCACGTCAGGATTGAGCGAACAAATGCCGTTTGATAACTCAAATGGCAGCATTGGGATAACCCGGTCAACCAGGTAAACCGATGTGCCGCGCTCAAAGGCATCGTGGTCAAGCGGAGTGTTTTCGGGTACGTAGTAGGCTACGTCGGCAATGTAAACACCTAACCAAAAAGTCCCCTCTTTAGTTTTGCTTACCCAAATGGCATCGTCAAAATCTTTGGTGTCATCACCATCAATCGTCACGATTAGTTTTTCGCGTAAATCTAATCGACCTTCCAAATCTTTTTCCAAAACGTGAGTCGGCAACTTTTGCGATTGGTGACGAGCTGCGGTTGAAAAGCGATAGGGAACGTTAGCGTCTTCAATCGCAGATAAAATGTCTATCGCTACGTCATCGGCTTTTCCGATGATACGCACTAATTCGATCAAAACTTCGCGCGGATTAACTTCCAAAATTTTGACTTTAATTTGGTCGTTCAAGGAAACAAGCGGTTTTTTCACAAATCGAAAAGGCCCGCGAATTTTGCTATCAAGCGGTTTAATGCTTAAAAAGTCGTTTTCCAAAATCACTTGGCCCACAAAAAATTCTTTGTTGCGCTTAACCACTTCCAAGATGTAACCTTGGTAAAGCTGGGTCTGTTTGTTTTGACTCACGTTGCGCACATCTTTAAAGTAGCGCACTTTTACCATGTCGCCATTTAAGGCATTGCCGCTGTCGCGGTTTAACACAAAAACATTTTTCTCCTCGGCTTTGACAAAACCATAACCTCGGTTTGACCCCGAACTGTAAACGCCCTCAAGTTCGCCGAGAAACTGCGGAACAAAGTATTCCTGATCATAAGTCAAAAAGATATCGTGTCGTTCAACCAGATGGTTTAACGCCCGCGATAAAGAACGGTTTTGCTCGCGAGATACGTTCAACTTACGAGCCAAAAAACTAAAAGAACTAACGCCAGAATTTTTGACGGTTTGGTAAATCAGATCTAAACTAATAGCCATTTAATGCAGTGCCCTTATAACTAACGAGATCACCAAAAGCGCCAGACCCAGCCCAAACATTAACCATTTGAGTAACTTCTTGGACCCGCGTTCTTTGGAAATTTTAAAAAGATCCAAATCGCTCGAACCAACGATCGCTCCCGAAAAAGCGTTTGAATCCGGTGCCATCATGAGAGAAACGATCAAAATTACGAATGATAGGGCGAAAAGTATCCAAACTAAAGCAATGATTGCCATCTTATTTTACCCTCCGTTTAAATTATAAAACCGCCATTAGTACCCAACCGCCAATGTAGATACTCGCGATTAGCGAAGGAACAACCAAATAATAGCGTTTTTTCTTGACAAAGTTCAAAAATGTTGCTTGAAAAGCGAGCAGAATAATCATGATGGAGGTTTGTAAACTGAGCGGTAACAGAGCGCTAACATCTGGATTTTGGTTGAAAATCGCGTCTTTAGTGTAAATCATGTCTCCGACAAATGGAATCGCCAAGTTGAATAAGTGCGAACCAATAATCGAAAGCGTCGCAGCCGCTAACAATCGTTTACGAAGCATTAAAACAAACACAGAAGCCTCGGGCAAAGAAGTGCTAATTGAAAGAAACACGCCACCAACTACGTTGGAAGTTAAGTTGTACCCGTCGGCCATCGATTGGGCTACCCAGTTTAAAACTAAAGCTCAAACAATTAAATTCAGACCTCAAAAGACGAAGAAAAAAGTTGCCTTCTTTAACGAAATATCCTTACTTTTATAAATTGCCGGTTCATCGTCGTTATCCCCATACTTGAGTGAAACTCAAAGCGAAATAACCCAGAAAAGAAAAAAGAGAAGCGGCACAATTCCGATTGCAAACCGACCTGGCGTCCCGATTACTACGTCGCGGTTGACAGCCACCATCACCGTAAAAAAAACAATCGCTCCGGCCGACATCCAGAGCGAAATTTTAGCGTAGTGGTTTAGGTGTTTTAAAAACATGGAACGCACAAAGATAATCGCTGATACGGCCACTAAAAAAATGGAAAAAGAATTGGAACCCATGTCATCGGCGAGGCCGATCTCGGGTTTGCCGAGCAGCGCCGAACTAATTTCGGTAACTAGTTCGGGAGTTGAGGTAATTACGGCCACAAAAGTGCCGCCCAAAAATGAATCGTTCAAATTGCTCTTGTTGGAAATCACGCCTAAGTTTTGAACTAACCTAAACGAACACCAAACTAGCACGCAACTTACCAAGAGAAACCATAGAACTGATAACTTGCCGCCTAATGATCAGCTCGAGATTCAATCGGAAATAACCGCCATGGGTAGATTATACAACCAGGAATTAATTTTTACCGGCTGCGTAAAGGCGGCGTAGTTTAATCAAATAATGGTTAGCAGCAGAGCGACTAATTTTGTTTTGGTGCTGACTGTTGTAAAGCAGAACTAGTTCGCTGAGCGACAAATAAGGGTTAGTTTTTTTGAGTTCAAAAAACTTTCAAGCCTTGGCAGGGAAGTTTCCCCGACCGGCAAATTTTTGAGCCTTTTTAAAACTGCTCAGAAAAACTTGGTTGGCCTTGGCTAAACGGGCTAAGTTGTAAGTATCAAGGTTAGAGTAGCGGTTAAAATAGTTGACGTAATCGCGTTCAATTCGGTGGTCTTCAAACTCTAAGACCGCCGAAAAAACGTGGATTGACTTTAAAAAATCGGCGATTTCTTCGGCCTTTTTTAAGTAAAGAACTGGCCTTTCTCGGCGCTTAATCAACTGAAAAGGAAAAGCGTGCTGGTTTAAAAAACCGAGTAACTGGCGTGCTAGCGCCCAAGATCGAACTTGCATTTCTAAGTGGTACCAACGCGAAGTTAGTTTGGAAATTGATCCGCCACTCACAAAAACGCCCGCCAAAAAATAACTTGGGTAATCGCTAAAAGTTAGTTTTTTTAACTTGTCAATCTCTTTGATCGTTAAAACGTTAGGCGCACTGTGACTTACCAAAACGGGACTTTTTTGCAAAAGTTGCTCTAGCGCTTGGCGAAGAGCAGAATTAAAAATTTTTAAACGGCAAATTGATGGCCAAGGTTGACTAATTAAGTTAGTTAAACCGAGCACAAAAGCGCCCAGCTCTGACTGAGCAAAGTCTTGGCTGACAATTTCCATTTTAACGCGCTGGGTAAATGACTCCACGCTGTCCTCGATTCCGGGCGCCAATTAAATACGGTTAGCTAAAATTTTGCCCACGATTACGCCGTCAGCGACGGCTGTCGCGATTTGTCTAACTTCTTTGGAGCGCACATCGCCAACCGCGTAAATACCGGGAACTTTCGTTTCCATGTAATGGTCAGTTTCAATGAAACCAACCGGGTCGCTCACACCAAGGTGAGCCACGAGTTGACTGTTAGGTATGTGGCCGATGTAAGGAAAAACGGCGCTAATGTTCATTTTGACATCCTGACCGTCAACAGTTGCCTCGATCGCCTCTAACTGATCTTTGCCGATTAAACGTTTAATTTCTCCCGACGTAAAAATTGTCAAATTCTTTTTGTGCGTGGCATCTTGGATCAACTTTTTTTCGGCGATTAATTCCTCGGGTTTACGAACAAAAACGTAAACGTGGCTAGCGACCGAAGTTAAGTAGGCTGCTTCTTCTAAAGCCGAGTTGCCGCCGCCAATTACTGCCATCGGCTGATCTTTAAAAAGCGGTCCGTCGCAAATAGCGCAGTACGAAACGCCGCGGTTTTCAAACTCCGTAATTCCGACGATGCTAGTTGGAATGCGCTCGGTCATACCGGTTGAGATTATGACCGCTTTAGCGCTCAAAGTGGTTTGATCTGACAAAGTTACCACTTGACGCTGAGGCCCTTGCGAATCAACTCGCATAACTTTGCCGTATTTGTAAAGAGCGCCAAAAGCTTGAGCATGGTTAAACATGCGCAGCGATAAATCTGGTCCTTCAATTAACCGCTCTCCGCTCCAATTTTCAATTTTGAAAGTTTTGACCATTTTTCCGCCCGGTGCGCCTTGTTCAATAAAAACCGTTTTAAGGCTAGCTCTTGAAGTGTAAATAGCCGCGCTTAAACCGCCTGGTCCGCCGCCAATAATGATCACATCGTATTCAACTGGTTTGTTTTTGCCCATCTTAACCCACTTGCTCATCGCTGGAAGGTTTTAACTTCGGCTTTTTGAGTTCGGCATTAATTTCCCGTTTAGACCACTTAGTTGAGTCTTGAACTGGAATTCAAAGACGAACTCTTTTTTCAACTTGCCGACCAAAGAAAATGTACCTCGGCCACGTTTGGGTTTCTGGACCCCACAAAATGTACTTATGGCGCGGTTTAATCGCAATGATCAGTTCGTACTCTTTTTTAAAGGACATTAAAATCGCATCGGGCAGCAGTTTTTCAACCCATGGGTAAAACGGTCTTGACAAAAACTGGTACCAAATTACGAAAAACATGCCCACGCAAATCATTAGCAAAGCAACCACAAACGAAATTGGTACGTTGCCAATTCGCATAATGTCTTTTGGGTCCCGAATCGGTTCCATCGCCGCGCGAATTACTCCGTAAACAACAAAGTAAAGACCGCCCGTGACGCCCGGACGCAAGTAGTTTTTGTTAACCAGCACCCAAACTAGTAGCACGTACCCGATGAAGTTAGCAAACGATTCATAGAGAAAAAGTGGTGCCCGGTAAGCGTGTTCAATGTACATGTGCGACTTAATGCCGATTCAGTCAAGTCAATTGAGTGAATTGCCGCTTACCTCTAATCCGTAAACTTCGTGGTTAGCAAAGTTGCCTCAGCGACCAATTGTTTGACCAATTAATACGGCCGGCACGATCAAACCAAAAGCAGTTCGCATGTCAATCAGACGGCGTTTGGTGTAAGCGTAAGGCAAAACAGCTAGCGTAGAAAAGACAACTCCGCCGTGAATTGACATCCCTTGGAAAACGAAAAATCTAGATCAAGCTTCCGGGTTAGAAAAGGCGTACCACAAACGAGCCCCGAGAATGGCGCTGGGTATCGCGATGATCAAAATTACTTGGAGAATTTCCCACGAGTAACGTTGGCGTTTCCAAAAGTAGGCTACCGTCAAAAAAGAAGCTATCACGCCTAACAAAATTGTGATGGGATAAGGACTTAAAAAACCGATTTTCCAAATCGGTTCGCCTCTTTTTCAAGATCCGTCTAAATACATTAGTGCTCCCCTTTTTGACGTTTAGTGATTGTTTCTAGCGGATTAATCCCGTCTTTTTTGGCAAGGTAAACATTTGCAGCCGCCTCAATTAAAGTTGCCGAAGAGCGACCTTGGTAAATGGGAATTTTAACTTTTGGCAAAGTCGTCTGCAAAACTTCGTAACGCAAATTTTGAGTGCCTAAACGGTCAAATTTCTGGAGGCTGTCGGGCACGACTAATTCTACCACGAAGTCAATCGTGGTTGATTCCTTGACAACTTTAAACCCGTACACGTGACCAATGTCAACTAAACCGATGCCGCGGGCTTCCAAAATGCCGCTCGTAATCGGAGCTGACTCGCCAATAATTTGCCGCCCAATTCGTTTGACAATTACGGTGTCATCGGAAATAAACAAGTGACCGTTTTGAATTAGTTCCAAAACCGCTTCCGATTTACCAATGCCGGATTTACCGGTGATTAAAACTCCCACGCCGTTGACAATCATGAGCGATCCGTGAACGCTTTGACTAGGTGCAAAGTAAGTCGCTAGGTAAAGTCCGATCGTTGAAATCACGCCTGACAAGTGGTGTTTAACTTGGCTAACGGGGATTTTGAAGCGGTTAGATTGTTCAATGATTCAGCGCAAAGACTGACCTTTGACGCCCGAGGAAAGAATCACGAGCGGAGTTTGGGTTGATAAAACGTTGCCAAGCGCTTGAACGGCCTTTTGAGGACCAATTTTTTTCAATCAATCGTTTTCCTTGGTACCCCAACCGATGATGTGGGCTTCCTGGTGAGCATTAGCAAAACCCATTAGTTCTAGACCAGCCCTGTTAATGGCGGCTCCGCGCACAATTCGGTCCAAGTCTAAATCAGCTTTTTGGTTAATCAGTTCTAAGTCAAAAGTTTCAATGACTTCGCGTGATGTTAGTGGTTTTTTATTTGCCGTCATGCAAAATCTCCCGCAAATACTTAGCGGTGTGCGATTGCTCACTCGTAGCAACTTGCTCGGGAGTGCCTCTGGCTACCACTAAGCCGCCCTTGTCTCCGCCGTCGGGTCCTAGGTCAATTATATAATCACACGATTTAATCACATCTAGATTGTGTTCAATTACCAAAACCGTGTCACCGCCGTCCACAATTCGACCTAAAACTTTGATTAACTTTTTAACGTCCCACTGGTGCAAACCGGTGGTTGGTTCGTCCAAAATGTAAATTGTTTTGCCGGTCGGTTTTTTTTGCAAAAAAGTCGCCAGTTTAACCCTCTGGGCTTCGCCACCCGATAAAGTTGTGGCGCTTTGACCCAGTTTGATGTAGCCTAGTCCCACGTCAATAATCGTTTGAAGTTTGTGTTTGATTTTAGGGCGGTTGGTAAAAAATTCAAAAGCTTCGTAAACTCGCATCGCCAAAACATCGGCAATTGACTTATTTTTGTACTTGGCCTCCAATGTTTCGTGGTTATAACGTTTACCATCGCAAATGTCGCATAAAACGTAAACGTCGGGCAAAAAGTGCATTTCAATTCGGAGTAGACCATCGCCTTGGCATTTCTCACACCGACCTCCATCAACGTTAAAAGAAAAACGTCCCTTCTGGTAGCCGCGAGCTCGGGCAACTTGGGTTTGGGCAAAAACATCGCGGATGTCGTCAAAAACGCTCGTGTAAGTGGCTGGGTTAGACCGAGGGGTTCGGCCGATTGGCGACTGCGAAATCGGCACAACTTTGTCTACAAATTCAATTCCCTTGAGTTTGCCAAACTGACCCGGCGCCATGAAAGGATTAGTCAGACGTTGAATTAATGCTTTGGCGAGGATTTCATTAACTAGGGTCGATTTACCCGAACCCGAAACTCCCGTCACGCCAATTAGTTTACCGAGCGGAAATTTGACGTTAATTCTTTGGAGATTATTTTCACGCGCGTCTTTAATTTCCAAAACTTGCCCGTTGCCCGAGCGACGGTAAGATGGGGTTTCAATTTTAAGTGCACCCGTTAAAAACGCTCCGGTAACCGATTCGGGCGATTTTTTGATTTGCTCAAGATCGCCTTGGGCCACAATTTGTCCGCCCTCGTCGCCTGCTTGAGGACCAATGTCAACGATGTAATCAGCCGAGCGAATCGTTTCTTCATCGTGCTCAACAACAATTAAAGTGTTGCCGATGTCAACCATTTTTTTTAGCGCGGTAATTAAACGCCGGTTATCTTTTTGGTGTAATCCAATCGAAGGCTCATCTAAAACGTAAAGCACGCCAGTTAAGTTGGAGCCAATTTGAGTCGCTAGACGGATTCGCTGCGATTCACCACCCGAAAGCGTTTCGGCCTTGCGGTCCAAAGACAAGTACTCTAAACCAACGTTAATTAAAAATTCCAGTCGGTGAGTGATTTCGTTTAAAACTAAGCGCGCCACTTTTTCTTCGTAAGGCGAAAGTTCAAGTTGCAAAATAAATTCGAGTGCTTTTTCAATCGGCAAAGTGGTCAACTGGTGAATGTTTAAATTGCCAATTTGAACTGCTAAACCAAAAGTATTTAAGCGCGCTCCGTAGCAAACGTCGCACTCGCGATCTGACATAAAAGTGCTTTTGTACCATCCGCGGATTTGTTCCGAACTAGTGTTCAAGTAACGGCGTTCAATTTTAGGTATCAGCCCTTCAATGTAGCCGTTTTTTTGGTGTCTAATTCCGCTGCGCGAAACCAAATCGTAATCAATCGCTTCTAGCGATCCGTGCAGAATAATTTCCCAATCGTTTGAACTTAAATCTTTGAGAGGCGCGTCTAAACTAATGCCGTAAAAATCTAGCATCGCTTTGAACTCTTGCCAGTCTAAGTTCTCCGAATCAACTAAGTTTTGGTAAAACTTGATGCCGCCCTGACGAATGGAAAGACGACGATTAGGAATTAGTTTGTCCACGTCAACGGCTAACTTTAAACCTAGTCCTTTGCAGTCTTGGCACATTCCTTGGGGAGAGTTAAACGAAAAAAGTCGCGGCTCAACTAACGGCATATTAAAATCACAAACCGAACAAGAGTGGTACTTTGAAAAAGTTTGTCTGTTCTTGCCATCCGCACTTTCGACTAGCATTAAACCTTTGCCGTGCTCCAAAGCAATTTCAATCGCTTCGCTAACTCTCGGACGTGTTTCAGGAGTAAGACTAATCCGGTCAACGACGATTTCAATGTTGTGGCGACGGTTTTTAGGTAAATTTATTTCTTGGTCAAGGTCAAGCATGTGACCATCAACCATCACGCGCAAGAAACCTTCCCGGCGCAGTTTGGCGAGCAATTGTTGGTGTGTGCCTTTCTCATTTTTAACGACTGGCGCTAAGATGTTGAGTCTAGTGCCGGTCGGATGGTTGAAAATGGCGTTTTGAATGTCTTTGTTAGTTTGAGCGGAAATGGGTCCGTGGCCGTTAGGACAAAAGGCTTTGCCGATCCGGGCGTAGAGTAAACGCAAGTAATCGTAAATTTCGGTGACAGTTCCGACTGTAGAACGCGGATTATTGTGGGTGGTTTTTTGTTCGATTGAAATGGCCGGCGAAAGACCATCAATCGAATCAACGAGCGGTTTTTGACTCGAACCAAGAAACTGGCGCGCGTAAGAGGAAAGTGAATCGACGTAACGACGGCGTCCTTCTTCGTAAATTGTGTTGAAAGCTAAAGATGATTTACCACTCCCGGATACGCCAGTAAAAACGATTAACTTGTTTTTGGGAATTGTGACGTTAACGTTTTGGAGGTTGTTCTCTTTGGCGCCTTTAACGATGATGTACTTTTGACTATCTTGCATAGTGGAGGACTATTATAAAGAAAAACCTAATGGTCTTGCTTTGAGAGACTGGCTCGCCTATCGCCTGCTTGATAATTTGTGCCTAACCTCCTTAGTGAGCTTGCTTAACCCTAATCTAGTTTTGTGACTCCCTACTAGTCGTTTTATCCAAAACTACTTTGTGGGCGCAGGCAAAAAACCAACGACTTGCAAATCTTTACTTCTTTCTTCACCTTTAAATTTTAATTCAGCGCGAATTTTCACCTTGCCTAGACGTTGGTTAACCGATAAGACTATGTAAGCTACCTCAGCTCCGCGCAAGTTGAAAATAATTTTCGTGTCCAAACCAAGTTGCTCAAGAGTAGCAAATCGACCAACGACAATTTGATGCTCGTTGATGCTCTGGTTAGTTAAACTCGTCTGGTAAACGGATTTAATTTTGCGAATTAAATGGTTCAAAATATCGCTTTTGGTGCTTGTCAAAAAACCTGCCACCAAAATCACTTTGTTGACAATTTTCCGACTCGTTTGAGCATCCAATAAGTGGACTTGCAACTGACCACTTTCGTCATCAATCTCCACCACTTGCAACTTAACTTTTTGCTTACCAAGCGAAATTTGACCGACTAAACCCAATTGGTTAACCGTTAAATTTTGGCCAATTTCAAAATCTAAAGTTGTTTTATCAGTTAGTTTTGTTTGGTAAACATCTTTAAGTTCCAAAACCTTTAACTCTTGCTCTTGATCTGGGTCTTTGGTTTTGTTGGCGCCAAAACCATCGGTCCCAAAGTGAATAATTGTCGCTACTGGAACAGTTACAGTTGTGAGTGCGGCCAAAGATAACAGATACTTCTGGTATTTCTTGAGACTTTTGCGGTCAATCATTTCCCAACGCCTTCCCTGTTTTTAACAACATTATAATGTTTGCAAGGTCTAAAACAGCCAGTCGGCTGAGTTGTCTGTCGGCAAATTGAAAAGGAGTGGTTATGAAAAAACAAAAAATTTGGTTCGGTTTGCTAGGGTCAATCGCACTAGTTGCGCCGGCAACATTTTCGCTGGTAGCGTGTCAAAACCAAACTAGCCAAAAAGAAACGCGGGAAGAAATTGACAAAGAGCAAGGGATTCGCGACTTATACTACGCGACTTTGTGGCAAACTTCGGCCGAACGACGAGCTTTAATCATGACTCAGTATCAAAACGCTAAGTCACAATTTAAAGCTGCCCTAAGCAAAAACAAAGATTTACTGGACTTGGAAGCGATCAAGATTGATAATAGGTCAAGACCAAAAATTTCCAAACCTCGCGACGGACTTTTTATTCCGTTAGTCGTGATGGACATTGATGAGACAATTTTGGACAACACTCTTTACCAAGTTTACTTAGCGCTAAGTCAAAGTCAGGGATTTAAAGCGGAGAGTTGACACAAATGAACCCAAGCCCAAAAAGCCCCGATTTACCCCGGGGTGATCGAATTTGCCAAATTGGTTTGAAACAGCGGCGCGATGGTAGCGTTTGTTTCCAACCGCCGGCAAGGGAACTTTGGAACGGGCGACGAATTAGTAGCAACGCGCGCCAACCTAATTAAAGAAGGTTATCCAAGCGGTTTTTTAGATAGTTATTTGTGGTGAACAATGGGCTCTTTGCCCTACGGAGAAACTCAGCAAAACGAGCAAAGCATAGCCGCTTTAAAGCTGAAAGAGTCACGCTATGAATACATTAACGAGCACGGACTTAGTTCGCGAGAGCCCGAAGAGCTAGGTTTAAAAAAGGAGCAAGGTTGGCAAGACGAGTTAAAGACCCCGGTCAAAAATTTACCGGTGCAAATTATTATGCGAGTTGGTGACGACCTTAACGACTTTAACGACCACTTAACCAAGGGCGGTCACAAAATTAGCCATCAACTACGACACGATTATTTAGACGATCTAGACATCGCAAAACTTTTTGGTCAAGTCAGCCCGCGGGTCAAATTTGAAATTAATTACAGCCAAGGTAAGAAAATGATTACCAAAAGGATGCACCCCGAATCGCATGTCAATCAAATAGACAACACCTTAGTTCGAAAAGGCTACGTGGACAGAGTGGCTTGAATGCCAAAAAACAGTCCTAACATTTGGGAAACCTATTTATTAATGGGCGGCAACAGCACTTACGGCGGTTGACTTTCATCTTACCAAGCTGAGCACGGCAAGGGGACCCAAGGAGTTCGTAAGGCCTTGGAAAAATACTGGATCGCTGCTAAGGGCGATCAGATTTTCGCTTAAGGACCAAATTAAACTTTAAAGATTTGTTTGCCTAGTTTAATTCACTCGCTGACGTGGTTATCAATCACGCCAAACGCGTGGTCGTAAATCTTTTGGTCAAAAAGATCAATCCCGCTCGCTTTTAAAATTTTTAGCGGTCAATCCCGTCCGCCGGCTCTAAGAAAGTTGTCGGTGTAACTTTGGAGCACCTTGGGGCCGTGTTGCTGGTATTGACTAAAGAAAAAGTTAGCGCAAATTTGACCAATGGCGTATTTGTAAACGTAAAAGTTGTAGTAAAAATGGGGCACGTAAACCGCCGGTCACTGTTTTTTAGGATCAAACTGCTTTTTTTCTTTTAAGTTGTACTTCAAACTGTTTTGGTGGTAAAGTTGGGCTAAAGCTTCGTAAGTTGAAAGCGGCTTGCCTTCATCAATCGCTTGGTAAAGATCAAACTCGTAGTTCGACCACTCGATTTGACGCAAGACCGTCGCCTGGAAACCGTAAATTATCCGTTGGTGAATCAGAAACTTTTCCGGCGCTGAGTGGGAATTTTTCAGCAAATGGTCTAAAACCATTAACTCATTAAAAATCGAAGCAATTTCGGCTAAAAATATCGGATAACTCGCGTTGGACAAAGAGTTTGAGTTATCGGAAAAGTATGAGTGCATGGAGTGGCCAAGCTCGTGAGCTAGCGTTTCAACCGAACGCAAAGTGCCATCAAAATTCATTAAGATGTACTTTTTGTTAATTCCGTAAGACATCCCAATTGAGTAAGCGCCCGTGCGCTTGTTTTGGACCGGCATGTAGTCTACCCAACGCTCGTTCAAAATTGCTTTTTGAGCAATTTGCCTGTACTCAGAACTAAAAGGCTTCAAAGACTCAATCACAATTTTTTGCGTTTGCTCAATCGTGTAATTGGTTTGCTGTTTAACTAGAGCCACTTCGTAATCGTAATCGGTGACTTGACGCCCAAACTTACGACGGTAAAAAATTTGGTGGTACTTACGAGCACGTTTAAAAACAGGCAAATATTTTTGAACTTGCTCGTAAAGAAAAGTTAGCATCTTTGGATCAACCCGGTCGCTAAAAGTGAGCATTGCCACCGACGAATCAAACCGTTCCAACTTGGCCCAAGTGGAAATCTTTTTAAAATGTTGGTAAAGCAAGTTTGCCAAAGTGCCTTTGTGCTTTAAGTAGGCATCGCGGTAAGAAATGGCAGCCGTTTTACGCACTTTTGCATCGTGGTGTTGAGCAAGTTTTTGTCGGTTGGCGCTATTAACAGTTATTTTTTGACCTTTTGAACTAACTGCGGGAGCAAACTCTAACTCGCTGTTAGTTAAAATTGAAAAAACTTCTGAAGCCGAAATATCAGCGCGGCATTCAATGGTCCGGAATTCCTCTACTTCGCGGGAAAGACGGTGTTTTTCCTCCTCTAATTTAGCGCTGAGGCTGTGGCGGTAATCAGCAAAAGCGGGCTTTTTAATTCATTCGCGAATTTTGGCGCTGTGACTAAAAAAGCGGTCATCCTCAGCCCCAAGTTGTTGGCTAAGTTGGTTGATTTGAAAAGTTAATTTTTCGCGGCGCGAAATCATTTGGTGGTCAACGATGTTTTGGGAAATCTTGTTGGAAATGTAGTTGTGAATTCGACCGTACAAAATTGACATTTGGTCTCCCAACTCTAAAGCAGCTAAGTAAGCTCGCGGTGACTTATACTTAGAGTCTTTGATTTGGATCATTTTTTTGTAAAGTTTAATTAACTTGTCGATCAGATCGTCCAACTTTTCAGAACCGAGAATCGCTTCTAAATCCCAAGTGTATTTGACTGGGACTTGGGCGTGGGATTTGTACTGTTTAACAGCCATTATTTTCCTTTCGTAGCACCGGCTCGCCACTGGTAATCAGATTTAATCATGTCCGCTAAACTAGCGCGGGGCTTAAAACCAAAAGCGCGCTGAGCTTTGGCATAGCTAGTCACTAATCAGGCCGGGTCACCCGGACGTCGGGCGCTTACCTCGTATTTTAACGAAATTTGGCACGTTTGCTGGGCAGTTTCAATCACTTGTTTAACGCTGTAACCTTGGCCAGACCCAAGGTTAAAGTCGCCCGAGTGACCGCTTTTTAAATAATCAATCGCTAAAAGATGCGCCCAAGCCAAGTCTTCGACGTGAATGTAATCGCGCACACAAGTGCCGTCGGGAGTTGGATAATCTTGACCATAAACAGTTAAGCGAGGCAGTCGACCTAGCGCATAACTAGTCACGATCGGAATTAAATGACTAAGGTGGGGATTTTCGGGCAAGGGCAAATTAGAAAGCGATTGACTAACCCCAGCCACATTAAAATAACGAAAAATTACCGCTTCAATTTGGCCGATTTTAACTAAATCATTGAGAATTTTCTCGCCCATTAACTTTGATTCGCCGTAAGGATTAATCGGGTTTTTAGTCACTTTTTCGTTAATCATTTCACCCGGTTGCACTGCCTGCCCATAAACGGCTGCGGTTGAGGAAAAAATGATTTTTTTAACTCCGCTTTTTGCCATCGCAACTAGCAAATTAATCAATCCCCCCACGTTAACTTGGTAGTAATCAAGTGGCTGGCGCGTCGACTCGCTAACAAGTAGTTTGGCAGCGAGATGGATGACTAAACTTATTTTGTGAGCAACGAAAATTTCGGCTAATTTTTGCGAGTTAAGCACACTAGCTTGGTAAAAAGTGGCTTGCGGATGGACTCATTGAGCTTGACCAGTGCTCAAATCATCAAGCACGATCACCTGGTGTCCTTTTTCAATTAATTGGTAAACAACGTGGCTACCAACGTACCCGGCTCCGCCGGTAACTAGTATTTGCATAAAGACCTTTCGCCGCTCGGTTGTAATTGTGTCAATTATAATGTAAGCGATGTTAACCCGCTACAGCGACCCCGTGATTAGCCAAATTTGGTCAACCGACAACAAATACCAAATTTGGTTGCAAGTTGAACTAACTGTTTTGGCTGCTCAAAGTCGTTTTGAACGTTCGCTAAGTTCCGAGCAGTTGGCGAAAATTAACGCTAATGCCCGCGTTAATCCGCTTCAAATTGCTCAAATTGAAAAGCAAATTGGCCACGATGTAGCCGCTTTTGTGGACCAGGTTTCGCAAACACTTGGTCCCGAAAAAAGATTTTTTCATTTTGGTCTAACTGCTAGTGACGTAGTTGACACGACTTTGTCTTACCAACTAAAACAAGTTAACCAACACTTGCGGTCTAAAATTAACCAGTTAATTGACAAGCTCAAAGAAATGGCGCTGCGCTACCAAAACACTTACCAAGTTGGACGAACTCACGGCGTCCACGCCGAGCCAACTACTTTCGGCTACAAAATGGCGCTCTGATACGCGGAAATGCGCCGTCAACTGACTCGTTTTGATTTGGCAACTCAACAAGTGGAAATCGCCAAAATATCGGGAGCAGTCGGTAACTTTGCCCATCTTGATCCGCGCGTGCAAAGTTTCGTCGCTAAAAAATTCGGTTTAACTCCGAGTCCAATCGCAAGTCAAATTTTGCAACGTGATCGGCACGCCTTTTACTTACAAACTTTAGCTCTTATCGCGACTTCACTTGATAAGTTTGCCACCGAAATTCGCCACTTACAACGTTCGGAAGTTAGCGAAGTTAGCGAATCTTTTGGAATTAGTCAAAAAGGCTCTTCCGCCATGCCTCACAAGCAAAACCCGATTTTAAGCGAAAACATTAGCGGTTTAGCCCGCGTGATGCGCGGCTATGCTCAAAGCGCTTTAGAAAATGTTGCTCTCTGGCACGAACGCGATATTTCTCACTCTTCAGCCGAAAGAATTATTTTGCCCGACGCAACTAACCTACTAGCTTTCATGCTGACACGCATGCAAAACATCTTAACTAACCTGGTTGTTAAAGAAGACCAAATGCTAGCCAACTTAGCGCGCAACCAAGAAGTAATTTTTTCCCAACGAGTTTTGCTTTACCTAATTGAAAAAAAACTTTACGAGCGCGATGCGGCTTACCGGCTAATCCAAGTTTTAACCCAAAAAGCATTAACAGACAAAGTGAAACTGAGCGATCTTTTGCTAGAAGGTCAAGTTTTAAATTACCGGGAAATTGACGAGCTTTTCGATTACCGATACTACCTTCGTCGCGTTAACCAAATTTACCGAAAACTTGGTCTTTTGAACAACTCAAAACCAAAACGCCCAGTCAAAAAATAATCACCGTTAATTTAGGTAAAATTACTAGGTCCTAGCACATTTAGGGTGCTGGCAGGGAGGTTAGTTTGAAAGTTTTTGATTTTGAAGACGTGCAACTGTTACCTAAGCGTTGCATCACCAATTCAAGGAGCGAATGCGACCCAAGCGTTAGTTTTGCCAATTACCGCTTTAAACTGCCCATCGTTCCGGCTAACATGAAATCCATTATTAGCGAAGATTTGGCACTGCAAATGGCTGAGCGCGGTTATTTTTACGTTATGCACCGTTTTAACGTTGACACGGTTAAGTTTGTTAAAAAGGCTCACCAAAAAAAATTGATTGCCTCAATTTCAATCGGCGTTAAACCGGAGTGGTTTGAAGTAATTGATCAACTGGCTGAGCAAAAACTAATCCCCGAATTTATTACGATCGACATTGCCCATGGTCACGCTAATTCCATGAAAAAGATGATCAAACACATCCGAGCCAAAATGGGTAAACAGCCGTTTATCATAGCAGGCAACATTGCCACTCCCGAAGCTGTGGTTGATTTAGAAAGGTGAGGTGCTGACGCTACCAAAGTCGGAGTCGGACCAGGGCGAGTTTGCATCACTCGTCTTAAGACAGGTTTTGGAACGGCTGGTTGACAACTTTCAGCGATTAAATGACTTTCTAAGTCGGCAACTAAACCGATGATAGCCGACGGAGGAGTGCGCCACCCAGGCGACATTGCTAAAGCAATTCGTTTTGGAGCAACGTTTGTAATGGCTGGGTCAATTTTAGCTGGTCACAAAGAATCGCCTACGCCCATCATTAAAAACGAAGGTCAAAGTTACAAAGAGTATTACGGTTCAGCTTCCGAGTATAACAAAGGTGAAAGACGACACGTGGAAGGTAAAAAAGAACTTGTTCCGCTCCGCGGTTCAATTTGGGACACTTTCAAAGAAATTGAACAAGATTTGCAATCGGCCATTTCGTACGCTGGCGGTCTAAAACTTAACGCGCTTAAAAAAGTTAGTTACATTTTGTTAAAAAATAACGAAGGTTATTAAAGCTCAATCATTTGCCGACGGTCAGGTCCGATTGAAAGATATTTAACCGGCACCCCGACTAATTGACTAATTCGGTTGACGTAGTTGAGTAGCTCTTTTGGTAAATGTTTGCGAGCACTAAGGTTAGTTAAACTAGTTTTTCACCCGGGCAATGTCTGGTAAATTGGCCGAACTTTTTGGTACTCAAAAATTGAAGCGGGCACAAAATCAATCGTTTGTGATCCTAACTGGTAAGCGGTGCAAATTTTAATTTCTTCTAGACCGCCCAGCACATCTAAAAGTGTCAGCGCTATCTGAGTTACTCCGGCTAATCTCACGCTGTGTCGAAGCATCACCGCGTCAATTCAACCAATCCGACGCGGACGTCTGGTAACAGTCCCAAACTCTTGACCTTGCTCACGAATTTGCTCGGCCACTACACCACTAATCTCAGTCGGAAAAAACCCAGCCCCAACTCTGGTGCTGTAAGCTTTGACAACTCCTAAAACTTTGTCAAGAGCGTGAAAATTAACGCCAGCTCCGAGCGCAACGCCGGCTCCGGTTGGCGAGGACGAGGTTACAAAGGGATAAGTCCCGTTTTCAACGCAAAGCATTACCCCTTGTGAACCTTCAAAAAGAACCCGTTTTTTTTGGCTAATCGCTTTATCAATTAAGCGACCAGCATCGATTACATAAGACGCCAATTGCCGCGCAGCTTGACGGTTTTGCTCAATTAACTTATCAATTTGATAAGTTGGCAATTTCCAACTAGTTAACTGACGGTTTTTAACTGGCAAAACGCGCTCAAGAACTTGACGGAAATAACTTGGCACGATAAAATCGGCTCACCTTACCCCAAGACGTGCATACTTGTCCTGGTAGGCCGGTCCGATTCCTTTGCGGGTTGTCCCGATCGACTGACCGCCCTTCTCTTCGCTCGCCTGATCAAGGTCCAGATGGTAAGGCATAATTACGTGCGCACGGTCGGAAATGTAAAGTTGAAACGGTTTTTTTCAACGCTTTTTTAACTCGTTAATTTCTTGAACTAGTTGCTGGGGATTAACTACGCATCCTTGCCCGATGATGTTAACCGCTTTGGAATTAAAAACCCCGACCGGCAAATGGTTAAGCGCAAATTTTTCATCGCCCATAACAATCGTGTGCCCGGCGTTATTGCCGCCTTGAAAACGGACAATCACATCGCTCTTCTGCGCTAAAAAATCGGTTACTTTACCTTTGCCTTCGTCGCCCCATTGTAAACCAACAATTACCAAAGTGTTTTGACGCTGGCGTCCCATTTAAACCTCGTCAAGTTGATTAACAATCGGTTCGCTTTTGGTGATGTTCCGTACTCATTTAATTTTTAGAACGAGTAGCAAAAACAGTCCGGTTTGAATAATTTCCGCTAGCGCCATCACTAGAAAAATGAAACGCGTTTCCATGCTGAAGACTTTGTAAAGCATTCAAACTAGCAAAGTTTGGTGAACCGTAGAAAAAGCGATGTCAACGACCGCTGCCAAACCGCTTTTACCACCGATCCGTAAAAACCCGATTAAGAGCACCGAACCAGAGGAAAATAAAAACCCGATCACTTGGAAAGTTAAGATTCAACTCGCGTTAAAACGGATGGCTGGGTCAACGCTAGAATAAATTACATCCATCAAAGTTCAAGCTAAGATCAACATAATTGTCGCGGCAAACGAAACCATGATGTAAAACAGTTTGGTAATCCGCTTGCTATTAGCAATCGCTAAGTCGCTTTGGTTTGAGCCGAGCGCCGGTCCAACAAAATTAGACACCGCTATTGAACAAGAAGCTCAAAAAGCGTAAAGCACGCTCATGAAAATTAGAATTAAAACCGTGGCTTGGTAACTATCCGTGCCGCCGTAACGAATTATTAAAATCCGGTTAATGAAAACTAGCATTTGGTAAATTCCGTTGGAGAAAAGAATCGGTCAAAACTGTCTTTGAACTCCAAAGAAAACCGTCGGCGTCACCTTAAAAGGGCGGCTGAAAGGGTTATAAGGACGAACTTTTTTCTGTCAGAAAACTAGCGTAACTAAAATCGCTTCCACGGCTCGAGCAATTAAAGTTGACCAAGCGATGCCCACGATTCCTAGCGTATCGCTGGCAAAAGCAACAAATAAGTAATTACCAACCACGTTGACTACGAAGGCAACTAGAGAAACTACCAAAGTGCGGTTAGTAAAGCCGAGCGTTTGGAGGGCTCCGTAATTAATCATGGCGTAAATTTGAAAAATTAGACCAAAAGCTAGAACCGATAAGAAATTAAAACCAGCTTCAATTTGTTCTTTGCTAAAAGCGTAACGCGGATCCAATCGCAAAATGCTTTCAATTAAAGCGCCTCCGGCTAAAGTCAAAACCAAAATGGATGGCACAACTATAAAAATGCCCAAAATTCAACCACACCTAATTGACTCTTGGATTTTAAAGTTATTCTCTTGACCTTTGTACTGACCCACGTAAATGCTGCAGGCAATCGCGACTGACATGCTGAGCGTAATGACGATTTGAAAAATCTCAAGAACAACCCCAACGCCTGGTAAATTTCCACTAAAACTGTTGGCGACAAAAATAATGTCAATTTGGCCAACTAGCAAAATAACGATCGCTTGACAAATAACGGGGAAGACAATCCAGAAAAATTTGTGCGCGAACTTTCAATCAAGAGTGCCGCGGCGTGACTGGGTTCTTGGGTTAATTATGCTTCCTCCGTTTTAATTTTTTTTAAGTAATGAGCGAATTATACAAGAAAGGTTCAGCTAAGCGGCTTGGTCTTAAACATTTACCAAAGCGGGAACTAACTCCACTTTTTGGTTGGAGTTTGTGCTTAAACTCTCATCTTGGTAAGTAATGACGTGGGTCTTGTTAGCGAGTTTAAAACTGAGTGTTTGATTTCTAACAGTGCCGTAACGGTGAACTAAAAACGTTAAGCCTTCTAAGTGACCCATTTTAAAACCGGTTTCTTTAATCGTGACAACCAAACTACCGCCTTTGACAAAAATCAAACTCTGATCGGCTGGGCAATCTAAAGTTATTAGTCTTTGGCCTTGGTAAGCATTTTCGTGTTGGCCCCATAAATACCACTCGCCCTCGGGCAAGTAGACTTGTCTTGATTGGGTGTTGGCCGTTAAAACCGGGCAGACCATAATTTGGGATCCGAGTAAATACTGGTCGTCAATCAGTTGGGCAATTTTATCATCCTGAAACTCTAAAACGAGCGGACGAATAATTGGTCATCCTTGCTCAACCGCAGCTTGTTCGCAAATTTTAAAGTAGGGCAACAGCGAACGTTTAAAATGAGCAAAGCGCAAAGCAATTTGGTAAGTTTGACCGCTAAAAAGTCACGGTTCACGAGCACCAATCCCATGGTAACGCGAGAGCGGAGTTAACATGCCAAATTGGGTTCAGCGCTGGTAAAGATCCTCGCTAGGAGAAGGTCCAGCAAAACCGCCGATGTCGGTACCCCAAATAACGTGTCCCGCCAAAGCAGCGCCTAGCCCTGCTCACAAATGGGTTTTTAAAAAAGCGTAGTCAGTGTAACTGTCGCCCGACCATTTGCCAACAAATTTTTGAGTGCCTATAAAACCTGGCCGAGCAAAAATTAAAGCTTGACCGTCGCCAAAGTATTCTAAACTGGCCTCGTAGCAACAACGTAAGTAAAGGTAAATGAATCACTGACGCATTGCGCTACCAAATTGACGAGAATTAAAAAACGCATTTTTAGGAACTCCGTCGCCGTAATCAGGTTTGACAAAACGAACCCCTAAATCAAACAACCTTTTAATTTGCTCCTTATACCAGTGGTAAGCCTCCGGATTAGTGAAATCAACGATGTAATTGTTATCTTGTTGAGTTTCGGCTCCTGTTCAAGGATGAGCCAACTGACCTTCGTGATTTTTGAGCAGTAAATTGTTTTTGTTCAGGTACTTCCAAGCCGCGCCGCCGTCAGCTTGAATGTAGGGATTAATTCAAAAACAAACTTCTAAGTTAGCTTTTTTAATTTGACTAATTAACTCGGCAAAATTACCAAAGGCGCTTTCGTTAAGAGTAAAATTGCACGATTTAACGTAGCGGTCCTTTAACCACTTGGGGTCAAGAGTAATTACGTCCAGCGGATAAGCGTTTTTTTGAGCGAGTTTAATTTGTTCCCACAATTCGTTAACGTTGTGGTAGTAAAGACGGTTTAACCAAGTGCCGTAGGCTAAATCAGGAACTCCTTTAATCCGACCAGTCAGCAAAGTGTAGTGACTAACGCAGTCTTTGATACTTGAACCAGTTAACAAAAACAAGTCCAAAAATTCTTCGTGACAGAGAATTGAAAGCGCGTCGCTTGTTGGTGCACCAATTTCAAAATCAACTTGAAAACCGGAGTTAACTAAGGCAGCTCAGTTTTTGCTAGAGTAAACTAACGGCACTCCAGCGTAAGCTAAGTCGTGGTTAGTTAGGCAAGAACTGTCGCTGTTCCAAACCACCGACTCAACTCCGTTTTTAACAAACGGACGAAATTTTTCGCCCAGTCCGTAAATTTTCTCGTCGTTAAATAATTCAAACGAAATAAAGGGCAGGCTCTTGTTTTCCCGAACTTTTTTAAAACCTAGGTGCGGAGCGTTGAGGTTTTTAAAAAGCTGGTAACCGGGTTTGTGGTTCAGTCGTCATTTGAGTGCGCCAGACTTGTCGATTAAACTAATTTGACCGGTCTTTTTAACGATCAGAATTTTTTCTTGGCTGGCTAGATCAACACTAATTAAATCTTCATCCCACGAGGCGTCAATTTTTTTGGGCGTTAGTTCGGAATTAAGGTGGTCAGCAAACCGTTTTTTAGGTCAGTTTTTTTGGTGGTAGTTAAAACGAATAATTTCGTCAGTTCAAATTTCAATTCTTAAGTAAGACTTTTGTAAGTTGGACAAAAGCATTTCAACTACTAACTGGTCTTTTTCCATTCAAACATCACTTACTTTTTGAACGATTGCAAAATCATCCTGGTGGTGAAAAATTTTTGTTTTGATGGGAAAATTTTCGAACAGAGTTTTTTTATGATCCATTAGATTCCTCGCTTAGATTGCCCAAATGCTTAATAACTTGTTCCTTGAGCGCGTTGGCTTCTGGTCCGTAAACAATTTGGTAGTAATTACCCTGGCTAACCGTTGCCAAAGCTTGCGTCAGTTCTTTAAATTTGTTTTGCACCCGCTTAGTATCGCTCACCACGATTCTTAAACGAGTCATGCAAGCATCTACCTCTTGAATGTTATCTTTGCCGCCTAGCAATTTCACAATTAAAGCAATTCTTGTCTGAGCATCATTTAAGACTAATGGTGGCGGCCGAGAAGTAACCACCCGGGTATCGCCAGCGGCTGGAACTAACATTTCTCAGCCAGGAATCGGCGGTTTTAACCAAAGTACTAAGGTTCTGAAAGTCAGAGCGTAAAGCCCGGCGAAAATTAAAGTTGTGAAAAGAAACCAAACTCCGTCTAACCACAAGTTAGTGTTGAGCGCGCTCGTCGCCAAACTAGTTGGACCTAAAACTAACAAGTACTTCAAAAGCGTTTCGATTAAACCAAAGGCGTGAATTCTCATCGGTAAAAAGTCAGCCATGCCAAAAGCGACTCCGGTCAGTAAAGCGTGAACTAAGTAGAGCGGCGGCGAAACAAACATGAATAAAAATTCGACCGGTTCGGTTACGCCAGTTAACATGCAAGCCAAGGCGCCGGAAACATAAATCGAGCGGTTGGCCGGACGGGCTGATTTTTTGAGTGCGTAAAGCATCCCAAAGGCGGCCCCCACTAACGAGCCGGTAGAACTAATCATTTGACCAGTTTTAAATCGAGCTGGCGTAAAAGCGCCCGAAACAACTTGGTAAACCGCCTCAGTTGAAGTCGATATTCCTTGCTCCGAAGCATAACTTTGCCAGTGGTCACGTACCCCGTTCAGCGCCTGAATTCAGGTGTACCACATGTTCTCTTGGCCTTGGGCTTTAAGTTGATTTTCCTTAGCAAAATCTTGTTCAACCAAGTATTTAAAAAAAGCGGCTAACTGCTCAGCAGTTAGACCTTGGGTACTCTCGTGGTCCGAAAGCGCTTGTTTGAAAGTATCTGCGTCTAAAAAGTTCAAGTTTCCGCCAAGTTCGGTGTAATTCATCGGAATTGTCAAAAGGTGGTGGAGACCAAAAGGCAACATTAAACGTTCAAGCGTTCCGAATAAAAACGGCATGACAAACGGCACGCGGTTGTTTTTGGCAATGTTGGTGCCCATCCAGTTAATTCCGGCCTGCAGCAAAGGTCAAAATAAGGCTAGACCGCAAGCAAGCGGCACAACGATCGCGAAGACCATCAGCGGCACAAATCTGACACCGTTAAAGAAAGACAAAACTTTCGGCAAACGGTTGAAGGTGTGAAATTTGTTGTAAATTATGGCGCCAAGGAACCCAGTTAAAATGCCGCCCAGAGCACCGAAACTAATTGAGCGAACACCTTCTTGCCAATCAAAATAACCGCGCGTAGGCGTTCACTTACCTCCAACAATGTAATTCAAAAAATACTCACTGTTTGCGCCGTCTGTTCTAATTAAAAAAAACGAAGATCCAACCGCCAACAAAGTAAAGTAACTCAGTCCCGCTGCAAAGGCGCCTCCGGCCGAATTTTTCGACCAAGCGCCTCCGATCGCGATGGCAAATAAAAGACCAATGTGAGTAAAAGGTAGTCAACCAACGGTTTCAATTACCGTGCCAATTTGATTAAAAACAGCCGAACTAGCTGGTATCTTGCCTAAACCAAGTGGACCAATCACTTTCCCAAGCACAATTAGTAAACCAGCCGCGGGCAAAACGGCAATCATCGTTAAAATTGCTTTGGCAAAACGACTGACTAAATTTTTGAATTGTCCCGTCGCCCTAGGCGATCGAAGATTTTGGGTCTTTGTTTTTACCGACATTAGAAGGTTACTTGCTAATTTAAGATTATAGCTGCCTAACTGGACGACTTTTCCTAAACTTGTTTAAACAACTTGCTCAAACAAGCTACTCAAGGTGATACTCAACTTCTAGTTCAATGATAATGTCGCGCAGTTGCGCTGCTCTTTCAAAATCAAGTTCTTTTGAAGCGCGCAGCATTTGACGTCGTAAATCAGCGATAAACTCGCGTTGTTGCTTTTTGTCTTTTTGACGACGACCAGTTTTAAATTCTTCAATTGCTTGGTCAATTGATTGCCCGTGAATTGGAGCTGGAATCGGTTTGACAACCGTTTGAGGAACAATGCCGTGTTTTTGGTTGTAAGCGATTTGAATTTTGCGACGGCGGTTAGTTTCATCGATCGCGTTTTGCATGGAAGTAGTCACTTTATCGCCGTAAAAAATAACTCGTCCGTGCACATTTCGAGCGGCACGACCAATGATTTGAATCAGCGACTTAGTTGAGCGGAAAAAAGACTCTTTATCAGCATCAACCACGCAAATTAGCGATACCTCCGGGATGTCAATTCCTTCGCGAATCAGATTCACACCCACGATGGCGTCGTAAACACCTTTACGCAGCTTACGCAAAATGTCATCTCTTTCAAAAGTTTTGTGCTCGGAGTGAATGTAAGCGATTTTAAGTCCTCTCTCTTTGAGGTAAAAAGAAAGTTCTTCCGCCATTTTCTTAGTCGTGGTCAAAATGATCGTGCGCTCTTTTTGTTTGATTTGGAGTTTGATGCTGTTAAAAATATCTTCCACTTGGTTGACGATGGGGCGCACTTCAATTACCGGATCAAGCAAACCAGTCGGACGAACGATTTGACTAATGATACGGTGATCCGATTTTTCAATTTCATAATCCGCTGGCGTAGCGGAAACATAAATGCGGTTAAACTCAAAAGTCTCAAACTCTGCGAATTTTAGCGGCCGGTTATCTAGTGCCGACGGCAAACGAAAACCGTATTCCACCAAAGTTTCCTTGCGAGCGCGATCCCCGTTATACATGGCATTGATTTGCGGGATCATCATGTGCGATTCATCGATTACCATCAATGAATCGGCTGGAAAATAGTCCAATATCGTCGCTGGGCGCTGACCAGGTAGGCGACCTTCTAGGTGACGAGAATAGTTCTCAATTCCTGGGCAAGTGCCAAACTCAAGTAGCGATTCAATGTCCGAGTTAGTGCGCTGCTCTAACCTTTGCACTTCCAAAAGTTTGTTTTGTTTGCGCAGTTCAGCCAAACGAGTGACTAGTTCATCGGCAATCGTTTTGGTGGCTCTTTTAATTACATCGCGACTAGTTGTGTAAGCATCGGCTGGAAAAAGCAGGCGATTATTTTCCTTTTTAATGAGTTCGCCCGTTAAAGTGTCAATCTGGGCAATTGATTCGATTTGCTCATCAAGCAAACCAATTCGAATGTAGTAGTTTTGGGTCCATCCCGGACTGATTTCAATCACATCACCCCGTACTCTAAACCGGCCGGGGGCTAGCTCTACGTCGTTGCGAGTGTAGTTACGCGTCACAAGTGCATTCAACAAATCTTCGCGACGCATTTTTTGACCCACTTTTAAGTGCATGAAGGTGGCCACGTATTCTTTGGGCGATAGTTGAGCGTATATGGCCGCCACGGAAGCAACTACAACTGTGTCTTTGCGAGTCAATAACGAGTTGAGCGCACTCATTCGCATCACTTCAATGTCCCAGTTACTTTGGGAAGTTTTTTCGATGTAAGTGTCTGAGGAAGGTAAGTAAGCTTCGGGACGGTAGTAGTCAAAGTTAGAAATAAAGTATTCCACGTTGTTATTGGGAAAAAGACTTTTTAGCTCGGAATAAAGTTGAGCTGCTAAAGTTTTGTTGTGCGAAAGCACCAAAGTTGGTCGCTGAAATTTTTCAATTACGTGGGCGATTGTAAAAGTTTTGCCCGTGCCGGTGGCCCCGAGCAAAACTTGGTCGCTCTTTTTTTGAACTAGACCGGCTCAAAGCTCCTTAATCGCCTGCGGTTGATCGCCAGCCGGTTTAAACTTACTTTCTAACTTAAAATTCATCAACGGTTTAATCACCTACTACTTGGCATGGGCAGCAAAAAACCAACGCTGTTTATCAACGAAAAGAAAAATTTCGTCTAAAAGCGGTTGGATAACGCTGTTAGTTTTGACTTGCTCGGCCAAAGTTTGAATTTTATTAAGATCGTTAACCACGTTGGTAACAATTTCTTGAGCACTAAAAGCGTGGGGCTTATACTCCTTAATTTGACTGTGTTCCAAGTAGGACGCCATCGTTGACAAAGGCTGATCGTTTTGCATCGCAATTTTTTCTGCTAACGCGTCAACAAACTCGTTAAGCCCTTGGTAAAGCTTTTCGGTTAACTTGTGAAAAGTTCGAAACTGCTGACCGCGAACATTCCAATGCATGTTTTGAGCGTTTTGAGTTGCCACCGCTACGCTGGCTAGCAATTTATTCATATCAAGCATTTTCTCACCTCAAAAAACTAAGTTAATTTATAAAACGTTCGATTCATGCTAATCATAACACGGTAAAGCGACACGTAAATTAGGAGCGCGACGGGCCCGAGGATAGCCATTTGAATGCCCGTTGAAACTAGCATAGCAAGTGCCATGGAACTCCCGTAAACTAACTGAGTTAAAAACGCTTTTAAAATAACGAATGCGGCCAGCGCAATCGTAAGACCAAGCGCAGCTCAACCAAGGTGTTTAAAAGATTTAAAAATCTCAATCACTACAATCGCTGTAATCATTGGTAAGTAGTTGAGTCAGAAATTAGCATCGCCCGAAATTAGTAACTCGGTTAAAGTGATTAACGCCAAACTGCTCACTAAAGAAACTCGCCAATCAACCAAAAGCGGAATCGCTAAAGCCATCAAAAGGCCGCCCAGGCAAATTGGATAAACGCCCACTGAAACGTGGAAATGTAAAAAACGCTCAATTACCACGCCAAGTGTAATTAATAAAGCCGATATCGTGATTTGACGAATTAAATCACTTGTTTCTAAACGGTAAAAAAGTCTTTTCATAGTTAAGGGTTGTGAATTGAGTTAATTATAGCAAAAATACATTTATTGTAATTTTGTTTTTTAAAGCGATTTTTGTCAAACCGCGAAAACCCAACTTACTTACTGTTCTTTGTGTCTTTTACGTCGGCTTTGCTTTCCATTTTTTTGAGCAAAGCGCTGATTTGTGCTTCGCGGGTGTTAACTTTTTGCTGAGCGTACCTATTTTGCATCAAAATCCGCACTACGTTGTGGGAGATACGTTTGAGTAAGTCGCGAAATAACTCGGTACCACGTTCCACGTAAACTTGGTACGGGTTTTTTTGGGCATAGTGAGCTAATGAGGAAGACGACCTTAGTTTTGTCATTTGGTCAATGTGAAGTTGTCAATTTTGGTCAAAAGTCATTAATAAAATTTCGCGCTCCATTTGGTGCGTGCTTTCCTCGTTAACGTTGTCAATTATTCGCGAGCGCAAGACATCGTAAACTTCAACTGCGTCTTTACTAATTTGTTCAATTAATTCCTCTTTACTAAAATCAACCAATTGGTTAACGTGGAATTTAAAGTCCACTAACTGAAACCAAACGTGGTTAATGGTTGCCACCATTTTGTCTAAGTCCATCGAACCATCGTTGCGGAAAAACTGCGGGAATTCAACTAAGTCGCTCACCACCGACTTAATCATCCGCACGATGACCGGGTAAAGATCGGTTTGAGAAATGATTAAATCGCGCTGAGCGTAAATTAAATCGCGTTGTTGACGCACAACGTCGTCGTACTGGAGCAAGTTTTTACGGGTGTCAAAGTTAAAGCCCTCAATTTTTCGTTGAGCACGGTTAATGTAACGGTTAATCAGTTTGCCGCTAATCGGTTTAGGTCCGTAAGACATAAAATGTTTCTTAAGTTTTTCCTGGTTAGAAAAACGTTTGATTAATTTATCGTCTAGCGAAATGTAAAAACGCGATTCGCCAATGTCGCCTTGACGACCAGAGCGTCCGCGCAACTGGTTGTCAATTCGACGGGCCTCGGCTTTGTTAGTTCCTAGCACGTACAGACCGCCCAGTTCAACCGCGCGCTGGCTCGGCTTAATGTCAGTCCCCCGACCGGCCATGTTAGTCGCAATTGTAATGGAATTAATTTCGCCCGCTTTGGCGATAATTTCCGCTTCCTGCTTATTTTGCTTGGCGTTCAAAACTGTGTGGGGAATTTTTTCGGCTTTTAACATGCGTGAGAGTTTTTCAGATTCGTAAACTTCTTCGGTTCCGACCAAAACAGGCTGGCCTTTAGCAAAGCGAGCGGCAATGTCAGCCACAATCGCCTGGTACTTATACTGCTGATCCACGTAGATGACATCGGGGTGGTCAATTCTTATCATCGGTTTGTTAGTCGGAATTTCGTGGACACGCATGTTGTAAATGTCAATGAACTCATCTTCTTCGGTCTTCGCGGTCCCAGTCATACCCGAGAGTTTTTTAAACATCCGAAACAAGTTCTGGTAGGTAATCGTGGCCAAGGTGGTAGTTTCGGGTTCAATTTCAACACCTTCTTTGGCTTGGATTGCCTGCTGAAGTCCGTCCGAATACGAACGACCTTCCATAACTCGTCCGGTGAAAGCATCCACGAGCAAAATTTTATTTTCGCTCACGATGTATTCCACGTCACGCTTCATGAGAAACTTAGCTCTTAAAGCGTTGTGAACGCGGTGAATAACTTCTGAACTTTGGATGTCGTAAATGTTTTTAACGGCAAAAAAACGGTTCGCTTTGTTAGCGCCGTGGTCAGAAAGTTGAATCGTTTTAGATTCCCAATCGATTTCGTAATCTTTTTCGCTCAAAGTGTTGACAAAAGCGTTAGCGGCGTTATACTGCTCCGAATTAGTGGTTTGACCGCCGGTAATGATTAGAGGGGTTCGGGCCTCGTCAATCAAAATTGAGTCCACTTCATCCACGAGACAAAAGTGAAACCCGCGCTGAACTTTTTGATCAATTGATTTAACCATGTTGTCGCGCAGGTAATCAAAACCAATTTCCGAGTGAACCGAGTAAGTAATGTCAGCTGCGTAGGCGGCTCGTTTATCATGGGCACTTAACTCGCGTAAGTTTGTGCCGACCGTTAGACCTAAAAAGTTATAAACTAGTCCAGTTTCTTCGGCATCGCGTTTGGTCAAGTATTCGTTAACAGTGGACACGATTACTCCGTGACCTAGCAAAGCGTTTAAGTAAACGGGCGGAATGGAAGTGATTGTTTTACCTTCCCCAGTTTTCATCTCAATCACCGAACCTTCGTGGATAATTAAACCGCCCAAAATTTGCACATCAAAAAGACGCTTTTTCAAAACCCGCTCGGTCGCTTCGCGCACGACTGCGAAAGCTTCGTTTTTTAACTCATCAAGACTTTCACCGGCCAGCAAACGTTCTTTAAACTCGGTTGTTTTGTGGCGAAGCTCTTCATCAGTTAGCTTAGCGACTGACTTGCCGAGTTGATTAATTTCTTTGAGGTTTTGTTCGGCCTTTTTAAGTTCGGTGGATTTAAATAATTTGGTTAATTTCATGATTTCTCACCATTATACATTTCTAGTCTTTAAACATCTAGACATTAAAACGAAACAAGACGATGTCTCCATCTTGCATTAGATAACTTTTGCCTTCCTGACTAACTTTACCAACTGTACGCGCGCCAGACCAACCCTGCCCGGCTATATAATCGCCAAAACGAACCACTTCAGCCCTGATAAAACCGCGGGCAAAGTCGCTGTGGATAATGCCGGCGCAGTCTTGAGCATTCATGCCTTTTTTGAAAGTTCACGCGCGCACTTCTTGGGGTCCAACCGTAAAAAATGTTGCTAAATTTAAAAGATCGTAACTAGCCCGAATTAGTTTGTCGACTCCACTCGTTTGAATGCCTAGCTGAGCCAAAAACTCGCTTTTTTCCTGTCCTTCTAAATCGGCTAAATCACTTTCGGCTTGAACGCAAAGAGCCAAAACTTGACCGCCTATTGAATCTAAGTACTTTTTTAGTTGCTGAAAAGACTGAGACTGCTCAGGATTGGCTAGGTGTTTTTCGTCCACGTTAGCTAAATACAAAACCGGCTTAGCGCTGAGAAGGTGGTAATTTTTAAGTCAGTCCTGCTCGGCCTGGTTTAACTTAATCGTGTGCACCATGTGATCTTGACCAAGGTGAAAAATCAACTTTTCTACGAAGTTAAATTCCAGCGCAACTTTTTTATCAGATTGGGCTTTTTTGTGTAAACGAGTGCGGATTTTTTTAACACTTTCTAAATCGGCTTGAATTAGTTCCAAGTTAACTATTTGCACATCTAAAACTGGATCAACTTGGTTAGCAACGTGAATAACGCTGGGGTCGGTAAAACATCTGACCACATGGACAATCGCATCAACTTCCCGAATATTACTCAAAAATTGGTTGCCAAGCCCTTCGCCTTGACTAGCTCCTTTAACCAAACCCGCAATATCAGTAAATTCAAAAATGGCCGGTAAAACTTGCTGGGGTCGGGCCACTTGAGCTAACTGATCAAGGCGAACGTCAGGCACTTCTACCACCCCTACGTTGGGCTGAATGGTTGCAAAAGGATAGTTGGCAATTTCAACTTGCAACTTGGTGAGCGTTTTAAAAAGCGTTGATTTACCGACGTTGGGCAAACCAACAATACCTGCCCTCAGACTCATTGATTCCTTTCCGGGTGTTAAATCTTTTTAGCTAACGAGATCGCGTAAGTCAAGACAAAAATTGCTCCGATCAAAAGGAGCAGAATTATTAAACCGGCTAGTAACTTACCAAATTTGCGTTTTGATTGGTTTTGTTTACGCAAAAATTGCTGGGTAAACTCTTGACTGTAAGGAGACTTTTCTTCCACGACTAAGATTATATATTTGCTGGGGGCTCGCGAAAAGAAATTTTTGCTCATAAAAGAACATTCTTAAAAAGATAAGTTCTTATAATGGAAAGTGAAGATGATGTATCTTAGGTTTCCCAACGGTTTAATTGAAGTAATTACTGGTCCAATGTTTTCGGGCAAATCCGAAGAATTGATTAAGCGGATCAAAATTTTGCAGTACGCAAAAATTAAAACGTTAGTCGTCAAACCCAAAATTGAAAAACGTTGAAATAAAGACGCAATTTTTTCGCGAGCCGGCACTTCAATTGAAACCATTAGCGTTGACAATGCCCGCCAAATTATGGAAAAGTGAACTCCAGCCTTCCGAGCTGTTGCGATTGATGAAGCACAGTTTTTTGACGCTGAAATTGTTAAAGTAGTGGTTAAACTGGCTGACCAAGGCGTGCGAGTGGTAATTTCAGGGTTAGATAAAAACTACTTGGCGCAGCCTTTTGGCGTGATGCCCACCCTGTTAGCAATTAGCGATAAAGTTGATAAATTAATCGCAGTCTGCGTGATTTGCGGAGCCGCTGCAACGTTAACATTTCGTCTCAAAGGCGGCAAGGAATTAATCCAAATTGGCGACAAAGAATACGAAGCGCGTTGCCGACACTGTTACCGACTTGGGATGGAAGACAAAAACGAGAACTGCTAAATTAATTAAAAAAAATGGGGCGTACGACGGGAATTGAACCCGCGAATGTCGGAACCACAATCCGATGTGTTAACCACTTCACCACGTACGCCACTTAGAAACTTAACTCCCACATTTTAACTGATTTCGCGGGCGAAAAATTCGATCTGCTTGGTTAAATGCTGCTTCAAAACCAAGCTGGCGCTCGTGCTGACAAAGTTACATCACATGTGACTAAAAACCAAAATAGCAAACTGGTAAAGTTTTAAAAGTTTCTGATCTAGGCCGGCTAAGCGCACTAGTTTGGCCTGATCTACCTCGGGCAAAAGCGCCAGCGAAGCAAAATCAAAGTAGGCATCATCAAGTCTGGCCCACTCCCAATCTAGTAGAAGCATTTGACCGCGCGTGTTTACCAAAATGTTGTGTTTGTTTAAATCGTGGTGAGTCAAAACTAACTTTTGAAGAGCAGTAATTTTTCGCACCACATTTTGGTAAAGTTCAGTGATCGGGCCGGGCAAGTCGTTAACGTTTAGGTACGCCAACCAATTTTGTTTTAAAACCGGGAAATCAACTTTTGTCTGGTGAACTTTTTTGAGCACAACGAGCAACTTTTTTAAATTGCTTTCTGAGCCTAAATCGGGGTGTTTGCCGCTAATTCACGGTCTAATGACAATCCCATCGGTCGTGGAAAAATAAAGTCCTGCTCCGATGCCAAAAAGCTCATAAAGCTTTTTTTCCTGCTCAAAATCGTTTTGACGTCGGGGAATTCTCAAGATGTATTTTTGCCCGCTATTGAGTTTAAAAAGATAATTGTCGTTAGTGTAACCCGCGTGGATCAGTTTGTAATCTAAAATTTGCTCACTCTTAATTTGGCTTAGTCGGGTAAATAATTTTTTAATACGAAGCATAAATTTGTTTCCGGTTTTGGTTCAAATTATTTTTGTTAATTGTTCTAAGGCAAAGCGGCAAACTTGCACCGGAACTAATTAATAAGACGGCACTACGAAAACTGTTGGCTACTAGGGAATAAGTTCAAGCTGAGTAACCTTCCCAGGCGTACGACGCCCATAAAACTACCCCGGAAACAACGTGGGAGCAGTAAAGCCCGCCGACCATCAGAAAAGTCCAACCTAGGTTGAATCAGACGGACGTTTTTTTCCAAGTTCAGGAGCCGCTCAAAGCCAAAAATAGGTAGGGCAGCCAATAATCAAGTGTTAACACGCCCAGTCCGGCTCAGGCATTTTTAGCTCAAAAGATGCCGCTGATTAAAATTGCCGGAGCAGCCCAAACCAGCGCTCCATAAAAAATTAAACCTGTCAATAGCGTTTTTTTTCAGCCGAAGAAAAAGGAGAAGCCGACCGTTAAAAGTTCGGGCAAAACAAAAACTGACCCGAGTCCGCTCGGCAAGTCGGGCATCAACCATGCCAAAGTGTGAGCGAGCAATAAAAGCGTGAGCATCAAGGCGCAAAGTGTGATAGTACGAATTTTCTGGTGCATAGTTTTGGTAGCAAAGTAATTTTATGCTCTTTGACTTTTAACTTTGAAAACGAGAGTAAATTCGCCCTTGATTTTTTGGGGATCTAGAGCGGACTTAATTTGCATAGGATTGCCGCGTCAGTGAGTTTCAAATTGTTTAGTCAATTCTTTGCCCACGAAAACTTCAACTTGATTTTGAAAAACGCTCGCCAAATCTTCTAGAGTAGCAAGAAGTTGGTGGGGAGGAACATAAACGACAAAAGTTCCGCTCGGTAGTTTTTTGAGTTGGTTTTGACGCTTAATTTTACGGGCTGGTAAAAAACCTAAAAAAGTAAAAAACTGGTCCAAATTAGCTCAAACAACTGCCGTAGTTAAAGCGGAAACGCCGGGAATGATTTCTACCGCTAAGTTTTTTTCAAGCGCAGCACGCATAAGTAAAAAGCCTGGATCGGCAATGCCGGGCATCCCGGCATCGCTAACCAAGGCGACATCAAAACCTTGCTCAACTAACTTAATGATGCCCGGTGTGCTTTGGCGTTCGGTGTGAGCATGGTGAACAAGTAGTTTTTTACCTTTAATCGCATAAATTGCTAAAAGTTTGCGAATTCGGCGCGTGTCTTCACAAGCGATGTAAGCGACTTGCTCTAGTGTGCTCTTGGCGCGAAAAGTTAAATCTTGGCTGTTGCCAATTGGCGTAGCCACAAAGTAAAGTTTAGCCATAACACTTTTCTCAATTTAAAACTAAGGAGTTCCAATTGAGCGATTGGTTAACGTTGTGTTTGACCATCGTTAAGAAACTTTCGACAGCCGCAAAAGCTCGCTGGGTGTCAAAGTTTGCCGCGAGCGACCAATTAACGATGTCTTGGTGGTCGGGATTAATTAACTGGTAGCCGTGCTGAGCGCGAGCAATGTCTTCCACGATGACAAGTAAAATCAAAACTAAAAGCACTTGATTGCTAGAGTTAAACAATTTTTTGAGTCGAATGCTTTGAGCTGGTTCACGGCAAGTCTTAGTTAAAATTTGGCAAACGCTGGGGTAAAGTTCGCTAAATTGCAGGCGGTTAATTCAATCTTCAGCCCGCTCGGGACTGCGCGTTAAAAAAGCTAAGACGCGGGCGTACTGCTGCGACAAATTGTGTTTACGCAAAATCTCGATGGTCTTAACAAAAGAAATTGGACGGAGACGAATTTCTAGCGAACGCGATCTAATCGTAGTTAACACGCGGTGAACTTGGCTAGCGGTCATAATGATGTAAGTCGCCGGAGGCGGACTTTCCATGATTTTAAGCAGCATGTTTAGGGCGTACTTATTGCTGTTTTCAACTTTTTTAATTAGCAAAATTTTGACGCCTTTGTCGTCTAAAGCCGTTAGTTGTAATTTCTCTCTGACGGCGCTAATTTGCTCCTTAGTAATTAATTTACTTTGTCCGTCCACTACGAGCAAGTCCGGGTAAGTTTTAGTGAGACGACCTGGTTGACCGGCAAAAATGTCGTTATCACTAATTAGCGCTTGAATGAGTATTTCCGGCGCTTGTTCTAAATCGGTGTCAATCCCGCCGTTAAAAAGGTAGGTGTGAGCAACTTTTTTGTTGCGAAAAGAATTCCGAATGATGCGGTAGGCTGTCGGATTTGTTTCGCGAAATAGTTCAAGATTTGCCATAAATTAACCTAGTCTAATTTTAAAACTTTCTTTAAAGCGTCCTTAACTTCTTGCAAAACACTCGCCCGGTCACAGGAAGCATCAATTGTTTTAAACCGCTCGTGAAAATTTTGGATTACCTGGCGGTAGCCCTCGTAAATAAGATTTCGAAACTGGTGATCCTCCGATTCAAAGCGGTCCAACTTTGCGCGACTTTGCGTACGAATTTTAGCTTCCTTAGGTCGTAAATCAAAGAAAAAAGTTAAGTTAGGGATCGTATTTTGGGTAATGAATTTTTGCATTTCCCAAACTTTATCGATTCCTAACCCACCTGCGTAACCTTGGTAGACTAACGAAGAATCTAAGTAGCGGTCGCAAAGTACGACTTTGTTAGATTTAAGGGCGGGTCAAATGTGCCGCTCTAAATTTATTCTCCGGTCTAGCGAATAAAGAAGTAGCTGGCTCATAGCGCTAATCGGCGTCTTTTCGTCAAGCACCAAAGAACGGATTTGACTAGTGATCGGGTTGGATGAGCCCGGCTCACGAGTTATCACGTTAGCAATTTTTAAACTATCCAGTCATTTTTGAATTTCTTTGATAACGGTCGTTTTTCCCGATCCGTCTAATCCTTCAAAAGTAACTAAAAGTCCTTGTTTGTTTTTTTGAACCATAACGGCCCGAACTAAATTGCGCTACAAGGGCAAATTAGTGTTTTTGGGTTGAATCGCCTCCTCGGCTTGGTCAATCAATTCGTTAGCTTCGTTCACAGCTAGCATGAAAAGGTCCTCCACTATCTCTTTGTCGTCCGGATCAATTAGAGCCGGGTCAATGTCAACTTTATCTAGCCGCCGGTTACCCAACATGACAATCGAAAGTCCTTGTTTATTAACTTCAAATTTACGTTTGTGCAGTTCTTTCTCGGCTTTTTCTAGTTCGGCTTGCATTTTACGAGCCTGTTTCATCATCGCGTTAATGTTCATTCCGGTTCCTTTCTAGTCAAAACTGTTATTTTCCAAATAAATCGCCGAAGATGTCGCGACCAATTTCTTCGTGCGGATCAACTTTAACTTCTAATTGTGGTGGTGAAATCGCTTCGCCAGCTCGTAGTTGGCCCTCGGCCTTCATCACACTCCAAGATTTTTTGACTTCCTCAAATTGCTCTCTAGTGATCGCATAAATTCACCGAGCAGAGCCAAAAACCTCTTGGGTTAATTGGTGCACAATCGGGTTTTGTCGGTAAAGATTCAAAGTTTGCACTAACTGATCTTCTTCGCTTGAAACTAAAACAAAGTGTTCGCCCGCACTAATTACTTTGCTTTTCATCAGCAAAGCAGCAGGTTGGCCATACTTTTCTTGACCAGCGTAAGCAGTTAGGAGCGGCCATTTCCCTTTCACAAATTGCAACTGATCTCGCTTAGAAATGATTAGTAAGTTGATTAGTTCCTCGAGCGTGTAACTGTTTGGTTTATCAAGAGTTATTTTTTCGGTTTCGTTAGACTGGTCAAGTCCGAAAAGTTCGGTAATGTCAAGATCATCTTCAACAGTCTTATCTTTTTCGGCGCTGATTAACTTTTTGCCACCAATTTCGTCTTGACTGAGCGGAATCACCAAAGAATCTTCCCAATCAGGTCTGGACTTAACTGGACTAGCAGCGGGCAAGGTTGGCTGAGGGTCATCCGGAGCGGTCTCGCTAAAATTTTCAAAGTTTAAATCGTGGAGCTGAGAATCTGCGGCAACTGTTTGGGTGCTTAATTGGTCGCCAGTCGCTGATGTCTCTTCCTCGGCTGTCAACTTATTTTCTAACTGGACTGGAACTGGTTCAGGCACAGATACGCCCGCCGGTTCTGTTTTCAAAAGAGCAAGCATTTTTAACTCAAAAAGTTGGTTTGGTAACTGGGTAAACTTAATTTGGTTAGCTAACTCGATGAGCGTGTCAACCATCTGGTAAGCAAAACTCAAATCAACCACTAACTGGTTCACGTCTTCCAACGTTAAATACTCAATTAAGTTAAAATCGGATGTTTTCCGATAGACGATCAGATCGCGCAAAATTTCAATCAAGGAAAACGTTAGCCTTTCTAAATCGACTCCGTTTTCAATAAAACCGGTTAAAGCGAGGAGAAAGACTTTGCTCTCGCCGCGGTAAATTGAGTTAATCAGTTCAATTTGTTTACCGATTGATACCAAACCAAAAACTTGCGAAATAGCTTCAAAAGTAATTGAGTTGTTACCAAAGGCAGCCGCCTGATCAGAGATGGAAAGCGCGTCGCGCAAACCGCCGTTAGCTAACTTAGCGATAAATTTAAGCGCCTCGGGTTCGCAGTCAATTTTCTCTTGTTCAAAAACTTGGGAAAGTTGTTTTTCAATTACCGCCGGTTCAATCCGTTTGAAATTAAAACGCTGAGTTCGGGAAAGAATTGTGGCCGGAATTTTGTGGGGTTCGGTCGTGGCCAATATGAAAACAATGTGGCGCGGCGGTTCTTCCAAAGTTTTTAAAAGCGCGTTTCAAGCGCCTTTGCTGAGCATGTGGACTTCATCAATGATGTAAACTTTGTACTTGCCTTGCACGGGAGCAAAGCGAGCGTTTTCAATGATTGAACGCATTTCGGCGACTCCGTTGTTGGAAGCAGCGTCAATTTCAATGATGTCAAGCGTTAAATCTTGGTCAACTTGACGAGCGTTTTGGTTGATTGCTCGGGCAAAAATGTGAGCCACCGAAGTTTTACCTGTCCCCCGGGGACCCGCAAAAAGGTAAGCATGGGAAACTTTGCCTTGGCGCACCACGTTTTCTAAAGTAGTTACAATGTGATTTTGACCAACCACTTGGTTAAATTCTTCGGGTCGATAAGTGCGGTAAAGTGCTTTATAAGACATTTCTTAGTTAATTATACACGGCGGTTTGCTGGGCTAGCAAGCCGATTTGAAATAAGGCAAATTAACTCTTCAACTCTTAAAAAATAGGTCAGCATCCACCCCTGTTTGACGTAATTGGTTTTTTTATAAAAAAAACCAATTACGTCGCATTGGGATGGCCTTTTAGAGTTTGCAGTTAATTCGGGCTTTGTCAAAAAACCAAAATTTGACGTCCAATTAAAGGCAAACTGCTAACCCCTTTGTTGACAAACCAAGGTCTAACCTCGTTATCATCAAACTTACTTAAATCAAAGTCGCGACGGTACTCAAGCGGACTAGAATTGTTGGTGTAATCAGAGCCAAAAGTGGGCGATAAAATGCTTCACCATGAGTTTGATTCTTCGTCATAGTCGGCAAATACGCCGTTAACGCTGTTAACAAATAGTCCGTATTTAGCGTGGGGGTCGCGAAAACCAAACCGAGGTTGGTTGACAATTTTTTGTTCAACTTCAAACTCGTTAATTCAAAGCAGTAAATCGGAGAACATTTTTTGACCGCTCTGGATTTGGTAAATCTGGTCCATTTCTTGCTTTCCATCAAGCGTTTTTGAAACAATTCGAACCTCGTTTTCAACCCCAAAATAGGCAGTTTCTAACTTCTTAATCTTTTGTTTGAGCTCTTTGATTTGTTCCAAAAGATGGGTGTTGTTTTGCTCAAGCTCTTTGATTTTTTCCCGATAGCCTACCCGATCTTGCTGGGCATCGTCTATCTTTTTCTCTAACTGAACTAACCGCTCAACTAAAGCATCACGCTGGGTCTTAGTGTCTTCTTTGGAAAGTGTCTGCTTGGCACCGCAACTAACCGCCAAAGTGGTGATTAGTCCTAAACTTGGCAAAATTACCATTTTTTTTAACATTTTTGCTCCTTCTACCAAAAATCGTTACTGTCAACTCGAAAAACATTTTCAAAAAGAAATTTACTAGTTTCAAACAAAATGGTGGCCGCGATAAAATTGCTAATTGCTCCGAGCAAATTGGGAATAACCGCGGTGGCAAAGCGCGCAACCGCAAAGGAAGGACCAAACAAAAGCAAGTCGTAAGGGTAATATCAAAACATAATTGAAAACCCTCAAAAACCGCACCATAGTGCAAAGAAAAGTTGGTTTTTATTAAGAAGACGTTTAAACACGAAAGAGAAAAGTCCTTCCAAAGGAAATATGAAAAAATAAACTAGCCACCAAGTGCCAAAACCATAAATTATTCCCGTGATCATAACAAACGCAAAAATAATCGTTTGCGAAAGTCTAAACGGCAAAAATACGCTGTACAAAATACACAAAAAGGTAACGACTTCCACGCCGACAATAAATCCCAGCGCGTACTTTGCCGCTACGACTAGCGAAGTCAAAATTGCGCTCACCGTGATTTTGCGAGTGGTCATGTCTAAAACTCAATCCCTTGGCGAGCTTTTAGCCCGCGGTTGAAGTAGTGTTTCTGAGGTTCAAAATGCGTTATTAAGTCGGCTAAATCAAAAACATGTTTCAGTTTAACGTGGCCGGAAATAAGAACTTCGCGCTTTTTAATCCCAAGTTTTTTAAAAAAATTAGCCAGATATTGCTCGGAAACTAATTGGACGCTGGAAGCAACTAAATCTAAAATTTCATCAATAATAATCACGTCAAACTGGTCTTTGGTTTTTTTAATTTGCTCAAGTCCTTCGTAAACAATCTTCCGAGTTTTTTCTTTTTCGTTTTGATCCATTTCAATCACGAACTTGCCCGTGTAGTGAAAGTGAACCGGCGGAACGCCGACTAATTTTAAAATCTCATTTTCGCTGCTCGGTCGACCTTTGAGAAAGCGGTAGTAAGCCACCCGCATTCCAGCGCCTTTGGCACGGATCGCTGAACCGTTAAGCGCCGAAGTTTTACCTTTGCCAAATCCTCAGTAAATGTGCAACATAATTTAGTAGTTAAACTACCAGCATCTCCTTAATCGCAAAAATTCCGCTGAAAACACTTTTTCCTTCGCTGACATTATCGAGTTGGTAGAAAAACGAATCCCCAGAGGCAAACTTAGTTAGTTTAAAGTGTTTGCCATCAGGAATTAGTTGGTAAAGATCAACGACTCATTCGTTAGGTTTGGGACCTGGTGTTGGCGGCTTGATATGGTAACTTGATCCGTCTAGATCGTCCAAGCGAAAACCTTGAAACTTAGGGTTCTTGTCAAATTCTTTGCCCAGCCAAGTAACGTGTTTTCTTTGGCGATAAATGTAGGACTCACCAATTTTGTGAATTCGTTCGTTGCCGTGGAAAGCAGTTTTAACCGCGCGGAAATCGTAAGAACCGGGCAAAGCTTGCAAATACTCTTTGTGCCATTGGCTACCACCAACGATTGCTGAGTAAATTTTCGCATCTTGCGCGCTAATTTGGTGCTCTGAAGTGAGCGCGTTGTCGCGCGTCAAAATGAAACGAGCGTCGATGTATGGTTTATTAGGTGTTTTGTTAAAGGTAACTTTAACCGCGTTTTGATGGGTAATTTCGTAAGAAAAATAGTTCTCGTCGCCGACCAGCGGATACCAATTTTGGTGTGCTCCGGGATTGCCAGGATTTTTGTGATCAAAACGACCTGCCTCGTTGGGGCTCGTTTTAACATTTCAAAAATTAGAAGCGACTGCGATCGCGTCCCGGTTAGTTTCCTTAGCTAAAAACTCGGCAAAATATTTATCCCAATCTTTGTGAAGAATGCGTTTAGACTGCTCACAGTAGTAACGCGGTGTGCGGCCTTGCAATTGAGTGGTTTTATAAAATGGTATGCCGATTGAATAATCGTCTTGGTTACGAAAAATTTTAGCCGCGTTAAAATGACCCCGGTTAACTTTCAAAGAAGCTTCGTTAGTAATTAAATTGGTGTCATCTAAGTAAAAACTTTCTAGAAAGTGGGCGATTGAGTGACCATCATTATCGTCGTCGTTGTAAAGAACGTAAAAAGAATCGCCGTCAGCAAAAAGAGATAGTCCAGATCCAAAGGGCATGTCGGTGTGAAGTGGCACAACTTGAGCATCGACCTGGGTGCCGTGGGTTTTATCACCCCATCAAAAAACGCCTTGGTAATCTTTTTTGACTAAGTATAGTCCGTCGTTAATTACGTTGTAGGGCTGACCATCAACTTCAAAACGGGGTAATTTTTTAACTACTTCCATGTCAAGGCGTTTGTTTTCAGGAGGTATTTTTTCTTTTTCGTTAGGCTTATCGTCTTTGGCCGGCGGTTTTTCTTGGTCAGATGTTTGGGTACTGCAAGCCAAAACAGTTAGAGTCGGGCTAATTAAAGCCAAGGTGAAAAATGGGTAGAGAATTTTTTGCATTGTTTGTTTGTTCCTCGCATTAATAAGTTTGCTTAAACTAGTCAATCTGGTCAGTTTTTTTAACTACTAAACTGCTGGAGATGGCAAAACCAAAACCGCTAGACTAGTGAAAGTCGGTTTAACACTAAGTAACTACTCTTTTAACTATTTCAACAAGATTAAAATTTTGAACAGGCTGGTAAGTCTGGTCAACCTTGAGCATCAGCTGGTATTTTTTGCCATCGGTGCTAACTAATCGGTAGCGCTTTTCTTCGGGCCAAGAAACATGCAAATCGAAAACCACTTGGTAGTGCGAAGAAGGTAGTTCGGAGCGGTGAACTAAGTAATTTTTACCGTCTACTCCGTTAAGTCGAAAAGCGTTAAAGTGCAAATTGTTCGCCAATTTTTGACCCAACCAACTCGCATCCTTGGCATGGAAAGTTAAGTACTCGTCGCCCAGCTTGTGAAGGCGCGAATTACCAACGGGTCTTTCTTTAAGCGCGCGGTACTGATAAACTTGATTTTGATGATTTAAGTAATCGTTGTGGCGGTCTTTTCCGCCCACAATTACCGAGTAAATTTTGACATCCTGAGCACTGATTTCGCGGTTAGCAAAATCTAAAGAACCGTCTTTGGCAAGTCCAAATTGAGCGTCTATGTAAGGTTTGTTAGCAGTTTGGTTGAAAGTAATTTTCACGGCGTTTCGATGGGTGATCTGGTAAGAAAAATAATTTTCCTGGCCGGTAATCGGGAACCACAGTTTGCTAGCACCCGAAGCAGAAGGGTCTTGCGGATCAAAACTACCACTCTTGTTTGGGGTGGTTTTGACGTTTCAAAAGTTAGCTGCTAAATTAACCGCGGCTGAGCTAGTTTCTTTTTGCAAAAAATCTGCAAAACTTGCGTCCCAACTTTGGCCAGTAGGTAGTTTAGACTGCTCGCCGTAATAACGAGGTGTTTGACCAGTTAAATCGGTTTTTTGTACGAACGGGATGCCGGTGTAATGGCCTCAGCGGTGACCGAGTTTAACAGCTTGCGCAGACTCGCGATTGAGCTCAAAAGACTCTTGGTTGGTAATTAAGTTGGTGTCGTGTAAATAAAAACTGTCCAAAAAGTTGGCGATGGAATATCCGTCTTGGTCGTTATCGTTGTAAAGAACGTAAAAAGAGTCGCCTCCACTTAAAAGCGAAACTCCGACGTGGTAGGGCTTGGCAGCTTTTAGCGGCACTACTTTGGCATCGACCTGGGTTCCGTTTGTTTGGTCTCCCGATCAAAAAATACCTTGGTAAGCATCTTTGACTAGGTAAAGTCCGTCGTCCTTAACTGGATAATCTTGGCCGTCCACTTGAAAGGTCGGCAGTTTGGAAATGCGTTCTATGTTAAGTTTAGAGTTTGATTTAATGGCTGGATTTTTGTCTCCAACCCAGTCGTCAAGCGGTCTGTCTAATTGACTTAAGTTGGCCGAGCAAGCCAAGGCCGAAGCGGCAGGCAAAGCTAAACCAAACAAAGTAAAAATGATTTTTTTCATCTCAGTAAAACTCCTTTAATTGCTCATGTCTCATTTAGCAGTTTGAACAAATATAACGATCGTATCAGCTACAAGCGGTATGCCAGAAATGCCGAAGTTGGTAGTCCAGTTTTGACGAGACTGTTCACCAAAAGACTGGTAAGCAAAGTCGCGGGAATAGTCAAGCGGTGTTTCGCTGTTAGTGATTGGCTTGGACGCGGTAGGTGAGAGAATTTTCCACCAACTTTCCGACTCATCATTGTAGTCAGCAAAAACTCCGTTGACACGGTTAACAAATAAACCGTAAAGACTGTGGTGGTCGCGAAAACCAAAACGTTCCTGGTCGGTGATTTTTTGTTCTACTTCAAACTTGTTAATTCACAAGATCAAATCTTCGAGCGTTTTATGATCGCTTTTTGTCACGTAAATCTGGTCCATCTCTTGCTTTCCATCAAACGTTTTTGACATTAAACGAACTTCTTTACCACCGTAATGACTGCCTTTTTCTAAGTTAGCATCTAGTTGTTGGTACTTTTGAAAGTAAACGCTGAAAAGACTGGCAAAAACGATTAAGAGCAAAGAAACGATCGATAAGACTGCGTAAAATTGACTTTTCTTCATAACACAAATCGCAACCCAACTGGAGAGATGGGTTGCTCAAACAAACGAACATGATTAGTTTAAAGCGCCCGCTTTCATCCTTAGTGATCAGTGCTAAACAAAGACCCGACTATAACGGTTGCTAGGACAGTTTGGTATTTTCAACCAATTCCATGTTTTAACACTTGGCGTTAAATTGAGTTGCAACGCCATTATACTACCAAAGACGGAATTGCAAATTAATCCAAATTGCCTATAATTGGGGTTAATTAATCATGCAATTAGACAAAATCATTGATTTACAAAAAAAACTTGACCAAGCAATCGAAACTCAACACCAAGTTAAAAACGCCGATTTAACTAAGCACCGCGTCTTAGCATTAATTGTTGAAATCGCCGAACTTTCCAACGAAATCGCTTCTTTTAAATACTGAAAAAAACAGCGCCATTACCAGCGCGAAAAAATTCTGGAAGAGTATGCTGACGGACTTCATTTCTTTGCTTCGCTTTTGATAAGAGCTAAGTTTAAAAAGTACCGTTTTGAATCAAAATTAGTCAACCGTCACGACATTAACACTCAACTGCTCAGTCTTTTTCAAGCGGTAAGCAGTTTGGAAAACAAAATTAGTCGCAAAAAAATTGGGCGAGCTTTTCGCCTCTACTTAGGTCTGGGAGAACTGCTCAATCTTTCCCAAAGTGAAATTGAACACCACTACATTAAAAAGAACTTAATTAACCACGAGCGCATGCAGCAAAACTACTAGACTTCGCACTTTAACTGAACGCCGCAGTTAGCACAAGAGTTGCATCCGCCAAATTTTTCAATCGTACCTTCTTTGCAAACTGGGCAGAGATTGCCAATTTGAACTCCGATGTCTTTGCCGTACTTTAGCCCGGGAATGTCAGACACCTTTTCTTTGATGTGCTCAACTTGCTCGCGGGTAAATTCGGAAACCGAAATCGTTTGGGTGTCAAGTTGGTTGTCTTCTTTATCAATTGATAGAACTTGCGAATCTCGCGAACCATCCACGTAAACGGTTCCTCCCTTAGCGTTATTGTCGTAAAGTCGCATGTAAATTTTTTCTACTTGTTTAACAGTGTATCCGCGGGGCGCGTTAACTGTTTTTGAAATTGAAGAATCAATTCAGCGCTGAATTGTCACTTGCACGTCAGCGTGCTCTTCCGGGGTAAGATCCATCGCCGAAACAAAGAAAGATGGCAATTCATTGCCGTTAAACCAGTTGCGGTGTTTTTTTCAATCAGCGACAATTTTTTGATCAACCTCAATGAATTTACCAAGTCGACCAGAACGGAAATATTTAAAAGCGAAGTAGGGCTCTAGTCCAGTTGAAACGCCAACCATCGTCCCAGTTGTTCCCGTTGGAGCGATCGTCAAAAGATGAGAGTTTCTAAGTCCGCCGTTTGCCCGAATGGCTTGGTGAACTTGCGGCGGTAAAGTTTGAATAAAGCCGGTTGAGCAAAGTTTTTCAACCTCTCCTTTTAAAAATGGGAAAGGGCCTTTTTCACGAGCTAGTTCAGCCGAAGTTAAGTAAGCTGTGGTGGCAATTTTTTCAAAAACTTTGTCAATCAATTCCAGCGATTCTTTTGAACCATAACGCACACCTTTCCAAATGAGAAAGTCGTGCAGTCCCATCACGCCCATCCCCACTCTTCTTTCTCCCAACGCTTGTTGACGATTTTCGGTTAGGAAATAGGGGGTTTCATCAATGATGTTGTCTTGGAGACGAACGCAAACGCTAACGGTTTTAGCTAGTTTATCCCAAAGAATTTCTCCGCTCTGATGCTCAATCATGTTAGCTAAGTTAATCGCGCTTAAATTGCAAACTGAGTAAGGAGCTAGCGGTTGCTCTCCGCAAGGATTGGTGCAGACGACTTTTTGATCATAAGCTTGGGCGTTTGTCATCTGGTTAGCGCGGTCAATGAAGAAAACGCCTGGCTCGGCCGAGTAAGTTGCGCAAAAGTTAATCAAATCCCACAACTCGCGGGCTTTAATAGTTTTGTAAACTTTAACTGGATAACCCAGTTCTTCTCACCTGCGCACGTCGCCAATTTCATGCCAGTGTTCGTCGTAAAACTTTTTTTGTTCCGGGGTTAATTTTTCAATGTCGGGAAAACGCAACGACCAAAGCGCGTCTTTTTTAACCGCTTCCATGAACGGATCGGAAATACCAACCGAAATGTTAGTGCCAGTCAAAAACTCTGGCTCGACCACTTCGTAAGATCCTCCTTGCTCTAGTCTAGTAGTGGCGCTTTCCTTTAGTTCACGCGGAGCTTGACTGCTAATCACTTGCTCTAAAACTTTGCGCTCAAAATCTGATAAAGGTTTTAACTTTAATTTGTCATTTGCTTCACGAACAATGTCAGCGTCAGGAAAATGGTCAGCGATTCATTTCAAAATTGGCGCTTTTTGCATTTTTGAAATGATGAACTCAACAATGTCGGGGTGTCAGTCGGCCAAAATAATCATTTGGGCTCCCCGACGCGAACCGCCTTGCTGGACTAAGTGGGTTAGCATCGCGATGTCATTCAGTCACGATACTGCCCCCGAAGATTTACCTCCAACAGTCAGGGCAACCGTGTCTTTAGGTCGTAAAGTGGAGCCGTTAGTACCGACACCGCCGCCGCGAGACATGATTTCCATCACGTTTTTACGGTGCTCGGAAATTCCTTCCCGGGAATCGCGCGGCATGGGCATCACAAAGCAGTTAAAGTAAGTAACGTTGGTGCCAGAGCCAGCCCCATACAAAACCCGACCAGCCGGAACAATGTTGTTAGAAGCAATTTGCTGGTAAAACTCATCTTTTCAAGTTTGACTTTCGCTCGCTCCGAGCGCGTTAGCCACCCGACGAGCAATTTGTTCAAAATAAACTTCCAGCGGTTTACTTAGAGTAGATTTATGAACTTGAATCACCCCGTCTTCGGTTGGGTGATAGTTGGGATCAATTTGGTTAATGTACTCGTTTTCAACTTGAATCGTAACTAACTCGTCCTTAATCTCTAACACGTAGGCCGTTCCTAAGGTCGGAAATTTGACGTCATACTTAATTTTGGCCACGACCAAATCACCCTCTGACAAAGTTTTCAGTTTGAGATCTTTTTGAGAATAGCGGTCAAGCATCACTAGCCGACTAATTCCTTCGTAAGTTTTTTGCATTTCTGAACTAACGGGTGTTAGGTGAGGAAAATGCTCTAGGATCGCTTGGTTAAGTTGATCAATGTATTTTCGAGGGTAACTAACTGATGGCGTTTCAAGTGAAGTGGTACTAGCGGACATAGGCGTTGACCTCCTTAGAGTTAGAAAATTTTTTCAAACTGAATAGTGCATTGAACATTATCTACCAACATCTACAACAAATCAAAAATTTTTGTAAAACACACTCCGAACTGGTTTTTGGTCTAATCGGGCGGCGAACCAGTTCTGGATCTGCTCTGAGCGGCAATGGACATTTTATCAAGGTTAATTTTGCGTTCCTTAGGAAGCAGAAAATTAGCGCTTATTCCGGCAAAAATCGCGACTGAAGTGGGCGAAAATACGATCGCCACCTGGTTTAAATTCCAGCCTAAAATTGCCCGACCAAGACCAACAACTAACATAATTGAAACCACAAAAATGTTGCGTGCTTGGTGCAAATCAACTTTCTCATCTAAAAGCACTTTTAAACCGTTGGTGCCGATAAAACCAAAAAGAATTAGCTCTAAACCGCCTAAAACATGGGTTGGAATGAGGTGCAAAACAGTTGAAATCACCGAAACAAACGACATCCCAACCGCCATCACAGCTGCTAGAGCGGTCACGTAAACCGAAGCAACTCGCGAAAGACCAACCACGGTCGTGTTTTCGCCGTAAGATGTGTTAGCGGGGCCGCCCAGCGCGCCACCAACCATAGTTGCTAACCCGTCTCCTAACAAAGTTTTGTGTAGACCGGGCTGGTCGCCCAAATAATCGCGACCGGTAATTTTTCCTAGCACCGTGTGGTCGCCTATGTGCTCGGCAATCGTTGCCAGCGCCATCGGCATCATAATTAGAAGCGGCATCGGAGAATAACTTTGATTTTTACCGATCACTTGACCATTTAAAAGAGCGTTGGAAAAATCAGGTAACCCTACGTAAGTGCTAATGTTAGTTCAATTTACTTGGTAGTATTTGGTGAACTCAGGCGTTTTGTGTCACGTCGAGACGACTAAAGAAACAACTAAACCAATTAGCATTGCGCTTGCAATTGGCACGAGTTTCAGTTTGCCGCGGCAAAGTAAAACGATTAGCATCGCGCTGGCGATCGTAATCAAAGCGACGCCAACACCTCATCAATCTATGTTTCAGTTGCCGTTTTCAAAAATGTTACCTTGCTTTGAATCAAGCAAAAAAATGTGGTTAATTGCAATCGGAGCCAGACTAAGACCAATGACAATAATCATTGGTCCCACTACAACCGGAGGCAGCATTTTTTTAATTCACCCCGTGCCAAAAAGGTAAACCAAAATCGCCACCAAGCAGTAGACAAGCCCTATCCCGAGCAGACCGAGAAACATGCTGTTTCCGTAAAGCGGGTAGAGCGCGCCCATCGTCCCGATGTACGCGACTGACGAGCCAAGGTAAATCGGCACTTTAGCTCTAGTAATTGCAATGTAAACAAGAGTACCAACGCCCGAAGCAAAAAGGGCGACATCAACACCAATCACTTTAGTTTGTCCTGTCGGGTCAGCGGTTAAATTAATTAATAGGGGTGTTAAAACAGTCGCCCCGAACATAGCAAAAACGTGCTGGAAAGATAAAATGATCCAAAACTTTAACGACGGTCGCTCGCGCACATCCAATACCATTTTTCTTGGCGGCGCGCTGGGAATAGTGATTTTTAGCGTTTTGGTTTCGGGCAAGTTTTTTCTTCCTAATTTTTTTCATGGTATCTCAATTTTGGAGTCAAAATTGTTAGATTTTTTTAACCATCAAACTTTTTACGGTAGAGAAAAACCTCAAAACCGTCGCCACGGAAAAACAAATCTTTCCGGTGCTTAGATAAATCAATTTTTAAAAAGACGTCGCCTTGCGCTTTTGTGTCCACTTGGGAAACGTATATTTCCTGGGCGTAAGGGTAAAACTGCTCGTAAACCGATTTACCGCCACTAATGAAAATGTCTTTTTGATCCTGGTCAAACTTTTTAAAAAGTTTGACCACCTGATCGGTCGAGTTTAAAATGTGGTCAGCGTTTTTTAAGGGTCGATCACTCAACACATAGTGGGTTCGGTCAGTTAGCCGGCCGGGTAAATTGGCAAAAGTGTTTTGACCTCAAAGCAAACTTTGCCCCAAAGTCATCCGACGGAAAAAAGCTAGTTCAACCGGGTTTTTTCAAGCCAATTTGTTTCCCTTGCCAATTAGTCAGTTGGGGCCAACGGCTACGATCATTTTGACCATTAAACCGCCACTTTCGCCTTGATGCTCGGATGACTTTGGTAATTAGCCAAAACAATGTCTTCAAACTTAAAGTCAAAAATGGATTTAACGGCTGGGTTAAGAATTAACCGGGGAAGTTTTAATGGTTTACGCGCTAACTGTTCGCGCGATTGGTCAAGATGGTTTAAGTAAAGATGGGTGTCGCCGGTAGTGTGAATAAACTCGCCCGGCTTGAGTCCGCAAACTTGAGCCACCATCATCGTGAAAAGCGCGTAAGAAGCAATGTTAAAAGGCACGCCTAAAAAAAGATCGGCCGAGCGTTGGTAAAGGTGACAAGATAAGTGTCCGTCTAAAACGTAAAATTGGATCAAAAGGTGGCAAGGCGGCAAAATCATCGATTTTAACTCGGGGGGATTCCAAGCGCTTAAAATTAAACGTCTTGAGTCGGGGTTATTTTTGATTTGATCAATCAAATGACTGACTTGATCAACGCCGCCAAAATTACGCCATTGCCGACCGTAAACCGGTCCGAGGTTGCCTCATTTTTGCGCAAAGGCAGAGTCGGTTTTAATTTGGTTAATAAACCACTCTAAGTTGTGTTCGGGCTGATAAAACTGACTTTGCTGATAACGCTGGTAAGGTCACTCGTTTCAAATCCGCACATCGTTATCAACTAAGTATTTAATGTTGGTGTCTCCGCTGATAAACCAAAGAAGCTCGTGAACGATGCTGCGAAAATGCATTTTTTTAGTGGTTAAAAGCGGGAACCCGCTCTTTAAATCGTACCTTTGTTGCGTGCCAAACACGCTTAGAACATCCACGCCAGTCCGACTTTTTTTGCGTTGGCCCGTTTTTAAAACGTGCGAAAGTATCTCTAAATATTTAACCATGGCGAGTTTATTATCGCAAAGATAGCGGCTATAATGCCTAGATGATATTAAACTGAGACCAGTACTTTCTAGCTTTAGCACTTGTTTCCGGTTGGCGTTCGAAAGATCCGAACACCCAAGTCGGAGCGGTTTTAGTCAACGAGCATAACCGGGTAATTGGGCTAGGCTACAACGGGATGCCCAAAGGAATGGATGGGGCTTTCCCTTGGCAAAAAGACGGAGAAAATGCCCACACCAAATACCCCTACGTAGTTCACGCGGAAATGAATGCCATTTTAAACTCAATCAAAGACACGCGTAACACCCGACTTTTTACTTCGCTCTTCCCTTGTTCCAACTGCGCTAAGTTTGTCGCACAGGCTGGTATCAAAGAAATAGTTTACCTGGATGACAAATACGATGGAACCGAAGACAACTTAATCGCTAAGAAAATCTTCCGTCAAACCAAGGTGGCATTTCGAGCCGGACCCCGGCTTAATCTAAAAATTGAGACCGATGAGATATGCGATAATTTAGTTGTCAAAACAAATGAAAGTGAGACAAACGATTAATGTACCAATACCGTGCTCGATTAAAAAGTTCGCAAGAAATTATCGCCGAAAGTCACACGCTGGAAAACATTGAACACCAAATCACCGCTTTCCGACGTGCTCAACTCCAAGGCAAGCACACTAAAATGAATGAACCAGTCGAAGTAATTCACATTTTCCGCAACAAAAAGCAAGGGACTGGCAAAGAAGTGTTAGTCAAAATCGTTTAATTAACTACTTACCTAAGCAAAAAGAAGCAAACATTTTGTCAAGTAACTGATAGTGATCGGCTTGTCCGTTCACATTGGCTAAGTTTTGGTAAGCCTGGTGCAAGTCAACAATTACCACGTCAAAAGTTTGTCCTGCCTCCAAAGCAGTTAGTCCGTCGCTCAGTGCCTGACGAGCTTTAGCAACTAAACTTACCTGGTGGGCACTAGTTAAAATGTGTAAATCTGATAAATCGGTTTTTTGACATTTATCTTTAATTGCTTCCACCAGCGACTCGGTTTGCTTTAGTTGAGCGCTCACCAAGATTTTGTCTTTCTCATGACTTTGCTCAGTTAGTAAATCTGATTTATTAAAAACTTTTAAATAAATCTGATCCGCCAAAACGCGCTCTTCAATTAACTTATCAAAGTCGCTTTCACCAACCTTGGCATCAATCACATGCAAAACTAAGTCAGCTTGGCTTAGCGTTTGGTAACTTTTGCTAACGCCTGTTTTTTCCAACTCGTCGTCAGTCGCGCGAATGCCGGCTGTGTCGCTTAGTTTAATTAGTATGTCGCCCACCACTATTTGGCCCTCCACGACATCGCGGGTCGTGCCTGGTAAGTTTGAAACAATCGCTTTATCTTGGTCGATTAAAGCGTTTAGCAAAGAAGACTTGCCGCTGTTAGGAAGTCCAACGATGGCAACTTGAATCCCTTGGTAGATGCTTTGGGCTTGTCGAGACTCGTTTTCGATGCGAGTTAATTTTTCCAGCAACTGACTAACGATCGGAATTAATTTTTGGTCGCTAATTTGCTGAATATCATCGTGTTCGGGGTAGTCGATGTTAACTTCGCAAACCGCAATTAAGTCGCTGATTTCTTGAAGCATATTTTCAATTAGTTGACTAGTTTGACCAGTTAACTTCTGAGCAGAAATTTGGGCTTGTTTAAGCGTCTTGGCAAAAATCAAATCGTGAATTGCTTGAGCCTGAATTAAGTCAATTTTACCGTTTAAAAAAGCGCGGTGAGAAAACTCGCCGCGGTTAGCTAGGCGAGCGCCTTTTTTAATCGTTAACTCTAAAACTCTCTTGGCGTTGACCACACCGCCGTGAACATAAATTTCGGCCATGTCTTCCCCGGTAAAAGAGCTGGGAGCTTGAAAAAAGGCAACTAAAACTTGGTCAATAACCTCATCGCCATCGCTGATTAAGCCCGGTTTAATGCTTTGGTGAGCGCCGATCTTGCCGCGAAAAATCTGCCTGACGACGCTAAAGGTGTCAGGTCCAGATAAACGGATAATCGCGATCGGTTGGTTAACCGGCGCAGTACTTAAAGCGCTAATCGTGTCAAACATTTGGTAATTATAAACTCAAGGTTAACTAAGCACGACGGTACGGTCTTTTTTGCGTTTAGAGGATTTTTTGCGGTGGTTAACAATTTTGTGAGTTATGTAAACTTCAAATATCCGTCAAAGACCTCCGATGATTCAGTAAATTTGAATGCCGGCGCTGAAAATCACCGCTAAAAACACCATGATGAACATACTAATGTTTTGCATTTTGTTATTTTTCTTCATGGCAGCTTTTTGGTAAACGTTAATGCGCAATTTGTCGCGCCGACGCGTCAGTAAGCGCGGAAACAGTTGGGCAAAAAGTTGCGTACCGGCCGCGAGCATAATTAACGGTAAATATTGAAATTGCCCGGCCAAAAGTTCTCTTCACGAAGTGGCTGAAAAATTAATTCCGAGTCAAACCGTTGATTTAATTTGTTGAACGCCGCCAATAACTCTCCAAATCGCCAAGAAAATCGGCATCATCAAAAATAAGTTGGCAAAAGCGCCGAGAGGGTTAATGTTCATCTTACGGTAAAGCTCAGCTTGTTCTTGCTTTTTACGGCTTTCCATCTGTTTGTTACCTTCGTAAGGTGCATACTTAGCATCAATGATTGCCTTCTTAGCTTGCATATCTTGCATCTTAGTTTGTTGCATGGTTGATTTAAAAGACAAAGCAAAAATGACAATCCGAGAAATCACCACGATAGTGACGATTGCAATTAGTGTCTCCCAACCCGAGAGCAAAGGAATCGCCGAAACAGTCATGGCGAAAATTTTACCGATCGGAAAAACAAATAAGCCGTAAAAAGGGCCGAGCGACCAAGCTTGACCTCAACTAACAACTGGTCGGTAATCAGTTTTTTCGTAGCCAATCAAAGGCATGTAGTTGTGTTTGAGAATTAGTTTGTCTTGCTCGGGATCTAGATTGCCGCCTGATTTGTAACTTTGAAAATCACTGCTAACTCCGACATAACCCAGAATGTTGGCCAAAGCATTTTTTTGCAAAATGTAAAATCGTTCGATTTCGGAAGGCGCTTTTTCGTCGTCAATGTTTTTAACAATGGTGCGGGGGTCTTTGCTAATGAAGTCAAGGTAAAAAGGGTTTTGACCGAAAAAATGGTTTATAAAAGCGATGTTAAATTGATTGCGTGGCAAAAGGGCGTCTTCTGAACTATCGGTCGTAATGGCGTTTCAGTTATCACCCGTCTTTTGGTAAAGTCCAATCCCGACTTGCCGATAATCAGTTTTGGTTTTACCTTGAACCCAAAACTTAATTTTCTCAAGCGAACTAACGTTTGTCTGACCACCTAAGTTATAAACTTCGGCAAGCGAAGAAAGTAGAGCGTAATTATCGCTGTCAGAAAATTTGTGAATTTGACCGCTTGACTTTAATTCTTCAACGTTAGAGTTAACGACAAAAGATTCGTTAAGACCTTGTCAAGCGTCAGACAAGCGTAAGTCTTGCTGCTTGTTTTGCATTTGAATCGTTTGGTGAGCTTTTTCCAAGATTAATTCTCCGTCTTGGTCGCGCTGGTCTTCCCGGAAAAAAATGTTGCTGCTGGCATCGGCCTTAGCAAAATAGACCTCGCTAGTTTGATCGTCAATTTTGATTTCTCTTTTGTTGATGGAAAAGCTAGTTACGTGCGGAGAAATACTTTTTTCACTTGTATAAATTTCAAATCCGCGACTCACGTTATCGTCAACTTTAATGAAGAAAGATTGAACGCAGCCGTACATGGAAAAGAAAAAAAGGCAGAAGTAAATAAAAATTCGCAAAAACTTGCCAAACGTTTTAAATTTCTCGCCGGCTGTTTTTTTGTTTCCGTCGTTACTTTGTTTGAATCAATCGTAATTTTTTGATCTTTGGCCGTAACTCACACTATAACCTTTCAAAAATTTGTTTAACAGCTTGGGCTTTGCTTTGGAAATCTAACGGCATAAATGGTTTTCGAATAATTAAAACCACATCGTAATTTAAATTAAAAACTTCTGGCGTTTGGTCAAGGATTTGTCGCACTTGACGACGGTAGTAATTACGCCGAATCGCGTTAGCGACTTTTTTTGAAATAGATATGCCAACTTTAAGATTGGATTGGTTAGGTCGGTAGTAAAGAACTAAGTACTTACTGACAAACTGTTTTTTACTCGCAATCACATCTTTAAACTGTCAGTTTTTTCGAAGAACAAACTTTTTATCCATTACTCGCTTGAGACAGTTAACTTTTTGCGTTTCTTTGCTCTTCGGGCCGCCAACACTCTTTGGCCGTCGCTAGTTGACATACGCGCTCGAAAACCGTGGGTCTTAGCGCGTTTGCGTTTGTTTGGTTGATAAGTTCGTTCCATGCTTGACTCTGTTCCACGCGGTGAGCGTTAACTTAACGTAGTTATATAAATAATCACTATACCAAAAAGTTGTTGAAATGTCCAATAATAATTATAGAGATTAACTGGGATAGAGTAAATTGAAAACTGTTTTATCACCCAAAATTCTTTCAACAACTTAAAATGTGGAAAAACCCATTTAGTCCCGTTAATCTGAGTTAAATTATGTGGATAAGTTGGTTGAAAAGCCGTTTTTTCCCGGTGGTTAAGTTTAACTTTAAAGTCGGTGAATTTTTATGACTATATGATGATTTTAGATTTAAAATGACTTTTCTATGCAACGACTAGTTTACAAACCTGATCAAATTGATAATAAAACTAATTCAGCTTCGCTGGTTAACTATTTAGAAGGTGTGATTGGCGACGAAATAATTCTTAACTCTTTCATTCGAGACTTAAAAATAGTCACCACTACTCCAACCTACGTTTTAATTGAGGTAAATTCACGCCAAGCGATCGAATTGATTAATTCTGAGTACAAAGAAGTTTTTCAACACGCGATTGAAATTGTTTTCAATAAAGTTTTGGACTACAAATTAAGGTGGAAGGGTCAACAAATTTCTCCAGTTGAAAATGTTTCGCCGGCGGTTTCTAAAAATATCAATCCGCGGTTTAATTTTGCAAACTACGTTGTTTCAAAATTTAACCATGAAGTGGTGAAAATAGCTCAGAAAATAATTACTAACGTAGGTCGTTTTTCGCCCTTTTATGTCAGTTCAAAATCAGGTTTAGGTAAAACCCATTTACTCCACGCAATTGCTAACCAAGCAATTTTGAATGGAAACTCGGTAATTTACATCGAACCAAACAAATTTACCCGGGATGTGACACAAATCGTCCGTAAAAATCAAGATATCGTTAGTTTCACCGAGAATTTTTTAAAGTACGATTTTTTACTTTTTGATGATATTCAAAATTTGGGAGATCGCAACGTAACCTTAGGAATTCTTTTTAACATCATCAACCGACACATTGAGGAACAAAAACAAATCGTAATTTGTTCGGATAAATTACCTAATGAATTAAGTGGTTTTGAAGAGAGATTTATCACCCGTTTTTCCTCGGGAATTTCTTCAATTATCCAAGAACCGGAAATTGACGATTTAATTAAAGTTTTGGAATTTAAAATTAAGCAGGAAAACCTTAATCCTGAGCAATGGGAAAAAGATGCTATTCGGTTTATTGCTCAAAATAACGCTTACTCTATCCGCTCTCTAGAGGGCGCAGTTAAAAGAGTTTTGTTTTTTGCCGAAAGCAATTCTAAAATCAAGTACACCTACACAGTAATTAGTAATATCTTCAAAGATCTAGGTGGTGATTTAATCGAAATGACACCACTCAGAGTACTTAACGTCATTTGTGATTACTACAAAATTAACCGAAAAGATCTGGTTGGTAAATCACGCAAAAAAAACTTTGTCGCAGCTCGTCACATGGCAATTTGATTAATTCGAAAAATTAACAAACTCTCTTTTAACGAGATTGGCAAAATTTTCGGAGGAAGAGATCATTCAACAATTATTTTTTCAGTTAAAAACATCGATCACCTCATGTCTATTAACAAAACCATCAAAATAGCAGCTCGCAACATTGAAAATAGAATTAAAAATAACGTTTAGTTTTCAACAATTTTTCCCCAATTTTTTCCACACTAAAAACGCCCATTTTAAGGGTTTTAACTCTTTTATCCCCTAAACTAACAGTACTAATACTAATAATTAACTAATTAACATTAACTTAACTAACTAATTTTTCGGTTTGAGTTAATTTAACTAGTAAAATTAAGTTAATTTTTATGGTAATTAAATTAGATAAACGCAAATTTGAAAAGCACTTGAATAACGTTTTGAAGGCGTTAGACAGCAATGCTCATTTAATTGCGCTCAAAGGCATTTTAATTAAGGCTCTAGACAATCAGCTTGAACTTTTAGTTTCAAACGGTAACTTATCGATTAAAGAAACAATTCCAACTGATCAATCGTTTGAAGTAATTCAAACCGGCAAAATTTTAGTCCCAGGTAAGTTGTTTGTTCAACTAATTAAAAAACACAGTTCTCCACTTGAAATGAGTGTTGAAAAAGATCAACTTGTTTTAAAATCGCAAAACTTTTTTTCAAAAAATAATTTGTTAGACGTTTCCGAGTACCCGCAAATTAGTTTTGACGTTAGTGGTCAGGAAATTGATGTGGATGCTCAAGCGCTCCGTGAAACGATTAAAAACGTTGCCTTCGTAGCTTCTAACCGCGACTCTAACATAATTTTGAACGGCGTAAATTTATCTGCCAAAGATGATCAATTAATAGTTAGTGCTACCGACACCTACCGCATCGCTCGCGAAACTATTCCAGTTCAAACTAAGCAAGATTTTAACATTACAATTCTTTCGCGTCACGTCAGAGATTTTGTGCCAGAGCACGCCCAAGGTTTAATCAGACTTTGTTTAAAAGAAAATAAAGTTTTAACTTCTTACCAAAGTACCCAAGTTTTACTCAAATTAATTGACGGTATTTATCCTAACGTTGGCAAAGTTATTCCGAATCAATTTACTTACCGTCTAGAGATTGAGACTAGCGAACTAATTAATTTAGTTGAAAAAGCGCTAGTTGTTTACAAAGAGAGTTCTAGTTTAAATTCACTTTCGTTAGTTTTAAAACCACAAGAGTTAGAAATTTTAGGCCGCGAAAATGAAATTGGTCACACCGAAGTTAAAAGTAAAAACATTACTTGAAACGGGCCTGATTTTAAAATTACTTTCAACGGAAATTATCTTAAAGAAGCTGCAAGTCGTTTTAAAGGCAAGGTGGCGCTCCACTTTCTTGAAATTGAAAAACCTTTTGTTTTAAAAGGAGAATCTAACCCCAACTTAGTTCAATTGATTCTTCCTCAACGTCAGTAAGTTGGAAAGAGCCGCGTTTTGACAATTAAAAAACTTTTAGACCAAAAAAAACCACCCTCTAAATTAGTTTTACGAGGATGGGTAGTTTCCAACCGGGGAAACAATAAAATCCGATTCTTAATCGTTAACGATGGATCAACAGTTAAAAATCTTCAGGTGGTTGCCAAAAAACAAGTTTCTGAATTAGAAGATATTAAAGCCGGTCAAGCAATTGAGATAAGCGGAAAAATTAATTTAACTCCCGACAAACCTCAACCAATCGAATTAGAACTTGAAAAATTTCAAATTTTAACCGCGGTTGATGATGATTTTCCAATCCAAAAACAACACATTAACCGCGAAACTTTGCGAAAATTACCCCACTTACGTCATCGGACCAACTTGTTTCGCGTAGTTATGTTAATTCGTTCTAAACTAGCCCAGGAAATTCACCACTTTTTTGAAAAAAACGACTTTCTCTACTTACAAAGTCCAATTATCACCAGCAACGACGGAGAAGGAGCTGGGGAAACTTTCCTGGTGGAAAGTCCGGCTCACAAAAAATTTTTTAATCGCAAAGCTAACTTGTCAGTTACGGGTCAACTTCACGCCGAAGCTTACGCGGCTGGATTTCAAAAAGTTTATACCTTCGCTCCAACTTTTCGAGCCGAACTATCACACACAACCCGACACATCGCTGAATTTTGGATGGTTGAACCCGAAGCAGCCTTTTACGATTTGGAACAAATCATTAATTTAGGAACCCAAATGTTAAAACAAGTGGTTAGCAACACTAAGCAAGCACTAAAAGATGAATTTGATTGGCTAGGCCAAAACATTTCCGCTCAGCATGTTCAAAACTTAGACCAATTAATTACCAAAGAAATTCCCACGGTTGAATATCGCGAAGCGCTGGAAAAACTTAACCACTCAAGCGATAAGTTTGGTTTGAAAAAAATTTCCTTCGGCGAAGATTTGAGCATTGAACACGAAAAAGTTCTTTGTGAACAAATTTACCATTCACCAGTTACGGTCGTTAATTACCCTAGTCAAATCAAAGCTTTTTACATGCAACTAAACAAAGACCAAAAAACGGTGGCTAATTTTGATTTGCTTGTTCCAGGGGTTGGAGAACTAATTGGCGGATCGGTTCGGGAAGCAAATTACCAAAAATTACTTAAACGTATCAAAGAACTCAAAATCGACTCCCAAGAACTAGATTGATACCTTGATTTAAGACGTTTTGGCGGCGGCAGATCAGCTGGATTTGGGCTGGGATTCGAACGTTTAGTTATGTATGTTTGCGGTCTTGATAACATTCGTGATACGATTCCTTTTCCGCGAACTCCCGGAAATTTAAGAATGTAAAAGAGCCAAGTTTTTTATCTTATAATGTTGTGGCACTTGATTATTGGAGAAGTAGCTCAACTTGGTAGAGCACTTGGTTTGGGACCAAAAGGTTGCAGGTTCAAATCCTGTCTTCTTCACCATATGGGGGGTTAGCTCAATTGGCTAGAGCACCTGATTTGCACTCAGGAGGTTGTGGGTTCAAGTCCCATACCCTCCACCATGGCTCTGTAGCTCAATTGGTTAGAGCGCACGGTTCATACCCGTGAGGTTGTGAGTTCGATTCTCACCTGAGCCACCAAATGGTCACCATTTTTCGGACCTATAGCTCAATTGGTTAGAGCAACCGACTCATAATCGGTTGGTCACAGGTTCGAATCCTGTTGGGTCCACCAGGGCAGATGGCCGAGCGGTTGAAGGCGCCTGTCTTGAAAACAGATGTACAGAAATGTACCCAGGGTTCGAATCCCTGTCTGCCCGCCATACCACGACCAACGTGCCCGAAATAGCCTGTCTACCGCCGGGCATTTTTGCTTTTAAAATGAAAAAAGAAGCCATTCGTCAGCAAGTTTTTCAAAAAATTAAGCGACTTAATTCCGACGTTAAAATCGCTAACGAAAGAAAAATTTTTCAGCAAGTTATTGACCATCCTTGGGTTAAAAACGCCCGTGTGATCGGTCTTTATTTTCCGGTTGAATTTGAGGTTAACACTAAAGCGCTTATTTACAAACTTATGCAAACAGGCAAAGAAGTTTGTTTGCCGCGAGTTGATCGTAATTTGGGGATGTCAATGCGACTAATTAATTCGATTCACTTTCCGTTTGAAAAGTACCGTCAAACTCGCCAACCAAAGTCGGATTCGACGATTGTTTTGGCTAAAGATATTGACGTCATTATTTTGCCCGGACTGGCTTTTGACCGTTTTTTAACTCGGCTTGGTTTTGGGGGCGGACACTACGACCGCTACCTTAGTCAAAACCAGGACCTAAAAAAAATCATGCTTGCTTTTGAGGCGCAGCGATTTGACGCGCTTCCCTGCGAAAATCACGATGTTAAAGTTGACGTGGTAATTACCGAAAAACAAAGCTATTTGTCTCCGGTATAATCTCAACCATGAAAGGCGTTTTTTTCTCTGACATTGACAACACAATTTACGATTTTCGTCAGGAAATTCACCCCCAAACTGTTTGTGATGTGAATTGAGCTGCCAAGCAAGGTGTTATGTTGGTGTTAGCAACTGGCAACGGTTTAACTAACAACGTGAAGATTTTGGTCAAAAAGTTTAAAACACCCTACTCAATTTTGCTCAACGGATCTTTAATTTACGATTGGAAAAACAAGCGGACCATTTACAAAAAAACAATTCCTGATGAGATCGCTAGTTCGGTAATAAATTTGGCGGTCGCTCACCAAGTGAGCGTGCAGTGATGGGAAGAAAATTCGTTTTATTTTTCACAAGGATCCGACCCGCTCCGAGTTGCTAAAACACGTCGGTTTCTTCAAAATTCACCGATTAACTTCGCCAACCAGCCAAATGGCGCAGTTTTAAAAATTGAGTTAATTGCCGATCCAGCTAAGATAGACCAGGTTTACAAGTTGATTGCGGAGTGACCGGTTAAGTTAGTTAGAATGTTGCCGCGACGAGTGGAAATTGTTGCTCAAAACGTGACAAAAGCGAGCGCGATTAAGTGGTTTTGTCAAAATTTTAATGTTTCACTCGGTAAAATAGGTGTGATTGGCGATTCACCGAACGACTTAGAAATGCTGAGCCTAAGCCAAAAATCCTACGCCGTGGCTAATGCTCAGCCTGAAATCCAAAAAATCGCCAGTCTGATCGTAGCCGACTCTTTGAGTAACGGGGTCGGTCAAGCCTTAAGACATTTTGTTGAAAAAACTGTTTCTGCACCCGAGCCGTCTTAGCTCAATCGGTAGAGCACTTCCATGGTAAGGAAGGGGTAGCTGGTTCGATTCCAGTAGTCGGCACCATATCTTTAAAAAGATCAAACCACCTCCAAGGGGTGGTTAGTTTATAAACGATGTTATGATTTTGATATTAGTCGGATAGTTACTCAAGTGGTTAAGAGGCAGCATTGGAAATGCTGTAGGAGTTTAAAACTCGCGAGGGTTCGAATCCCTCACTATCCGCCATTTCGCACTGAGCGACTAACCGAGGTTTCATGCAAATAACTACTAAATCTCACAGTTCCATTAATGAGTTAGAGCAAGTTCGTCTAGACAAATGCGCTAAACTTAGGCAACTGGGAATTAACCCTTACCACAAAAGCTTACCCGTTAAAGACAACCACAAAAGTTTGCTTAAAAAATACCAACACTTAAGTCAAGAGGAGTTAAAAAGTCGTGCCATTTTAACGAGCGTGGCCGGACGTATTACCTCTATGCGTGGGCCTTTTTTTAACTTAAACGAAAAAAATCAGGCTGTCCAAATTTACTTAGCTAAAGATTTAGAGGGCGTTCAAAACGTGGCTAAACTGCTGGATTTGGGCGACATTATTTGGGTTAAGGGAACAGTTATGAAAACCGGGATTGGACAAATCGCCATTCGCGTGTTGGAAATAAAAGTTTTGACTAAAACGCTAAGACCGATGCCCGAAAAATGAAAAGGCTTAACTAACGTAGAAGAGCGTTACCGACACCGCTACTTAGACTTGATGAGTAACCAAGAAGTCAAAAACATTTTTTGAACCCGCAGCCGTCTGATTTCTTGGCTCAGAAACTACCTTGACAAACAAGACTATCTAGAAGTTGAAACACCAATTTTACAATCGGTTTTAGGTGGAGCTGCTGCGCGACCTTTTTCCACCTACCACAACACTCTTCACCAATCTTTTTACTTGCGGATCGCCACAGAGTTGCCACTTAAAAAACTTTTGGTCGGCGGTTTTGAAAGAGTTTACGAAATTGGGCGACTTTTCCGCAACGAAGGAATTGACACTAGCCATAACCCTGAATTTACTTCGGTTGAGTTTTACCAGGCTTACTCCGACTTAGAGGGGATGATGAGTCAAACCGAAAAGTTGTTCAAGTTTTTGGCGTCCCAACTTAAACGCGATAAATTCCGTTTCCGTGAGCACTTAATTGATTTGAACAAGCCGTTTAAGCGTTTAAAAATGGTTGACGCGGTTAGCAAGGCAACGGGCGTTAATTTTGACGGGATCAGTTTTGAAAAAGCACGTCAGGTCGCCCAAAACCACAAACTTAAAATTTTGCCTTACTTTAAAACGGGCCACATTATTAATGAGTTATTTGAACTTTTAGTTGAACCGACTTTGATTCAGCCGACCTTCGTGACTAATTACCCGGTTGAGATTTCGCCGCTCGCTGCTGATTGTAAGCAAGAGCCGGGTTTTGTGGAAAGAGCCGAACTTTTCATCGCCAGCAAAGAATTCGCTAACATGTTCACGGAATTAAACGATCCTACCGAGCAGTTAGCTCGGTTTGAAAAGCAGTTGGAAGAGCGTCAGGCGGGCAACGAAGAAGCTAATGAAATCGATTTTGATTTTATTAACGCACTTAAACACGGCATGCCTCCGGCGGGAGGTTGCGGAATTGGCATCGATCGCTTGGTAATGCTTTTCACCGAACAAGATTCGATTCGGCAAGTTTTACTATTTCCTCACCTGAGAATTAAGGGTCAGCAAGATGCGTAAATACTTTGTTTTTGACATTGACGGCACGCTTTTAAACAGTCAGCGTGAAATTAACGTTTCAACCGTTAAAGCGCTTGTCAAAGCCCGGGAAAAAGGCCACAAAATCGTTTTTTGTTCGGGTCGTCCTTACGCTAACTTAAGAAACCTTTTTTCTCAGCGAAAATTAGTTGATTATTTAGTTTGCAATAACGGTAGTTACATTTACGACGTTGATCAACAAAAGTTTTACTTCAAAAAAAGTTTACCTGCCCAAGTCGTCCGAGAGGCTTTGGAAATAGCTGGTCCGCGTTGTCCGCTCGTAACGTTGCACACTAACAAAGCGCCGTACCGCGGGATTGTTTGCGCACAGCCACTTAGACCCCCTTGGTTTGAACGAGTTTTCCAAGTTGAAAAGGCTGTTTTTCAAAGTAATTACGAACTTAACCAAAACGACCTTTTAACCAAAGCCGAGCAGGAAAAAGTCATGCAAGTCGCTTTTCGGCTAGACGAGCATAACGCCGAAAAATTAGCCAAAGAGTTAGGAGCCCATTTAAGTCAGCAAGCTAGCATTGCGATCGCTAACCAAACTTACGTTGATCTTAACCCTCCGGGCGTCAATAAAAAAACCGGTTTAGATGATTTGTGCGCTTTAGTTGGTTGTCAAGTGGAAAAAATGATCGCTTTTGGTGATTCAGATAACGACTTAGAAATGCTCCAAGCAGTTAATAATTCTTTTGCTATGTCAAACGGCACTACGCGCGCCAAAGCGATTGCTAAAACAATCATCGGTGACAACGATTCAGATGCAATTGCCACCAAAATCCTAGAAATTATTGGATAATAAGTTCTAAGAAAGGAAGTCAAATGACGCTGTTTGAAAAAATTATTCGTAAAGAAGTTAAGGCCAAAATAATTTATGAGGATAATCATGTGATGGCTTTTAAGGACATTCGACCAGCTCGTCCCGGACACTTTTTAGTTGTACCCAAAAAATTCTCAACCAACTTAATTGACATCGGCTCCAAAGATTACCAGTATTTAATGGATAAAGCTCGTCAACTGGCTCTTGAGACCATTAAAAGTATGCGGGTTTCAGGTTTTAATTTGATTGTTAATAACGGACAGCCAGCCGGACAAGAAATTATGTACACTCACGTGCACATAATTCCATCTTTAATTTAACTCACCCAACGCAACTAAGACATTTTAAAGTTTTGCTATCATTTTTTTGCCACCGGAATTTGTGGGCTCAGAACCTGGTCAGGACGGAAACGTAGCAGCCATAATGAGCAGCAAGTGTTCGGTGGTGTTTTATTAATCCTTGTCGTCTTGGATGTAACTCAGACCTCTATCAATTAGGCGTTTTCTTAAAAATTCGTTGTTAACGACAATTTTGATATTTCGACCGCCCTTTTCTTCCTTGTCAGAAAAGTATCGTAAAGCTTCGGTGTAGAGAGTGTCGTCTTGCGAATATAGCATTCAAGCGGCTTGGTCTTCTAGTCCTTGGAAAATCGATCCTTTGAGAGTAATTTTCTCTTCTCTTCAAATTGGCATGATGCCCAGCATCTGGGTTAGTTGGAAGGAAGTTTCCTTTTTAGACAAAAACTCAATGTCTTTCGTCACTAGGTCGCTCTCTTGCAAAAAACCGTACCAGTAATCGGAACTAGTTGCTTTCTTAAACCAACTCAAGCTACCAAACCGCAATTTTCCCCGTCCAGAATCTTGCTTAGAAATACCTTTGTAAGCGAAGAAGTTGTTCAGGTTAAGGTTAATTTTTTCCTTCGGAACTTCATCGTCTTCGGCTCGGTATTTAAGCAAACGAGCAGCAAAACTTTCCAAATCAGAACCGCTGTCATTCTCGTCTGGCTGGTCAACTGGATTGTCTTCTTCAGTTGGTTCCCTATCTTCAACAACAGGCTCTGGCTCTTTATCTTCAACGACAGGTTCTGGTTCTTTGTTTCCGTTATCACCTGGCTCTTGCTCGGGTTTTTCAACTTCAGCCACGAAACTCGTCAAGTTGAAAATTTGAGTTGGTAATTTTTTATTTCTTTCGCTTCAAGACATTAATTTTTGGAGAGCTTCGTCGCCTTCTGCACCCGGAATAAATTCTTTAACAGCGTCACTTAAATAGGGGTATTTATTTTCACCGAGTTTGTCCTGGATGTAAAAATTGGACTTTTCGGAGTCAAGTTTAATTTCCCATTTGAAAAACAGTTGTTTGTTTAGTAAGTTTTTAGTTAGGAGAAAGTTCACGCCCGGATCAATTTCTTTCTCAATTGCGCGGAATTTGTACTCTTTTTCGCTGGTGTCTTCATCGTCTTCGTGTTGCTTGCGGTAAAGAGTTTCAAACTCTTGACGTGTTAGTTTTTGGTATTCTGACACGATTAAATGTTTGTAAATTGTGTTAGCAAAACCAATTGCCAACTCTGACATCAAAATTTGACTAATTCTTTCAATTCGAGTTTGGTCAGAGCCTTCTAGGTAAGTTTGCTCAAAAAAGTCGTTTTCGTAACCATTCAAATACTGGCGTAAAAAACCGATCTTGGTCAAGTTATTGATGTTATCCTCGGTCGTGTTATAAACGGCTTGACCCTCTTGGTCAGTTATTTTGAGAAGTTGCGATCCTAACGAATTTAAGTAGTCGGCGTTATTTGTTAACTGCTGGGACAAATAGAACTTAATCAAACGTTTGATAGTGGCATTTTGTCAAGGCGATTCATGGTTAATTTGCAAACCTTGGATGTCGGTGACTTTTTGGAACCAAAGTTTTTCTAAGTAATTAAGACCCTCTTTGGAGGTGAATTTTCTGAGCAGCTCGGAATCCTCGTCGCTCAACTCAGCTGCGCAAGCTAGCAAAGAGCCAAGCGGCATTACCGGCACTATGCTGCCAAGCGCCAATTTTCAAAGTTTTCGGTTTTTAAGCATCATTTTCCTCTCGAGTCGGTAAGATAGTTTCTTTGATGAGAACATTATAAACTTCCTCAGGACGCAAGGTAGGGTCGATCGTTCTAAGTTCTTTGTCGATCGAATCGATGTAAAACTCTTTCACTTTTTTGCCTAGGGCGTTATTAGCTGATTCCCAAGAGTTTGCGTTTTTCATTGATCCGACTAGTCTAACGATGTCGTTTCAGTTAATTTCTTTGTCTTGCTCAAGCACAAAGTTTTTAAGAGCATCACCTTGGTTATACTCGCGGATGATAAAGTCAATCCGAAAATGCTGGGTGAAGTGATTGTTGAAAAGGTTAGACCAGTTTGTTTCCGCTTTGTTAACTTCTTGATCTTGAGCAACTTGGGTTAGATCACGTTCAATCTCAGCTTTTATTTTAGCCGGCTCGTCAAAACTAGTCACTTTAACAGCGTGAACACCGTTTTTAGAGATTACTACGTGGGAACCTTCACCAGCGGGGTAATAAAGTTCCAGTCCATCTTTTTCTGGGTCAAAAGTATCTCGAAAACTTTTCCCAAAAATTCGTTGGGTGTCGGCATCCCCTAAGTTGTTCAGCGCTTCAACCAAATCTTTTTGGTTAGTTGGCTGGTCATCTTTCCAAGCTTCTTGGGCACCTTTTTCGATGTTTTCAACTAAATCTTGGAGGTAGTTTTTGCCATTGCGCGGGTCATCACTTGGTAGTTCGGGCGAATTAAGAATCGCCAAAATTCCGAAAGAAAAACCAGGCACCATTTCTTTTACATAGTCGGTAACAGTTCTTATGCCCAGCGATCCGTACTTGGTTTTTCCTGAGTCGTCGTTTGAGAAAAAGTCAATAAAGATGGCGGTGTCTTTTTCAACTTCTTCCTGGTTAGATTCTTCTGACTCTCCAGAACCAGTTGCAAAAAGGTTCGGAACCAACTCTAGAACGCGACGTTCACCGCGGTCAAAAAATGAAAGCAAGTTTTTGACGACATTTTTATCTTTTTCAAAAGTCCAAGGTAGCGATGAACCAGAATTGTTTTGTTTGGCCGCGATAAGAGCGTGGTTAACTTTGATTAAATTTTGACTAAGAACTTCTCGGATAAGAGCGTCTTCTGACTGCTGCCCTTCGGATGAGAAGTTAATTGCTAAACGACTAGGGATACGTGAGTTTGTGCCGGTAAAGTAGACTTTTTCCTTTTTACGTGTGTCCTCAACTTCTTCCAAAGGAGGAGCCTCTGTCTCATCGTATTTTTTCTCAACGGCATCTTTGAGGAAACTGAAAATTGGTTGTCCGTCAACTTGGGCTCTTTTTTGTTCGTAAGTGTAATCGCTGTTGATTTTAAATTTGAATTGTGCGAAAGAGTTCTCGCTGATTTCTTTGTGAGTTAAATAGTCAACTGCTTCTTTGTCGGTGGCGGCGTTATTGTACAGCCTTCTTCTTTCATCTGGTCAAGCGTTAAGTCCCTCTTGGCGAGTTGAGAATTTGCTGACGTAATTTTCTTTGCTGTCGTTATAAACCGTCTCTCTTTTTTGACGAACTTTTTCCAGCGGTAGAAGTACTTTAGGATACTCGCTCGCAAAACGATCACGTTCGTAATCCAATCCTTCAGCAGCACCAATTTCTCTGTTTAAAGCACTTAGTTTGTCCTCAATTTTGCGAATGTCATCTTGGTAACCTCGGATCCGCTCTTCAATCACACTTTGCTTTTCCTCAACTTTTTCTTTTTCGGCCTCAATTTTAAGTTTTAGTTCGTAGATGTCCCAGTTAAAGTGTTGTTTTTGAAGTTCAAGCGAACCTTTTTGCTCAAAGTCGTAAAGGTAAAAAGCAACTTGGTAATCAAATTTATCCAGTTGAATTTTCTCTTGTTGACCTTGCTTGTTAAGCGTCTGCTCAACTGTCTCTCCCAGCACGTCATCGTAAAGTTTATCTTTTGATTGGTAATTAAACTCAGGCTGGCTATAAATTGAAACAAGCGGTACAGCAATTGACGCAACCACGCCGGCCACGATGATGGTGGACGAGCCGATGATGATAGCTTTTTTAGTCCTTTTTTTCATATGTTTAATCTTCCTTTACTGGTGGGCTATCTTAGGTTGCTTAATTATAACAAGGACCGCTCATAATCGTGAGTTGCTGCGGCCAACATTTTTAACCTAATTTACTGCCCAGACATTATAATTTTATCGTTTCAAATGCGCAAAACAACCCAAGCACAAATTGACTTGATCAAACATTTTGCTAATCTTTGTCAGAAGAACCAAGTTTGGTACGTTTTAGACGGCGCAAGTTTGCTCAGCGCCCATCGCCACGGCGGTTTTTCTCTCTTAAGCTCGCACTTAGAGGTTCTAATGAGCGTGGAAAGTTACCGCCAATTGGCAAAAATTGCTCCGCAGCAGGTGGTTGACTCCTTTATAGACCCGCGTTACAAACAGCTCGGAGCTAGTTATGTTTGGGATCGGAAAAATTGACTTAAGCAAAGTCAGCACATAAAAATTAGAATTTTGGTGCCCAGCACAACCGAAAAAGTTAAACGGTTTCGTTCTTGAAAAAACTTTTGACTGAAAAAAAGGTTTTCCTACGCCGATAACTTATGAAGTGCGATTGAAGAGTTACACGACCACCAACCCAGCGGTTTTTACTTGCTTGGCCAACGAGGAGAGTCAGTTAAGCGTTCGTGAATAGTGCACTTTGACCCGCAGACGGTTGAAGTCAGTTTTCACCAAATGAAACTTCCTTGCGCTAGAAATTATCCTTACTTACTTGAGCGCTTTTTTGGATCAGATTGGCAAACTAACCAGAAATTTAAAAACGGGTACCACTACCTAACGCCGCTCAAGAGGAAAAGAATTAAAGAAGATATATGAAACAAACAACCGAAACAGAAATTAGAGCCCACAGTATCGTAACCGGGAAAGTCACTAGTTTGTGGAAGACTTACCTAGAAGTGGAGTTAACCGACGGATGCCGGGGACTGCTGCACATTTCGCAAGTTTCTGACTACTACGTTTACCGCTTAGACAAGATGTTTAAGGTCGGTAATGAATACGATTTTTACGTTTTAGGAGTTGACCCCAAGAGTCAAAAACTGGCTTTGTCATGAAAAAAAATTGTGCCCGTCTTTTTGCGCAATCCATTTGAGTTCAAAATAGCTCCCACGCGCCACGGTTTTAGCAATTTAAAAAAGTTTGTCCGAGGTCTAATCAATGATTAAGTTAGATTTATCCCAGAGCGGCGTTTTAGACGCTTTGCCTAGTTACCACAAAAAAGTGGCTGTTTTAGCTCAGAGGATGGAGACCCACCAAGTTAAGGGCGACGAATTTTTGGGTTGGAAAGACTTGCCCAATAAGTTTAAAAAAACCGAGTTTCAAACGATTAAAAATATCGTCAAGAGTCTCAAGAATGAGGGCGTTAATGTTTTAGTGCTTGTCGGGATTGGCGGCTCTTTTGCCGGCGCCAAGGCCGGTTTAGAAATGATGCTGGGAACCATGTCGCTAACAGCCGATATGGAAGTTATTTTTATCGGCGAATCGCTCAGCTCTACCGATTTAGCCCAAAAGTTAGCTTATCTTGAAGATAAGAATTTTGCCATTAACGTCATTTCTAAGTCGGGTCAAACGCTTGAACCGGCTGTCGCATTTAAAATCGTGCGTAAATTGCTCGAAAGCAAAGTTGGCCACTTTAACGCCCACAAGTACATTATCGCCACCACTGATGCCAACCGCGGTCACTTAATTGAAATGGCGCGCGAAAACTCTTGGCAAACGCTAGTAATTCCCGACCAAATCGGAGGTCGATTCTCGGTTTTAACCGCGGTCGGACTTTTCCCGCTAGCTTGCGCGGGAATTGACATTGATCTAATCGCCAAAGGTGCTCGAAAAGGTTACAAACTTTACCGTTCAACTAGTCTGGAGCAAAACGATGCTTACAAATACGCCGTGGCGCGCCACATTTTGGCTAAGAAATACCCGGTTGAACTGATGGTTCAATACGAACCACAAATGCGAGCTTTTTCAGAGTGGTGAAAGCAGCTAGCTGGCGAATCAGAGGGCAAAAACGGTAAAGGCGTTTTCCCTGCTTCGGCAGTTTTCTCGACCGACTTACATTCGCTTGGTCAGTTTATCCAAAGCGGCTCACGAGTGTTATTTGAGACGATGCTAGTCGTGGAAAACCCTCTGCTTGATTTAAAAATGTTTAACGATCCGCGTAATGCCGACCGTCTTAATTACGTGGCTAATTTAACGCTCAACCAAATTAATCAAGTCGTTTACCGAGCCACTTCGGAAGCCCATTTTAACGTCGGTAAAGTGCCAATTATCACGATTAAAATTAAGTCTTTCCAGCCGGAAGTTTTTGGTCAGTTAGTTTACTTTTTTCAAAGAGCGATCGCTATGAGCGCTTATTTAAACGACGTTAATCCTTTTGACCAACCGGGCGTAGAAATTTACAAGCAAAACATTCGCAAACTGCTTCAGAAAATCGACCAATAGATTGTTTAAACTCATTTTGGTTATAATTACTTAACTTTATTGACCGTCTATAAAAGTTAACCTTCGCCGCTCAATTAAGTTCTAAGGAGTAAGCATCGATGGCTCATCACCAACCTGGTCAACCAACTTCGGGCAATCCCAAGAAATTTAACTGGTCGTCTTTCATCGTTTCGACGCTTTTGATTGTCGGACTAGTCGTTTTAGCTTGGTGGTTATTTTTTGGGTTTGGCAGTCGCAAAAACGCCAAAGACGTGACTACCTTTAGCCAGAGGGTGACCATAAACGCCGAGAATACTAGTGACAAAAATTACTTTGAGCGAGTAGAGTTTAATCGCTATAACCACCAAATTTACGTAATTGAAGTGGTTGATAACAAGAAGGAAGACTATGTTGTTTCGGCCGACCCGATTTTAATGAACGACTACCTTAAAGAAGGTATTCTTTCAGAATTGTTGGGAGACGCGGTCAAAGGGTCTCCTAACGAAGTCAAAATCATTAGTGCGGGTCCGCCAACCGAAAATAGATTTGTCAGCGCCCTATTTACCTTGCTGCCCGCTTTACTTCTGATCGGATTTTTTGTTTGAATGATGCGCAAAAGCGGAGGCATTACCGATTCAATTATGTCGCCCGGCAAAAGTCAAGCTAAAAAGATTATTAGTAAAAAGCGTTTTAGCGACGTAGCTGGTCAAGAGGAGGCCAAGGAAGAAATTGTTGAAGTGGTTGATTTTCTCAAGCATCCTCAGAAGTACCGCGCAGCAGGAGCGCGCGTCCCAAAAGGTATTCTTTTTGGAGGTCCGCCTGGAACCGGTAAAACCTTGCTAGCCAAAGCAACTGCCGGTGAAGCCGGCGTACCGTTTTTCTTCATTTCCGGTTCTAACTTCGTGGAAATGTTTGCTGGTCTAGGCGCTAAGCGCGTGCGTGAAATGTTCAAAGAGTCGCGCAAAGCTGCCCCAGCGATACTTTTCATTGACGAGTTAGATGCGATTGGTCGTAAGCGAGGCTCATCCCTAAGTGGTAACGACGAGCGCGAGCAAACACTGAACCAAATTTTGGTTGAGATGGACGGAATGGAAGAAAACGCTGGTCTTTTAATTATCGCCGCTACTAATCGTCCCGACGTGTTAGATCCGGCTCTTCTTCGACCTGGTCGGTTTGACCGCACAATTACCGTCAACAACCCAGATGTGAAAGAACGGGAAGCGATTTTAAGTCTCCACGCCAAAGGTAAACGAATCGCTAGCAACGTTAGTTTTAAAAGCATCGCCAAACGTACGCCAGGTTACTCGGGTGCTCAACTGGAAAACATCATTAACGAAGCGGCGTTACTATCGGTTCGCGAGAACACCAACATTATTACGCTTGAACAAATTGATGAGGCGATTGACAGGGTGGCAGCCGGGCCAGCCAAAAAGCACCGCGTGATTACTCCCAAAGAATTGCGCATGATTGCTTACCACGAAGCGGGTCACGCCGTGATTGGTTTGAAAGTTGCTTCGGCCGAAAAAGTTCAAAAGATTACCATTATTCCCCGTGGTCACGCCGGCGGTTACACTTTGATGACACCGCGGGAAGAAAAGTACAACTACTCTAAATCAGAACTTGAAGCTAAAATCATATCTTTCATGGGTGGTCGTGCCGCGGAACAAATCATGTATGGGATGGGCGAAGTTTCCACCGGCGCTTCTAACGACATTGAAAAGGCAACTGGCATCGCCCGTGCGATGGTTACCCAGTACGGTATGTCTGATTTGGGACCAATTGCTTACGAACGAGATTACGGTCCGCAGTACCTAGGGCAAGATTACCGCGCTCGCGAATATTCAGACGCTTTGGCTGAACGGATTGATGAAGCGGTTCGTAAATTAATTATGCTAGCCGAGCAGAAAGCTATCGCGACTTTAAAAGTTAACCGCGATTTACTAGACTTGATTGCTGAGGAACTTTTGGAAAAAGAAACGATTGTTTCGGAAGAAATTGAGTACATTCACAAGTTTAAGAAGCGACCACCCCACAAAATCAAGCCGGCTAAAATTTTAGAGTCGGACAAAAGCCTTGAGGAAATCATTAAGGAAATTGACGCGAAAGTCGCTAGCAAGAAAGAGCCAAAGACCACTAAGATCGCTAAAACCACCCAAAAGAAAAAAGAACCATCTTCTAAAAAAGACAAGCGTTTTGCCAAAAAATCCTCTAAAAAGTAAGAAAAATGATCCATAGATGAGCCATCCAATCACTTCCATTCATTTCAAACGACTAATTTCTTCCCAACCTTACTTAGTTTGAAACCCGCTTCCCCAGACAGAAGTTTTACCAAGCGAAGAATTTAATTTTGACGAAGACTCTTTCCTTGATAACGATTTAAGTTTTGGCGAAGCGGTTTTTGCTCGTGCACACCAAATTTTAATGAGCAAATTTTTGGCGCATTTAATCGAAAATTACCCTGGATTTCAAGTGGTAAGTGCTGGCGAAAGTCAAAAAAAAATTAACCAAACTAACAAATACTACCAAGATCCCGAGGTTGAGTTTATTTACAACCCGGTTTGAAGTTTTGACTACCAAAACTACCAAGTTTTGGCTAACCCAATTTTTTATGACAAAAAAACTGCCACCGTCGCTTTTATCAAATTGTCAACTTCAACCAAGCGCAGCGACTTGTACAAAATTTATTTTGATGTCCAAGTTATGCTCAAACTAAATATTCCGATCAAGGACGTTGTGCTTTACATCGTGGCCAGCAAAAACTACCGCCGTGGCGAAGTAGATTTTTTTAAAACAACCACAATCAACCTCAACAAAAGTTCGCCCAAAGCTAGCATCGCCTCGGAAACAGATTTTTTTAATTTACAGCGTGCTAAAGTTAGTCGCGCTAAGGGGCCAAACCCAACTTTGTACGAGTTTTTAATCGAAAACAGACCGGCGGAATTTGAATTTGCTAGTTTCAACTTTTATTTGGATCAAATTATAAGCGCCGCCGCGCAGAAAACTTTGTTGCCCTTCCGACCGTGTTACTTTGGCAAACAGCTTTGCTACTGCACGCACTGGAAAGAAGTGGTTCAGCTAACTGCTAACCCTGTTTTTCACAATTGAAACAACCGCATAATTGTCAAGAAGTTTTTTCATGAACACTTATCGCTCGGCGATATCGCTCACGAGAGTTTGGTTGTTCGCAAAATTCTTAAAGCTAACGGACCGCTATTTTTTGAGAACGTTTTAACAACTCAAATAGTTAACAAAATCCGCCTAGTCAAAGAGAGAAAAGTCGTTTGGTACGACTTTGAAGCTTACACTTTGCCCGTTGCCCCGCTTGATCACTACTTACCCTTCACCCAAGTGGTTTACCAGATTTCATTGATTAAAACCGATCAAGAAAGAGAGGTTGAGCGCCACAATCACGTTTTTGATCCGCGCTACCTTACAATTGAGGACTTTGTCAAAATCATCCAAGCTATTTACGATCCCTCGGCCGACGTTTACGTAGTTTATAACGCTTCCTACGAACACTCTCGTTTGAACGAAATGTTGCTGAGGTTAAAAATTAAAAACCACCCCAGTTACCACTCGGTTAGTCAGATGGTTAAACAAATTCAAGAAAAATGCCTTGATTTAGCTAAATTTTTCCAAGTTAACAGTTACCGGTATTTGCCGCCGATTTTAATTCCTGAACTAAGAGGCAAATCTTCAATCAAAACTTTAGAGCATTACATTCACGCTCACCACCCTGATCTTCCCTACCGAATTGTTAATTACCAAAGTTTAAACATTAAAAACGGAATGCAAGCTATGGACGTGGCTTGCCAGCGCGCACTCGGGATAATCGGTGACCGCGAGTGAGACCAAAAAGTTGAGGATCTTAAAAACTATTGCCAAAACGATGTTCAAGCCATGATTCTAGTTTATTACTTAATCAAAAAACTACTGCCCAAACGAATTTTAGAAAACCAAGCCCATGAGTTCCAAAAAATTTAAGAATAAATTTCCCCGCCGTTTTTGCCCAGTTCAGTTTTTAACTTGCCAAGGCTTAACTCGCGAAGGACTAGGGATTGTCAAGTGAAACGGCAAGATTTTTTGGATTGAGCAACTTTTGCCCGGCGAAAAAGCGCGGGTAGTCATTTTTTACCAGTTTAAAAAACACGGTTATGGGCGTGCGGTCAAACTTTTAAATTGCTCGCTTGACCGAGCTTTGCCACTTGATCATCCGAAGACTAAACTGGGTGTATACCACTTAGCGCATTTAAATTCGCAGGCTCAAGATCGTTTTAAACAAAGTCAACTTGAAAGCGTTTTCGGCACTAAGTTAGCACCCATTATCGTTGGCAAGAGAACTTACTACCGCAACAAAGTTGTTTTGTCGCACGGTGGTTTTAAAGCGCCCGGACGGTACCGTCGACAAATTTTTAAACCCGACCAAACCAGTTTTGATTTGATGGCGATTGATTTCGGTGCTTACCCAGAGCATTATCCAAAGTACATCATTAGAAGACTTGAAGAGGAAATTGCCGGTCCGCCTGGCACCAAACTCGCTACTTACGACGCTTTCTTAGGCAAAAAATTCCGGGTAACGCTTGATTCTTTTTACCAAGTAAACAAAGAGATGGCGACCAAGGCCTACGAGATGATGCAAAGTTTTGTTTCGGCTGAGGCGGTAGTTTTTGATCTTTACAGCGGACTAGCTACAATCGCGATTTGTTTGTCAGACCGCGTGCGATCGGTTTACGCGGTTGAAGTTAACAAAGTGTGTTGTCAAGACGCAAAAGCAAACTTAGCAATTAACCAAGTTAAAAACGTGACCTTAATTTGCCAGGATGTCACTCAGTGGATCACCCACACTAAAATAAAGCCCGATGTGATCGTAGTTGATCCGCCCCGGGCCGGACTAACTCCGGCGGTTTGCCGGGCTATCAACGCCAGCAAGGCGCGACGAATAATTTACTTATCTTGTCAAATTGAAACACAAAAAAGGGACATTGACCTTTTGACTAATTACCAAGTAGTTTTTAATCAAGCCTTTGATTTTTTTCCGCAAACTTACCACATTGAAAATTTGGTTGTTTTAGACATCTGTTAGGGGCCTAAACGCCGCATTTATAAATGGTAGAATTAAATTGGTAGGTGAAGCCTCTTTTTCCCATGCAATTATCAATTTTGGTCCCGGTCTACAAGCAAGCCAAAGTCCTGCGCAAATTCTTAAACGCTATGCAGCACCAAGATGCGCAGGACTTTGAAATCGTGATCGTTTTGGATTCCAACATTGAAAACAACTTGGCTGTATTAGACTCTTTTCGGCTTTTTTTCAAAAACAGAATCGCCTTGGTATACAACACCCGTCGAATCGGGCGAACTAAAGCTCTCCAAGAAGCGATTGAAAAAGCAAGTAGCGAATACGTTTTGATTACCTCTTCTTCCAATTTCTTTGCTCGCGACGCAGTTAGTCAATTGCTCAAATTAATCAAAAATAAACCGGCTGACATCATCGAGTTTCGCGCTCCAATGCGTAGTCCAATTAGTTTTAAAGGCAAGATTAGGCAAAACCAACCTCAACAAGTCAATCTTGTTGACCGGCCAGAAGTTGTAGCCTACTCTTACCCGTTTGATTTCAACAAAATTTACCGCCGCGAGATTTTGTCAAACTCAAGTTTAGAAGCCGAAATTCGTCAAACGGTTAATTCGCGGTTCGCGATTAATTTTTTCCTAAGCGCGTGGGGAAAGGCTCGGACATACGTCAATTCCGACCTTAAAATTGTTCGTCTTCGCAACGATTTGTTTAGCGAGGTAACTCCGCTTTCAATCGCTAAACAGTGAGTTGAGTGAAGGAAAGCATTTGAAAAAAACGGACCTGCTAAGTACGCCGCTGAGTTAGATTACCTCAGTTTTTACCACTTAAGTGTGATTTTGGCGGGCTTTGTTACGGCAACTGACAACGCTCGCTTAAAAGAGAAGTACCGCCAATTTTTACAAAACCAGTGAACCAACTACTACCAACCTCGTTTTAAAACCAATCCCTACTTTCGCCGGGAAAATTCGGAAACTCAAGCGTTTCGCAAGGCGATTAGTCGGGATGAATATTTTAAGTTGTATAGGACACTTTAAACTAAGCCATGCTAAACCAAAATAGAGAACTGAAAACAAGCCATTTTTGACGCCGATTAATCGCCTTGGCGTTTGACTATGGACTGCTTTTTCTTTTGTCGGGTGTTTGAACGTGAGTTTTTTTGCGCAAGGACAACGGAACTTGACGTTTTGCCGATCCTTACCTTTTTTACTTGTACGCCTTTCTAATCGTATTAAGCGTGCTGGTTTTGTTTTTGGTCTGTCCGATTATTTTAGGTGGCGCTACTTTAGGTAAGTATTTACTAAGAATCAAGGTGGTCGCCCAGAGCGGTCCGCTTTGAAAAGCGCTTTTACGTCACGAGTCGTTTTGGTCAATTAGTTGAATCTTCCTGCTTGTCTCAGGAACAATTTTGATTAACCACAGTTTAATCATTAAATTCGCCACCAATTCACAAAACAAAGCAGTTTTTGACAATTTTGAATCTTTTCGAATTGGCGTTTTGATGACCTTTAGCTCGGTCGTAATTTTTGGTCAAATGTTTTTGTTTATCTCATCGCTTTTCCACCCCGATCGGCTTGCTCTTCACGATCGCTGGGCCAAAGTGCGGGTAGTTTACATGCGTCGCTGAGTAATTAAAAGTCAGCCCCAACCAACCCAAGAAGATCCGCTTGCACCCAAAAAAGTGGCTGAGCCAGTCGTCAACTTTATCGAAAAGGAAAAAGAGTAATCATGAGCAAAAAACCTTACTTAACGCAGTTAAACACCCAGCAACAAGCGGCCGTTTTACACGTCCAAGGACCTTTGGCTGTCATCGCGGGAGCCGGCTCAGGTAAAACCCGCATGCTCACTTCCAAAATCGCTTACTTAATCGTTGACATTGGAATTAGTCCCGAGCGCGTTTTGGCCGTTACCTTTACTAACAAGGCGACTAACGAAATGCGCGAACGCGTGGTGGAAATGATTGGTAGTCAAGCCGAAAAAGCGCAAATTTCAACTTACCACTCGCTTTGCGCCAAAATTTTGCGCAGCGAAATTGGACACTTTGGCTATCCAACTCATTTCAACATTATTGATGGGGCTGACCAGAAACAAATTTTAGACACGATTTACAAGATGCACGGAGCTAGCGCCAAACAGTTTACCCACAGTTCCATGCTAGATTACATTTCGCGCAACAAAGTTTTAAACATTAGCCCAAGTCAAAAAATGTCTGAAGCGCGTAAAGATTACGAAAAACTTGAGGCGGCAGTTTACCGCGACTACCAACAAGAATTAGAGCGGGTTAAAGCTTTGGATTTTGACGATTTAATCATTTTTGTCCACAAACTTTTCAAAGAAAATCCTAACGCACGCGCCAGATGGTCGCAAAAATTTGACTACGTTTTAGTTGATGAATTTCAAGACACCTCTTATACGCAGTACGAAATTTTGGAAACGCTTGCCTCTCGGGGCAACATTACTATCGTGGGCGACCCAGACCAAACTATTTACACTTGGCGCTGAGCCGATGTTGATCTGATTAACAACTTTCAAAAGTATTTTAAAGGCGCAAAGATTATTAAGTTGGAGCAAAACTACCGCTCAACCCAACTGATTCTGAACCACGCTAACAAACTAATTAAGCACAACCGGATGAGAATTGATAAAAATCTTTACACTAACAACGACCAAGGCGAAGGGATTGAATTTTTTTCAGCTTTTTCTGACGAAGCCGAGGCACGTTGAATAGTTCAAAAAATTTACGAACTCAAAAAAAACAAGACCCAACTCAAAGACATCGCCATCATCTACCGGGCTAATTACATCTCCCAATCGATCGAAAGAGCGCTTATCCGCGGCAACGTTAACTACGTTGTTTTTGGCGGCACTCGTTTTTACCAGCGTAAAGAGATTAAAGACGCCATCTCCTACTTAAAAATCATTAGTAACGGCGACGAAGTTTCGGTTTTGCGGATGATTAACGTGCCGCCGCGTTCGCTCGGAGGCACCACCGTGGCCAAATTAGTTGAGTATGCTAAAAAGGTTGGTAAACCACTTTTGAGCGCTTTAACCGATCATTTTCAAGATTTACCACTTCAAATTAAACAGCGCAACGAACTGGCCACTTTTATAAATTTAATTAACAAGTACCGCGTTGCACTCAAGACTAACCCGATTGCCAAAGTTTTGCGCAGTTTTTTAATTGAAATTAACTACCTTGATCTTTGAAAAGCACCGGAAGACAAATCCCGCCTAGAAAACATTAACGAGTTAATTCGGTCAATTGACGTTTGACAAAAGGAACACCAGGACAAACAATTAGCCGATTACCTAGAGGAAATCGTGCTTTACATTGATTACGAAAACATTAGTCGAACTAACGACTTTGTGTCTTTGATGACAGCTCACGCGGCCAAAGGTTTAGAGTTTAAAAATGTTTTTATCGCTGGTTTTTCAGAGAGCGTCTTTCCTTCGGCACGAGCGATTGATGAGGGCGGAGAAGCAGCTTTAGAAGAAGAGAGGCGACTAGCTTACGTGGCATTGACGCGCGCAATGAAGAAAGTTTTCATTTCCAGTTCAAGAGGTTATTCTATTGACTACAAATCGCAAAAAAGACCTTCGCGATTCTTGAAGGAAATGGGCATTAACACTAGTCGCTTTACCAAAAGTTTTATCGCTGAAAACCTTGATTCAGAGGCAATTAACTTAGCCAACGAAAACATCGTTGCTGGTGACCGGGTTTCCCACATAATTTTCGGGGAAGGAACTGTCATTAACGTGAACAACGAATTAATTGACATTAACTTTCGCAAACCCTACGGAGTGAAAACGTTGATGAAAAACCATAAATCAATCGAGAGGATTGGATCTTAGTGGTCATTTTGTCTTACTTTTTAGTGGTTGGTTTTTTGTTAGGCGGCTTGCTTTTAGCTCTAATCGTTTTGATGTTAACTAATTTTTGGCAGAAAAACATCAACGTGCAAGAACACCGCGGCGTTTTTGTTTACAAACTAGATCCCATGACTAGAAAAGTCACCCCTTACCGAGTTGACCACTTATCTAGTGACAATTTTCAAACCCAAGAGTTTGCTTTAGACGAAACGATTAAGGAGAATAAATTGCGGCGCCAATTGAGTCGTCAGTTTGTGGTGCACGTGATTACTCAACACCCAGAAAACTCCAAACTTTACCGGGAAGCTCTCCAACAAATTGATAACGGCAAAACCGAAATTTCCTACGATTTTAAGTTTAATGGTGCGCGTCACTTTGGTAAACGCGTTCCGCTTTTGTTTAACGTGAGATTAAGCAAACTAGACAAAGTTTCTGACTACCTGATCGTTGTTAATTGAAAAATTGACCTTGAAGTTCCCGATGATGTGACTAATGCGCTAACTACTCCCGAAGAAGTAGCCAACCGAGACGCTAAATTTAAAGGGTTTTTGGTTTTCAACTTAAATAACCATCTAACTAACGTCAGAGAAAACTTCATTTGCGAGATTTTAAAATTGCCACTGCGCTTTAAGTACGACATTTATGAATGACGTGAATTGGTGCTGTTAACTTGTTACGCGGCAAATTATAAAAAAGTCAAGCGCAAAGTTAATCACCTAGTTGAACTAGTTAAATTTAAAGTTGATCACGCAGGTTGAGGCACTTTTATCCGGGGATCAGGTAGCGCTCGTTTTCAAGATGTTAATTACCGGAAAGTTTTTAACCGCGCATTGTCCACTCTTGACTTCATAGTCAACTTATCGATTCGTTGGAAACAAAACTTTCTTGACATTAAGCAAGTCCAGGAGTACCAGGGTGAATTTACCCACTACAGCGAACAAATCAAAATTTTTCGCGACGCGGTTAGATCGCACAAATTTGAAACCAAGTTAGTTCCGGTCAAAAGAATAAAAGACGATAAAACAGTTGTCAACTACTCCTTTCCTGCACTTCCAGCTCTTGACAAGCAGCAGTTAAGCAACATTTTAGTCAACGCCTACAATTTGAACGGCCTAATCGACGCTCACGCCGAAAAAATTACCAGTAAAAAGTTAAGCTCCCAAGTTTTGTTAGATGTTAACAGCGAATGATTAAAAAACAACTTATCTCGTTTGGAGCCAACTGGTATCGCTTACGTGATTAGATTTGACAATTACGAACAACTTAACCAAATTAAACCAACTTTAAAACTGCTGTTGGAAAAAGGTTTTGCCATTGGTTTCCGCTTCAGGCGCTTCTCGCAGTACACGGTCACGGTTTTGCAGCAAATTAAGCCTTCCTTCATTGTTTTTAACTACAACTTGGTGGTGCAAGATTCGCAACTCCAAATCGAAAACTACTTGTATTTAATATCGCTCAGAAAAATTTTCCAAGACTACAACACCACTATCATTTGGGAAAACTTTAGCGAAAAAAATAACCGCAATTTACCAATTTCAACCGAAAAAGACCTTTACTTCTTAAATTAAAAAAGTTGCATTTTGCCCCAGAAAAACCCCTAAAAAACATCTTTTAGTATAATGGTACGGTGAAACAACTAGTTAAAATCACGCCAATGGAAAAAGATTTTTCCCAGTGATACGTTGATGTAGTGATTAATGGCGGTCTGGCTTTATATGGCCCAAGCAAAGGCTTGCTGATTTTTAAACCGCTTGCTTACGGGATTTGGGACAACATTCGGCTTGGTTTTGAGCAAATTCTGAAAAAAATCGGCTCACAAAATGTTTACTTACCGCTGTTAATTCCGACTGATCTAATCGAGAAAGAGAAAGACCACGTCAAAGGTTTTGCGCCCGAACTTTACACAGTAACCCAAGTAGGCGAAAAAAAACTAGCTTATCCGCTCGCGATTCGTCCCACTTCGGAAGTGCTTTTTAGTCAACTTTTTGGCCACGAAATTCACTCTTACCACGACTTGCCGCTAATTTACAACCAGTGAGTCAATGTCTTGCGGGGTGAAAAGAAAACTAACCCCTTTTTAAGAACATCCGAGTTTTTGTGGCAAGAAGGGCACAGCGCTCACCAAAACGCCCAGGAAGCACGCAAATTAACTCGAAAAATGATTCGCAACTACGCTCGTTTTTTAGCTAAGTTTTTAGCAATTCCCACTTTAGTTGGCAAAAAGACACCGCGGGAAAAATTCGCCGGCGCGGTCACGACTTATTCGTTAGAAGCGATGATGAAAGACGGCAAAGCGCTTCAAAGCGCAACTTCTCATTATCTTGGTCAAAATTTTGCTAAAACTTACGCCATCAAGTTTAAAAACCAAAATCAGGAGTTTGTTCATCCCTACCAAACTTCCTGGGGAATGTCCACGCGCTTAATTGGCGCGGTGATTATGGCTCACGGGGATAACAGGGGAATTATTATGCCGCCCCAAGTGGCAACTTACCAAATCGATTTAATCACTCTTTTTGCCGATAAAGACCCCCAAGTTTTGCTAACTGCTCGGAAACTTTTACAAAAGTTATCTAAACGCTGACGAGTTCGGTTAGACGCGAGCCCTAAAAGTCCTGGGTTTAAAGCTGCCGAGTCGGAAATTCAAGGAGTGCCGCTCAGAATTGAAATTGGTCCGCGGGAAATTAGCGCTGGTCAAGTCGTGATAGTCAGGCGAGATACATTGGATAAAACAAATTGCTCCCTTGAAAACTTGCCCGCTACCATCAAAGATTTACTCGCTTTAATTCAACAAAACCTTTTTGAAAAAGCCGAGCAAAGACTGCGCCAAAACACGGTGCGAGTTGATACTTACGAGAGTCTTAAAAAGGGTGTTCAAGATAACCGTTTTGTTTTGGTGCCCTTTGCCGGAACAGACCAAGATGAGCAACTTATTCAAGATGAGACTGGCGCTACCGCGCGGTGCATACCTTTTGATTACAAACTAACCAAAAGTCTTAAGTGCATCATAACGGGTCGGTTAACGCGCCGCTTAGTTTTGTTCGCCAAGGCTTATTAAGTCTGGCGTATAATGATTTTCAAAGATTAGAAAGCAGGTTAAGGATGCCATTAGAAATTATTAACGGTCGAGAAATTCAAGCTAAGTTAACAAGCGGAACGACAATAGTCAACTTTTTTGCTGAATGATGTGGTCCTTGCCGAATGATGGCACCAGTTTTGGAACAACTTGCCGAGCAAAATCCGCAAATCACTGTTTTAAAAGTTAACCTTGATACTAACCGCGAAGTAGCGGCCGAAATGGGCGTGCAAAGCGTGCCAACTACTTTCATTTACCACAACCAAAAACTCAAAAGTACTCAGGCTGGTTTTATGCCGATGGAAGTGCTTAAGCAACAAATCGCTGCCTAAAGAATGGTTTTCTTTCAGAAAGTAAAAGATCTTGTCAAAGACCCGGTCAGATTTCAGGCGTTAGAGCGCTATGTCAAATTAATTCAGGAATTTGGTCAAAAGTTTAATTTAACGGCTTGAAGCGAAAGTCAAATTTGAGAGCAAGGGGTTTACCAGTCGTTAGTCACTTTTAAAGACTGGGTCAGTGCGATGGAGACTAAGTCCGTTTTGGACATAGGCGCGGGCGCCGGGTTTCCCAGTTTACCGCTTAAAATCGTTCACCGGAAAATTCAACTGACGATTTACGAGGCAAACTCTAAAAAAGTTAGTTTCCTAAACGTCGTTAAACGCGAGTTAAACTTAGATTTTAAAGTTTTGCACGTCAGAGCAGAAGAGAGTCAAGATCGGGACAGTTTTGCCTTTGTTTTAGCTCGAGCCGTGAGCGATTTAAAACATTTAATTCAAATGAGTTACCACCTTGGCGCGCCCGGATCACGATTTTTGTTCGTTAAAGGTCCTGCTTACCACCAGGAGATAAAAGCGTGTGGGCGCCTGATTAAAACTTTAAAGTTGGAAATTAAAGCTTACCAAGTGGAAGGTCAAGTTCCGACTTACCTAGTTAGCTTTAGCAAAGTTTGCCCCACACCGACCAATTTTCCGCCGCCTTGGTCCAAAATGGATCAGGCATAATTACCCCTTATTTTTAATCGCCCTTATAATTGTTTAGTCCCTTAACTACAGGAACAACCAATGCCCAAGACAACCAAAGCCAAAAAACTAAAAAAACTTAACCGTCATCCCAAAGGCAACAAAAATTTAAAAAACAGCGAAGGCAACATTATTGATGTTCGAAAACTGAACAAGTATTACGTCAGCGGGCATAACGCAGTTCGCATTTTAAAAGATGTCTCCTTATCAATTCCCAAGGGTAAATTGATCGTTATTTACGGACCTTCGGGAAGCGGCAAATCAACTTTTTTGAACGTAATTTCTGGCCTTGACCGCGCCACCACCGGAGACGTGATTGTGAACGACGTTAATTTATCGGCGCTAAAAGACCCGGAAATGACCCAGTTTCGTCGCGATAACGTGGGCTTTGTTTTTCAAAGTTACAACCTTTTGCCCGACTTAAACGCACGCGACAACGTTAAGATTGGTCAAGTATTACAAAAAGATCCGCAAAAAGCACTTAATGTGGAAGACCTGTTTAACGACCTTGGGATTAAAGACGTGCTTGACCAAGACATCCGTAATTTATCGGGCGGTCAGCAGCAACGAGTTTCGGTGGCTCGGGCTCTTTCTAAAAATCCGACGATCATTTTTGCAGATGAGCCGACGGGGTCGCTGGATCAAAAAACCACTTTGAAAGTTATTCGTCTTTTAGCCGGCATTAATAAAAAGTACGGCACGACCATTATCATTGTCACTCACGACCAGCAGTGAAAAGAAGTAGCCGACCAAGTGCTTTACGTGGACGACGGGAGAGTTAGCGACCATGAGACTGCTAGTTAAACAAGCTTTTAAATTAGTGTTTTCAAGACGCATTTTTTCACTAATCATGGTGGCGATTATTTTCGTTTCTTCGTTAACTTACACGCTTTTACAGTCTTCAGCTTTTGCATTCAAAAGGTCATACGATCAAATTAGCCAAAAGGGTAATTTACATGACAGCGTGGTTAAGCAACTTTTTAAAAACGAGGGCGATTTTAGTTTGCGCGTGGAAGATAGTCAGTTGGCCGGACAGAAAAAAATCGTCGTTGACCAGGCAAGTGGTGATTACCAAAGTTATTTTGCGGCGCATCCGTTTGAGTATCCAGTTCAAACGGGTGGTCTTGACGCCGAACAAGAAAAAATTCTTTTGGATCGGAAAATTTCCGAAGCAAAAGAATGGATTCAAGAAGTTGTTAATAACCAAAAACCGCAACGTTTCCAAAGAGCTATTAACCAGATTTACGAAGGTAAACTTGAAATGCGCCACACCGCGTCAATTGCCATTTTTGCCGAGGACAGAGCTTTTAAGTTAGTGCACGTTCCCGAGCAAGATGTCAATGTCAACAAACTCATCATTTATGACGGAACAAAAAATTTCACTAAAATGTTGACCGACGAGCAATTTCAAAACGAAATAGACTTTCGTGCTCAAAACAAATTTGGCAGCAAAACGCCCTACAGCGTCAACAGTTTAAAAGGTTACCGCTGAGTAGCTCAAAGCTCAATCGGTTCGACCGTTACCCTCACTGACCCTTCAGCTTACCAAGCGATTGTCTCGCCATCTTACGCTAATTTAAATGGCAAGTACTCTCTCCACCCTAGCGAAGTGCTCAACCTTTACAGCGAGTACGATTTGGAGCAACTTCACGAAAACGATTACTTAAAAAACCGTTACCGCAACAACATAGTTTGGGTTGATCAAATGCCCTACTTTATTACCGGCATTGGAGTGACTCCCGACTTTGCCTTTCCAATTATTGACCATTCGCGTCCGATTCCAACGCCCGAGCGCGAAGCGATTGTTTATACCAATTTGCGGGGTTATCAACGCGCCGTTGACAGCTTCCGTTCTAATCCCGAGGAAAATTATTTTTCAATTAAGTATGCCGATCAGACATTGCCCGAAGAACGTAGCAAAATTGACGACCAAGTTGATTTGATTGCGCGTTGGGGCAGCGCGATTTTACCTTCTCTTGGCATTTCTTACTCGGGGGATATCCCAACCATGGGTTGACCCAAAAATGTCGCCATTGTTACTAAGTACAACCAATCTAACGATCCGATTGTTTTAACCCAAGAAAGAGTCATTTTCTTAGAGCAACTTAAAAAAACCATTTCAACGCTGACGATTGTGACGACCACCTTTTTGGTTATTTTTGTAGCGACTTTGTTTTTACTAGTTTTTAAATCCCTGCTAACTTTGCAAAGGAAAAAATACGCCACTCTTTTAGCTTTGGGATACCGGAAAGGCAAAATAGCTTTCGCGCTCAGTTGCGTTACCTTTTTGCTCGTGACTTTGCCTTCAATTTTAGGTTACGTGGTCGGCTACATTCTTCAGTTTCCCTTTATCAATATATTTGCCAACTACTGAACAATTCCGACTTACGGCACGATGTTTAACTTAGTCTCGCTCATCGTGACTGTCATCGTGCCGGTCGTCACGATTTTTTTAATGGTTTGGATTTTATGCTACGTTGATCTACATGGAAACATGGTTGACATGATTGCTCAGCGCGACAAACACAAATTTTCGATTGCGAGAGTTTTTTTAAAACCTTTTAGATGGGTGAACGTCAAAGTTAAGTACATTATGTCTTTGACCTTATCTAATTTTGGTCGACTGATGCTTTCAACTTTGGCGGGAATAATTTCGGTGGCTACAATCATCATCGGACTTTCTTCGCTAGGCAAAGCTCAGTACGCCTATGATCAAACTGTCAGCACTAACAACTACAGTTTTCAAGTTAATTTTTACAGCCCAACGATTGAGGGCGGCAATTACCGGGCTATCCCTTACTCGGATGCTATTTTAGCTAAGTATGAACCGGCCCAGTCCACGGCGCGTCTTTATCCAAGCGATCCCAATTCACCAGAGTGACACATTCCGAGCGTGCGTGACGTGGATAACGGCGCTAACGTGGATTTGATTAACTTGGATGATGTCGAGCAAATGCGCCGAGTGCGCCGATTTTTAGAGAACAAACTCCAATTTAAGCCGCTTCTGGATGTCACGATTAGTAGTGTCAACTCCTGGGACATCGCTCGCAAACTAATGCCTGACAACCAACGTAACCGGGCCGAAGCTAACGAAAGCGATTTTTACCAACGAGCAACTCAAGTCGGAATTAACCAACGTTATCGCAGTAAGCCTTGGTGGCCGACCGCGGCTAACGATTGAAAAGTTTTGAGTGAAAACAAAATGATTGATCAAGAAAACATTGACCCCGATTTTGTTGATTTTGTTTTCAACGCTTTAAGAAGAATGTTTGACACCTCATCGTCTTTCCGGCCTTACGTGATTACTTACAACAATTTGTTGGTTGAAAGTTGGGACGAGCCTTACACTTATGTATCTTTCAATTACGAAAGTCGCGGCCAAGAAATCCCCTACACGATGATCGGGCTTGAACGCGAGAGTCACTTTTTTAAGCTTTCGCCTTCAAACTGACAAAAACTAACTAACTACCCAAAAAATGACGCTAGCCCAGTCATCATTAACCGCTTCATATCAGAAAAACTTGGTTTAGGTCCAGGCAGTCGTTTTAACGCTCCCATTAGCAACCACGTTAACCGTAACTCAGAAAATTTTGCCACCCCATCGACTACTTTTGAAGTTGTTGATGTAATTGAAACTTACGATGACAACCGCTTTTTGACGCTTAAATCATTTGCCAACAAGTTAATCGGTTGGGACGAGCAATCTAAAAACTTTAACGGCGTTTTAACTAACGAATCTGACCCAATTGTCCTAAGTACGTTAAGTTTGTACTCTCCGTCTTATTTTTACTTGGCGACGGACACAATCCATGGTCAGTGAGCCAATGTCGTAGAACGCATGTTAACTAACTCAGACTTAAGGTATCCAACCGACTTAGCCAAAACGCTCAGCGATTTTTACACTCTTTACTCACGCACTCCCTACGTTGCCATTAATAAGGACGTGGTTTGGCAAGACATTAGCAACACTTCATTCCGCAACATTTCTCGTCTTTCATCGGACATCATTTGAATCATTCAAATGATTTCGGTTACTTTGTCCATCTTGTTTGCTGCGATTGTTTCTGGGCTCTTAATTAGCGCCAACCGCCAAAGAATTGCCGCGCTTTGAACGCTCGGTTATAAACGAGGCGAAATAATGCGAATGTTCGCGCTAATTTACGCTTTGCCAGTTTTTGCCTCAATTGTGGTTGGCGTTCCAGTTGCGTTTGGAATTTTGACCTCTCTCAAGATTTTCGTAATTAATTTTGGCTCGATTTTAATTCCTTTTAGCATTTCCTGGTGAGCCGTCTTAATCGCTTTTGCTGCGATTGGCGTGATATTTGTTTTCTCGACGGTCGTCAGCATCATGACGATGAAACAGCAACAAGCCCGTGAGGCAATCGGAGTGTAAATGAAAAAACTATCGCTTTTTTGACCTTTGATATTCTCCGCTTTGTTGCCAATTCTTAGCGTTGGATGTTCAACCACTTGGTCTAAATGAAAACCTTTAGACGGTGATAACGAAACTACGTATGAATTTAAACACGATGTTGCTTTGCCAAGTCAATACCAAGTTCGACCGTGAACACAACTTTCCCAAGCTTACGACCCCAAGAGTGACACGATTGATTTAGCGCTAGTTAACAACCATTATGAACTGATTGATATTCTCGGTACGATTAGCGCTTTGCGCACTACCAGAGCGTTTGATGCCGCTTGAGCAACTGCCGATTGAGGCTACTACGCTAATGTCAGCGATCAAGGCGGTTATTTTTACGCTCTGAGCGAAGTTACGAACGTGAAATTACGTTTTGAAAACACAACTACCCGCCTTTTTGAGTTAACAATTGGATCAGAAATTGAGCAAATAATTAGTGGTTTTGCCAATTATTCGGGTCCCCAAGACAAAAAGTATGATGTTGAAAAAAATGGTTTGAGTGACAACGGCACTCCCAAAGATTTTATTCAAGTTGCTCAAGCGGGTCAATCACTGACAACCATTAATTTAGTGTCCTCGCTGTTGGCCTATAAACCTGGTTTTGCGCTTCAACTTTCTAAGTTAGTTAATTTGCCAGCCAACAGTTTTGAGAATTTTGCTCAAATGATTGGAAAAATAGACATTTGAATTGAAACGATGTTTTTTCAATCAGTTTTTAAAAATTGATTAACTAAGCAAAATGTTGATTTAACCGTGGAAGAAAACGGATCTTACTACTTAGATGCCGGGGTTAGTCTTCAGTCACTTTGAAAAGGTAAGTTCCTTTATTACCTACTTTCGGGCCTAGCTGATTAAGGTGATTAAGCGATTTAAAACCGACCATTTAGTACTCTATTTTTATCATGACACAAAAATGAAAAAAAGTGTATAATAATTTCTGTTCACAATTATCAAAAGCAGTTTAATTGCTGACAAAGGAGCTTTAATGCGAAAAATTTTCATCTACTCTCTCGCGCCAACTCTTCTCACGAGTTTGCCGGTTTTATCGGCAGTCGCTTGTGCGAACAAACTTGACGAAAAAGATAAACGCGATGACTGGGAAATCATCCACCAGCAAGCAACCGAAATTAATTTGAATAGGCTTAACGGTATAGAAGATTTTTTTAAGAGTTTTAACTCTGTTTACCAAATTTTTATGCCTGAGTTAGCAACTAAACTACTGGCTAAGCCAACTCCGGCCACACTTGTCAAAAACCTTGAGAAACAGAAGGGTATTGCCCGAGATTCTTACGAAAAATTTATTAAATGGGCCCACAACATCAAGACTCAAGCCGTGGATTTAAAAATTTCCTACACCGACGGAGACCAAACTTGAGAGCAAAATTTTGATATGAGCGAATTCCGTGCGTCTGTTTTAGCGTTTAAGAAAGACTTGAAAAGCGAAAATTACCACCTTGTCACCGATTTAAAAACTGGCCTACAAGACATTGTGAAAACTTTTTGGAATGGCGACGAGCGCATACCTGCTCCTAACATGATAGCGATTGCTGCTCAAGCACTTGGAATAAGTTTTGCTATTAATTTTAGTGGTTTCACCACTTTACCAGGCGAAACTAGACACCATTTTTTTCGAATTCTAGATTCTTTGCACGCATTTTCCAAACAAGTTACCGATTCAACCGTTTGAAAAAAATGATCCGCCGGAAAAAAATACCAATTAATTCTATCCAAAAACACATTTTCTAATCAGTTTGCTGATTTTCACGAAGCGATTGGAAAAAAACTAAAAACCAATCCCGAAGATTTAAACGCCTTTTTAACTAAGCAAGCGCTGTCGCCAGGCGAGAAACCAGAGCAGTGGGCAGACAAAATTCACCAAGCTATCAACGAATTTTTAAAACCAGAAGTTGAGCGATTTGGAAAAACCGGCTTAAAAGCTGATTTTCAAGTTCAAGTTAAATGGTACGCTTCAGAGTTGTCAAAAGTTGATAAAAATCAAGAAGAGCGAAAGCATAAATTTAATGTTTGAGTTAAGACTACTGACCCTTACAAAGAAGAAAGATTGCCAAAAATTGCTTACAAACAGATGCTGACACTAGACCAGAATTTTAAGTTACTGGAAGTTGATCCATTGCCTTCTGACCAAGATCAAAGTTACACGTCTAAGGTTGACCAATTCAAAGGACTCAGTCTTTATGAGGTAGTCGGCGACGGCGCTTATGGTCAAGACCAAAAAACTTTAGAATTGATGTTTGAGAAAGCCTTGGCCGTTCCCAAAGACTTAACAGGTCTTAATAATTTTGAAGCACAACTAATGTTTAACATCGTCAACATTTACTCAGAAGCCGATTAGGTTGCTAGCCCTTTGGAACTAGGTGTATAATTTTTGGTATACACCCAAACAAAGGACTTATTTATGAAAAAAACCCGCTCTTTTAGACTGTTTTGACCGACCTTAATTGTGACTTCCCTCCCCGCTTTTTCGCTTTTAGCATGCGGAGGGAAAAAAGTTGAAAACGGAAAAGATCCAATCGAGCAAAACGCGGTGCTAATTGATTTAAATTCTGCTAGTTCTGTCCAAGCGGTGTTTGGTCAAATGGACCAAAGTTTCAAAATTTTCATGCCCAAAAGAGGCGATCAAATGATGACGCCGGTAACTGACGGCAAAGACGATCAAAAGTATGTGAGCGAGGCAGATTTTGAGGTTCTCAAAGGTTACATTAATAAAATTGACTTTAGCAAACCAAAATTAGTTTTAAAAAGTTCGGGTCAGCAGCAAGAATTTGACTTGAGCAAAATTTCTGGCGCGCTTGCCAAAGTTAAGCAAGAACTTGCTTTAGGTTACCAAGCAGTTAAGACGACAAAAGAAGTTAATGACATCGTTGCTGATACGATAAACAAACCCGCCAACAACTTAACGGCGATTACAAATCATGCGATTGGAACGCTTTTAGCGACTAAGTTAGTTTCCTTTGCGGCCATCCCTGGCAATGGATTTACTTACTATAACGACATGTTGCAGGAGTACCATGTTTTGTCTTACGCAGTTTCTCAATCAAATGTTTGAAAAAATTGGATGACTGGTAAGAAGTACGCTTTAGTTAAAGCGCCCCAGGATATGAGCGCAGAACCAGAAGCTATTAGTGTTTCGCCGGGCGATTTGTACGATCAAGGCGACAAAATAGAGTTTTCCTTGCCCAAACCAACTAACCAGAACGAAATGAATAACTGGGAGGCCCAGTTAGTGCTTAGCATTATTAAGTTTGTTGCCTAAGTTAGCACTTTAATAGAATTAGGACCATAACATCAAACGCCATTTTTACAACGGACAAGAGTATCAGCTCGATGAAGTTAACAAACGAGTTGAAATTTTGCCAACTTTTTTGGACAAACTCCGCCAGAAGAAGTTGTGGGGCAAGTTCGGTTTTAAAAAAATTGGCGGCTCTTTAATTGGCAATGTTTTAAACCTAAGTCGCTTTGGTTCGCCCTTTGCGGCTTTTTGCCGCATATTTTGGATTGACCATCCGCCCTTAGATCGTAAATACTTAAACGCTGGTCAAAAAATTGAGCCGATCGTGATTGATTTCTTGCGGGAAAAAATTGCTCACCCGATCGAAACTTTTGACGCTGTTAAGTATAACTACGACTACTTTGCCGACCGTCACCCGGTCGTGGGCGGACTGCCCGATGCTTACGTCAAGGAAACTAACATGATCATTGAAGTCAAAACTACCGCCGAAAAAAATTGGGATTTTTGACTTATGAATAAACCACCTAGTCATTACATTCGCCAAGCTCAAATTTACGCCCACTTAATCGGCGCCGATCGTTTTACGATTGTAGCCACTTTCTTAAAGGAAAATGATTACGAAGATCCGGCCAATTACGACATTAAAGATCGTAAAGTCAAGAATTGGAATTTTAAAGTCAACCTTCCCCAAGTCAAAGATGACTTAGAAAAGGCGGAAAATTGGTATCGGCAAGTTACGGTCTCAGGCAAGTCACCAACTTATAATTTGGACATTGATGCCGACTTAGTCGCTTGACTGAGGTGCCGTAATTTAGACGAGTGGCTTGACTTAAAAAAGAATTGAATCGAAAGCGGTAAACTGATTTTGCCAACTCAAGAGAGCAATTCTTAAGCATGAAAAATTTAGTCGCGAACATCAAGGTTTTTTTTCTGGATTTAGATGGAACGCTAGTTGATGAGAAAAACGACCAAATATCACAAGCTAACGCGCTAGCAATTAGTAAGTTACCGGCGGGAGTTCAGGCCATTATTTCAACCGGTCGGCAAGGACCCAAGGCGACTAAGTTTATTGACCAGTTAAACGTTAAATTCGCTGTTTGCGCCAACGGGGCTTTAATTGTTAACCGAAGCGGAGCGATAGTTTTTGCTCGCACCATGAATTCGCGTCAAATATCAACCGTTCTTGGTTTTATTCGCCGCAACAAACTTTCCTTTAAATGCGATGACCAAATGATCGCTTACGGCGTTCGGGGTCTTATTAGTCGCTTTTTCGTGCGCAAACTTGGTTACCGCGTGACCCGCAGTTACGCGGTTAGTCCCAAAAATTACTACAAAATAATGGTTTGAGGAAAACGAAGGGGCAAAATCAAACGTTTAACCGAGCAGTTGAGAATGCTTGTACCTTCGGCTTCGGTGGTTAATTCAACCCGCGGATGAACAATTGAAGTCACCGATCAAAAGGCAACCAAAGGTTTGGCCAACCGTTACGTTTGGGAAAAATTGCTTCGCATCAAAAAAATTGAGCAAACCGCCCACGTTGGTGATTCGCTCAACGATTCAACTGTCGTGGGGCACGTAGGTCATTTAATCGCGCTTAAAAACGCCGATCCAGCGCTTAAAAAAATGGCTTCCATCCTAGGTCCGGACTTCCGTAATGGAGGTGTTGCCAAAGTCTTAGCTGGCAAAAACTTAAAAGCGGTTAAACTTCGATAGTTTTGTACATTCAGTTTCGCAACTTAATTAAGCCGATCAGAATTAACGGCACAAAAGTCACGCTTCTTAAGTACGTGAAGTTGTTTTCTAATCCCACTAAAGACAAGGTCGGGTAAATGAGTGGATTAAAGGCGGTAGCAAAAATTAAACTGACTAGCACTACTCCAGTTCGCCAGTGGATAATTTTGGTTCGCAAAATCGATCAGAAAATTAAAACCGTCACTAACGCTAAGATCGCTAAAGCATAAATAACGGCTTGGACAATTTTTAAAATTCCTACCGCCTCTTGACTAACTACAAAAGTTTGGTAATCAAAAACAAGGTGCTCTTCCCAGGCTATGTCGGTAATACTGCGCTGAGAAAAAGCGAGTACTAGGGTGGCAATTAGCAAAATTGTGACCAAAAATACGACCGGTATAACCCGGTTATTTCTTTGCAGAAAGTAGTTAATTTTGGCGATTAAATCGGTGGTTTTGCTAACGGTAATGATAATGTAAACGACTGCCAACACCACTAGCAGAAGGTAAACGATTCAAAAGTTTAACCAACTGACTACAATCACTAAAATTGGAATCATCAGTTGCGAGAAAAAAAGCGATGGCATCGGTTTTTTAAGAAAAATGTAAATTAAAGAAACAGATATGGATAAGGCGCTTAAAGTGATAAAAAGTCGGTGTTCAATAATTCAAGCCACCAAAAAACCAATTACGAATACAAAACTGTACCTTTTGCGGGAAAATTGAATTATGTTGAGTGCTATTAATAGCAAAAAAGGCACTAAATAAACGCCCAGCAAACTTTCAATTTGTCCGTTAAAGTTGAAAAATATCACCATTAAAAAGGCTAAAACCCAACTAATTAGGTAGTCTCAGAAATTTCTTTGCCGGGAAAAGCGCATCACAAGTGCACTGACTGCGCTAACTACCACACTTAAAGCCAAAAATCCGACGATTCATTGTTTAACAAAATCCAGATTCAAAGCGCTAACGCTGCTTAAAACGTTTTGAGTTCACTGCCAAAGGTAACTAAAAAAATTAAAGCGGTTACTTTCTGATTCCGGGACGATTTCTCTTTGGACGACAAAGTTGTAAAAAAGCAAAATTGTTAAAGCAGCTAACAAAATAAAAAGCACCGTTTGGTAGTCAACGCTAGCTAGACGTAGGCGGACTTTCCCGACGAAAATGTACGAGAAAATTAAAAAATCCTTAGCAACAAAAATTATGATCAAATAAACGATGTTGGGCGTGATTCAAGCGAAGGGCAAAAAAGCTAAGAAGGTGCAACCTAGGTACGTTGCAACTCCCAAAGACCAAACCGCGCTTTCATTGTTAATAAATAAGTTGTTGGTCAATGAAATTTTTTTGCCTAAAACATAAACCTCAAAAGCGATAAAAAGAGCAATGATTACAGCAATCGAAATTTGGTGCACCATGGTAGTATCATTATATAGACAGACCATGTATAATTTAGGTCTGACAGGGCACCATAGCCAAATGGCCAAGGCTGAGGTTTGCAAAACCTTGAATGCCGGTTCGAGTCCGGTTGGTGCCTCCAAACTGCGCCCGTAGCTCAATTGGATAGAGTGCTTGGTTACGGCCCAAGAGGTTGAGGGTTCAAGTCCTTCTGGGCGCGCCATATGTCTTCTGACGCCCAAAAATTTAGGAAGTAAATGCACAAAATAGCAAATTGTTTAGTTGTCGGTGGCCCAATCGCCGTTGGCAAAACTGCTTTGCTTGAGGCCTTACCTTTTCAAGTTGTGCCAGAGTTAGTCAAAAACGACGAGTTGCAAGAAATTTTGTTAGCCGGACTTTACCGCGGAGACAAATTGGCTGCCGAGGTTTTTCAGTTTGACATGCTTTTTAAACGTTTTGAAAAATACCAAGAACTGGCTAACCAAACAAGCACCCACGCTTTTGACCGATCTATTCTAGAAGATTTGTTGTTTGCCAAAACTTTGTTAAAATCGCCGTCTGATCTTCAGTATTACCAAGCTTTGTGAACTAATTGTTGAGACGTCATAGCGATGAAAGTCGGATTGCCCAAACTTTATATTTTGCTGACTTGTTCCTGACGGACTTTTAAGAAGCGTCTTTTCGCTCGCGATCGCTACGTGGAAGTAAGCAACTACCGCTCTAACCGCCGGTACTTTAAAAAATTGCACAAAAATTACCGTTCCCACATGTTAAGCAGTTTTGCTGATTACGGCATTAGTTACGTGGAGATTAAAACCGATCGATTAAGCGTCAAGCAGATATCCGATTTGGTGCTGGAAGAGCTCACTAAACGAGGGATAAAATGAAACTAGCTAATTTCATCGTGATCGGTGGTCCGATCGCAGCGGGCAAAACCACACTGACTGAATCATTGCCGTTTGATTTTGTCAGCGAAATTGACGAAGATGATCCAATTCTTAAAATTTTGCTAGAGGCTAGTTATTCCAAAAAAAATGTCCATCCCGAGGTCATCGAATTTTACTTTTTAAAGCTGCGCAAAATGAAGTATGAAAACCACGCTCGTTCCCGCAAAATGCACGTTTTAGATCGCTCAATTTTGGAAGCTCCTATTTTCGCTCGCAACACTTTGCCCAAGGCTAGTTTTGCTTACTGGTACGATTTGTGATGCGCCGAAGTTCAGGAGCTAGTTCGCAAGTTCGGGGTTCCAAAACTTTACATTTTGTTAACTTTAAATTTCCGCACTTTTGAAAAGCGAGTTTTAAGTAGAGGTCGCTCGGCAGAGTTAAAACATTTCCAGAGCAACCAAGGTTTTTTCCGGAAGGTCTTAGATCAGTACGACGAATTTATGCAGGACATTTTTTTGAAGTTAAAAATTAATTACCACCGAATTAACACTAACCAGAAGAGCTTGGAAGAGGTTCGAAAAGAAGCACTAGAACTAGTGGAAAAGTGGACCTAAATTTTTGACTAAACCATTCCTAACTATATAATGGGTAAGCCCTATGGATTTGCGTCAACAAAAACGTCGAGCCACCTTCATCCTGATAACTTTCTGGGTGATAGTCGGATTGACTTCGGCTTTGCTTTACGACTTAGAGTGGTTTATTCAAAAAGTCATTTTGTTTAACGGTCGACTCGTTCAAGATTTAGCCAGCGAGAAAATTAGTTTCACGTCTTTAGACGGTCAAGAGATAACGATAGCATTTAAGGATTACGGAGTCACTTCAACCAAGACCTTTTACGAGCAACTTGACACTTTAATTAGTTCTGATCAAGGCAGCAATTTAATCAAGTATTATGACGCCCGGATTAACTGAGCGTTTAAATTGGAAGGACTAATTTTTTCCGGCGGCGGTCTTTTTGCGGCCTTTGTTTCAGGCCCGCTCGTCATTTTAGCTGTTAACAAACGAAAAAATTACCGCTTAATCGTCTTGCCGCTAATCATTGTTTTTGCGATTGCTTTAGCTACGCTTGCGCCATTAGTTTCGTCGCTTTTACTTTTAATCGTTGTTTTCACGCCGATTTTTGCTTTTGGTTACGGCTACCGCACGGCTCTTGACCCTTGGGCAACTTCGGTGGCTCGGAAAAGTAACGTTAAAATATCGTTTGTGCGCGGTTTTTACGAAGTAGGAGCCGGGGTCGGCTCACTTTTCATTACGCAAATTTATTTTCACTTTAATTTTCACGCCAAAAACATATCTTATGCGAGCGGAACTCCTTACTACATTGTGGGCATGGCGCTAGTTATTTTGGCGCTCTTCTTAGCTTTTTTAATGCCTAACAACGTTTTCAGCGAATCGCACGTTAGCCACCAACTGAGCGAGCGCAAAATTAAAGAAGTTGAAAAGTCAAACTTAATTAACAAAACGTTAGTGTGGAAAGACATCGTTTTCAAAAAATCTTTTTTGATTGGTTTAGTCGCTTTTACCTTGATGATCGGCACTATTCAAGCTTTCAACTCGATTTGAGTTAACACGGTTGAAAACTTAACTAAGACCGCTCAAGCAGTCAAGAACGTTCAACACATTGGTTACCAAAAGATTTTTTCAACTTTACCACGGGTTTTGTTCGCTTTTATAATGCTAAAAGTGATCGGTCGTTTTCCACTCAAAAAAATGCTGATTTTAATCGCGGCTTTTTCTTCGCTAAGTTGGTTGATGATCGGCACAATCGTTTACTTAGTCAAAGGACTAGATCCGCTTTTGATTGATCTTTTGGGCGGAGTGGCCGAAGCTTGCGTAGCAACCATGACGATACTTTTAGGTTATGAATTTGTTTCGCGACTTTCAACGCTTAACACTCGACCGACGGTTTTTGTGATTTTTAACTCGGTCACTTACGGAATTGGCGGAATAATTTTTGTCCAAATTAACGCTTTTTTATCTAAGACGGTAGTTTTTGGTGCCGAAGGATTTTTAGTTTGGTTAGTGATGTCAATTGCCGTAGCCGTTTCTCTAGTGATTGTGGCTATCTTCTTCAGGGAGCAAGACTACTTAACCCGCGAAACTGACGAACACCTTTTTGATAAGCAAACCATTAAGCAGAGGAGAGGGTAGCTATGATCACTCTTTACGTATGAATTCGCGTCCGATGCTTGGCCTACCGAAAAGTTACGCATCGCTCGGTTTTAAACTGGGAAAAAACTAAGTTAATTGAGCGCGGTTTAAAGCTACCAAATCTTGCCAGTTTTGAAAGCCCTTTTCGAACAATTAAAACTCGCTTTGGTAACCTAAAACTTTACCGGCACGGAAAAAGTTCCCAAGTGGTAGTTTTTGTCAACGGACTAGTTAGTAACCACTGCAGCGCTTTACGATTAGTTGACTACTGGAATTCGCGTCAGTACAGCGTGATTGCTTACGACAACTATGGATGGAGCGATTCGCGACAATTTGGCAAAACAACGCTGGGTAAAAAAGAAGCGCTTTTACTCAAAGATGTTTTAGATTTTGTCAAGGAACATCTTCGCCCTTCTAAACTAATCGTTTACGGCGAATCAATGGGCGGAGCCACGCTTTACCGTTTCATTGATAAGTTTGGTGCGCGCCAAGCCGATAAGTTTATCGTGGATGCTGGTTATTTCTCATTTTTTAAAAATGTGATTTGACTCGGCTACCGTCAAATTTGAATTTTTATTTGGTTAGCTTATTTTCCTCTCTTATTAGTTTTTTACTTACAAGGTTGACCAATTAAATCTTTTATTAGTTCGGAAAAATTGTCGACCCTGAAAAACGTTTACCACCTTCAATCCAAGGGAGATTCTTTGGTCGCTTACCGACACACTAAAAAATGGTTGCCTTACGTCAAGCACCACGTTTACACAAACGAAAATGTTCGGCATGTTCTAGGGTGGTACGACGCTTTAGCTGAGCATTACGAAACTCTGGACGAGTGGATTGGTTACCGAGCAAATTAATGACCTATTTAATCGCTCACCGCGGATTTCGCTCCGGAGACAAAGAAAATCGGGCCGTTGATTTTCAAAATGCGTTGCAATTTACCCGCGCGGTTGAGTTTGATGTGCGCCTCACCCGGGACAAACAAGTTTTGATTTTTCACGACGAGGATTTTTATCGCATCGCTCGTGATTCGCGTCGAGTCAAAAGTTTGGATTTTGCCCAAATTAAGCAGATCAATTTTTTCCTTAACAAGCCCGATTTTACACCGCTTTTGTTTGATGATTTTATGGAAAAGTTTGGCGATGATTACCAGTTAATCAACGTGGAAATTAAACCTGACCATTACACCTTAGAGGAAGAGAAAATTATTTTCAATAAAATTCAAAGTTGAAAACATTTAAAAGCCCAAATCATCGTTTCCAGTTTTGATTTTGATTTACAAAAAAAGATTATCAAGTTACCCTCTCGTTTTAAGAAAGGTTTTCTTTTCAACCGTTTCAGCGATTTAAACAAAATGTCTTGGAGTGATTTTGACTACTTACACGTGCCATTTAAATTGCTCAACTCTCCGCGCTACATCAAAACATTTAAAGAAATTAACCGACCTTTAATCGGTTGAACCTACCAAAACCAAAGCCAAGCTAACCGATCTAAACAAATTTATCAGCAGCAAATGTACGGCTACATTAGCGACAACCCCGAACTTAAACTTTAGTTTTTTTAGTAAAGTCTTCGTAAATTTGAGCAAGCTTACTTTCGTACAAGTTAGAGCGGTCAATTTGGAAAAACTCTTTGTTCACTAATTCTCGGGGTAGGTAGTTTTGTGCGATGAAATGACGAGGGAAATTATGCGGGTATAAATAACCTTTGCCGTGCCCCAGTTTACCAGCCGACTTGTAACTTGCATCTCTGAGATGAGTTGGCACCGAATGAGCCTGACCATCCTTAGTTACGAACTCGTAAGTTTTTTTGATCGCTAAGTAGCCGCTGTTTGATTTTTCGCTCAGAGCCATCTCAATTGTCACTAGGCCAAGCGGAATCATCCCCTCGGGCAAACCAATTTGGCGAAAACAGTCCACAGCGGTTTTAACTTTAACAGCGATAATCGGGTTGGCCAGCCCAACATCTTCGTAAGCTGTCACCAACATTCTCCGCATCAAAGCTTGGTGGTCGCCGTTCGCTAAAAGACGGGATAAATAGTACAAACTGGCGTTTACGTCGCTGCCCCGAACAGATTTTTGGTAAGCCGACAAAAGATCGTAGTGTTGGTCGCCGTAATGCGCTCCGGTCAGATGGGTGGAATTGAAAATTCCCGCGATTTTTTGTGCATCAATCAAACGTTTTTCGGGGAAAAGACGGGCGGCCAATTCAATGGTTTTCAGAGCATAACGCAAGTCGCCGTTACTAGAGTTAGCGATCAGTTCAAGCGCCTCGCTAGCAAAATTAGTTTTTTGAGCAACTAAAATTTTTTGAGCAACTGTTTTTAAAATATTCAAAATTTGTTCCGAGCTAAGCGGATGAACTTCAATGATTTGGACGCGACTTCTTAAAGCGGGATTAACGACGAAAAAAGGGTTTTCAGTCGTGGTAGCAAAGAGCAGCAATTTTTCTTGGTCAAGCGCTTGAAGAATGATGTCTTGGCGGTCGCGGTTAATGCGGTGAATTTCTTCAACAATCAAAATTGACATTGACTTTTCGCGCGAACTTTGGATAATCCTCTCTAATTCATTTTTTTTGTCAAGAGCCGAGTTGAAAACGTGAAACGTGAGTTTTAACTCGCGCGCCAAAGTTAATGCCAAGGTGGTTTTACCCGAACCTGGCGGTCCATAAAATAATAGCGAAGGCGTAAATTTCTTTTTAACTATTTGCTTAATGAGCAAATAACGCGAACCAAGCATACTTTCTAAACTTCCCATTTCCAAGAGTGATTTGGGAGTTAATAAATTGCTCAAATTAATTTTGCTTTTAGCCATATCCCAATCATACTACGCGCTTTGAGAGATATTTTTAACCCGTTAGTCAAAATTAGTTCGGCTACCATCACTCGGTATAATGAGTTTATGCTCTGCTTAAAAATGATTACCCAAAACTTTGATTTAGTCAAAAATAAACTAGCTAGTCGAGGTTTTGACACCAAAGTTTTGACTCAAATCGTTGATTTATCGCGCGAGCGTTCCAAGATGTTAACTAGTCTCCAAAAAAAAGAGGCTGATCGGAATGTTTTAAGTAAACGTTTTGGGTCGCTCAGCCAAGATGATAAAAGTCAAAAAAACCAAATTATTACCAAAGTCAGTCAGCTCAAAAAGACGATTGAAACGGCCAAAGAAAAAGTTGCTCAAGTTGAACTCGCTCTTAACAATTTGCTTGCAACTGTCCCTAATTTACCCGAGGATGATGTGCCAGTTGGGTTGGACGAATCAAGCAACAAAGTAATCAAAAGTTGAGCTCCCGAGCAGTTTGATTTCTCTCGTTCAGTCGTTGCCCACTACGAACTAGGGGCTGAGAAAAAACTTTTTGACTTTGTTAGTTCGGCTCAAATGGTTGGGGCTCGTTTTTGAACTTACTTAGATTGGGGCGCACGACTAGTTAGGGCGTGCAGCAATTTAATGCTTGATTTTCACTTGTCAAGCGGATTTCGCGAGTTAAATTTACCTTTGATTGTTAACGAAAAAACTATGTATGGAAGTGGTCAATTACCCAAGTTTGCCAACGATCTTTTCCGAATTTCTGGTCGCAACTGGTACCTGATTCCTACGAGCGAAGTTTCGCTGGTTGGTTTTTACAGCCAGCAAATTTTAGATTTATCAAGACCAATTAAGTTAACTGCTTATTCGCCGTGTTTTCGCGCTGAAGCTGGTTCTGGCGGGCGCGATACGCGCGGACTAATTCGCGGTCACCAGTTTCATAAAGTAGAGTTAGTGACAATTAGTTCTCCTGCCGATGGACCATCGCTTTTTGAGTCGGTGGTTAACCAAGTGGCTCAACTCTTAGAAAAATTGCACTTACCTTACCGGCAAGTGCTGCTTTGCACGGGCGATTTAGGTTTTGCCGCTAGCAAGACGATTGACTTTGAAGTTTGATTACCTTCTGAAAACACTTACCGCGAAATTTCTTCGGTCTCGCTGTGCCGTGATTTTCAAGCTCGTCGAAGTTTAATCCGAGGCAAAAATGCTGACGGGGAAAAATACTACGCCTGAACAATTAACGGTTCAGGCTTAGCGCTTGACCGCACCGTGGCAGCTTTAATTGAAAACCACCAATCGGAGGGCAAAATCAAATTACCTGCGGCTCTTAGCGCTTACCTAGGCGCTAAGGAAATTAAACTTTCTTCAAAAACTTAATCGCGTCTTTGAGCGGTTTGACTTGGTTAGTTTTTTCCCAACTTAAGTCTAAATCAAGTCGTCCAAAGTGACCGTAAGTGGCCAATTGTTGGTAAATCGGTTTTCTTAGGTTGAGTTTTTCAATTATTCCCGACGGCGAAAGATCAAAAACTTTTTTAACAGCTTTTAAAATCACTTCGGGATCTTCTTTGTGGGTTCCAAATGTTTCTAAACTGATTGAAATTGGTTTGTTAACACCGATGGCATAGGAAATTTGGGTTTCTACCTCGTCAGCCAGACCAGCCGCGACAATATTTTTGGCGATTCAACGGGCCGCGTAAGCGCCCGAACGATCCATTTTAGTGTAGTCCTTGCCAGAAAACGATCCGCCGCCATGACGTCCTTTACCGCCGTAAGTGTCCACGATAATTTTGCGGCCAGTTAAACCGGTATCGGCAAAAGTCCCGCCGATGGTAAATTTTCCGGCTGGATTAATCAAAATTTTGCAGTCGGTGTTGAGCCCGTATTTTTTGGCAACTGGCTCAATAATTTTTTTCTTAATAAAACTTTGGAACTTTTTTAAATCGCAATCGTGTTCGTGCTGAATTGAGATAACTACCGTATCCAGTCTGAAAGGTTTTTGACCGTAATCAATGCTTACTTGCGATTTCATGTCTGATTTAGCGTGGGGAAATTTCTTTTTGCGGCGTAGTTTTTCGGCTAACTTGAGCAACTCGTGAGCTAAAACGATTGATAAAGGCATCATTTCCGGAGTTTCGCGCGTGGCATAGCCAAACTTAATGCCTTGGTCGCCCGCTCCAATCTCACCGTTTTTTTTATCAACGCTCGCTTGGATGTCGACTGATTGACGGTTAATGCTGACGATAATGGTGAAATCGTCTTGGTTGTAGCCAAGCGGCTGAATAACTTGCTCAACTATTTGGCGGAAGTTAAGCACGGCGTTAGTTTTTGCTTCTCCGCAAACGAAAATAGTTCGTTTAAAAGCAACGACCTCAATCGCAGTTCGACAGTTAGGGTCTTTTGCAAGGTAGGCGTCTAAAATTGCGTCAGCAATTTGGTCGCACATTTTATCAGGGTGACCGGCTCCGACCGATTCGGAAGTAAATAAACACTGGTAAATTTTTTGCTTTGCCACGTTTTGCTCCTGATCTTAAATTTAAAAAACATCCGTCTGCCAATTACTCGAAAGTTAAAACAGCCAGGATGTTTTAATTCAAAAGAAATCTTACAACAATTTTAAAAGTTTTTGGATTTCCCTACCGACACCGCTGTGGTTATTGTCATAGTTGCTGACGCTGGTCGCGTAGGAAACTACTTCCGGAGTAGAACCGAGCATGGCATAACTTAAATCAGCTTTTTTAAAGAGCGGAATGTCGTTCCGTCCGTTTCCAAAAACCACCGTGTAAGTGATTTGATCCCATTTTTTAACTTTCATAAAAGCGGTATATTTGCTAACTTGGCTGGGAACCACGTGAATAATTGTTTTTTCAGGTCAAATCTCCCAAGGGTGAAAGTCTAAATCAGTTTTGTATTGTCTTGATAACGTTTGGGTAATTTTGGAAACGGTTAATTTGGCTTGTTTTTTCACGGTAAAGTAACAACCAATCGCTTGAAAGGGAGTGTTTCAGGCGATTTTTTTAACTGGTATTTTTTGACCAAAGAGCGGACCAATTACCGGTGAATTAGGGTTAGTTGCCAAAATTTGTTGCGCGGTTTGGACCATAAAATCATCAACGTTTTGATTTAAAATCGGCTCGTTAAAAAGTTTTTTAAGTGCTAAGAAAGAAATCGTTTTTTGCCAAACAATTTCATTTTTACGACTAATCACTTGACCGGCCGAAGTAATAAACCACGAATCAAGACCGAGCTTTTTGTAAAACTGGTAGGAGTGTTGGAAAGACTTGCCTGTCACTAAGTAAACTTGCCAACCGGCTTGACGAGCCTGGTTAATCATTTTTTGGTTAAACACACTAATCTTATTTTGGTCATCAAGCAAAGTTCCGTCTAAGTCAATTAGCAGCGCGCGCTTCATTACTCCACCACGTTCAAATAGCGACTCATCGACAAAAGCGCATCCTCAACTCCTTGCACGCCGACGCCCGAATCTTTGATGCCCAAGAAAGGAAATTGATCCGGACCGCGCGAAGAAGCTCCGTTAATGTTGACGGTTCCCGATTCAATTTGATTAGCCACGGATCGGGCTCACTTGTAGTCGCTTGTGTACAGCGAGTTTTGCAGCCCATAGTGGGTGTCGTTAATTAACTTTAGCGCTTTTTCATCGCTGTCGCAAACCACCACTGGCAACAGCGGACCAAAAGCTTCCTCTTGTCAACTCAAACTGCTCGGACTAGTTTGCACAATCGTGTTTTCAAACTGGTTGCCGCGTCTTTTTCCGCCGAGCAAAATTTTGTTCACCGGTTCTTGGAGCATTTTTGAAACCCAGTCTGCCGCAGCTGTGTTGACTAGGGGCAAGGTCGGCAAATGCCGAGCTTCTTTAATTAAAAGCGGCAAAAAAGCGTCCTTGATATCGGCGTGTAAAATTAGCCTTTTAATCGCGGTGCAGCGCTGCCCGGCATAACCAAAAGCACCTTTAGCAATCGATTGCGCCGCTTTTTTTAAGTCGGCATCGCTCCGCACGTAAGCCGCGTCGTTACCACCCAGTTCAAGCACAATTGGCACAAGCGGTCGCAATTTGGCTATCCGCTGCCCGACTTTGATTCCGCCCGTGAAACTGATCATACTTACGGCCGGATGCTTAGTTAATAGGTCTCCGATTTGACTGCCAGAGCCTGTCAAAAAGTTAAAAACTCCCGGTGGCAGTTTTAGGGCATCAAACAAAGTCGCTAAGAGGTAACCCACTAACGAACCGTTTGTGGCAGGCTTGAAAACAACCGAGTTACCAGCCAGCAGAGCTGGCACAATTTTACTGAGCGATAAATTGACTGGGTAATTAAAAGGGGAAATAGCTAGTACAACGCCGAGCGGCACGCGGTAAATGGTGGCGGTTTTTCCCGCCGCAGTTATTTTTTTGCGCATTACTTTTTGGTAAGTCGCAATTGTTAAATTGATGTACTCGATTGATCTTAGAACTTCTTGCTGACCTTGAGCAAGCGGTTTAGCAATTTCTTGTTCCATCATTTTAGCCAGCTTGTTGACATTGTTTTTCAGTTCTTGCGTTAACTTTTTTAAAAAACTAGCTCTTGTTTGTCACTTAGTCAACGACCAAGGACCCTGAGCAGATTGAGCCGCTTTGAAAGCAGCGTTAATTTGCTGGGCATTTAATTGGGGAACTGAGCCGACCGGTTTTTGTTTTAAAGCGCCGATAATGGTGAGTTTTTTTTCAGACTCAACAAATGCCCCGTTAATGTAAGCCGCGCCTTTTAACATCAACCTTATTTTAATACAAGCTTTGTGGACTGCCGAGTCAACAAATGCAACTTTCTTTTTGACGTTAAAGTTTGTTTTAAGAGGTTTAAAATTATCTTTAAACTTATTTGTTTAAGTCTGGAGGCGAAAAAATGGCAATGCTACAGTTGAGTGACGGAAATAAAATGCCAAAAATTGGCTACGGAACTTGGCTCATTGAACCGCAGGTAGCGCGTGAAAGAGTTTTGACGGCTTACAAAGTTGGCTACCGCCACTTTGATACGGCGCAAGTCTACAATAACGAGTACGAAATTGGACAAGCGATTGAGAAATTAGATCGTCACAAACTTTTCATCACTACCAAGGTTTGACTACCCAACTATAACAGTGAGGAAATTTTCCTCAAGTCGGTCCGACAATCTTTGGAACGTCTTAAAGTTAGACACGTTGATCTTTTGCTTTTACACTGGCCAGTTAAAGGTAAAAACGTCAAAGCTTACCAGTACTTAGAAAAGGCTAAAGACCTTGGACTTACTAAAAGTATCGGCGTTTCCAACTTCATGGTTAATCACCTGGAAGAGATTTTGGAAATTGCTCGCCACAAACCAGTGGTTAACCAGATTGAGTTCCAGCCGCTTGTCCAACAAAAGCAGTTGGTTAAATTCTGTCAAGATCACGACATCGCTGTCACGGGTTATTCCAATTTAAAGTCTTACCTAGATGGCCGACTGACGGCCCGCGAAAACGCCATTTTAACTGCCATAGCCCAAGATATTAAACGGAGCGTACCCCAGGTAATTTTGCGCTGAGTTTACCAGAGCGGCATCATTTTAATTCCCAAAAGTTCTTCCGAATCACGGATGGCCGAGAACTTAGCGGTGGTTAACTTTAGTTTAACCGACGAGCAAATGGAAAAAATAAATTCCCTTGACCACGATAATTATGACAAGGCAGAGCAAATTTATTTAGGCCACTCTTGGGCTGGCGCTGAGTTAAAAAAACCAGACTTTCTCTTCGAAAAGCATTTCAAATAAGTCAATTTAACTGGTCTATTTTACCAACTTAACGTACTGAATTTTAAGCGGTTAAGTATAATTAACTCGCCATGAAATTAGGGATTATCGTTGATTCGTCTTGTGCTTTAAGTCAAAAAGAGGCTGAGGCGAGAGGTTGGGGTTTTTTGCCAATCATCGCCACAATTGACGGTAAAGATTATTTAGACGGAATTGATTTAACCGCTGAGCAGTATTACAGCATGATCCGCTTAGAGATGCAAGTAAAGACTGCCACTACCCCGCTTGGTTTAGTCGAAAAGACGATCAAACAAATTGCCGCTAAGTACGACTACGTTCTGATTTATCCTCTTTCCAAACATTTATCTGCTCAAACCCAAAATTTAATTAATAACACCGCCGGAATGGATAACGTTTTTGTCGTGCCTTCGGAAGCAGTCGGTTACTCAATCGTGACTGATTGCGAAATTCTTTTGGACTTAGCTAAAAAGGGCGTCTCGTGGGAAAAAATTAAAGAGGCTGCCAATCAACTAACGAGTCAACAATTCGGACTAGCTATTCCTAAAACCTTAACTTGGTTAGTGCGCGGAGGACGTGTTTCGCCCGCTTTAGCTTCGATGGCTAAACTCTTAAAAATTGTGCCTATTATTGCTTTGGAACACGGCAAATTGGAAAAGTTTGGTAAAAGTCGCGTTTTTGACAAAACGTTTGAAAAAATTTCTCGCATCATTACCAAAGAATACAAAAACCGCTCTTCTTTCCAATTTTCGATTTACCACGGCAACCACCCTGAAATTGATCGTCTGAAACAAATTGCGCAAAAATATCTCACGATTTCGCACGTGAAACTTTTTCCTCCTGTGATTGCTAACCACATTGGACCTGGCGTAGCAGGCGTTTTGGCTCACCGCAAAGACATCAAAGATTAACCGAATTCGAGCAATTTTCGGTAAGTATTTTCGACTAAGACTAAACCGAGCGGAGCAGTAACTAAAATTGAAAAAATCGCGTAAGAAAGAATGGTTGTGGCGTAAACGATCAAAATTGAGTTGCCCGAGTTGGTTACTAACGAGAGCGGAACCGCCCCTAGAGCTGCTTGAACAGTGGCTTTGGGTAAATAAGCAAAAACGCAAAAAAGCCTTTCTTTTGCATTCAATGGCGATTTAATTAAACAAAGTCAGACGCCCAAACTGCGAACCAAAAGACCAACTAGAAGAATCGGTAAAATTCAGGCAATTTGTCGCATGTCAGCTTGGTGAATATCCATTTTAGCTGCAATCAAAACAAAGAGCAACATCTTAGCAATTTCCCAAATCCGGTCGAGCGGTTTTTCGCTGCGCTCTGCAAATGATGGGCTCACGTTTTTGATCGCAAAACCAGTTGCTACAGCGGTAATTGTCCCAGCGATTAATAAGACCCCCGCTCAAAAATTGAGAGTAAAAAGCATCGCTAGCAGCAGACTTAAGCAAAACGCAACACTAAATTTTTGGTGGACATTTTTGAAAAAATACTTGGCTAAAATAAGGCCGACTAGGAGTCCAATCAGTAGGCCTAGTCCAAAGCGAATCACTTCCTCGGCTCCGCTCAGTCAAGTCGGCAAAAAACTCGCTAAACCGCCCGTTGCATGACCAGAAAGCTGGTGGACTTTGGTTCAAACTCCGATCGTCGCCCCAAAGACGCTAATGCTAATAATGTCATCTAAACTAGCCCCGGTTAAAACTATTTGACTAACGTGATTACGGGTGCCATAACCTTCTTTTTCAATTCTTAGCATGGAAGGCACGACCACGGCAGGAGATACGGCCGAAATAATAAAACCTAACATGCACGATTCGAGTCAAGGTAATTTAATTAAAAAATGACTAAGCATCATGACCGCAAGCGCTTCGCAAAGGTTGGGGACAAAACTGAGCAAAAAACTGTCGCGCCAAGTTTTTTTGAGCACTTGCACGCTAATGCCTAAACCTGCTTTTAGCAGCACTACAACTAGAGCAAAACTAATTAAGTAGGAACTCAAGTTTAATTTAGCAAAAAATTCCAACTGTGGATTTTGAGCTAAACTGCTTATTTCTTTCATCCCAACTAGCGGATAACTGAGTAAATTTAGCACGCTCTTGCCTAAAATAAAACCGATTGCTAAGTAGCCCACAATTTCAAGTCGTCATTTTTTTAAAAGATGGTAGGTAATTAAACCGCTCGTGAGCAGCAATAAAAAGTCAATCGTTAAACAAATTAGCAATACTCCAACCGGCGCATTTGCCAATGACTTACTAAATCATTCAAACGTGTTAACCATTGGTTTTTATAATCCGTTAAAAAAATGGCAGGGGTAGCAGGACTCGAACCCACAACACACGGGTTTGAAGCCCGTTGTTCTACCAATTGAACTATACCCCTACTTGGTGCGATTTATTTGTTGCCAAGAGCGACTTTTTTAGTCGCCAAAAGCAGTTTGTTAATTTTTTGAACTATTTTTTGCGGACTTTCTTCCAGTGACGCTTTGCCTCCAGCTGCGCGGGCGTGACCTCCTCCTTCAAATTGATTAGCCAGGGAAATTAAATTAATACTGTTGGAGCGGAAATTTATTTTTCAATACTTTTGACCGGTTTCCGGGTCAAGATATCACACGAATAGCATTCAAATTGGGTAATCTTTTACGTTAGCGATCATTGACAGAAAACGTTGAGGTGGCAGTTTCGGGTATTTTTCAATAAATTTTTGGTCAATTACTCCGTAAACTACCTTACCTTGTAATTGAGCACTTTGTAAAAATTCCACTTGCGCTTGGAGAAACTCCTTAGATTTGGAGTAGAAGTTTTTAAAGAAAAAGTCAAGCGTTTTGTCGTGGACATTTTTGAGTAATTCTGAATAATAAAGCGGCGCTTTGGGATCAGCTAAACTGTAAGCAAAATTACCCGTGTCGGTCAAAATACCGATCAGCAAGTAAAAACTGCTTTGTTCGTCAAGTTTAATTTTTAGTCGATCAATTATTTCAAAAGCTTGTAAAGCTGATGCTGCGTAATTAGGGTCATGAATGTAAACGTTGACGGGAAAATCAATCTTGTTTTGATGGTGGTCAAAACAAACTTTTTGGCCCGCTTTTTGGTACTGCTCAAACTGAGCGACGCGACTTTTAACGGCCACATCACCAACTATCGCTAGCCAACTCTCATCAATGTTTTCTACAAAACGATCTTTAGTTAGTTTTAAAAACGGGAACAGCTCGCTCAACGCTTTGTAATCTCCCACTAGGCGGATATCTTTCTCGGGAAAACGAATTTTGAGCGCTAAACATAAACCATAAGAGCAAGCAAAAGTGTCTCCATCGGGAAAAACGTGGTGAAACAAAGCCACCTTGTCAAATTTCTTAATTAAGGCGATCGCTTGCTTGATTAACTTTTCTTTTTTTCGCTCAACAAATTGTTTTGATACCATGACTATTTACGAGAAGGAAGTTTCTTTTCAATCGTTGTGATGATATCTTCAATTGTTTTAATGCTCTCTAGTTCTTGGTCTGAGATGGCAATTTTAAGTTGTTCCTCAACGTCAGTAATTAGTTCTACCAAATCTAGCGAATCTATTCCGATCGCTAGCACTTCGGAATTAGTGTCAAACTTTTGGTTTGTCAGCGTTTTCAATTTTTCAAAGACCATTTTTTTAACATTCATAGACTTAATTATACCAGTCTGCCCAAGCAGGTTTATTCAACCCGGAGACGGTAAGTTTGGCTGGTCCGCTTTTTTTCGCGCTCTAATTCAAAACCAACCACAACTTCTTGCGGGCTAATTTGATTGACTCCGTACCAGAGACGATCTTTTTGGCCGATTTCAATTTGACTCACTACGTAAGCGACCACTTCGCTAACCATTGATTCGCTAATAATTGCTTGCAAAGAAGAAATTCTTAGGTGACGATAAAAATCTTGACTATTTAACTTGGGGAAAACTTCTTCGTTGGAACTCGGCAGTACGCCCGGTTTAAAAGTTATCAGTTTTTCCTTTGGATCTTGGTTAGAGTCGGACTTTTTGGTTGAGTAAACTAAAACCAAAATTAACGAAAGCGATCCGACGCAAACGCTCAGAGGAACTAACGCTCCCAGTATTTTGAGCAACTTATTTTTCACTGAGACGCCTAAGTATTTCTAAATTTAAAAGTCGACCTTTTTTCTTCAAATACTCTATAAGTGTTTTTTGTCCTCGCTGATTGAAATAACGAGTCTTCTTAATTTCATCTTTGGGCGCGAGGTTTTCCGCGATTAAAAGTCGAATTAGTCCGTAGTAAGCATCTAAAATCGGTTTTTCAATCCAGTTAACACTAGCGATTGTAAATTGATCATAAACGCCGTTGAGTGAAGTTTTAAGCTCCCGTTCGTAAAGACCTTGAAAGTTTCAGGGTACTTGGTCACCCACTTGAGCGCTAGGATCGCGGCCGATTTTAACTTCACCAGCTTGGTAGTCGTAAAACGTGGTTTGAAAAGTTAGAATACGACCGACCAAGAAAGTTGATAAGTCACCTTGCTGAGTTGATAAATTAGTTTGCACTGGTTGGCTTATACCTTCAAAGTAGGTGATTAGTTTTTGGTTACTTTTCAGAGCCGAGGTTTTTAGTGAACCAACTTGGACAAAATGGTCAAATGTGGGCAAACTCCCATCGTCGTTGTGCACGTAAATCTGGGCTAAAACTTCGGCGTTTTTCCAAGGATTAATTTTTTCAGGCACGACTACCATGTGGTTGTACTGAACTTGGCTGACGGGAACAATGCGCCGCAATTTATCGGTTTGAAAATTAAACCGTTTGCTGCCGTGACCATCTTCCCAAGGGATGGTAAAGGCAATTTTTTTAGGTAGTTTTAAGTGTAATGCTTGGTTAGGGTAGAGCGTTTTTTGGTTAACTGGGTAGTAAAAGTGAGGAGTTAGTATGTAAGTAATGTAATCAATTGGGATTGATTGACTTACGTAAGTGCGCCTGAGTCCGAAAGCGATCATTTTAGACGATCTTAGTTTTTGGTTTTTAAATTGACTACGGTGGTAAGTGTGTCTTGACACGGGTCTGGGAAATGTGGTTTTAAAACCTTGACTAATTTGAAAAGCGTTGTTAACGTTGAGAAAAGATGATCCCTCGCCGTGTTTTACCATCGGAATGTCGTGTAGATAAATGTCGACATCAAAAGTGTCATCAACCAAATTTCGTTTGATTCATGAGGCTTCGCTCATTTGGTTTAGGTAAGGTCAAGATAAACCGCCCTTCAAAAAAACATACGGTTTTAATTGAAATTTTTCTTCAATTGTGACTAAATCGAGCGGATTTTTAAGCATAAAGCATAAAAAGAAATTGGTCAATCGCTTCGTGCTTTAGTTTGTAATAAGTCGTTTTAGATCAGTGTTGCAAATACCAGTGCGGATTAGGGTCGACTTCAATGAAATCTTTTTCTAAAATTTGAACGTAATCTCGTCGCAGCAAAGACAAAATCGTTTCAAAAATTGACATCGTTTTAATGTTGAGCAAGTTTTGTTTTCTCATCGAGTCTGATAAGTTGTTGGAGTGTTTAAATTTTGTTTCGTAAATGTTGTGGGCATTTTTTATTTTCTTAAACATCAAGCAAACTTTAGTGATCAGAAGTTTTTTGTCACGGTACGGAATTTTGTTAATACTTTCGATACTCATTTAGAGCGTTTTACCTCCAACTAAATATTGGTAAAACGACAAATTTTGTTAAAAAAAACACCCCCTGCGTTTCAAGGAGTGAGGGAAGTGATATGGTGGCTCCGCCAGGAATCGAACCAGGGACACACGGAGCTTCAATCCGTTGCTCTACCGACTGAGCTACAGAGCCGTGGCGGTCTAGACGGGAATCGAACCCGCGATTTCCTCCGTGACAGGGAGGTGTATTAACCACTTTACCACTAGACCATGGGAGCGGGGGACAGGATTCGAACCTGCGACCTTTGGATTATGAGCCCAACGAGCTAACCACTGCTCCACCCCGCCATTTAAGGCAGAGTTATTATACGATAAGATTCTGGCAAAAAGACGAGTATTCTACTTAGTTTATCGCAAAAGCAAACGGTTACTAACTTGGTCAGGCCGGGATAATTATTGACCTACAATTAACTTTATTGTATATAATGGCGGAAAGAACAACACTTCTTCTTTTGCTAGAATTGAGCACTAATAATTTAATTCTCAATCAAAAGGAACTCAATCAAAATGGCTGACATCAACATATTTGCGCTCGGTGGACAAGACGAAAACGGAAAAAATTGTTACGTTCTAGAAGTTAATCGTGACATTTACGTGATTAACGCTGGTATTAAAGTGCCCATTAATAACCGTTACGGAATTGACGGGATTATTCCAAGTTTTGACTACTTAGTCAAACGTCGTAAATCAATTAAAGGTATTTTCATTACCCACGCTCATGACGATGTTTTTGCCGCGCTTCCTTGGTTGATTATGGATTTAAAGGGCGTGAAAATCTACGCCTCTAACTTCACTAGCAAAGTTATCAAAGACCGCATCTCAAAGTACAAAATTAACCACCAAGACTACGAGATTAAAGTCATCAACAAGCGGATGAATTTTGGTTCTGTAGAAGTTGAGCCTTTTGAAGTAGCTAATTCAATCGTTGGCTCTTACTGCTATAAGTTTTTGACGCCCGACGGCGACATTGTTTTTATGTCTAACTTTATCATTGACGACCTTGGTCAATTTGGTAAAACTAGTTTAAACCGCATCGCTCAACCCAATCGAAAAATTTTAGCGCTCATGTTAGATGCTCGTCGCTCTAATTTTCACGGCCGCTCTTCGGAGCACAAAAGCGTTGTACCAATTATTGAACCCCAGTTTAGCAGCGCATCTCCGACCGAAAGAATTATCGTCGGTGCTTATGACGAAGAAATGTACGTGCTGCAAGAAGTTCTTGAACTGTGCGTCAAATATAACCGCCCGGTTGTTTTGTACGGAAGAACTTACCAAACTCTTTACAACTTTTTAAAAATGGAAAACCCGAGTTTATCAGAACCCCGCATTTTAGATTACCGCACTATTAGTAAACACGATAACGCAGTTGTTCTCATCACTGGCACTTGGTCAAGACTTTACCAGCGTTTTGTTCGAATTGCCGAGCGCGCCGATGTTTATCTTAAACTCAAAAGCACCGATCGCATCGTTATGATCGCGCCGCCGATTAATGGTTTAGAAGTTGAGTACACCCAAATGCTTGACAAAGTTACTATGACAACGGCCAATATCACCGAGGTAACTTACAGCGATTATTACTCGCTGCGTCCGGCTGACTTAGACATTCGCGAAACAGTTCAGGTCTTAAAACCGCAGTATTTTATTCCCATTTCAGCTTTGTACCGTTACTTAGTAGTCGCTAAAAACTTAGCCGCTCAAGAAGGCGTGACGCTTGACCGTTCAATTGTTCTCCAAAACGGCAAAGTGGTTTGAATTCAAAACGGCCGACTTGTGTCGCAAAAAGGTCGGATTAAAGAGCAAGACGAAGTCATAATTGACGGTTTTGGCATCGGGGACATTTCTTACGAAGTAATTAAGGAGCGCGAAGTTTTATCGGCTAATGGACTAGTTAGCATCGCGATTCAAATTAACCCTAAGAGCAAAAAAATTGTTCGAGAAAACAGTTCCATCCAATTCGTTGGTGTGGCAGGTAAATCTAAGATTGAAGAGCTAAACCTCTTAACTTGGCAAGTTCTAGAACAAAAAGTAGAACAAGCCGAAAAGTGGGATGTGAAAGAGGTTCAAAACAGTGTGCGAAAAAGACTCAAAAAACTGCTAGTCCGGTTAATTGAAAAAACTCCGATTGTTTTAGTAACTTTTTACGAAGTGTAAGCGTTTTAGTTAATCTATAATTGTGGAATAACCCATGCCAAAACAAAAAACAGAAACTTCTTATTTGTGGTGAAAAGATCAAAAAATCTTTGGCACTTGCCTGCTCATAGTAGCGGTTAGTTTTCAAATTTTTGCTTTTTTAGACATTCCCGTCATGACCACTATTCACGGTTACACCGTCGGCCTAATGCTTGGATTTTACAACCCGCTTTTTTACGCCTTAGTTATTTACGTCGCTCTGCGCTACTTAACCAGCGGACGATTAGTGCTGCCTAGGTGAATCAAAATTAAAACTAGCACTTACTGCGTTTTGGTGGTTTCAATTTTGTTTGTTTCGGCTTCTTCGGGCTACTACCAAACTGAAACGGGATGATTCGCAGTTGGTCCGAAAACTTGGACCGCCTTTGAAAGGTGGTTTCTCGACTTTACTAGAAATTGGAACGCTTGGTTTCCGGCTAACACAAACGGAGGCGTAATTGGCGTTTTTCTCTACTCTTTCTTTGCCATGATACTTTCTGGAGTTGGCGCTTTCGTGGTGGCAATCTTATGGGTGGTGGTACCTTTTTCCATTCTTTTCACAGGCTCTGTTTGAGGTCTTTATTACCGACTGCTAAGTAACCGGGTGGTTTTAAAAGTTAAGCCAATTAAGCGCAAAAAAGTTGCCAAATCTTCCGTGGCAACCATTGCCGCAACCCAAGGCGACTCAGTCAGCTCTGAGCAAGTTGTTAAAGGCGAAAAAGTCGCTCTGGATTTAGTCGTTGATAAGCCTAATTTACCGACTAGCGACTTAACTCAGGAAGAAACGACCTTTGATGACCCTTTTTAAATTTTGTTATAATCTTTCTTAAATTAGCAAGGAATCAAAATGCCCAACCGAAGAAAAAAATCTTTCCAAGATCACCGCAAACGTTTAATTGAGCGCGGAGTGATTACCAAACTAGATAAATTGGAAAAAATCAAATTTAAGCGCAGCTAACCAGAAAATAGAGACTGGGCACGTTTCTTCTATAATATTTTTGCATTTCAATGAAAAGAATAACGTTTAACCGCGACAAGTATGGAACGCTTGATTTTTTAATGGCTTTGTTTGTTTTACTAGTTCATTGCCTAGCTTTTGCTTTTTACTTAGCGCTTGTCCTTTCGCTTTACTTTCTTTTTTACGGTGATTTTAACTTATCACCAGCCAAATGAATAACTCTCTTGGCCTATCCGCTTAGTTTGGGCGTATTTTTTAACGCCACTCTTCAAATTATTTACAGCGAAATAGGCGGTCTTTGAATTAGGATGTCAATGTGACTTCACACTTTTATTTTGGCAGGTTTAATCGCGGTGATTGTTTTTGTGGTGAATTAATGAGAAAAATAACTTGAAGCGAATGTCAAAAAGAAATTAAAACGGGAACTCACCTCGTGGTCTTTACGACCGAGTGGTGCGGTGATTGCAAAATGGCCAAGCCCATCTTGAGGGATCTTCAGAAAGAGTTTGCTAATGACCCGATTTCTTTTGTTGAAGTTGACGCTCAAGAAGCCGCCCTTTTTGGCCGGGAAAATTCCGGTTCTTGAAAAGTGCTCAAAGTTCCCGCTTTTTACTTAGTCAAAGACGGCCACGCTCATTTGCTCGGGTATGAATACTTGCCGTTTGAAAAGTTAAAACAAGCGATTAGTCTCGTGGTTCCTAGAGGTAAGACATAAGATGGACCAAAGCCGACTAGATCACATTCCGGCTAAACCAGGCATTTACTTGTGGAAAGATCAAATCGGCGAAATTTTATACGTTGGCAAAGCTAAGAATCTTCGCAATCGCATGCGGCAGTATTTTCGAGGCATGCTTAACTCTTATAAAACCGCTGCCTTAGTTAGGCAAATATCTGATTTTGACTACATCATCACACCCAACGAAAGAGATGCGCTAATTTTAGAAAAAAACTTCATTGAAAAGCATCTTCCGAAGTTCAACGTCAAACTTTTAGACGATAAACACTATCCCTACATTGAAGTCAGACGCACTCAAGGTTTAACCATCAAAACCCTTTACCGAATTCGATCACAGAAGGCCGCTAAAAACGCTTTTTACTACGGGCCTTTTCCGACCGGGTTTGGTGTTCGTAAAATCGTTAATCTTTTAAACAGAATGTACGTTTATGAAAAAGGTCTGCCGATTGTCAATTTTGATTCGGTCACCTTAGATATTAAGTTTCGAGAAATTAAAAAGCTTCTATCTAGTCAAACAAGTCACCTAGTTAAATTTTTGAAAGAAAAGATGCAAATTGCGGCTGAAAAACATAACTATGAAATGGCCCATGAAATCAAGCAAACTATTCAAGCGCTTGAAACATTGGAAAACCACCAAACGGCTCGGATTAATAACTTGAAAAACATCGACGTAGTCGTTTTTTTAGAACAAGAGGGCTACTTGGCCGTTTCGATGCTTTTTTACCGCCAAGGCAACTTGCTATCGCGCTACGAAAAAATCGTCGAAAAAATCGCTCCCACGCCCGACACCATTCGCCAGTTTGTCAGTCAATACTACCAATCCAACCTCAAACCGGATATGCTACTTTCCAACTGAAACTTTGAAAGTACCGATTTTCAAGTTATCGTTCCGCGCCAAGGTAACAACAAAAAAATTGTTGACTTAGCGATTGAAAACGCCCGGGATAATTTAGCGGAAAAATTAAAACAGTTTAAGTTGGTTCAGTCAAGCAAACAGAAAGTTTTGCAAGATCTTCAAACGATTCTAGGGCTTGAAAGTCTTAGTCAAATTGACATAGTTGACACTTCTCACACCAACAACACTTTACCAATCGGCGTGGTAGTAGTTTACCAAGAGGGCGTGAAAGTGCCGCGTAAATTTAGAAAATACAGTTTAACTTCTGGCGCTAGAAAGGCCGACGTTGAGTACATGCAGCAACTTTTATTCAAACACTATGAGGAGCGTAAAAACGCTTGACCCAGTTTACTAATTGTAGACGGAGGTCGTGCTCAACAAAACATAGCCCAAAACATTTTGCCGAGCGTTCCGGTCGTGGCACTGGGTAAAAATCGCGAACACAAGACCGATTATTTACTTAATCCGATCGGACAAAAAATTAAGCTCAAAAAATCTGATTTGTATAATTTTTTAAGTGGGATGCAAATTGAAGTTGATCGTTATGCCAAAGTAATTCACCGCCGCAAAAGACAAACTACTTTGGAGGGGATTTTAACTAGCATTAAAGGCATTGGTCTTGCTACTGAAAAAAAACTCCTCGAACATTTTGGTGATTACGCCAGCATTTACAACGCTTCAGTTGACCAGCTAACCAAGGTGGTACCAATGCGGTTAGCTCGGGCTATTAAAGAGAGATTAGGGGAAAAATAACATGTTCACAATTTTAGTCATTTCCGACAACCACGGCGATAAGGCTGTGATGGAAAAAGTTTTGGAAAAAGAGAGTTACGATTACAGCGTTCACCTAGGTGACTCTCAAATGAGCGAGGCCGAAATTAAAAGCATGTTTAACTTTTACGTGGGAGGGAATAACGACCAAGACTTTAGCGTTGAAGAGGAAGTGATTGAATTCGACCACCTAAGAATTGCGATTTGTCACGGTCACACCGTTTTTGACCGCTCGGGAGGTAGGCAATTGGCGCTAGCCCAGTTTGCTCAAAAATATCGCGCTTCAGTTGTCTTTTTTGGTCACACGCACATTCCCGCTTGGGAAAACTACCAGGGTTTAACTTTGATTAATCCCGGTTCAATTACTTTCCCGCGTTCGTTTGAAGGTAAGACTTACTGCCTAGTTGAAATCGATGATTACAAAATTGCTAACGTGATTTTTAAAAACCCTTAATCTAATCAAACTCTAAGGTGTTAAAATAAAAGTTATCACTTAATCGGTCGTGTAGCTCAGTAGGATAGAGCACGTGCCTTCTAAGCATGTGGTCGCAGGTTCGACTCCTGCCACGATCGCCATTTTTTTATTGACCTAATTGATTATGTCGCCGAACTACTACCAAAACAAGTTAAACCAAATTGAAAAATTAGCCAGCGAAAAACGGTTTGAAGAGGCTTACAAGTTAGTTCGTGAGGAACTTGACCTTCCTTATGTGCCTTGGAAATACGAGCAATTTTTTCGGCGTTGGAACGACTTTTTAGTTCGGGAGTTAAAACAACTTTCTCCCGACCAAAAGGCAACCATAATGAGCCAGGAAGAGTTTTGCCAATCTCTAGCCAGTCAAGACGCCCAAAAAATTGCTTTAGCTTTGCAAAGTGCCCGCCACATTAATCTCCACCCCATTCAAGACCAGGTCAAAAATTGAATTAGCCAAGCAGACCCTGCCAACCGCTTGGCCAAAATCATTTTGATGGATGAGTTAGCTCGACAAAAAATTGGCGGTCAAGTTGTTTTTGAAAACCAAAAGGTTGACTTAGCCAAGTTTGACCAGTATTTTGACGCTAGTTTCTACACCGAAGTTTTAGAAGAGTTTGACAAACTCAGCACCCAAAATCCTTCTCTGCAAAAATTAGCGGTTCAAAACTTCAAAAATTATTTGTTGGCCAATTTTCCTCAGTCTGTTCAGCGTCCCAACCTAGCTAAAGCAATTGTGCGAGTAACGCAAAAAATGCTCGGTGCAAAAGTTGATCTTACCACCGAAGAAAAACTGATTCTCAAGCAAATTAAAGAATTTTAAGCGTTAAGTTCAATTAAACGGTTGATAACCTTATCGTTAATAATTGGCACTTGGGCGTAATTTTTACCGATCATTTTTTTAATCTCTTCAATCGGCTTGTTGTACATTTTGGCAAATTTTTGGTACTGCTGCTCAAAATCTTCCTCGGTTGGACGAATTTTTTCAGCCCGAGCTATTTCGGCAAAAATGAATGAGTCAACTAATCTTTTCACAGCTTGCTCGCGAAAGTGATCGTTAAGTTTGCGCTCATCTAAACCGAGCGAAGAAGCGTAGTCTTTCAAAGTGTAATTTTGGCGTTTAAGATTTTCGCTAAATTGCTCCTTGATAGCTTGAACCTCTTTATCAATTAATACATCCGGCACAACCACTTTTGTGTTGGATTTGAGTTTTTCAAAAACAGCTTGAATAAATTTATGGCGACTTTGCATGGCGTTTTGTTCAACAAACATTTCGCGAATGTGTTGACGAAGTTCTTTTAAATTGCTAACGTTTTTTAGTCCGACTTCTTGGGCTAATTTATCGTCTAACTCAGGCAGTTCTTTGACTTTAATTTCGTGTATTTTTATTTTAAAGACCGCCGCTTTACCTTTTAAAGATGCTACGTTGTAATCGTCGGGAAAGTTAACTTTTATTTCGCTTTCCTGTCCTTTAGCAAGACCGATCATTTGCTCTTCAAAACCAGGAATGAATTTCTGAGACCCAATTTCTAAAACGTAATCTTTTGCCCGACCGTTTTCAAATGGCTTGCCTTCTATGAAGCCTTCAAAGTCAAATTTGACTAAGTGCCCTTTGGCGATTTTGCCTTCGTAAGGAACGAGTAAGGCGTGTTTTTCGCGGAGATTTTCGAGTTCTTTTTCGATTTGACTTTCCTCAATTTTGACGCTCTCGTATTTGATTCCCAAGTTTTTGTAGTTGGCTAAATTAATTTTGGGGTAGACAGCGTAACGTAGTTCAATCGCCAATTCTTTGTCGCTAATTTTGTTAATTTTAGGGACTGGTTGGTCAAGAATTTTATCCTCGGGCGAAATTAATTCCCGGGCTTTTTTAACTAAGTCATCAAGTATTTTATCAATCGCTTTGGCTTGAATTTCGTGCTTACTAATGTGCTGTTTAGCAATCGCTTCTGGCACTTGGCCTTTGCGAAAACCTTTAACTAAGAGCGAATTACGAAGTTGTGCGAAACTATTTTTTTGGGCAGCAACTCACTGAGCACTTTCGACTTCGTTCACTATAACTAACTCTGACTTTTGGGCGTCAAAAACTTTTTTCATCCTTACATCCTTTGGTTGGTATGGGCTTATGCACACTGATTATACATTATCCAAATTAGTAAAAAATTAATCGGGTAAAATACACTTACTATGTCTAAGCCTCGCCTTGTAACCGGCATTACCGCGACTGGAAAAATAACTTTGGGAAATTACATCGGCGCGATCAAGCAGTTGATAGCTTTGCAAGATCGTTACGAATTGTTTGTTTTTGTGGCTGATTTACACGCTTTGACGATTGAAATAGACGCTAAAACTTTGGTTTCTAACCGTCAGCAAATCGCAGCGCTGTATTTGGCTTGCGGTTTAGATCCTAAAAAAGTAACTTTGTTTTACCAATCTGATGTCCCAGCCCACACTCAACTAGCTTGAATCATGCAAAACATTGTCACGGTGGGCGAACTATCGCGAATGACCCAGTTCAAGGATAAAGGTCAAAAACAAGCTAACCAGACCACCCAAATTCGGGGCGGACTTTTAACTTATCCAACTTTAATGGCGGCCGACATCCTGCTTTACAGTCCCAAATTGGTGCCCGTCGGATCTGATCAAGTCCAACACCTGGAATTGACAGCTCACTTAGCTCAGCGTTTTAACAATAAGTACGGACACACTTTTGAAATACCCGAGCCGCTTTTGCCGACTGTGGGAGCTAAAATTATGTCACTGACAGACCCGACTAAAAAAATGTCGAAATCCGACCCTAACCCTAAAAGTTTCATCGCTTTACTTGACGATCCCGAGCAAGCAGTTGAGAAAATTTTGCGTTCCAAAACCGATTCGGAAAATAAAATTTACGTAGATGAGCAAAAACCAGGTATCAAAAACTTGCTCACCATTTACGCCGCTTTAACTAACGGTTCGCTGAAGATAGCCAGTCAAATTTTTGCCAAGGAAAACAGTTATTTACCACTTAAGCAAGCCGTGGCGCACGAAGTTAAACAGTGCTTAACAGCGATTCAAAGTCGCTACGAGCATTTTTTTGACAAAACCGAAGAGGTCCTAAAAAAGGGCGCTCAAAAAGCCAATCAAATAGCTAATAAGCAATACCAACTGGTTGCCCAAAAATTGGGACTTCTTTAGTTTTGGTCAACGCTGTCGGTGTTAAATCGACCGTAGTTAAATTTGATTTTAGTCGCGATAATTCAAAGATCTTTGTCAATCGCGTAGAGTTTGCGAATAATGTCGCCCAGTTCTAAGAGCAAAATGGTAGTCGTGATGACTTTTTTATCTTGACCAGTGTAACCAGATTTGAGCGGAATAATTGACCACGCGTGGTGGAAATTACTGTTTTTTAAGTAAGCAGAAACTTTTTCGGGTTGGTTGGAGTAAATATCTAACTTCACTTTTGAGTACTTAGGGTAAATTAGGTCAATAATCACCACGGTCACAAAAAGGTAAGTCAAAGTCCCGATCAAAATTATGAACCACAAATCATGACTGTAAGTTGGACGGTTAAGCGCGACAGAAATGGTAAACGAAATAGCCACCATGAACAAAGAAACAAACGTGTTAATTAAACCGACTGATTTTTTATAACGGTGGGAAAAGTAGTACACGATAATATCAGTGCCGCCCGTTCCGCCGCCGGTTTTTCAAGCTACTCCAATTCCGACGGCTACAATCGCTGCTCCGATCGCGGCCAGCAAAATGACAGTTCAACGCTCTTCGCGAATGGCGTCAATTTCCCGACCGGTTCAAAAACTTTTAATTCAAAATTCGCCAACTTGGGGAATTAGAAAAAATAGTCCGAAAAGCGCTTGTAGGACTAAGAAATAAAGCGATTTATAAATGTAGCGACGGCTGATTTTTTTCCAAAAAATCGCTATGAGCGGAATGTTAAGCGCAAAATAAATTAACGAAGCAAAAGGAGTAGCGTCCGGCGCTAAATAAATCGTCAAGTTTGCAAAAGCCATCAGCCCGGTCGGAAAGATGCCGGCTGCGTTGACAAAAGCGTTAATACCAAAAGCGTATAAAAAAGCTGCTCCAACTAACCAAACCCAGGAAAAGCGTTTCCTCTGCATAAAAAAAGATATTGTTTGCTGCTTCATTTTCTATTTTGTAACCAAAAACCAGACTTTGTACTTATACATTAGAAAAACATTTTAGACTATTTAAATCTCTTCTCACCTTAATCTTACCGAGAATTTAGTGCCGAGAACTTTTTTATTTTGGATAACGCGGAAATAAACTTTGTTTTTGTAAATGTAATTCAATTTAAGGTGAATTTTGCGGTTGATCCTTTTTTGAACTCACTGCTTAACGGTTAAATCTTGCACGCTTTCAAATTCCACGTTTTTGATTAGTTCGGCCAAAACCCGCATTTTTAAATCACCACTCACTTCCCAGCGGTTAGGAGCAATTTGATTAATCAAGTGGGAATTGTCGTGTTCGTCATAAATTTCGCCAAAAATTTCCTCAATGATATCTTCAACCGTCACTAACCCAATCACCGCGTTTCCTTGCGTTTTACGAGTTGTGACAAACGCCATGTGCGTCTTGTTAATGCGCAGTTTTTCCAAAACTTTGCCAACCAATAAATTTTTGTCTACGTTAGGAATTTTTTGGATGTAATCGTAGGCTGTGCCCAAATTTTTATGAAGAATGTCTTTGAGCATCACCGCTCCTACAAAACGGTGACCGCGCACAACTGGTAAACGAGAGTGACCAGTTCGGCGAAAAACTTCCAAAAGATACTCAAGCGTGTCGTCGACTTTGACGTAAACGAAATTTTTGCGCAAAGTCATAATGTCCTTGGCTTTCAGCGAGTTAAGACCAATCGCCCGCGAAACAACTAGAGCCCCCTCTTGTTTAATCAATTTTTGCCGGGTTGCAATTGACAAAATTTCCCGAATTTCTTTTTCGGTGATGCTTGTTTTGGAAGAAAGAGCAATTCGCGAAAACGGGAAAGTGAACGGAAAGAGCAAAACATTAAAAAATTCCATCAAGTAGACAATTTTGGAAAGGTAGCCGTAAGAGTAGCGCTTGGCTAAAAGCTTGGGAATTATTTCGCCAAATAGGACCACGATTGGAGTTACAATCGCCGTAACAATGATTGGCACAAACGAAGAATTGACCATGTCTGACCCAGTTACCATGTTAGTGATTAAAGTGGTGGAAATAGACGAAAAGGCGATGTTCACCAAGTTATTGCCAAGTAAAATGGTCGCTAGCGTTCACCCAAAAGATTTATAGTGCTTTTTAATTAGGCGGGCTGAACGGCGATTTTTCCGTAAGTTCTTTTCAATCGTGTACTTAGAAACGGATGAATAAGCTGTCTCGGCCGCCGAGAAAAACATCGAAAAGAAAAGCAGCAAAATTAACACGATTGCAAACGCTAATTGGATAGTTCAAGGCATTTCTAGTCCTTCTTGTCTGTGAAAAGACTGTAACTGGGGTTAAAAGAAAGAATTAAGTTGCCAGTCGCGCCGTTCCGGTGTTTAGACACAATAATTTCGGTTTGGTCTATTTCAGACTTAGGATCTTTATCGCGCTTGTAATACGCTTCGCGGTAAAGAAAAACGATTAAATCGGCATCTTGCTCAATCGCGCCCGATTCACGTAAGTCTGACATCATCGGAATTTTGTTTTCGCGCTGTTCTACCCGACGCGAAAGTTGCGAGAGTGCCACAATTGGAATGTTGAGTTCACGCGCTAGTTTTTTGAGAGTGCTAGAAATGATGCTTACTTCCATTTGACGATTTTCTGATAGGCGATTGCTAATTGAAATTAGCTGTAGGTAGTCAATCACGAGTAAATCGATTTGGGCAACTTTGGCCAGTCGTCGGGCTTTTCAAACCAAATCGGCTAATTTTAGTCCGGGGGAATCATCAACCCATAAGTTTAACTTTTTAATCGCCCGCGTAGCGACGTACATTTTGCGGGTTTCGTTCGGTGTTAAGTTTTTGGGATGGCGAATTTTATTGCCGTGGATAAAACTAAACGAAGCTAAGACGCGGTTAAAAAGTTGGACCGAAGACATTTCTAAGGAAAATATTCCGACTCTTTTGTTTTTAGCAACGTTAGTTGCGATGTTTAAGGCAAAGGCCGTTTTTCCCATTGAAGGCCGGGCGGCAACGATAATTAAGTCCCCGTTTTGAAACCCGAGAGTTAACTCATCAAAAGAAGGAAAGTCGGTTGGTAAACCAGAAACAGTTTGACCCGAAGCTTTTTGCTCAATTTCATATATGGTTCTTTCGATGATTTTTTCAGCTCCGACAAAATCGCGGTACTCAAAACTGCGACTTTGGGAAATTTCTCGCTGGAATTCTTGGATTAAATCATCCGGGTCTTGTCTTTCGTCGGTAATTTTTTGACCAACCCGTTTTAGCATTGACTTAATTTTTTGGCGCTGGGAACGTTTAGCAATTTCGCGGATGTATTTATCTAAATTGGTGCGAATGCCGGCTAGGTCAATCAACTTGGACAAATAAGATTGGGCCGATTCTTTCTGGAAAGTTTGGTGGGATTTAATCGTTCCAAGCAATTCTTGCAAAACTAGCGACTGCTCAATTTCAACGTTATCTTGGAGCAGTTGTAAAATTGCCTGGTAAATAACCCGGTGTTTTTCGTTTTCAAAGTCCTCAACTTGCAAATAACCCCGCACTTTGTCAATTAAGGATGGTTCAATAAACAAAAGACCTAAAAGTTCGGCTTCAATTTGTAAACTAGTAACTTTAGTTTCCATCGCTTTTCACCTCAATTGGCAACCAAGCCGTGATGTTTTTTGACAGTTTAATCGGTACTTTGGTTTTGCCTAAAACACTTATTTTGAGATTTTCAATTCAAAGAGGGTTAACTTCAATTTGGTGTAAGCGCAATTCTTTACAAATTTGCTTACGCGTGATTGATCCGTGGATCCGTTGGTTGACCACCTTGAGATTAAAAGAAAAACTGAGACTCTCAATCGCGTTTTTAAGTTGCGTAAGTTCAAAATTGCGAGTTTCCGTTTTTTGACTTAGATCGGTAATTTTTTTATCCAGCAAATGCTTGGTCTTTAGGTTGTAAGGAACGGCCACACCGCGTTTAATTAGGTAGTTTTTAGCGTATCCATCTTTGACTTCGACCACCTGGTTGGCCTTGCCTAGTTCGCTGTCCTCAAGGAGAATTATCCGCATTATTTATCGCCTTTCCGTGAGACGATGGCTTGGATGACGTTATCAAGAAAAACGTTGAGAGGTTCGGTGGACTGAGCCGCACTCGCTCCAAAGTGTCCTCCGCCACCAACTTGTTCGGCAATCGTTTGCACGTTAGTGTTAATGCCGCGCGCCGAAAGTTTTCAAACTTTTTTACCCGGAGTTTTGGCAATTACAAAGGCGGCTTTCCGACCTTGGGTACGTAAAATTTCGTCGGCCGCCAGTGAAACAATGTCGTCGGGCACTTCCCCGTCGTAAGCGGCTAGAAAATACCCCTCTTTAACTTCCCTTAGTTCGCTCAAAATGGCGTTAACAAGCATTGAGTATTTGCTCGGAATTTTCAAAATTTCGGAGGCTATTTGCGATTGAGCACCGTGTTTTTCTAGTCAAGAAGCGGCGTCAAATGTCTTAGAGGAAATTGATTTTTGGAATTGCTTGGTATCAAGGTAAATCCCGTTGAGCATCAGTTGAACCGAATTTTTGGATGGCTTAATAGCGTAACGCGAAAAGATTAGCATTTCGGTAACGATTTCCGAAGCCGAAGAAGCAAATGTGTCAATGTAAATGTTTTCGATCGGAATTTCGTTTGGCAACTGGCTTGCCCGGTGGTGATCAATGACATAGACGTTGCTTAAGTTGGCTTTATCAAAGACACGCGGGTTTTCAATTCGACTGATTTCGGCCGTATCAACGATAAAGATAACTGTCCCTCGGGACGTAAGTTTTTGAGCGCGGGCTGGGGTAATGAAAATTTCTAACTCGTCGCGCTCAAAAAAGTCGTTCAGCACTTTTTCGACGGTCTTGTCAAAAATTTTGTTTTGAATGTAAATCGGCTTGCCGATGTTTTTAAGCAGTTCGTAAATGCCAAAAGCAGCTCCAATCGCGTCTAAATCAGCGTCAATGTGACCGTAAATAATCACGTTTCGAACTGACGATTGACGAACTTTTTCCTCAATCATGGACGTGATCTGCTTAATTTTTACTCGCGAACTAGGAGCGGCAATTTCGGTTTTAGCTCCGAAGTAGCGCGGTTTTAAATTACTGTATTCAACCGCCACTTGGTCGCCACCCCGTGATTGAGCTTGCAGCAGCCCGTCTTTAGCAAGTTCAAGTAATTCTTTTTGCTGAGTTGATCCAGCTCCAAAGCCAATTGAAATCGTTAAACGTACGCCGTTCATGACGTTTTCGTTACGCACTTCGTCAAGAAAACTAAACTCTTGGCGTTTGAATTCCTCAAGCACACTTTCGTTGCAAACGAGAATGTATTTTCCGTGGACATACTGGCGGTAAATAATGTTGTAGCGATTAACAAGTTGGTCTAGCATTTTTAAAACGATCGTTTGCACGCGGTAAAGTTCATCCTCGGGCAAAACGCCTTGGAGCTGCTGGTAGTTATCAATTTCTAGTTCACCAAAGACGATTTTTTCGTCGCGGTAAGCTTTGAGTAAATTTTGTTCGGTTGTTACGTCTTTAACTACGATGGTACGGTTATGGGCGTTAACTTGTGCTTCGTAAACTAGGGAGTTAGTTTCAAAACGAAACTTGTCTTTTCCCGATTGCAACTTTTCGGCAAAGTCTTCTCCCAAGACATTTAAATCTTGACCGATCAAAGTTTTTTCAAAACGCTGGTCCACAAACTGAGAAACCCAAATAATTTCGCCGTCTTTACTAAAAATGATGACTCCGACACCCGTGGTGTTAATTAAGTCATCAACGTAAAATTCGTAGGAATTACCGATGTTTTCCCGCCGTCTTTTGATGAGCCAGTAGTTATTGATGCCTAGCACCATCAACATAACGATCGTAGCGGCTAAAAGACCGACTAAAACCATCCGGTAAGTAAAACTAATCCGGAAGTAAAATCCGAGCAGAACAATGATTGTGACGTAAGTTGCAAACAGCAAAACGCTAAAAACGACTACGGCTAAACTGGAGCGTTTAATTTTCATCTTCACCAAAGATTATATAGTTATTTGCTTTCTCAATCATTCCTAGACCTGGTAGCAACCATCTTTTGACCTTTAACTCGTTTTGAGCCCGTTTGACGCGACTCAAAAAAATGTTTTTAGCGCTTAATTCTTTCGTTGCTGTAGGGCAACAAAGCCATGTAACGAGCTCTTTTAATGGCGTTAGAAATCGCTCTTTGCTGAAGCGCTGTCACGCCCGTTACTCGGGCTGGTAAAATGCGGCCGTGAATGTTAATAAACTTGCTTAAAAGTTCCACGTTTTTGTAATCAACGTATTTAACTTCGCGTCCAATGTATTGATTTTTGCGGCGACGTTTTCCGCCCTTTGCTTTTGAACGAGGTTTAGTTTTTCGAATTGTCATAAACTTTCCTTTGCTTTTGATAAATTAGAGGTCAAGATCCCAAGGTACATCGTTTTCGCCCAGACTTTCTTTCTTTTGATCTGCAGCAAGGTTTTCTTTGATTGCGGGCTTCTCGTACTCATCAGCGTTAATTTGGAGCTCTTGAGTCCGGGAGATGTTTTGGTTTTGGTTGCGGGCCTCAGCCACAGATTTAGTTTCCAAGGCACTGACGTGGTCACCGGTAATTTCGTAGCGAACTACCACTTGGTTATTGCTGTTTTGGTAAACCGAGGAGGTAAACCAACCTTCAACTGCGATTAACGCACCCTTTTTAAGGTATTTTTCCACGAATTCAGCTTGCTGACGCCAAACTACGATCGGGACAAAATCGGCTTGGTTACGCGCTACTGGTCGGTTTACAGCGATTCTAAAACGTGCGTACTTAACTCCTAAACTGGTTTGGAACACATTCGGATCTTTGACTATTCGACCTACGAGCATAACTTTGTTCATTTTACTTTTCCTTTTCTTTTTCGGTTACTTCTTTGACCGTCTGATCTTCAGATGATGTTTTTGGAATTGGGTTTTCTGATTCAGGCGATGAAGCCGTTTTCTTCGATCAGTCTCGACTAGGGCGTTCATAGTTTCAACGCGGTTTTTCACCAGTTTGTGTTCGTTGGAGAGTCCGTGCACCAGGTCGCGGTTTACGGTCAGTTTTTTCTTGGTCAAGATTAACAACCAAATAACGCCAAACATTTTTGTTAAGGTTGGCTCGGCGGGTAAACTCAGCAATGTTGCTGCCGTCGGTTTCAATGTTAATTAGAATGTATTTAGCGGTTAAAGAGTTGTTAATCGGGTATGCAAGCTGATTTTTTTCGAAGGGACTAATTTGGTAAGAACCGGTTTTAAAAACTTCTTGGGCCAGATTTTCGGTTTGCTTACTGTCGGCCTTGGGATCTACTATCAGCAAAATTTCATACTTAGGCATTAAAATGCCTCCTTTGGACGTTTGACCCTAATGAGGGTAGGAGCATTTGCTCAAGCGCATTATAAACGATTTGGCTCGGCAAGGTGCTCACGAATTGCTCGTTCTAACGTTTGCACAAGCCACTTCTTGCGGGCGGATACGTGAAAAAATCGCTTGTTTTGCTGCTCGGCTGATTTAGATAGCGCGCTTTTTTGGCTCTGGTTAACTAAGTCCCACTTGGTAAAGACTAGTCAGACTTGGTAATCGTTTCTTTGGGAGAGCAAATCAAGTCATTTTTGATCAATCGGCAAAATGTTGCGTCGACTGTCGATCAAAAGTAAAACGATTTTTAATTTTGGACGCTCTAAAAGGTACTGGCTAACCATTTTTTTGAGAGCGCTCGTTTGGAGTTGGCTAAGTTTAGCGTAACCATAACCAGGCAAATCGACCAAATCGTACTCGCCTTGGTTTGAAAACAAGTTAATTAAACGGGTCCGACCGGGCGTTTTGGAAAAATAAGCCAATCTTTTGGAATTAGTTAAGGCGTTAATTAAACTTGATTTACCAACATTGGAGCGACCAATTAAAACCACTTCATTTTGGTTTGAAGTCGGCAGTTGTTTAACCGACTCGGCCGAAAGAGTAATTTTCCACATGGTCTTTACAAGTTGACCAGGTGTTTAAGACTTCTGACATACTGGGCTACGTAAGAACTTTCGTTGTCATACCAAGCGACCAGTTTGTGCATTCTTTTGCCGTCCACATCAATTGTTTGGGTTAGTTTAGCATCTAAAATTGACCCAAACAAGGAGCCGATCACGTCGCTTGAAACAATCGGCTCTTCCGTGTAACCAAACGATTCTGAAGATGCCGCTTGGAGCGCTTGATTAATTTGGTCGCTGTCAACATTTTTTCCCAGTTCGACCACTAAGTCCACTACCGATCCTGTGATGATTGGAACGCGCATGGCAATTCCGTCAAGGCGCCCTTTCAGTTCGGGGATCACTAATCCGATCGCCGAAGCTGCTCCGGTTGAAGTCGGCACAATGTTAACCGCAGCAGCCCGGGCTCTTCTTAAATCCGAGTGGGGAGCATCAACTAATCTTTGGTCAGCTGTGTAGGCGTGAACAGTTGTCATAAAACCGCGCGTAATTTTGAATTTTTCGTGAAGAACTTGTACAACCGGTGCTAGGCAGTTGGTCGTGCAAGAAGCAGCCGAAACGATTTGATCCTTGCTGGTAAGATTTTGGTGGTTAACGCCGTAAACAATCGTTTTCATATCGCCTTGACCCGGTGCTGAGATCAGGACTTTTTGGGCTCCCGCTTTTAAGTGTTTACCAGCCGCTTCTTTGCTTCTAAAAAACCCCGTTGATTCAACCACGGCATCCACACCCATTTTTTTCCACGGCAATTTTTCGGGGTCACGCTCGGAAAAAACCGCAATTTTTTGACCGCCAACAATTAGTAGGTTTTCACCCACTTCAACGGGTAAATTAAATTTACCTTGGGCTGAATCGTATTTTAGTAGGTGAGCCAAAACGTTTGGGGCCGTTAAATCGTTAATAGCAACAACTTGAAAATTTTTGTCCTTAATAATTTGACGAAAGACGAGTCTCCCGATTCTACCAAAGCCATTGATGGCGATTTTTTTCATATTATCTCCCGAACTGTCAAGTTCTTTTTCACATTATACGGCAATTTAAACGTCATTATTTTTGAGCTCGAGCGGCTCAGAAAGTTGGATAATTTTGCTAATCAAAGCTTGGGCTTTGTGAAGTTCGGGTAGTCGCTGGTTTTGGGTTTTAGCTTGGATTTGTAAAAGTTTTTCAACTGAGTAAGGTGAACTAAAAAAAGTTGGTTTTTGTTTTTCTAAGCGGTAGGCAAAAATTTGGTATAAAAATTCGTCGCGAAACCAGGGCGCGATAATTTCGTTACCAATGTCATCACAAAAGAGAAAGTCAACATTTTTGAGCAAATTTTTTAAATTATCGTACTCTTCGTTTTGTTGAAAAGCCCGGCGAACGTAATTAACTAGGTCGGGCACAAAAACGTAGCCGACTTCGTAGTTTGTTTTGGCTAACTTTTTCACAATTCTTTTAAGGATAAAAGTTTTTCCCGATCCGTGTTTGCCCCAGAGGTAAAGCCCTTTTTTGCTTTGGTCAGGGTTAGCAAAAAAACCACGGATCCAATTTCCAACTTGAGCCCGACTTGGTTTAACTCAAAAATCCTTGTGATTTTCAAAGTCAATCGCTTGGATGTGATTAGTGACGATTCTCTTTAGGTAGAGATCTTTTTGCCCTTGGGGCGAAAGCACTTCCATCCGACGCACTTGTCCGCTGTCAGTTAAGTAAAAAGAAGTCCAGTAAGGTTGATCGGGACTTTCGGTCTGCTCGCTCATGTCAATCATGATCGGAATTGCTTCGATCATTTGCTGGTCGGTTAAATTAAGTTCCTGCACCCGCTTAGCAATTCGCTCGTTTTGGAGCAGTTCGGCCAAAATTTCTTGAACATTGAAATCGTTCATTAGAATTCTCCCAAGTCTTCAAACAGTTTTTTCAAGTTAATTTTTTGTTGTCCCTTTGGCGTTGAATCGCAAGTTTCTATCAAAGTATCGGTGGAGTTAAAAATTAGTTTGGATTCGCGTGCTCGAGTTAGTTCGCTTTGCACTTCTTGAAGATGGTTAATTTGCTTGTGTTTTAAATCTTGAGCAATTTTGAGAACGTGATTAGCAATTACTTTGCCGTCGTTAACTTCAAAAGAGTAGTGAATGATCGTGTTGACGATCGGACTTAAATAGCCGAGTTTATTAATTTGCTCTAAAACCGCGAGCAGACTAGGCGAAGGTCGGCGGTTAGTAAGGTAGTGAAAGTACTGGGCACTCGGTAAAGAATTGATTGCTTCTTGGGGATTTTTAAACCGAGCGATATCAATTTCCAAGGTGTTGTCGTTAGCTTCCAAATTAAGCGCCTGAGTTCCAAACACATCCGGGAATTTAGCGGTGTTCTCAACCATTTTTTGTTTGGCAAATTGGCTTTGATCGAGACTCAAAGTTAAGTACTGGAAAAATTCGGGACTCACCTTTTTTTGGAGTAAGTTAATTAGAAGACGGTTTTCCAAAAACTTTTTTCTTTCCAGCGGACGGTTAATAACGATTAAAGTTTGCGTTTGGTCTTGGCTTACGTAAGTGCGTAGTAGACCAACTCCACCCAAAACTTGCAAGGCCGCCTCAATTTGCTTTTCGCCTATGTTTAACGCTTCACCAATGAATTGGAAAGGTAAGTAATTTTGACTTTGCCGAGCGATTTTTGCGTATCCAAGTAATTGTCGGTACAAACTGGTTGGTTCAAGACCGATAATTGGTTGGTAAAAGGTTTCTAAACAAAGCAGTTGATCTTTGTTGAGAAAGACATTTTTTTCAACGAGGAAAAATTTGGGCATCAGTAGTTTAAGTCCAATCTAGCGGATTTGAGAATTAGGAACAAATTAACTATAACATTGCCCTAATTAGTCCCACTTATTTCCTCAAAAATGACTTAATTTTTCCTAGGTTATCCACACCCAGAGGGTCTTAAAAGGCCGGTAAAACCGATGTTTAATGGTCAAAATTGACTTATTAACACCCGTATTTTGTGAAAAAATGACCCTCTAAATTTAAACCGGGTCAATTTCGGCTTTCAACTTGTTAACCAGCGAGAATAATTCGTATTTTTGAAAGAATTTAATCCCAAAAAAGACGTTTTTTGATTCGTATTTAAGTTCGTCAAGTTCAAAAGGCACTTGGAGTTGGTTTTCCAACTTTACCAATTGGCGCGTCAAAAAAGCTTGCTTTTGGTCTTTGACCAGTTTTTTTGCTACTCCAGGCGGTAAATCCGGTAGGTGGTCGTAGATTTTTTCTAACGATTGGTATTCTTGTAGCAACTTAAGCGCCGTTTTTGGGCCGATGCCGGTGATGCCTGGTAAATTATCGGAACTATCACCGACCAGACTTTTGTAATCCACGATTTGCTCGGGCACTAATCCAGTGTGTTGCCTAAAGTTTTCAAGATCTAGAACGATCGGTTTTTTGCGTCCGCTTTGGGGCGCGATTAGACTTACGCCGGGCGATACGAGTTGTCAAAGGTCGCGGTCTCCAGAAAAAACTGTCATTGTCAGTTTGTTTTGGTACTTATTTACGATGCTAGCGATCAAGTCATCGGCTTCGTAACCTTCCAAAGCATAATGTTTGATTTTCAAACTGTCAAGCATTTCGTACATGATTGGAAATTGGAGTTGGAGCGCCTCAGGCGCCTTGGTTCGGTTAGATTTGTACCGCTCGCACATTTGGTGCCGCTTGGTTTTCTTGCCGGTGTCAAAAGCGACAAACAGGTAATCGGGCTGATGGGTAAAAACTAAGTTAATCATCATGCGTCCAAAAGTTAAAAGTGCGTTAACTGGTAAATCAGAGGAGTTAGTCAAAATTTCTCTGCCCGGCGTCATGGTTCCGTAGTAGGCTCGAAAAAATAAGGAGTTGCCGTCTACGAGCACCATTTTTTTATTGTTTATCAATTGACACTTCCTTTCACCCATCTTCCAAAGTTCAAACTAAAGTTCCTTGTCGCTGTGATCGTTTAATTTTACCTTGGTAAAGCCGCCCCGCGTTAGTGGTTTTGGCGATCTTTTTTCAGTAGGACGGAAAAACTAACACATCGGTTCCAAAGGAAGAGTCCACTAAGTAAAGCACGCCCATCCTTTGCCGGTCTTTAGTAAAGGTAGTTAACCTCTTTTCTAGTCAAACGACAATTTCGGTCGCTTTTTCAAGCGGTAGATTGATTAACTTGATTGGGCCTTCGTACGGAGAGGTAAAATAGTTACTAACTTGGAGACTAGTCGTTTCAACTTCCCACTTTGCTTGTTGGTAGTTATTGGGTGGTATTTTTTCAATCTCGGGCACCTCAGCCAAGTTTTCCTGGACTTTTCCGTCCACTAGAACCATTGACGCGTAACGGAGCAACTTACTTAAGTTATGCATTAAAGTGGTTGAATTAAGAAAAGTTCGGAAAGCATCGGCTTTAACTAGCGACTGGGTCACGCTGTCGCTCAGTTTGACAATTTTAAGCGCTTCTATAATCGTGAGCAAACTTTTAAAAGGTTTGAGTTGGCGAGCTTGAATGATTTTACTGTAAGCGGCCTGGCCAACCCCTTTAACAATCGTGAGCGGCAAAATTAAATTTTTGTTTTGGTTAATAGTTGTGTTAAGAGAGTTAACTATGTCGGGTCCCAAAGTTAAAATGCTTTTGCTTTTTGCTTCGTTAATGTAGTTGCGAATCATGGTTGGCGAGTCTAGCGATGAGTTAATAATTGCGGTGTAAAATTCGACGGGGAAACGTGCTTTTAAATAAGCGAGGCGGTAAGCCAGCATGGCGTAAGCCACGGCATGAGACTTGTTAAAACCGTAATCGGCAAATTTTTCAATGTACTGGTAAACGCGCTCAGCCAGCTCTTGGGAGTGGCCTTTTTGCTGAGCACCTAAAAAAAATTCCTTTTTCACCGAATCAAGTAGTTGGAAACTTTTTTTACTAATTGCTCAGCGCAAAACATCAGCCCGAGCGGGCGACATACCGGCAAAAAACTGGGCGATTTGAATAATTTGTTCTTGGTAAACAATGATGCCGTAAGTTGAGGCTAAAATCGGGTCAATGCTTGGATCCAGTTTGGCGATTGGCTGGCCCATTTTGCCCGCTACGTAAAGGTCAATGTTATCCATTGGTCCGGGTCGGTAGAGCGAAATAATCGCGATCACATCGTTAAGCGAAGATACTTGCACTTTTTGGAGCGTTTTTTTCATTCCGAACGATGATTCAAGTTGAAAAATGCCGCTCGTGTCACCGGCGGTTAAAAGTTTGTTAGTAGCCGGATCGTCAAAGGGAATTTTGCGGAGGTTAATTTTTTTCTGGTAGTTTTCTTGGACTTCCTTTTGAATCGCTTGTAAAACTGTTAAGTTACGTAGCCCAAGAATATCAATCTTGAGCAGACCCTGGTCGTCTAAGTAATCCATGGAAAATTGAATTTGGGTTAAGTTTTGGTAACCACTTAAAGTCGGCGCTCGACTAGTGATCGGTTTTCTGTTTAAGACTACCCCAGCCGCGTGAGTTCCCAACTGACGGGGCAAGCCTTCGATTAAAGCGGCTTTAGCAACGAGCGACTGAAGTGTTTTGTTTTGGTCAACGATTATTTTGTAGGCTTTGACGTGGCGGTAAGTTTGATCCAGAGTGAAGTTATGCGGCACAAGGCGAGTTAACTGCTCGACCAAGGCGATGTTAAGACCTAAAAATCTCCCAACATCCCGGAGGGCCATTTTGGCACCCAATCTTTGGAAAGTGGTAATTAGGGCCACGTTTTCAAAACCGTATTTTTTAAACAGGTATTCGATGATTTCAAGCCGTCGGTTATCTTGAAAATCAATGTCAATGTCGGGCAAAGTGCTTCTCTCTAAGTTCAGAAAACGTTCAAAAACTAAGTCAAATTGGATTGGATCAACTTCGGTGATCATCAGAAGGTAAACTACCAGCGAACCAGCCGCGGAACCTCGACCTGGACCGACTAAAATATTTTGGCTTTTGGCTCAAGCCACCAAATCGTGAATGATTAAAAAGTAGTTAGCAAACCCGAGTTTATTGATTACCGCGATTTCTTTTTCGGCTCGCTTGACGTAAACGGATTTAGTTTTAGAATCCAGTCCCATCTCGTCAATTTTTTGCCGAACTAACTGATCCAGAAATTTTTCCGGACTTTCTGAGGCGCCTATTTCAAAAGGAGGTAAATCTATTTTTAATTCGGGTAAGTTGAGGTTAACTTGACTAACTAAATCAATCGCCCTTTGAACGGCCGGGTGTTTTTCAGACACGTTAACTGGGTAAGGTTTAAATTTGAGCGGAGCTTTCCCGAAGCGATTGTCAATGCTTCGGAGAATTTCTAAAACGTCGTTTTCTTTTTCTGAGTTAAGAATCCGTGTTTCGGGCACATAAACCGCTCCGCTTATTTCGCTAGCCGGATCATCAACTCCCACCCAGTAATTATCCAAAGCAAGTTTTTCTCGAAAACGAGCGTAGTAGCCTAGTCGGGGGTGATCAATCACGAACAAGTTTTTGGCATCAATGTCAGTTAAGGCGATAGTTTGGTTGTGCATTTTTCGCGACGAAAGACGCACTAACTCTAAGTAACCGGCGTAATTTTGGGCGATTAAAATGAGCTGGTAATCTTCTAAGTCTAGGTCAAGACCAACGACTGGTTTGATTTGGTTTTGCCGACACTTGTGAATAAATTCGCTCACGCCGTGCAAAACATTGTGGTCCGTGATGGCCAATGCTTTGAGTTTTTTATCTTGGGCAAAGTTAATTAAGTTGTCAATTTTAATCGTTGATTCAAGCAAAGAATACTCGGTTGCGGTGTGAAGAGATGTAAAACTGACCATAGTGTAATTATAGTGAGAATAATTTGAGCAATTAGCAGGTTAACCGATCCAAGAAAAATTAAAATTCTTGGCGGGTAAAATCGTAAATTTGCGAGTGCTTTGTTAGGGCATCTTTTTCGAGTTGATCCAAGAGAGGCGCCATTTTTTGTTCCAATTTTTGGGCGACCACATCTTTGGGTTGGGTGATTGGATTAGTCGGCGCAAAAAGTTCACAAGTTTCCTGAGCGGGCAAAATTGAAAACTCGTAAGTCCCATATTTTTTAGCTTTGGCAATTATTTCTATTTTGTCAAAAGTTAAAAGAGGCCGATAAATTGGCATTCTAGTTTGGGAAGAGATAGTTGCAATTGACTCCAAAGTTTGCGAAGCCACCTGGCCAAGACTTTCTCCGTTGGAAATACCAAGGTATTTTTCTCTTTGGCAAATTTGATCAGCGATGCGGTAAAAAGATCTTCGCATTAAATTAATTCGGTAATTTGATTTTTCGGTCAGCAAAATCAAATTTAACAACTTAGAGAAATCGACTTGGAAAAGCCGCGCTGAATTTTGGTAGCGAGTGCAAAACTGAATAATTTCGTGAACTTTAGCGGCACTTTTTTGGTCGGTGCTTGGTGGCGTGATAAAGTTGAGAAAATCCACGTGAACTCCTCTTTTCATCATTTCTAAAGCTGCCACGGGCGAATCTATTCCGCCCGAAATCAAGTGCAAAGTTTTGCCGTTTATCCCGGTGGGCAAGCCGCCTAATCCGACTCATCTTTCCCAAAATAAGTAGGCTTGCTGTTTACGAATTTCTACTTCCAAGTTTAAGTCAGGATTTTTAAGGTCAACTCGTCACTCGGGTTTTCTCAGGCTAACAATTGTGCCGAGCTGCTTTTCAAGCGCGCTCGTACGATGGGGGTAATCTTTTCAATGACGGTTGACGCTAACTCGAAAAGTGCTCACTTCGGATGGCAAATTAACTTTTTGAGTCGTTGACTTTAATTTTTCTAACTGGTGGCTGACGCTTTGGACGGGAGAATAAGAACTAATTCCAAAAACGTAGCGCAGTTTCTCTAAGTTAGATTGACTGTAAGGAACAAAGATGCGGTCAAATTCGCTGCTAACTTTGGTGCCCAAACTGATCCGAATGTTTTTCACCAGTTGAGCCATAAATTCACGGCGATTTTTACCTTTTAAAGTTAACTCACCTAGGCGAACTAAAATTAGGTCGTACTTAAGCATACTTAACTTCTCCTAGGTAAGCAATAATTCCGTTCAAGGCATCGCTGTATTGGCCGGCCATAAAATCTTTTTCGGCTTTTGACAACACATAAGCTAAACGTTTGTTTAAACCGCGTTGAATTGATAGTTCCTTAATCATGTTTTTAGCCATGCGAGCGATTTGCAAATCCAAGTTAACTGCTTGGTAAAGTTTAGCGATTTGCTTGGTCAGTTGGTCAATTTTTTCGCTAGTTTCCCGGTCAATTTCGTTTTCAAGACTGAGCGGATTAATTTGGGAGACTTGCGCCAGTAAGTTGGTAAGACTTTTTTTTCTTTCCGCGTTAAGAGCAATTTTATGAGTGCGCATTTCAAAAACAAGTTCTTCTAAAGCCGACTTTAGTTGTCGGAATTTGTTTTGGTATTTGATTGATTTAACACTTAGGTCTCAAATTAATTTTTCGCAGTGCTTGGCCAAAGTCACCATTTTCCCGATTTGTAAAACGATTGCTTTCATTTGTTCAATTTTGCGAAGAGGCGAAAAATTTTCCTGAGTGAGCGATTTTTTTCACTCTTGGTAGTTGGCTAGTGTGACCTTATTTTGTCGATCCAACGCATCAAAGTTATCAAGCAACTCATGTCCGATCTGTTTGCCTTGTTCCACGGCAGACCGGTACATTTGCCGTAGTTTCTGGATGTGATCTTGGAGTTTTTTAAACTCGCTCGCTAAACTTGGGTAGTGTTTTTTGAAAAGTTTTTGCGACTCAACTTCAACGTAAAATTCTTTTTCAAACTTACTAATCATTTGGTGGCATCCGATCACAGAAAGTTTGCATTTTTCTAAGTTAAGATTTTCAAAGTAAAGCCGGGCTTGTTGGTGGACTTTGACAATTTTCTTAATCTTATTTTCAACGCCGGCAGTCCGATTCGAATTTTTTCCGAAGCGGTTTTGGTAACTTTTAACTAGTTTTGACACGCGCTCGGGCACGCGGGAATAAAGGTGGTTACGGATAACCGGCGCCTGGTCAATTGTGATAGCTAAATCTAAGATGGCTTGTTCGTACTTGTTTAACCATTTTAAAGACGCGCGGTTTTTGCCTAGGTCAAGCGTTTGTTCAAACTCTTTTTCGTAATCGTTAAGAGTTTGGAGTGTTTTGTCAATTTTGTGGGCGACTGGGTTAAGCAGCACGCGGTGGTCGCGGTACTGTTTGATAATTGTTCTCAAATTGTTTTTAAGGTAAATCATTTCGGCTCGAATGAATTGGTTTTTGCGCGTGAACTGGTTAGCGATTTTTTCAAATTTATCGCCGCTTTTTTCAAAAATTTCCACTTGGGAACGTAAGTGAGTCATGCCGACTTTGAATTCTTTTCGCGACAGGCGGTAGGCTTGTTTTTGAAAAGCTTTAAAAGCAACTCGGGCGTTTTTGTGATTATTTTCAATTTCGTCGTAAGAATTGATTAACTCTTCGAGCAAAGGCTGGTACTCGCTATTTGACTGCGCAATCCGTTTAATTTGGACAATCACCCGGTCGGCTTTGAGCAAAATTCCCGCGTTTAGACGAGTTTCAATTTTGTGTAGTCAGTTATTTCTGAGTTTGCGCTGACCGTTAAAACTAAAGTAGAACAGCAAAACAAAAAGCAGCAGACTTAAGAAAAAAGCGATCATGATTAACGAAATACGTAATTGCGGAGACATGGAGACATTATATGGTCTCGGAGAACTTTTTTAGACTTGGTTAAACCGCCATTCTTTGCGTTATTATTTTTTTACTGATTAAATGAGGATGGAGTACCAAAGAAAATGAAAATTTTTAGTTTTTTGAACCGGTTCAAAAATTTAAAAACGGGAGCCAAGGTTTACGTAATTTTGTGGTTTTTGACCGGTCTTTTTTTAGTATCTTTAGTGGTAGTTTTTGTGACTTTAGCGTCCGCTAGCCAAGCTCGGCGAGAAGAGGGTCGTTGAAAAATTGGCTACACCGATCAAATGAACGCTTACTTAGCTGATCCAAACACAACAGCTGAGGCGGCAGCGGGCATCATTGCACCCGAAAAAATTAACGTAACCAGAAGCGTACGTGAAGGTTATGAGCCGATTGAAGGTGTTGTGACTTTAGCCGATCTTTTAACCGAAAAATCAGCTAACTTACATTACGACTTAACGGGCGAAAACGCTCCGCTTGGAAACACGGTTTTTTTAGCCGACCAAAGTGGCGAATGACACAAAGTATCCGTTTGGCGTTTAACAGAGTGGCCAACTAGTCCCACCATGATGGCTCAAATAGCGCAAAACATTCAAGCCGGCGTGGCGCTTGTTTTCGTCTTGTTTTTAACTGCGGCGATTTTTACCACCGTGGGAGTTTCTGTTTACCAAAAAAAATCTGCCAAGGCGGTAACTCATGGGTCTTAAAACTATTTCGGCAAAGTTTAGTTTGGGGCGCTCAGTTGCCTTTTTAGGTCGGATTGGCAAGGCACTAATGTTTCCGATTGCTGTGCTACCAATCGCGGCTTTACTTTTGAGGATTGGCGCGCAAGTACCCCAAGACACGACTTTTAGCGCTTTTGTTCACCAAATAATTTTCGGAGCCGGCAACATCGTGTTTGCTAATTTACCGATTATTTTTGCGATTGGAGTTGGTTTTGGACTAACCAAAGATAACCGCGGCGAAGCGGCTTTGAGTGCTTTTCTCGGCATGGCTCTTTTAGCGGTTTTGATGCGAAGTGATGGGGTTGATTTGCCTGATAAAATCTACGGGTCAATTAACTTTTCTTTGGCACCGGGCACCGATGCTTCGGCGAGCGGTTTTCACCGAATTTTCGGTTCTAAGTACAACGCCATTTTAGCCGAAAACGTGCTTAATGGAATTGTGGCAGGCTCTTTAGTGGCCTGACTTTACAACCGGTTTAACGGAGCGGTTTTACCTAAGGTGCTGGGATTTTTCTCAGGACGTCGTTTAATCCCGGTTTTGTCAATTATGAGCGTTTTAATTTTAGGGGTTGCTTACGCAGTGATTTACCCTTGGGTGGGGTACTTGATTTACCGCTTCTCCCTTTCGCTATCTAGCGCGACTGGTCAGCGTTATGCTAACGCGGGCATAATGGGGATTTACGTCTTAATTAACCGTTTACTGATTCCTTTCGGACTTCACCACATACCTAACACAATGTTTTGGTTTCAACTTGGTGAGCACACTGATCACTTTGGTAACCTAGTGCAAGGCGACATTAACATTTTCATTTCCGGAGTCGCCAAAGGTAACACAGCTGGCACTTTTCAATCCGGTTTTTTCCCGATGATGATGTTTGGTTTGCCAGCTTTAGTGATGGCGATTTATAAAAGAGCTCAAGACCGCGGACAAAAACAACAAGTGTTGGCGATGCTGGGCGGATCCGCTTTTGTTTCCATGCTGACTGGCATTACTGAGCCGATTGAATTCGCTTTCTTGTTTGCGGCTACGCCTCTTTTCATCGCTCACGCTTTGCTGGGCGGTCTTTTTGCTTTCATCACCGGTCTTTTCGGAATTCAGTTAGGCTTTGGTTTTAGCGCGGGTCTAATTGATTACCTTTTGTCCATCCCTAAATCGATTGAAATTATTAACGCCAACTTAAGCGGTATAAACGCCGTGTTAGCCAACCCAGGTTGAATTTTCGCGATTGGATTAGTTTGTGCTTTGTTTTACTACTTTGGCGGTCTTTGAGCCATCGGCAAGTTTAACTTTGCTACACCGGGTCGGAGCACCAACTTAATTTTCGTTGCTCAGCAAGCTCAGCCGATTAGACCTGCCACTAGCGATCAGCCGGCTTTTGTCAAAGAGCAAGCTAGTATCGCTGAGCCAGCAAAAAATACCGCGCCAACTGTCTCAGAGCCAACCGCTAACGCTGAGTCAGCAAAAAAGACTGGGTCAGTTGCTGCTGATGATCAAGCAACTAATGTTGAGCAAATTTCCAGCTCAGAGCAAACAAGCAGCATTAAACCAGAGTCAACTGATAGTCAGTCAACAATTAGTGCTCGCACAGCCCAAATCGTGCTTGCACTAGGCGGATACGACAACATCACTAATTTCCAAAACTGCGCTACTCGTCTTCGCTACGATGTTAAAGACGCTGACAAAGTTGACAGATATAAACTAATTAGTTTAGGTATTCTCGGTGTGATGAAAGTGAGCAAAACTCACGTTCAACTAGTGGTTGGTCCGCAAGTTGAAGCGCTCAACGACGAAATTATCCGTTTTAAAGATGTTGATTTAAGTCAAGTTTAAATTTGGTTAACGAGGTATTTTTTGGTAAAATCGTTCTAGCATATTTAAGCAACTTAACACTTAAGACCGCGTTATTTGCCTACGTTAGGATTGTTAGTAACTGAGCTTAAGCAGCGAACACATTTGAGGCAAATCGTCCTTGGGGAGTTAAGTTATCTTTGTATGCCTAATTCACACTAATAAGGAGACACTATGTCACGCTACACTGGTCCAGTTTTTCGTAAATCGCGCCGTTATAAGTTTTCTATTTTGGAAACTGGTAAAGAATTTGCTAAGGGCAAACAAAGAGAGTACGCGCCTGGGCAACACGGACAATCGCGTAAGAAAATGTCCGATTACGGACTTCACCTTTACGAAAAACAAAAACTAAAGTACCTTTACGGAATGAACGAGCGTCAGTTTCGTAATACTTTCAAAAAAGTTTCTAAGTTAAAAGGGATTACAGGAACAAACTTTTTAATCGCACTTGAATCAAGACTTGACAACTTGGTTTACCGTCTGGGTTTTGCTCGCAGTCGTCGCCAAGCTCGACAGTTAGTTAACCACAATCACTTTTTGTTAGATGGAAAAAAAGCCAACATACCTTCTATGTTGGTAAAAGTTGGTCAAAGCGTGGAAGTTAAACCAACTAGTCAAAAAATGGCCATTATTGAGGAAGCAACTGAAGCTCGCCAACCAGCTAGTTGACTGAGTCGTCACAAACTGGTCGGGAAATACGATCGTTTACCAGAGCGCTCAGAAATTAGCCGTGACATTAACGAGAGTTTAGTCGTTGAGTATTACTCTAAGTAATTTAGTTTTTTAGTGTTCCAGCAAATAGAAGTTGCGTTTACCCTTTTTGATGATGCTAACTTTTTTGTTAAAAAGGGACGGTTTAATTGAGTGATTAGAATCACTCACCACTTTGCCGTTAACTTCAATCGCTTTTTCAACGATTAGTTCGCGTGCTTGGCGCTTAGAAATGGCCGCTCCTGTGCTAATTAGCGCGTCAACCAAAAGACCTTTAGAAAATTTAACCGTCGGCAAACTATTGCGCAAACTCAAAAGATCGGCGGTTTTTAAAGTTTCAATTTTTTCTTCGCCAAAAAGTACGCTCGAAATTTTTTGAGCTTGCTCGGCTTCTTTTTTAGAGTGGATATCTTTGGTTACTTCGTAAGCTAGCAGTTTTTGGGCGATTCTTTTGTGCCTGTTAGAAGCGTGCCGGGTAATTGTTCGCTTAATAGTTTTGACATCCAAAAAAGTTAACCAAAGCAGCAACTTTTCAACTGCTTGGTCTTCGCTGTTAAAGAGGTACTGGTAGAGCTGGTAGGGCGAAGTTAAGTTTTTATCTAACCAAATTGCGTTACCTTCGCTTTTACCGAATTTTTCGCCCGCTTCGTTGGTGATCAGTTCGGTCATGATACCAATCGCCTGGTGGTCTTCATCAACCAGTTTGCGAATAAACTCCAGTCCGGTGGTAATGTTGCCTCACTGGTCAGAAGCGCCCAGTTGAATTCGAACATTAAATCTTTCATACATTACTTTGTAATCTCAGCCTTGAATTAGTTGGTAAGCAAATTCGGCAAACGAGAGCCCAGTTTTAACTCGTTTTTTGATAAATTCTTTGCTGAGCAAATAACTAACATTCACGCTTTTACCAACATTTCTTAAAAATTGTAAAACGCTCATGCCCTGGTAAAACTGGTAATTATCAACCACTTTAAAACCAAATTGTTTTAACTGATGGGTAATTTTTTGTTTGTTAAGTGCAATTTGCTTTTCGTTGAGCAGCGTTCTCTCGAAAGCCTTACCCGAGGGATCGCCGATCATGCCAGTGGCCCCTCCAACTAGGGCGTAGGCGCCAAAACCCTTATTTTGAAAACGTTTAAGCAAAGCAATTTGCAAATAGTTTCCTAGGTGAAGCGAACTGGCGCTCGGGTCAAAACCAACGTAAACGCCGCTTTTGTTGGTTAGTTTTTTCAGTTTCTTCCGGTTAGCGATGTCTTTAATCAACTGCCGGTTTTCTAAATCCGTGATGATTGAGTTCATAAATCTTAGGTTTGACCAGTTTTGAAGTGTTCAGAACGATGAGGTTTGCCTTTTTCAACTTCGTTAAAAGCTTGGCGAATTTTTTTAGTCGCAACGCGAATGCTTTCCTTAATGGTATCAATCGTTTTTTCTAAGTCAATTTCTGAGAGAGTAAGTTTAGCTTGCTTAACTAACTTGTCCACGTTAGCACGAACTTGACTGGAGTTTACTTCTTGTGAGCCTTGCAAAATTTCGTTCGCTTGGCGAAGCAAATCATCAACAATCGGTTTAAACGCGGATTTCTTTTTTTCTAGCACCCGCCGAACTTGTTTACCTTCTTCAGAAGTGACGTAGATGCCGCCAATTACGGCTGCCGCTATTCAAAATAGAGTTGAAATTTTCACTTACTTCTCTCCTTTTTTGCGCTTGTCTTTTTGTTCGCCCAGCGCCAACTTACGCACGCGGTCTAAAACTTTGTAAATGTCTTCTTTGTTGCGAGCCATCAGTTTAGCGAGCGATTGGATGTTTTTCCGAGCCACTACTTCAAAAACGTCCAAGTAGTTAGCCATTTTAGCAGCTGTTTCAACCGATGAGTTTAGCATTTCCGATTTGTAAGTTACATCTTCAATTAGATAATCCAGTTTTTTAATCATAATCGTTCTTCTACGCAAAGCCGCAATTCCGTAAAGAATTGCTACGATAGCCAAAATTGTGCCAATTAGGCCAATTATTAGGAGAGCAATAATGAGTTGGTTCATGGAATCGGGGCCGATTTTTTCACTGGAATTATACTTTGTAATCAGTTTTTTAAAGAATTTTAAACCTTTTTACTAAAAGTCTTTTCAACTATAATTTGGGCTAGAATGTTAGATTTTTTAGGAAAACGCCTCCAAAAGTCTTTAGCGAAAATTAAAGCTAAAACTACAATCAACGAGGCCGATATTTTAGAGGTCACCCGCGCGATCAAACTCTCTTTGCTTGAAGCAGACGTTAACCTCCAAGTTGTCCGTGACTTTGTCAAAACTGTCAAAGAAAAAGCGGTTGGATCTAATTTAATTGGCCAACTTAACGCCTCCCAGCAAATGGTTAAAATAGTCCGGGATGAATTAGTTGAGGTTTTGGGTCAAAAAAGCAAAGACGTTCCGCTTCACAGGCCAATCAATGTCGTGATGCTAACTGGTTTGCAAGGTTCTGGTAAAACTACCACAGCGGCCAAACTGGTCAGTTACTACCGTAAAAATCATCAAATCAAAAAACCGCTGTTAGTCGCCGCTGATGTTTATCGTCCGGCGGCGATTGATCAGTTAGTGACACTCGGTGAACAAAACAAAATCGCGGTTTTTTCCGAAGGTCAAGGTGATCCGCGGCAAATTGTGACTAACGCGCTTAAAAAAGCTCGCCAGGAAGAGTTTGATTTAGTCGTGATTGACACGGCTGGTCGTTTGGCAATTAACCAAGAGTTAATGCGCGAGTTAAGCGATCTTAAGAAAATCGCTCGTCCCCACCAAATTTACTTAGTAGTTGATGCTCTGGTTGGTCAAGACATAATTAACGTGGCCAAGACTTTTAACGAACAACTTGATTTAACCGGTTTTATTTTAACCAAACTTGATTCTGATGCCCGAGGAGGTGCCGCTCTTTCGCTAACTTACCTTTTGAAAATTCCGATCGTTTTAATCGGAACGGGCGAAAAAGTCGGCCAAATTGAACTTTTTCACCCCGACCGCATGGCACAAAGAGTTTTGGGCATGGGGGATGTTTTAAGTTTAATTGAGCAAGCCCAAGACGTAGTGGATGAAAAACAGTCCCAGCGCCTAATGCATCGTCTAGCTAGTGGCCGTTTTAACTTAAACGATTTGATTGACCAACTTAAGCAAATTAAAAAGATGGGTAAGATGAGCAAAATTCTCAAAATGATTCCCGGAATGAGTCAAAAAATTTCTGAGGAAAAAATCGCCAGTGCCGAGCGCAAATTAGTTACTTTTGAAATTCTCATTCAATCAATGACGAACCAAGAGCGCCTGGAGCCAAAACTACTTAAACAAGCTGCTCGCAAACAGCGAATTATGAAAGGTTCCGGTCGTTCTGCCCAAGACTACAACCTTTTAATTAACGAGTTTGACCGCATGTCTAAACAAATGAAAGATTTATCTAAATCGCTCCAAGACGGCAGTTTTAATCCGCGAAAGTTTGGGTTGACTTAAAATGGTTTGCACGTTGTGGTTAGCTACCCTAGTTGTCAGCTCTCCTACGTTAGCAAACGGAGGCGAGTGGAAAAGTTTTCATTCTGCGCAGGAGCAGCCCGAAACAAGCCCGGTTTACCTTGCCTGGTTAATCCCGCTCAGTTTAATTCCTTCGCTTACGCTCGGTCTAGTTTACTTCTTTGCTCACCGCAAAGAAAAGGAAATTGAGGAAATTAAAAAAGCCCAGTCTTTACGGCAAGATCAGCCCGAGTGGGTTGATCAAACGATTAATCTTAAAATTGACGCTAAAAATCCGCGCCAAAAGTAAGTTTTAAATGTTATTAGACTAGTTAGTCTTGACCAGACTTTTCCATATAATCAATTTACTATGTCAAATTCGGCTGTTTCGCGTTTTTCGCTCTGGAAAGAATACCGTGCCCAAATAGAGGAAAACATTAAGCTGCAAAAAGCAGTCCAAAACTCAAGCGAAAAATTTCAAATCCTTAACCGCAGACTGGTCGAGGCTTTTCCTGATTACCACCAAAAGTACCAACTTGACCAAAAGTCTTTTGCGAGCAAGCTAGCCCAGATTGATTCTCCGCCCGAGTTCACTTGTCCTAATTTGCCCGTTATTTTGGCTGAAATTGAGCGCATAGAACAAAGTTTTACGCAAGCCAAAGTTGACTTTAGCGACTTAAACTTTTCCCTAGGACGACTAACCGATTTAATTAGTGACTTGCGGAGCGGGAAAAACAAACAGAAGTTTACTCAGCACTTCGCCTCTGATGCAGACGTAACCTCTTCCCAAAGTTTTACTGCCCCGACCGCTCGACCTAGTTTTAGCGTGGCAATTGACGGACCAAGCGGAGCTGGAAAGTCGTCAGTCGCGCACCGTCTTAGTCAAATCTGAGGTCTTTTCTATCTCAACACTGGACTGCTTTACCGAGCCGTTGCTTTCAAAGTTAACGCCACCCAAACTTCGCTCGACGATCACCAAAGCATTCGCGCGCTGCTTGACCCTCAGATGATAAAACTGCGTCGTCACGAGAGAGTTTGAATGGAGGGAAAAGATGTTACTCATCAGCTTCGTTCAGACCAAATTTCTCAACTCGCCTCCCAAGTTTCAGCGCTGGACTTTGTGCGCGATTACGTCAACACCGTTCTTAAAAATTACACTTCGCAAAAAGGTTTAATTGCCGAAGGACGAGACACTACTTTCCGTGTTTTGCCCCGAGCCGAAATTAAGATTTACCTTGACACAAAGCCGGAAATTCGTGCCGAGCGCAGAGCCCAACAAAACAAAACGCTTGGCTATGAAACTGATTACCAACAAATTTTGGATCAGATTCAAACTAGAGACCACCGCGACCAAAATCGCCAATTTGATCCGCTGCAAAAAGTGCCCGACGCAACCGTAATTGACGCGTCTAATTTAAGCGTTGATCAAACGGTGCAAAAAATTAACGAAATTATTAAAAACAAACTTGGACTTAGGCCACCCCATGAATAACTTAGTGGCAATCGTTGGTCGGCCCAACGTAGGCAAGTCGACACTCTTTAACCGGTTAACCAAAACGCGTCAAGCGATCACTAGTTCTTCGCCTGGCACAACACGCGACCGTAACTTTGCCCGCGTCACCAAAGACGGAATTAGCCTCACCTTAGTTGACACCGGCGGTTTAGAAGTCAGTTCCAAGAGCGACAAAATCGCCGAGCAGACAGAGTTTGCGATTGCTCAGGCTAACGTAATTCTTTTTGTTGTTGATGGACGCAGCATTTTAGTGCCTGATGATTTACGGGTGGCAAAAATGCTTCGTAAAACTAACCGACCAGTTTTGGTGCTGGCTAACAAAATGGAGCAAAAAAATCCGCTTGATAAATCACTGTGGTCGCTCGGCTACCCAATCGTTGAAATCGCTGCTTTGCACGCAATAGGCATCCAAGATTTGTGAGATTGACTTTTACCGCGACTAGAAAAGGGTTTACTTAGTGAATCAAGTCAGGAACCCAAATTAGTCATTTTAGGTCAAACTAACGTGGGTAAGTCCTCCTTGCTAAACGCTTTGAGCGGTCAAAAGAGAGCGATAGTTTCAAGTCAAAAGCACACCACACGCGACGCGGTTAGCGAGAAAATTAATTTAGCCGGACAAGAATTTGAAATTATTGACACGGCCGGCTTAAGACGCAAGTCACGCTTAGAAGAAGACGTTGACTACTTTGCTTACCTAAGGACTCAGCGCGCGCTTGAAAGCGCCACGATTGTAGTGCTGGTTTTAGATGCGACCCAAAAGCCCAGTCATTTTGACGCTCGCATAATCGGTTACGTAGAGGAAGAGAAAAAACCGTTTTTGATTGTCGTGAACAAGTGGGATTTAGTTGGCTCTCAAATTAGTTGTCCTAAGTTCCAAAGTGAGTTGGTTAGCAAATGGCCTTTTTTAAAGTGGGTGCCAGTAGTTTGTGTTTCGGCTTTGCGAAAAGAAAAAATTGACCAGATCGGTCAAGCGCTTAGCAAAGTGCTGAGCGGTTTAAAAACTAAAATTACCACCCGTAATTTCAACGATCTACTTAACGATGTTCAAACAGTTAAACCAGCGCCGAGTTACCGCGGCAGTCGATTGGAAATATTTTTTGGTCAACAAGTTCAAGCTCGAATTCCCACTTTTAAACTTTTTGTTAACAACAAGCAGTTGGCCCATTTTTCCTACCTACGTTTCATTGAAAACCAGATTCGCCAAGTTTATCCTTTTTGAGGGGTGCCGATTCGATTTTTATTGGAAAATAAACGTCAATCAAAGGCATAATAAAAGTTATGGCTAGCGCAAAAATTTTAGTAGTCGGTAGCGGAGCGATGGGTTGTGCTATTGCCCAAGCGCTAGTTGATAAAAGCGGCGATCCGGTTTGGATTTATGGCGTGGACAAGCAGGAGTTAACTGATTTAAAAAAAGGCTATAACCGCCGCTATTTCCCAAACCACCAGTTTCATAATTTCGTAATCACGAGCGATTTAAAAGAGGCAACTCAAAACGCTAAGTACATTTTTTTAGCCGTACCTTCGCAAGTTTTGGGAGATATTTACCAAAAACTTGCCGCTTTAATCACGGTCAAAAACAAAGTTTGTCTAATTAACTTGGCCAAAGGTTTTTACCCGGGCAGCACGGAAACTGCTCACGCTTTTTTAACTAAAAAAACTCAGCAAGACCAAATTTTCCGCGGGATTGTTTCGCTTTATGGTCCTTCTTTTGCTTTGGAAATAGTTGAGCGGAAGTTAACTTTTTTAGCGGCAATTTCAGCCAGTCCAAAACTCAGCCAAGAAGTTCAGACGCTGCTCACTAACAAGTATTTAAAAGTCTTTTTAGCCAAAGACGCGCTCGGAGTGCAGACGGGCGCAATTTACAAAAATGTGGTGGCGATTGCCAGCGGGCTAGTAACTGGTCTTGGCTACGGTCTTAATGCTCAAGCGGTTGTTTTGACCCAGGGGTACCAGGAGTTAAACGTTTTAGTAAAAGCCTTGGGAGGACAAAGTAAAACCGCTGCTGGGATTAGCGGATTAGGCGACTTAATTTTAACTGCCAGTTCGGCTCAGTCGCGCAACTTCACTTACGGCCTTAAGTTAGCCAAAGACGCCTCGGCAGTCATTGACCAAACCGTTGAAGGTCTATTAGCTTTAAAAGTCTTTTTCAAAATCGCTCGGCAGAAGAAGTTAAAACTGCCGATCACCGAGGCTCTCTGAGGAATAATTCACGAGAAGCGCGATCCGCAAACGATTTTGGAATGTTTAGAATCCAAAGCAATGATTTCCTAATAAAAGCGTAAAGACTTATAATTTGAAGGGTATTTTCACTTTGGAAAGGGTATGATGAATAAAACAGAGTTAGTTGAAAAAATCTCTGAACAACTAGATTTTCACAAATCAGATGTTGAGCAAGTAGTAAACAAATTAGTCGAAGTTATCGTTGGTAGCGTGAAGAAGGGTCGCAAAGTCCACGTCAGTGGTCTTGGTTCGTTTGAAAAAATAAGACGTTCGGCACGGACAGGTATCAATCCAGCCACCGGTAAAAAAATGCAAATTCCCGCTAAAAACGCCCCTAAGTTTAAAAGCGCTAAGAATTTCAAACAGTTAGTTGCCTAATTTTTTTGGTAAGTTAAACCCGCTAGTCTGATGAGTGTCAGGTTAGTTTTTTGACACAACTTAGCAAATCTAAGTAGCCTGGGTAACGCAAGCTTGTTTCGCAGGCTACTTTTTCTATTTGGACAAGGCTATAAACACTTTGCCTGTTTTGTCTTAAAAAAGTCATTGGGACAACAAAGAAACGTGTCTGTGTTAAAAAGGCAACCAAACAAAAACTGATTCCGCCTAATTGCTCTACTTCCAGTAGATATTTTAACTGGTGGGGTTTAATTTGGTTAACCGCCCAACTGTTTTTGATCGTACTTTTAGCTTCAAAAGCGATAAATCGACCTTGAAATAAACCGTAATAGTCAGCGCGGGAACGAGCAAAAATTAGCGCGTTTGTCACTCTTTTAAAAGGCTTGGCGCGCTCAGTTTTAAAAATTTTAGTTTCTAGCGCCAACTTGTGAATCAAGGCTACTTTCTGATCTTGGTAAAGACGGATCGTTTGATTAATGATCAGTTCCCATCAAAGACCCGAATTAAGACGTTTTTTTCATACTCACACACCCTTAATTGGGAAAGATTGCCGCTTTGGGTGATTTTTAGCGACTATGCTATACTTTTTTAAACTAATAGACTAAAGCATTTACGATGCTCGCTCGGTCGTGCCCGGTCGTCCGCCAGGTTCCGAGTTTGGAGTCGTAAAGAAGACAAAACGAGGAACTACATGCATTCAGATCAACAAGATATTCAACCTACTTCCGAAAATACTTCGCCAACTGAGCAAAGTCAAAGCGGAGAAAGTTCGGAAATTGTTTCCAACAACAAACTGCTTGAAGCAGGCACTTACTTTGGACATAAAAAAGACAAGTGAAACCCTAAAATGAAGCCTTACATTTCGGCTACCAAAAAGGGTATGCACATTATTGATACTAAGAAAACCAAAAAAGCGCTTGAGTTTGCTTACGCCTTAATTGAAAGACTGAGCAGCAAAGGCGCGAGTTTTATTTTCGTTGGAACTCGAAAACAAGCCCGCGAGACAATTAAAAATAACGCTTTACGAACTAACTCCCACTACGTAGCTGACCGCTGACTAGGCGGAACGCTAACTAACGCCAAAACAATTTTTTCACGCGTTAAGTACATGGAAGATTTAGAGCAAAAAGCGAGCCAAGATTTTTCGGGTTACACCAAAAAAGAGGGACTTAAGTACGCCAAAGAATTAGAGAAGTTAAAGCGAAACCTGATCGGAATTAGGCGGATGAAAAGTAGTCCCAACATTATGATTGTGGCCGATCCAGTGCACGATAAAATCGCGGTTCGCGAAGCTCGCAAGCTAGGCGTTAAAGTGATTGGGATAGTTGACACTAATGCCGACCCTACCTTTGTGGACGTAGCTATTCCGGCTAACGATGATTCGATCAAATCAATCACGCTCATAATTACAATTTTGGCCGATGCGATTGCTAAAGCCAAAGGAGGCCAACAACTTTACGCTTACCAAGGCGACGACGCGGTTAATCTGCCCGAAGACCGTCGTGAACGTTTGGAAGATCGTCCTGGCAAAGGGCGTTTTGGTCAGCAGCGCCGTCGCAGCGCTAATTTAAAAAATTCTTCCCGGACTAGTTTTTCAAAACCAAAAGAACAAACTGCTACCTCAAGCGAATCTCCTGCCAGTTCGCGAGCTACAAGCGAGAAAGAGAGTGATCAAGATGGAACAAATCGAGAAAATTAAACAACTAAGAGAGATGACCCACGCCGGATTCTTAGATTGCAAAAAAGCACTCGAATCCACTAAGTGAGATCTTGATAAAGCGGTTGAGTTTCTTCGCAAAGCCGGGATTAGCAAAGCCGCTAAAAAAGAGTCGGCTATCGCGGCCGAAGGAGTGATCGCCATCATTTCCGACGACGACAAAATTCTCATGTTTGAAGTAAACAGTCAAACCGATTTTGTGGCTCAAAACCCGCAATTTCTAGAAGTGGTCGATGAGATCGGGATTGCGCTGATCAAAGACGCCAATCCGACCGTGGAAACGGCGCTTAAAATTAAAAATGCCGATGGTCAAAGCGTTGAGGAAATGATCACTAGTTTGAGAGCGACTTTGGGAGAAAAAATCGCTCTTCGTCGTTTAGTCCAAATTCAAAAAGAAAGCGGCAAAAGTTACGGAGTTTATTTGCACACTAACCGTAAAATCGGAGCAATCGTCGTTACCCAAGGCGGAAATGACCAGATTGCTCGCAACGTAGCCATGCACGTCGCATCAATGAACCCCGCTTATTTAGATGCTCACAGCGTCCCAAGCAAGGACCTTGCTAATCTCCGTCATGAAATTAGTGATTCGCCTGTTTTAAAAAGTAAGCCGGATAACATCAAAGAGCAAATCGCCGAAGGAATGCTCAAGAAAAAGTTAGCCGAACTGACATTAGTAGACCAGGAATTTGTGATGGAAAAAATGCCGGTGCAAACGTACCTGAAAAATCACCAAGCTAAAGCGGAGGCTATGTACCGGATGGAAGTGGGTCAAGGCATGGCTCACAAATCTTGTGATTTTGTCTCGGAAGTTCAGCAACAAATCAAAGAACACGATAAAGTTGATTCTTCTAACAAACGTTAAGTTAAAAATCTTATGAACGCAGTCGATCTAATTGAAAAAAAACGCACTGGCCAGAAATTGACAAGTTTTGAAATTGAAAAACTCGTCAATGCTTACGTCCAGGGCGTTTTACCCGACTACCAAATGGCGGCTTTTTTGATGGCCGTTATGTTTCAAGGGTTAGATGTTCAAGAGACTAGCGCTTTGACCATGGCGATGGCTCGTTCAGGCGACATTTTAGATTTATCGTCGGTTAGTCGCCCGGTCGTTGATAAACATTCAACCGGCGGAGTAGGTGATAAAGTCAGTTTAATTATCGGTCCGGTGATGGCTAGTTTAGGAGTTAGTTTTGCTAAGATGTCGGGCCGCGGTTTAGGTTACACCGGCGGCACGGCTGACAAACTAATGTCAATTCCTGGCTACAAAATTAATTTACCAAGTTCGGAATTTATTAAGCAAGTCAAAGACATCAAAATCGCTTTGATCGGTCAAAGCGGCAACATTGTCCCGGCCGATAAAAAGATTTATGCTTTGCGAGATGTTACCGCGACAGTCGAGTCAATTGCTCTCATGACCGCTTCGGTGATGTCTAAGAAAATTGCTACGGGCGCCGACGCTATTTTGCTAGACGTTAAATGCGGTGATGGCAGTTTTATGAAAGACATCCCAGCGGCTAAAAAGTTGGCTCAATTAATGATTAAAATCGGCCAAGAACTAGGCAAAAATGTGCGCGCTGAAATTTCCAACATGAGCCGACCACTTGGTAAAGCGATCGGCAACCGGATTGAAGTTTTAGAAGCGCTTAACTATCTTAGCGGTCAAGTTATTCCTGATTTAGATGAGTTAATTAAGTCTTCGTGCCAGACGCTTTTACTCCAAGCTAGGCCTTCTCTTACCTCTGAGCAAGCCGCTCAGCAAGTAAATCAGGCCATCACTCAAGGCAAAGCACTAGAGAAATTCAAAGAGTGAATGATTCGTCAAGGAGTCGATTTTGAGCACTTACGCTCGGATAATTTTTGGAAACCCAAGTACAGCCACGAAATTTTTGCCACCAGCGAAGGAGTGCTTGACATTGTAAGCGCAGTTAAGTTTGGCACTGCCGCCATGAAATTAGGGGCCGGTCGCGAAACAAAAGATCAGGAAATTGATTACGATGCCGGCATTTATTTGCACCATAAATCAGGTGAACGCGTTAAGAAGGGCGACTTACTCTTTACGCTCTATTCGTCTAATCCGATCGAAAGTTGACAAGTTGATCTCCTGGCTGACGCTTATAAGGTTGGTCAAAGTTACCAAGCCCAGCCGATGGTTTGAGCGCGAATTTAGTTTTATCTGCTTGTTATTTATTATCTGTAAGCAAAAAGTAATTTGTTAAGATTAGGTCAGAATTAGTCGTGGTAAAAATACTCAATCATCCCCTAATCAAAATTAAACTGACTAAGATGCGTGATGCAAGCACGTCGCACTTACCCTTTCGCAAAAATTTAAGCCAACTAGCATCTCTGATGGTTTACGAAGTTTTACGCAAGTACCGAGGCAAAACCAAGTGAGTTAATACGCCAACTGGTACGCGCGCCAAAGGTTTAGATTTTGACAAAGAAATCGTGATCGTACCAATTCTCCGAGCTGGACTAGGAATGGTTAACGCGATCGAGCATTTAATTCCCCAAGCGCGAATTGGTCACATCGGTATTTACCGCGACAGTAAAAACTTTCACGCGGTAGAATATTTTTACAAAATGCCACCCGTTGCATTAGATTCGGAAGTTATTATCGTTGACCCGATGCTTGCAACGGGCAATTCCGCCGTTGACGCAATCGCCAGTCTTCGTAAAAATGGATTTCAAAAAATTTCCTTGCTTTCAATTGTCGGATGCCAAGAGGGGATTGACAATGTTTTGAAACACCATCCGAAAGTTAACATTTTTTTAGCTGCTAAGGATAGCCACTTAGACGAAAATAAATACATTATTCCTGGTTTAGGCGACGCCGGTGACCGTTTGTTTGGCACGAAATAAAAATTGAATTTTCCCGACGCTTTACCAATATAAAACGGGGATATAAAATGGAAATATACCGGATTGGTAAAGTGGTAGCTGTCGGCAATTTACACATTGTTTTAGAATCGCGTTACAGCGGAGAAATAATCTACGTTGCCGATGGCAGCAAATTTACTCGCCACAAAATTCAAAAAGTTTACATTTATCGCTGCCGTAACGATTATCAGGATACGCTTTACGGTTTTAGCGATTTTCGGGAACGAAGTTTGTTTGAAGATTTAATCGCTATTTCTGGCATTGGACCCAAAAGCGCCCTGAACCTTCTTCGCTCAGGTGTTGAGTGACTAGTTAAATGCATCGTTGAGGATAGGTTGAGCCTTTTGGTCGAGAAACCGGGCATCGGTATTAAAACCGCCCGGCAAATTATTTTGGGTCTTAGAGATAAGTACGCTAACTTTGGTCAAAAAAAGTCGGTGTTCACCGAGGTCAGCAAACTCAAAGCCGCTCTTTTGTCGCTTGGCTTTAACCAAAGTCAAATTGATAAAGCGAGCGAAAAAGTTGAGAAAAGTGATTCACTGGATAAAATGGTAGAAAGCGCGATCAAAATAATTGCCCGTGAAAAATTTGCATAGACCAACGCGTTTTGACGGTTTTGTCGGCCAGGCGGAAATTAAAACCACTCTCAAAACAATGGTTAGCGCGGCCAAGCTCCGCCAACAGGCGCTAGATCACATTCTTTTTAACGCTCACCAAGGGCAAGGCAAAACGACTTTAGCGACTATTTTGGCTCACGAAACTAAAAGGCCAATTCGTTATAGTCAGGGAGCAATGCTGCGCGAAAAGTCTGAGTTGTTGCTTCTTTTGAGCGGACTAAGCGATCAACAACTCGTTTTTATCGATGAAATTCACAGTCTTAACTCTAAACTGTCGGAAATTCTTTACATTGCCATGGAAGACAGGTTAATCGATGTAGTTCTCGGCTACGGCAGCGAGCAGAAAATTATTCGGCTAGAGTTGCCGCCTTTCACGCTGATCGGAGCTACGACAAAAATCGAGCAAATTCCCTTGCCTTTCCAAAATCGCTTCGGTTTAATTGCCCAGTTCAAACCTTATTCGCTCGATGATATGATGGAAATCATTCGTCAAAATGCCCAACAATTAAAGTTGACTTTACCGAGCAAAGTCATGCGTCTTGTCGTGGATTATGCTGATCAAAATCCGCGGATTGCAATTAACATTTTGCGTCGTTTAGCTGACTTTATCGAAGTTGAAAAACCAACTTTAATTAACCCAGCATTTGTTAAAAAAGTTCTTTCGTCAATCGGTCTCCACTTGGGAGGTGTTAACCCGATTCAAATTACCTATCTCAAAGTTTTAGCCAGCTTCCCTCACCAGACATGAATATCATTGGCGACAATCGCCAAACTAGTTAATCAGAGCCCCGTTTACGTGGTTAGTCAGTTAGAGCCTCTTTTGCTCGGACACAAACTAATTGTTAAATCAACGCGTGGTCGGCAAATTAGCGAGCTCGGCCGAAAATACTTAAGCGAACCCCACTAAAAGCTCGCTGATACTTTCCTATATAATTACTTAACATTATGAACAGGTTGAAAAAATGACTGACGCTGACGCGTTGAAAAAGAATTTTTTTGGCGACCTTAATTAGCATTTTGAGTCTTTCGGCGATTGTTTTCGGGAGCATTTTTTACTTAGTCCCGCGCATTAAACCTGGCTCAGACCTCGCTCAGCGTGCCCAGTACGTTTTGCGAGTTAACAACGAAAAAAGTTTTACCAACCGCGCCGAAAAAGAGGACTTTGCCGCTCAAGTAGCGCGTGAAATTCGCGACCGAGTTGACGGGCTAGGTACGATCGGTGTCACTACCACTCCGGAAGTTAACGACAATGGGGTTTTTGTAAGGGTGGAGTACCCTGGCATTGACGACCCGGTCAAGGCTAATTCCATCCAAGAGGTTTTAACCGCTCGCCCTCACCTTATTTTCACTGACTACTACGGCAACACGCTTTTTAACCGAAACGGAGGTTTTAACCAGGAACTTTCTGGCGATCCTTCCAAAGCTTTGATTACACCCGAAGAGATGCTCTGACGCCAAGAGAGTTACGTTGACGTAGCTATTAACGGCGCCAAACCCGTTTACGATACTAAACCAAAACTCAAAGTCGCTTGGGCTACCAAAGAAGCTAAAATCGCTTGAACTAGAGCGTCTCTTTACGTTAGCAGATTGCCCGAGGACAAAAGAGTCATTTTGGCATGAATTGACATTGATAAATACATTCAACTAGCCAAATCCAACTGACCCGAGGCTTGAAAAAAAGCCGGCGGCAACCCCTACCTATTTTCATTTGTGGACGAAGAACCGGTTGATAAAAATAAAAAACCCAACATTTTTAAACGCTACCAAATTGACGTTAAAAACCACTTGATCTCCACGATTAAAGTTGATCCTCAACGCCCGCTTTTTGGCGACATCATTTTGGAGGATGATTCTTTTAGTCCGGAACGCGTTCAGTACTTGGCTCAACAAATTAACTTCGGGGCTAATAATTACAGTCTGACGCCAATTGTGACCGTTTTTTTGCCACCTGCCAACGGTCCTAACGGATTTTTACACGCCAGCATCGCTATCGGCGTTATTTTGGCTCTCCTAGTGTTTTTCTTAGTGTTTAACTACGGAATTCTCGGTCTTATTTCAACTTTGTCTTTTGGTCTCTTCACCTTCTTGGCTTTAACGCTTTTCATAGTTTTTGGCGGGATATTTTCGGTTCTGGCGCTAGCTGGTTTAGTTTTAGTTCTAATTCTCTTTACCGACATTTGCATCTTAACTTTTGAGCGTCTCAAACGGGAACTTTACCAAGGCAGCACGCTGGACAAAGCTTTGCAAAACGCTAACAGACAAAGCCGAAAAGTTATTTTTGATAGCAAAATACCGCTGCTTTTAATTGGCGTGATTTTCTTCTACTTAAGTTCAATTTTCATGCGGGGACTTTCGCTCAGTTTGATTTTGGGCACCGTTCTCAGTTTGCTAGTAACTTTCTTAGTTAACCGCGTGCTCATCAACTTAATTTTGCGCTCCGGTCTAGTGAGCGAGAAAACAAAACTCTTTGGCTTAAGGCCAACTTGGGACGCTGGCTTTTCAAAACTAGTCAACAAAGTTAACTATCCTCGTTTTGGCCGCCGCTTTTGGTTAATTACTCTAGTTACTTTGGCGGCTTGTGCGGTGGTGTTTACGATTTTTGCCGGTTTATCGCTATCTTTCTGGGGTGGTTTTAACTTAGACACCAGTTTTGCCCGGCAAGATTTGATTCAAATCAAAGGCGCGACTGGTTCAATTGGAGCTGGCGATTTAGCGGAGTTAAAAACCATTTTGGCTCGTTTTGGCGTTGACCTGAACTCGGTGGATTATTTGACTAACGATGCTAACCCTAACTTAGTTGAACTAGTCACGATCCGCACTTTAAAAGGCGTTGACACAGAGGGTCTAAGTCAAGCGTTAACTATGGACAAATTTAAATTTTACTTCTTTGAAACAGTCACTTCTAACGCGTTTGACTACGGAAGCAGTTTTGCCATTGCAATTTCAGTCACTTTAGTCGTTTTGTTTGTTTACTTACTAATTCGTTTCAAGTGAACTATCGCGCTTTCTTTTGTGCTAATGCTTGGTTTTGACTTAATCGTTTTGACCGCGTTAGTGGCGCTTTTCCGCGTGCCGATTAACCAATATTTCCTAGGCGGATTATTTGTCGTGTTTTGTTTGACTGTCAACGAAAAAGCGGTTCTTTTTGACAAAGTGCGCGAAAAAATGCAAATTCACGTCGGGCACCTTGAGCAAAAACAAACCGTTGCCTTAGTGGCTAACGCTCTCAGAGACACTTTAAAACGCTCTTGATTGGTGCTTGGGTTTGAAATTTTAAGTTTGGTAATTCTAATGGCAGCAGTTAATGCAGTGCCGCTCAGTTACTCTTTAACTCTTTTAATTGGTCTTCTGTGGTGCCACGGATCAACCAACTTGTTAGCCGTCGGTCTTTGGTCAAGACTAGAAATTATTCGCCAGAAAGGTATTAACCGACGAATAAGAACCAAGTATTGGGATGTTAATCAGCTAGAAGAACAGCAATTTGTCGGCATTAACAATTACAATCCATAGTAGGAACAAAAGATGTTTGCAAGTCGACCAAGGGGTACCCGTGATTTTTACGGCCCCGAGCAATTAGTAAAAAAAACCGTTGAGCAAAGACTTGCTCAATTAGCCGAGCAGCACGGTTTTTCACAAATAGAAACGCCGATTTTTGAGCACGCCCAAGTTTTCACTAAATCAATTGGTTTAGGCACCGACATAGTCGGCAAAGAAATGTACCAGTTTAATGACCGTAAAAACCGTCCGATGGTACTAAGACCCGAGGCGACAGCTAGCGTTGTGCGTGCTTGGGTCGAGGAAAAACTCCACCTTAAATCCGACTACCATCGTCTTTACTACTCGGGTCCGATGTTTCGTTACGAAAATCCTCAGCGCGGTCGCTACCGTCAATTTCACCAGTTTGGCGTGGAATATTTATCACCCAAAGATCCGTGCGCCGATTTAGAAATTATTTTGCTTGCGCAAGCCATCGTAAAACGTTTTGGTTTAAAAACTAAGTTGGTGATTAATTCGCTGGGTGACGCTAAGTCACGCCAAAATTACGTCAAAACTTTGCGCGCCTATTTCCAAAAAAATCGTCTCAGTTTAAACGAGCATTCACAACGAAGGATTGACCTTAATGTTTTACGGATTTTAGACGATAAAACCGAGCGAAGGAAAAAAGTGGTGCAGATGGCGCCTCGGATCGGTGATTTTTACACTCCGGATGCTAAAAATTACTGAGATCAGTTTTGCCAGTTGCTTGACCAGTTAGACATCAAATACGAAGTTGACCCTTACCTAGTTCGTGGTCTTGACTACTATAACGACATTATTTTTGAGTATTTGCCCGCGAGCGGTTCCCAGGGTAGCCAAGACACAATAATTGCTGGCGGTCGCTACGACAACTTGCTCGCTCAAGCGGGTGGCCCCGACCAATCAAGCGTTGGTTTTAGTTTAGGCATCGAACGCTTGATGGCCTGCCTACCTGCTAGCGTTAGAGAGTCAATTAGTCCAAAGCGGGCTCTTCACGTGGTTAACTTTAGTTCTGCCGGGTGCGCTTATGGTTTAAAAATTAGCGATCAAATTCGCGCACAGGGTTATAAAGTTGAACTATGAAGCGGTCAGGCCAAACTGTCTAAAACGCTCGGTAAAATTGCCAAAAAAAATCCCCTAGCGATTATCATAATTGGTAATCAAGAAGTGGAGACAAACACGTATCTTCTCAAGGCTAGTTTTGAGCAAAAAAGTTTTAACCAAGCCCAGTTACTTGAGCAGTTAGAAATTCACTTTAAAGATTATAGGCACTCCCATGAAACAAATTAACAACGCTCAACTCTCTTTAAAAAATGTGCACCAAAATGTTGTGCTGCAAGGTTTTGTCGCTCAAAAGCGTAATTTTGGTCGGATCACTTTCGTAGATTTGCGCGACCAATCGGGGATTGTTCAGTGCGTTTTTCAAAAAGACCAGGCTGATTTTAGTAAGGAAAGCGTTTTGGAAGTTAGCGGGAAAGTTGTCGCTCGCAAGACGCCCAACCCTCGCCTTTCCACTGGGCAAATTGAAGTTGAAGTTCAAACCGTCCGCGTTCTTTCCCGAGCTAAGAATTTACCATTTGTGGTTGATACTCATTTGAGCGCCAAAGTTGACACCAAGCTTAAACACCGCTACCTTGATTTGCGTCGCTCCGAAATGCAAAGCAAACTGATGTTTCGCCACCGACTAATCAAAAATTTCCGTGACTACTTAGATGCTCAAGATTTTGTGGAAATTGAAACTCCTTACTTGGCTAAGTCTACGCCCGAGGGTGCTCGGGATTTTCTGGTGCCTTCACGTTACCGCGGCAAGTTTTTTGCCTTGCCCCAATCTCCCCAACTTTACAAGCAACTTTTGATGGCGAGCGGATTTGACCGTTATTACCAAGTGGCACGGGTTTTTCGTGATGAAGATAACCGCAAAGATCGCCAGCCGGAATTTACCCAGCTAGATTTAGAGACAACTTACGCTAGTCAAAAAAGTTTAAAACAGTTGGTTGAAAAAATGCTTGTTGAGAGTTTGGCCAAATTAGGCCTAGCGGTTAAAATTCCTTTTCCCACGCTTGATTACCGGAAAAGCATGGACCTTTACGGCACCGATCGACCCGATTGCCGGTTTGGTTTACATCTTAATGATTTAAGCGATTTTTTTCATGGTGATAAAAATTTCAAACTAGACGCTCAGGCAAGCGCTAAGTCGCTCAATTTGGAGCAGTCAATCGAGCCGTCAGTGGAAAAAATGGTCCGCGAAATCGCTCAAAAAAACCGCGCCGAAAAAATTTGATTTGTTAACGCCAAAAATGCCGAAAAACTACCCTGAATGCAAAAATTACTAACTCAGCTTGGTCCCAAGGTTCAGACCTGTTTGGTTGTGGTTGGATCGCCGGATGACACTAACCAAGCTCTAGGGGCAATCCGTAATTATTTGGCTGAGAAGTTTGAACTTTTTGATCCTAAAAAACTTTACTTTCTCTGGGTAGAAAAGTTTCCGCTCTTTGAGCGTGAACTTAACACTTCGCGTTGAACTAGTCTTCACCACCCTTTTACGATGCCAACCCAGCCCCAAAAGTTGCTTGAGTCCTCTGCCAAAGATAACCTGGGCGAACTAGAAGGTCAAACTTTTGACTTAGTTTTAAACGGCTACGAAGTGGGCGGAGGTTCGATTAGGATTCACGAATTAGAACTACAGAAAAAAGTCTTTCAACTGCTCGGCCTTAGTTCCGAAGTTGTTAGTGAAAAATTTGGCTTTTTCTTAGAAGCGTTTGAATACGGGCTTCCTCCCCACGGAGGTATCGCGCTGGGAATTGACCGTCTGGCGATGATTTTAACTGGCAGCGATTCAATTAGAGACGTGATTGCCTTTCCAAAAAACGCGACTGGGCACGCCGTGATGGAAAATGCTCCGAACGAAATTGCCGATCAACAACTAGAAGAGTACCATCTTAATTTAAAACCTGCTGTTGAGAAAAGGAGTTAAGGTTATGAAGCAAAAAGTGATTCAGGCGCTTGAAACTGCCGCTGAGCAGTTAGGTTATTTTGAAAATGTTGAGCTAACTCCTAGTCGTGGCCGGAGCGATTTTGCCACTAATTTAGCGATGAAAGTTGCTAAAAAAATTAACGCTAATCCGCTGGAAGTTGCTGAGCAAATAATTGCTAACTTGAGCGCGAGTTTTATCGCTCGCGCCGAAGTAGCCACGCCCGGTTTTATTAACCTTTACCTTAACCCCAACAGCTTGGCTTTGCAAATTCAGCAAGTCTTAGAGCAAGGAGCAAACTACGGCCGCGGGAAGCAGTCCCACTACATTAACGTGGAGTATGTTTCGGTTAACCCGACGGGATACCTTCACGTTGGTCACGCGCGTAACGCGGCGCTTGGCGCAACGCTGAGCAACGTATTAAAATTTGCCGGCAACCGAGTAGACCAGGAATATTACGTTAACAACGTCGGAGTTCAAATGAAAGTTTTGGCCGAATCGCTCTATGTGCGCTATTTACAAGCTTTGTCTAAACCTGCTGAATTACCCGAGGAGGCTTACCGGGGACCAGAAATTATTGATTTGGCTAGTCAAATAGTGAAAGATTCGGGTGCCAAGTACCTTGAATTACCGGCTCAGAAAGTTAAGCAAGAGTTTGCAAAAATTGCTGAAAATTTTATGATTGAAAAAATTAAACAGCACCTAGCATTAATTGGCGTCAAAATGGATACCTATTATTACGAGCAAGATCTTTACGATCATAAGCTAGTCATTCCTGCCCTTGAAAGCATGCCCGACACTTACCGCAAAGACGGGGCTTTATGGCTCAAAACTACCAAGTTTGGCGACGACAAGGACCGCGTTTTAATTAAAAGCGACGGCAGTTTTACTTACTTTGCTTCCGACATTGCTTACCACAGCGTCAAATTAAAACGTGGTTATGATGAGTTAATTGACGTTTGAGGTGGCGATCACATCGGTTATGTTAAGCGGGTTAAAATCAGTTTAGCTCAACTTGGCTTGCCAGCTGACAAACTTGACATCATCATTATCCAAATGGTTCGTCTGATCCAAGATGGTAAAGAACTGAAAATGTCTAAGCGCAAGGGAGTGGCTTTTACGCTTGAAGAACTTGTCAAAACAATTGGTCAAGACGCTGCGCGGTTTTACTTAATTAGTCGCGCCAACACCACCCAAGTTGACATTAACTTAGACCTAGTCACCAGCGCTAACTCTGACAACTTAGTTTACATGGTTCAATACAGTCATGCTCGAGCACGTCAACTGCTAGTTAAATCTAGTCAAAAACCACGGATTGGCGTTTATTTAGAGGGCAAAGAGAACCAGTTAGTTAACTTAATTAGCGAGTTCCCCGAATTAATTGAGACGATTGCTAAAACCCATAAAGTTCACCTTTTGCCGCAGTACTTAGTTAGTTTGGCTCGGCTGTTTAACCAGTTTTACAGCGAAACGCGCATCATCAGTTCTGAGCGTGAAAGCGAACTTTTAGCGCTAGTCAAAGCTGTCAAACAAGTTTTGGCAACCGGACTGACTTTGATTGGCGTGTCAGCTCCGGACCAGATGTAAAACTTTGGTAAAATTGGGTGAGCATGAACAAAGTGGTCATTGAAGTTCAAAACATTACTAAAATTTACAAGCAAAAAATCGCTAATGACGACATTTCCTTTGTGGTCCGCAAGGGCGAAAGAGTCGGGGTAATTGGTCAAAACGGAGCTGGCAAAACCACTTTGGTTGAACAAATTGTCGGAATCACTAAACCTAGCAAAGGCAAAATTATTTACCACTTTCCTTACAAACGTACTCCGCAGGAAAAAATGGGCATTCAATTCCAAGACTCATCTTACCCCGAAGGCCTAACTGTTAAAGATGTCATTAATTTTCAACTTGATATTTACGGTTCAACCATTTCGCGTCGGGAACTACTGAACATGCTTCACATTTTTCAAGTTGACGAGTTTTACCACAAAAAAGCGAAGGGGCTTTCAGGCGGTCAATTGCAGAAAATTAACGTTTTGCTGGCGGTGATTCACAACCCGGAAGTGGTAGTTTTAGACGAAATTTCAACTGGTTTAGACATTTCTGCTCGCGAAGAGATACTTAACTACGTAGAAAAATACCTGGTTGAAAAGAAAATGACCACGTTTTTAATTTCACACAACATGTCAGAAATTGAACGTCTGTGCCGACGTGTTATTTTGCTTGATGACGGAAAAATCCATTATGATGGACCTTTGTCAGACATTCTTAAGCAGCACGGTTCGTTAGGTGCTTACGTAGTTAAGTTTTTACAATCAAGAAAAAAAGCCAAAGAATTACTTTTAAGAAAAAAGCTCGCCTCCCTAAGTGATTCGCCCAAGAAAGGTGCTTAGTCGTGAAACCCGGCCCGATAGTTTTAGACGAAAAATTGACTAAAAACGACCATCCAAAGTTCCACTTTCTTAAACACGGACGCAGAGGCGGGAAAGTCGCGATTTTTCGTTTGCTTTTTAAGTACTACTACAAGTCTTTCTACGGACCCTTTTTAAACTTTATTTTTCCAATTTTGCTCTACACCATATTGTCGTCTTTCATGGAACCGCGTTTAGTCTTGCCGGGGATGATTTCCATGACGACTATGTCAATGGGAATCACCGGACTACCGCACTCAATTCTGGAACTGAAAACTTCGGTTATCTTAAAGAGAATTGGCGCGGCTCCCGTCAAAAAAGGCGATTTTACGAGCGCCACGATTTTGTTTTTTCTTTGCCAGTTAGTCATTTCAATGTTTGTGCTGATGGCTTTTGCTTACCTAAGACATTTGGATTGGGATTTGTTTAACGGTCTAACCGATCCCTATTCTGCGCTTGGTTTTATTTACGGCAACCTGCTGAACATTTTTCTCTCAATTGTGCTCGGTTTTCTAATCGCTTCCTTTTCGCGCACAACTAACCAAGCTAATGCGATAGGAATGTTAATCTATTTTCCGGCTGCTTTTCTATCTGGTCAATTTATCGCGATGAACGTCTTAATTACTAAACCGATCATGAATTACATTTCGTACATTTTTCCTTTTCGTTACACCACGATGATCATTTCTGTCACTTTTAGTGGTCCGGAAATTTTTACCGGCAATCCCTTTATTTACGAAGATATCAAGATGGAAAAAGTCGGCTCACTTTTAAACATCATTCAGTGGCTTTTAGACAACAAAAAGATCACTAGCACCGGATTAGCCGAACTAACTTTTGGCGATTTAGTCACGTTAGCAATTCAAAACGGTTTCCAACCGATTCCCAACGCCGATGGTCAGTACGACTTTAAAATTTGAAATTTAGGTAAAGAGGTGATTTATCAAGCTTGGGAGACGATTATGGCTTACGCTTACATTTGGCCTTTGATTGTCGGCGCGCTTTACCTATCAATTCGTCGCTTCACTTGGAGTAACCGTGGTTAAAAAAGTCTTAAAAAGAGGTTAGTTTGCTTCACCACAACAAAAAAATCAGTTTTTTTTCGGCAGTTATTTTGATTATCGCCACCACCATAGGGGCGGGAATTTTTTTCAAAAACAAAGAACTCAACGCCATGGCTCACGGCAGTTTAGTTTTAGTACTCATCACTTGACTAGTGGCGGCGTTAGCGATTATCACGCTCGGCGGCGCGCTTTTAGAAGTGACCAGCGTTAAAAAAGCGACGGGTATTTTGGGTTGGACGCGCGTTTTCACCCACCCAATTTTTCACAAAGCTGCCGTTAATTACAACAAGTATTTTTTTATTCCGGTTTCGATTTTTGCCTTAGCCCTTTACGCTGCCTCAAGTTTGAATTTCATCAATAGTCCGCTCGTTAAAAATAGTTACTTCATTTGAGCCGTCGCGTTCGGGTTCTTTTTGTGATTTATGGTCGCTAACTTTTTTTCTCTGCGACTAGGCGAATACATGCAGTGGATCACGACCGCTGTCCAAATGGTTCCGTTAGTCTTAATACCCATTTTAGCGCTCACCCAAGTTGGTAGTTCTGGGTCTGGACTAGTGGTAGACAAAGACATTGATCCGCCAGTTGGTCTTGGCGGGACAAGTCGTTGAATTGTGCTCATTGCTGGCCTGCCGGCGATTTGCTTTGCTTACGATGGTTTTTACACGGTCGGAGCGCTCAAACAAAATCTCAAAAACCCTCGGAAAGTGGGCGGAGTTTTAATGTGGGGCCTAATCGCTATTACGTTCATTTACATGTTTTTATCAGTCGCTTTTAACTTGGGTTCACGTGATGGCACCCACCAAGGCATTGACATGCCGCTCTGGTTAAGACATACTTTTGACATTTGCATTGGTGTGGGAATTTTGGGAATTGTAAACGGCTACGTGGTGGCTAGCCCCTACCAGTATCGTCAACTTAGTCAAGATAGCGATGGTTGGGACATTGTTAAGTTGTCCCGGGCAATGTTTGGTCGCTCTTACCAAAGTCTATCGGCTCGTCAGCAGTTTAAAGCGTCTTGATTTTACCTTTTAATTACGACCAGTCTTTTCTTTCTCGTTTTTGGTCTAGTTGGCATACTCGGTTACCAAGACCAGAGTAACTGACCCGCGCTAATTTACGGCGCCAGCGGTAAACTTTTTCAATTTGCCGATGTTTTGCTTAATTACTCCTCGCTTATAACGTTCATGATTTTGGCAACCATCGTCTTGGGTTGTCTAATCAACCGGAAAACAAAAACCGTTGAAGTGGAAAAACGTCGGTTTTTCGCTTTTTACGCTTTTTTTAGTTTGCTAGTTTTTTACGGCGGCGGTCTTTACATCGTGATCGCAGCGCTGGTAGATATGACCGGGTTTAACCAAGCTAGTACAATTTCGGGTCTGATTCAATTTTTAATTATTTTGTCGGTGTTAATCATGAGCACAATCCCGGCTGTAGTCAGTTTTTACCGCGGTAAAAATACTCGCGCACCGGGTTAAGTTATCAGTTCTTTAATCGCTTAATTTGCTAAACTTTAACTTATGGAACCTAAAATTATTTTCGTCGCGGGAGGTTCTGCGTCGGGTAAAACTACTCTTTCGCAACAAATCATCGACCATTTTAACAATCGCGCTATTTTGTTAGCCCAAGATTCGTTTTACCGCGGTTCCAACAACAGCAACGTTAACTTTGATTTACCCAGTTCGATGGATTTTAAGTTAATGAGAAAGACGCTGATCGCTTTAAAAAAAGGTCAAAAAGTGCAAATCCCTGTTTACGATTTTGTCTCCCACAAAGCAACGGGAAAAACTTGACTGGAGCCGAAGGAAATCGTTATTTTTGAAGGTTTGTTCACTTTTTACGATCCAGAGTTAACTAAGTTAGCCGATTTTAAAATTTTCGTTGATACGCCAGCCGATACGCGTTTAGCCCGTCGCATTATTCGTGACACCAAAGAAAGAGGTCGGAGTCTTGACAGTGTTATCCAGCGCTGAATTGCCCACGTTCAACCTTCGTACAAAAAGTTCATATCCCCAACTAAAAAAGATGCCGACGTGGTAATCCCCTGGGACAAAATTAAAGCCCGGTCCATCGAAGCACTTTTGATTACCATTAACCACATTGGCGACGATTACACTAAGTTATTTGCCAGCTAGGAGAGACAATGCCAACTATTTACGAAGTCGTTAAAGATTTATTAACCGAGCACAAAACGCTTAGTTTTCAAGAAATTTGATCCAGTTTGAAAAAAACCATGGCCGCAAAATGGTCTAAAAATCCCACCGACTTAAAAAGTGATGAGTTCGAGAAGAAAAAAATCGGCGAACTTTATTACATGCTAACTGTGGACGGCGATTTTGTTCGTCAAAACGAAAACCACTGGGGATTGACTAAACGTTTAAGTTACGAAGAAATTAAAAAAACTCGCATTCGTGTTCCCGAAAATAACGAATAACTAACTTAGGCAAGAGCTAAATGCCAATTTAGGAGGGTTGCTATAATTAAGTAAACCCACTTGGTTTCAAAGGACTTCCATGCCATTAGTTAGCGCCAAACACATTATTCAAAAAGCGGTTAAACACCACTACGCAGTTCCCCACATTAACATTAATAACTTAGAGTGAACTAAGGCCATTTTGGAAACGGCTCAAGAAATGCGTTCGCCAATTATTCTTGGCACTTCCGAGGGCGCGATTAAATACATGGGCGGATACCAAACGGTTTTTAATTTGGTCAGCGGTTTAGTGGAAGATTTGAGTATTAGTGTGCCGGTCGTTTTGCACCTTGACCATGGTTCGTATGAAGCGGCAAAGGTTGCTATTAGCATGGGCTGAACATCAGTTATGTTTGACGGGTCAAACTTATCTTTTGAAGAAAATGTTCATTTATCAAAAGAGATAATTTCCTTGGCTCAACATAAAGACATTTCAGTGGAAGTTGAAGTTGGTTCAATCGGCGGAGAGGAAGACGGAGTAATTGGAACTGGCGAGTTAGCTGATCCAGAAGAGGTGGCCAAGATGGCCAGCATTGGCGCGGACATGATTGCAGCCGGAATCAACAATATCCACGGACGTTATCCAAGCGATTGAAAGGGTTTAGATTTTAAAACGCTGGAACTGCTTAAGTCTCAAGCGGCTGGTAAGGCATTAGTTTTGCACGGCGGATCGGAAATACCTAATGACCAAATCAAAGCCGCAATTAAACTGGGCATTGCCAAAGTTAACGTCAACACCGAACTTCAAATCGCCAACGCGTTAGCGATTGAGCAGTTTGTGCAATCGGGTCAAATTAAAGTGGGGCGCAACTACGACCCTCGCAAGTTGCTCGCACCTGGCTACCAGGCAATTAAAAAAGTTGTGCGAGATAAAATTAATCTTTTTGGTTCCCAAAATAAAGCGTAAATACTGCCCCTTAGTTTTAATCTTGGCGGCTGGAACGCTAATATTTGGCGGCAGCTTTTTCAAAGTGGCAAGTTTTGAAAAAGCAAGTTTCCAAATCCAAGTCGCTCAAGTGCTTGACGGAGACACTTTTTTAGACATCCAAGGACAAAGTTACCGAATTCACGCCGTCAACACGCCCGAGTTAAGCGCTAAAAATGCTCGTCAGCGTCAACTAGCCTACGCGGCTAAAGATTACTTAGAAAATTTAATTCATGGCCAAACGCTAACAATCAAGATTGAGACTAGTGACCAGTACCAGCGGGTAGTGGTTCGCGCTTTTTTCCAAAGTTTTGATTTAGCTTTTTTACTTTTGGAAGCTGGTTATGCCAAAGTTAGGTACATTAGTTTAAACTCTAAAAGTCGTTTTTACACAAATGACCACCGTTATTTTGCTCATCTTTTGGAGCGGCAACACCGAGCTTTTTTGGCAAAAAAAGGTGTTTGAAATACTCGTAAAATGTTAAAATGAGAGAACTAAACTGAGGACGGTCTCTCGTGAAAAAAAATATCCACCCAACCAATTATCGTGAAGTCGCTTTCCGCGACACTGCTTCTGGGCACGTTTTTATCATTAAATCGACTGTTAACACTAACGAAACGATTAACCACGAAGGTCGCGATTACCCGCTTTTAACTGTTGATACATCCAGTCAGTCGCACGCTTTTTACACCGGTAACCGCCAAAGCGCCCGTTCGACTGGTCGCGTTGAACGTTTTAACCGCATGTTTCACAAAAAAAGAGTTTAGGTTTTAATTCCCAGCCGCTTATAAATGACTTTCTGTCCGTAAAGAAAAATGGCGCTTTTTAATTCTGGCCCTTCGCTAAGCTGGGTCGTCGCTAAGCGGATCGGCATGTAAAGTTCCTTGCCACGCGCTCCCGTTAGTGCGCTTGTCTTTTCAATTGCTTTACTAATTCCCGTTGGTTCAAAAGTTTGCTCGCTCAGTTGCTTTGCAAAGACCTGGGCAACTTTGGTTAACTTTTGTTTTTCAACGCTCGGGTTTTGGTACATCAAAAAATAGTTTTCAAGCGCTAGGTAAGAAGGGCAATTTTGTTTGTAAGTCTCAAGAAATAAGTTGAGCCACTTTTCGCCGTGCTTAGTTTTTAAATTAAGGTGTTTAATTAACTGGGAGTTAGAAGTGTTTTTGATGTACTGTTTAGCAAACCAGTCTAACTTTTGGGCGTCAAATTTACTGGGCGAGCGGGAAAAACGTTTAGGATCAAAATCTTTAATTAATTCTTCCTGGCTCAGTAGTTCCTTTTTACTCGGATGAGACCAACCTAGCAAAGCTAAAAAGTTGAAAATAGCGGCGGGCGGATAGCTTTCCCGGCGGTAGTCTTCGATGTACTGGTGAGTTGATAAATCGCGTTTAGAGAGTTTTTTGCCTTCTAAATTAGTGATGATGGTTAGATGGGCAAACTGGGGAGGTTTTCAACCAAACGCTTCGTAAAGTGCTAGTTGTTTGGGCGTGTTGGTAATGTGTTCTTCGCCTCTGAGCACATGGCTAATTTGCATGTCGTGATCGTCAACTGTCACGGCCAAGTTGTAAGTTGGGAAGCGGTCTTCCTTTTGAATCACAAAGTCACCAATGTCGCTGGCGTTAACGCTAATTTGCCCGCGCACTAAGTCGTTTCACTGGAAAGTTTGCTTCGGTTTTAATGCTAAGCGCACCACGTAATTGCCGTTTTGGTGTCGGCGCTCTTTTTCGGCTGGGCTAAGTTTGAGTCATTTTTGGTCGTAACGGAACGAATAAATGCCACGAGAAATTTGCCAAGCGCGTTGTTTTTCTAACTCTTCAATCGTGTCGTAAGCGTAGTAAGCGTGACCTTTTTGAATTAAAAGTTCAATAACTTCTTGGTAGCGCGCCAGTTTTTCGCTTTGTCGGTAGGGACCAAAATCAGAGTTTGGTTTTTGAGGCGATTCGTCGGCGACTATGCCCAGTCAGGCCAGGTCAGCAAGTTGGGACTCCTCAGCTTTGGCCACGTTGCGAAGTTGATCGGTGTCTTCGATCCGAACAACAAACTGACCACCGTAATGCTTGGCAAAAAGGTAGGAGAAAAGAGCGGTTCTGGCTCCTCCGATGTGGAGATTGCCAGTTGGCGAAGGCGCGTACCTAGTTCGGACCTTTTTCATAGGTTTATTTTAGCATTTATTAAAGTCCAGCTCTTAGCCGCCATGACTAGTTCTTTACACTATAATGTCTCTACCCATGCTTGACAAAGTAGTTTATGATTCCTTAGTTAAAATTCGCCAAAATTATTTGCACTTAAACCAGCAGTTAAACGACCCAGAAATAGTTAGCGACGTTAAAAAATACCGGCAAATTTCCCAAGAAATCGCCCAAATCACCGACGTTGTGCAAGTTTTTAACCAGTACTTAGCGGTTTTTGAAAATTACCAGCAAGCAAAAGAACTTTTAAATATCACCAAAGACGAGTCGATCGCGGCGCTTTCCAAGCAAGAAATAAACGAAGCTTTAAAAAAACTGACCGAGTTAAGTCAAGAGTTAAAAATTTTACTTTTGCCAAGAGATGAAAACGATGCTCGCGATGTGATTGTCGAAATTCGCGGAGCCGCCGGCGGACAAGAAGCTAACATTTTTGCCGGAGATCTTTTTGAAATTTATAAAAAGTGGGCTGCTCTCCACGGCTTGCAAGTTAAACCGATCGTAATCCAAAAATCAGAAAGCGGCGGTTTTACTTTAGTGGTTTTCAGCGTCAAAGGGACCAATGTTTACGCCCAACTCAAATACGAAACAGGTGTGCACCGCGTTCAGCGCATTCCGCTGACCGAGACCCAGGGACGAGTGCACACTTCCACGGCGACAGTTACGGTCATGCCTGAAATTGATGATTCGATCGAAATTAAAATTAATCCCCAAGATTTAAAAATTGACACTTACCGCGCTTCGGGCGCCGGAGGTCAGCACGTTAATAAAACTGATTCTGCGGTTCGAATTACCCACTTACCGACTAACATAGTCGTCCAGTCCCAAGACGGAAGATCGCAAATCGCCAACCGCGATTTAGCGCTTAGCATTTTGAAATCCAAACTTTACCAACTTGAACTAAGTAAAAAAGAAGAGCAAGAGGGCGCTTACCGTAAACTGGCTGGCACGGGTGCACGTTCGGAAAAAATTCGCACTTACAACTATCCCCAAGACCGGGTGACCGATCACCGGATCAATTTTTCCACCTCTTTAAAAGGGATTTTAAGCGGTAAGATTGATCCGATCGTGGAAGCTTTAATCGCGGCTGATCAGTCGGAAAAAATGCGTCAAGCGGGGCTTTAATGGATCAGAGTCGTTGGTTAGATTTTTTAGACTATAAACGCAGTTACTCTTTGCCAGAGCAAATTAGTCGCCGGGAAAAAAGGCTGCTAGCGCGCCAAGTTCCCTTTCAAAAAATTTTAGGTTACGTTGATTTTTCAAACTTACCAATTCGGATTGACCAGTTTGTTTTTATTCCCCGTTTTGAAACGCTAGAAGTAATTGATTTAGTCGCCGGACTGCTGAGGTCTGGACAGTCGGTTTGTGACTTAGGGTGTGGCAGTGGTCTAATTGGTTTGACTTTGAAAAAAAGTTTCCCGGATTTAAAAATAACGTTAGTTGACAAAGATCCAGTCGCGGTTAAACAAACTCGCATCAATGCTTTAAAAAACAAATTAGCGGTGCACGTAATTCGCTCAGATTGGTTTTCCAATTTAAAACCTCAACGTCAATTTGATTTAATTGTGGCTAATCCGCCTTACATCAAAGACTCTACGCATTTAGATAGCAGCGTAGTTAAACACGAACCAAGTCACGCCTTATTTGGCGGTCCAGACGGTAACGCGGCTTACCGAGCTATTTTAGAAAGTTTTGCTAGTTATTTAAAACCGGGCGGCTACTTAGTTTTTGAAATCGGCCCCGACAACGTCAGTTTTTTGCGCTCGCAAAATTTTAATTTAAAGCGCGATATTAACGGCAAGTGGCGAATTGCTTACCGACGTTTTTAGTTTTGACACTTAGGACAGTAGTAAGTGCCGCGCTGCCCGACTTTGGTTTTAGCGATTTTACTTTGGCAGCGCTGACAAGGTAAATTAACTTTGCCATGGACTTTAAGAAAATTTTGAAACTGTCCGCCCTGGTCATTAAAGGCTAGGAAAGTTTTAATCGAACTGCCGCCCAATTTAATCGCCTGTTTTAAAATTCTTCGGGCGCTGAGCAGAATTTGCGAGGTCTTAGCTAGAGTTAAATTTTTACTAGGTAAAGACGGATTAATTTGCTGGTCTCACAAAACTTCGTTGACGTAAATATTGCCTAGTCCGACCATCACGCTTTGGTCAAGCAAAACAGTTTTGATGGCGATGGCAGTTTTTTGCAGTTTTTGGTAGAGCTCGGCTGGTTTAATTTCAAACGGATCAGGGCCGAGATTACTAATTGGCGGTCGGCTTGCTCAGTCTTTTTGAGTGCGAATTTGGAAAGTTCCAAACTGACGCGAATCGTTATAAATTAGGTGACGGTTTTGATCCAAATGAAAAACCAGGTGGTCTTGCGGACCAAGATTGGGCGAACCTTGCGTTAGCCGGTAGCGGCCTTCGAGTCGGAGATGAGAAAGGATCACGCTTTGCTGATCAAGGTGAAAAACGATGAACTTGCCCCGGTTAGTGATTTGGTTAATGCGTTGACCTTGCACTTTGGCTTTGAATATCTCAGGAGTAACTTCTTTGACAAATTTATTTTTCCGAACCGTTAAATTTTCTATTTTGGCGCCGGAAAGATTTTTTTCTAAATAATTTACAACTGTGATTACTTCGGGAAGTTCGGGCATACTTAGCATTTTAAACGATTGGTTCCAAACGTCAAAGAGCAAGTTTATAATGAAATTATTGTGCTAGATCATTCGTCGCTTTTTCTGGCCTCCACCGACACGGTCGTCGGTCTTGGCGGTCCAATTAGTCAAGCTAACCATCAACTAATCTGTCAACTCAAAAAACGTTCACCGGAAAAACCGCTCGTAGTTATGGTTGGTTCGTACCAGCAAGCTCGTCAATTCCCGGAGTGAAGCGTCCAAGCAGAGAAGTTTGCCCGCAAAATTTGACCTGGTCCCTACACTTTAGTTTTAAGCGATAACTTAGCTCTGCGCATGCCAGCACACTTGCAGCTTTTAAATCTCATCAAAAAGATCGGTCCGGTTTACATGACTTCGGCTAACTTAGCGGGTCAACCGCCGTTAAATTTTGAACAGGCTCGCGCCGCTTTTCCTAGCGTTAGAAAACATTATTACTTTGGAAAAGGCTCGGGTCGGCCTTCAACGGTGATTAGACTGAGCGACAAGAAGGTGCTTCGTGAATAAAAATCAAAAAATTGTCTTAGCTTCTGACCACGCCGGTTACAAACTCAAAAAAGCAGTTCAAGATTACTTTGCTAACCACGGCTACCAGGTGGTTGATCTTGGGCCCGAAAACGACGATAAACCAGTCTCTTACGCTCGTCAAGGGCAAGCCTTGGCCCGTTTTGTCCAAAAAAATCCCGCTTATCTGGGAGTTGGTGTTTGCGGAACTGGCATCGGCATTTCACTCGCTGTTAACCGCTTTGCCGGTATCCGCGGAGCAAGACTTGTTAGCTTGGAAGATGCGGTGCTGGCTAAAAAGCACAATAATGCGAATGTTTTGCTTTTCGGAGGCCGCCAAACTAAACCTAAAAAAGCGATCAAAATGATTTTGGCTTTTGAAAACGAGCATTTTGAAGGCGGTCGTCACCAAAGTCGGATTGCCGATTTAGACCGCGCAAACACCCGACCAAATTCACCTAGTAAACGTAGCAAAAAGTAAGAAAGTTTGGCTAATCCAGTCAGTGAGCCACTACCATAGTATAATTAGCGCACTAACAAAGCAATTTGACGTAGGCCGGCGTGGAAATATTACCTAGTGAAAACCCCAATAACCAAGACTTGGTTAATCCAAGCGGTTCTTTTGCCATTTCAATTGAAAATTTAACTAAAAAATTTAAACATTTTACAGCCGTTAAAGAAGTTAGCATCCAAGTTTCTCGCGGAGCTATTCACGGTTTTATTGGTCCTAACGGCGCTGGTAAAACAACCACGATTAAGTGTTTAATTAGTGCGATGATCCCGACCAAGGGACGACTTTTAATTCAAGGTTTGAAAGCCGACCAAGTTGAGGCTAAAAAATTAGTCGGTTACATTCCCGAATCGGCTCGTTTTCCGAAACGAATTTCAACCTTAGATTACCTTTATTCGATGGCTTTAATTAGCGGATTAACTAAAAAAGAGGCCCACAAAATTGCGGAGGACATTTTAAAGACGATCGGTCTTTGGGAATTTCGGCGTCGCGACCCCAACTCTTATTCCTCTGGCATGAAAAAGAAAGTGTTGCTAGCGCAATCGCTTTTAAACAATCCAAGTGTTTTAATTTTGGATGAACCGGCGGCTAACCTTGACCCGACTGCTCGAGCTGAACTTTTTGATGACCTAAGAAAACTGGCTCAGCAAGGTAAAACAATTTTTATTTCTTCCCACGTTTTAGCCGAACTGCAGCAATTAATTAACGAAGTGACCATTCTTAACCAAGGTCAAGTGGTTTACAATTCCAGACTTAGCGACAAGCCTACCAACACTTACTTGGTGGGCAGCGATAACCAAAGCAAACTTTTAACTTTGCTTAAAAAACACAAAGTGTCGGCTGTCAAACAGCACGACAAGATTTTAGTTAAAGTTAAAAATAGGGCCGAACTGGCTAAAATCAACTACTGGGCTGGCGCGGAAAAGATCGTTGTTTTTTCAATCGCGCCCGAAAGTGCCGACCTTCAGTCAATTTACGATAAGTACGTTCGAAACGAAACGCCATCGCATTTCTCAGCGGTCAATAAAGGAGCTAGATAATGCCAATTTATCGTTTCACGATTCGGCGGATGATGAGAGCTCCCTCGACTTGGATTTACTTAGCCGTTAGTCTGGCGGTTTTCATTTTTGCTTTTGTGATGCTCAACACACTCGTAGTCGAGCAATCGCGCCGGGAAGTTAATCAACTCCAGTACCAAATTTCCGACGCTTCAATTTTGGCGATAAGTTGACGCCAGGTCGTTGTTTTTCTCTTGCCGTCCATCGCGATGATCGGTTTTATTGCCGTCAAAGTTAACCAAATTTTTCGAAATGATATTGACGAAGGCACTTTGTTAATTTTGATTTCTAAACCAATTAGCCGCAACCGAATTTGGTTAGAAAAATGACTAGCCTTTATGAGCGTTTTGTACGTGGCTATTCCGCTCATGATTTTGCTGCCACACCTAGTTTTTTTAATTAATGGTCCGGAAATTTTCTGGCGGTACTTTGTTTGGGCGCTTTACCTAGTTTTGATTAGTCTTCTGATCATTTTGGTTATTTCTTCCATTGCACTTTGCATTTCTTTAGCTGTTGGCGCCGGCGGAACCGTGGCGTTAGTTTTTCTCTTTGTGCTTGCTTTTGCGCTCGGGCCGGTTTTTGATTCTTTTGTCACTTTGCCAGACGGAGCTTACCTGTTAAGTTATTTTGCCCAGGGACATCTCAAGCTCAAAAATAAATTACCCGCTGAGCAAAGCGAGCACTACGAGTGGATGGTTGGGCAAACCAAAGACAAGTTCGAGTGACAAAAAACCGAAGCGCAATTTCAAACTACCTTGGAGGATATTTACCACCTTTACGTTGATGGAGAGCAAGATTACAGCGTTAGTGGGCAATACTACGAACCCGAAGCCGAACAAGCGATTTTCACTCAAATTGCTGAGCATAAAAGAGCCGACCAATACCCCGACCTTAGTTCAGAACAAATTGACCTAATCACCCACGCTTACTACCTAAGCGAAGCGCTTCGCACGAGCAAGGGTCAAGGTTACTTGGCTCTTTTTACTAGCACAGCCACATTTAAAGACGCGGTTCAGACTGACGTTGTTCCGCTTTACACGGTCGGATCTTTAGTTAATGGTCAAATTTTTGGAGGCTTAGACGAAAAACAGCACGCCGCTTACGAAGAGCAAGTTTTCAAAAAAAGAATTTTAAAATATCTTAACGTCTTAGACCATCTATCGTTTTTGTGAAGAAATGTTTTGGAGTTTGCTGATTTTGAATCTTTTGTGAGTGAGACTAGCGTTGCCGTTTCAATGGACAACCCTGCGATTGTAGGCGATCTTTATTTTGATAATGACACTCAAACTTGGCGAATTGATTTGGACAAGTTGGCGTCGGCACCTAAGTTAGTTAACTACTGGGCTGTTTTAGGGTTTTACTCCTTAGTTGCGATCGGACTGTTGGTTTTGAGTTGACAAGTCTTTAAAAAACGCGATTTTGCTTAGTTATCAAAACGCATTTGTTGGCGTAAACTTTGGTAATCGGGGATGTAGTCAGCGACTAGCTTTCAAAACTCATTTTGGTGGTGAGGGTGAAAGTGGTGAGCTAACTCGTGAACGATGACATAATCAATCACCCTCTGGTCAAAGTGGGTTAAACGACTTGAAAACGATATTCTTCGCTTTTGCAAATTGTTGCTGGCTCAAGTAGCGCGTTTATCACTGACTCTAAATTCATAAGGACCGGTGGCCATTTTTTTAATCCAGTGGGACAATCGAGTGAGCAGATGTTTTTCCAAGGAAGTTTTTAAGTATGTCTTAATCGCACTTATGATTTGGGAGTTTGACCCTTGACTAGTTTGGATGTAGACTTTAGAGCCGCTGATTTTGAGAGCGTTTTTTGGATAACCAGTTAAAGAGTCAAAACGGTACATTTGGCCGTGCAAAATAAGTGTTTGCTCGTTTAAATTAACTTTGGTATTTTTTAACTGCTTAGTCTTTGCGCTAACAAAGCGGGGTAGTTTTTCACTCACAAATTGGCGCGCTAATTCCAAATCCATCTTTTCAGGAACGCTAACTACGAGTTTTCCGTTAGTTAGTTGGAAATACATGCGACGGTTGTTGGTTCGTTTAATTTCCACGTAGTGCCAAGTTTTGGCGTGGTAAAGCGAAAAACCTTTCATAGTTGCAATTATAAGTTGAGCAGTTAAGTCTTTGGTTGATTTTTAAAAGACCAGTCGTTGAATTCAGGCGGCGGGTCAACCTCAAAAAACATTTTTTTACCGCTGCGCGGATGAAGAAAAATTAATTGGTAAGCGTGGAGTCTTTGACCAAAATTATCGATTAATTTTCCGTACTTAGGATCTCCGACCACGGGGTGGCCAATGTGGGCTAGGTGAACGCGAATTTGGTGAGTTCTTCCCGACTCTAGTTCGCAACGAACCAGCGTTTTATCGGGGTAACTTTGGAGCACGTAGACGTGAGTTAAAGCCGGTTTAGACTTTTCACTTTGGACACGCATTCTCTGGCGGCGGTAAACATCACGCCCGATCGGCAAGTTAATGTGAATGACGCGTTTTTCGATTTTTCCCACGACCCAAGCTAAGTAAATTCGTTTAATTTGGCGCTCTTTTAAAGCCTTAGCTAGCTGGGCGTGAATTTCATCGTTTTTGGCAAAGAGAATTAGTCCCGAAGTATCTTTATCAAGGCGATGGACAGTACCGGGCCGGTCTTGACCACCCAGGTGAGAAAGTTTTTGGTAACGACCAACTAAAGCGTTGACAAGCGTGCCGCTTAAATTACCCGGCGCCGGATGAACGACTAGACCGCTCGGCTTATTGACAACGATAATGTCATCATCTTCGTAAACAACATCAATCGGTAAATCTTCGGCCTTAACTTTGCTTTCTTTAGGTTTAGGCGTGCTAATTTCAATCAGTTGACCTGGTTGGAGCACAAAGTTTGCTTTGCGAACTAAGTTGCCGTTCACACTGACTCTTTGCTGGTCGATCAATTTGCGGATTTGAGTGCGACTAAAGGAGAGGTTTTCGGCTAAGTGTTTGTCAATGCGCTCGTTTTTTTGCGCCGTTAATTTAGTCGCCTTTTCCATAGCGAGATTATAACAATAAGCCGATCGTTCGGCTTAGAGCATAATTCGGTAAGTTCGGGCGAATTTGAAAAGTTTTTTAGCGACAATCCGGAAAGAAATTTCAACCCAAGATTTTTGCGTACTCATTAAAGTTACTATGAATGGATAAGAATCTTTTCAGCCTAAACGGCGAGCTATTTTGGCGTAGTAAGGATGGTGGTCGTAAATCACTATGTTAGTTGCGTGCGATAACATCACGCCTTGCCAGACTAAGTATTTGGAGAGTGACTTGCTCACTTCTGTTTCGTCAAAAAGAATTACTTCGGACGAATTCAGCACGGTAATTTGGTAAACCCCTTCTTGACCTTCCTGGTCAAAGTAGGTTTTTTCGAAAATGCGGGCTTTTTCAAGTTCAGTTTTTTCCAGCTTTACACCGAGCATTTCAATCCACGTTTCCCGGTAAGGAAGTTGCTGGTAACTGAGCATTTTTACTTGAGCAGTTGGGCAATCGTACTCTTGACTAATTGGAATAAAGTTGGCGCCGATTCGAACCGAAGCGACAAAGTAGCCTTTACCCTTGACGGGAACTAGGTACGAGCTGTAGACAAGGCTTTGCAAAATGTTGCGGATGGTAATGCGTGAACAATTAAATTTAATTGCCAAAGCATTTTCAGACGGAATTTTTTCGCCTGGCTTCCACTCACCATAGTTAATTTTGAGGAGAATATATTTTTGGACAAATATTCTCGTGCTCAACTTTTTGTTCATCGAAGATTTGAAAGAATTTTTCTATTTTCGTAGGAACAAATCGCTTTGGCAAGATCCTAGCCGATCCAAGTTGTTCACTTAAAAATGCGATTCGCTCAGCTACTACTCTGATTTTGGATTTCAAACCGTTGATTTTTCACTTGGCCTAACAAGTTAATCACGTGTATAGGTTGGTTAGGTGGTTAAAAACTTGCTATTTATGAACTAAGGAGAACGACTAATCGCTTTTTATTCCAATTTTGACCAAAAAAAAGACCCCTTTGGGGCCGCTTTTAGGTTGCTGATAAGACTTTTAACGGTAACTTAAAATCGTTATGGCTTTATTTTCCACAACTAAAAGTTTATCGCCTTTCTTAGCTCCGTAAATTTTCGCTACGTCAAGCGCTTTTTGCTTGTTAGCTTTGATCGCTTCAAATTGACTAGTGTCGGGCGACATGAAAACCGAGGAAGTAATTCCGAACATCGTAGTTTGCTGGGCGTTGTTAGTGACTCCCAAAATGTTGGTGTTAGGCCTAAATTTAGCTACCTCTTGGAGCAGTTGTCCAGTTCGCGAGAGCACGACAGTAAATTTAAAGTCGCCGTTAATCGTTTTGCGCGCCACTGACCGAGCGATTTTAGCTCTTGCTCCACGCGAAATTTTTTCAATCGCTTCCAACTGGACTTGGTAGTAGAGTTTGTTATAAAACTCTTTTTCGGCGCGAGCATTAATCGTTGACATAACTTTAACGGCTTCAATCGGGTATTGACCAGCTGCTGATTCACCCGAAAGCATCGTTGCATCAGCGCCCAACTCAGTCGCAATGTAAACATCTGTTACTTCGGCTCGGGTTGGATGGGGATTTTTTTCCATTGAATCTAACATTTGCGTGGCGACCACAACCGGTTTACCAGCTTCGCGGCATTTACGGATCATCATTTTTTGCACGACAGGTACTTCAAAGTAAGGTATCTCAAGCCCTAAATCACCTCGAGCTACCATAATCCCGTCGGCCGCAGCGAGAATTTTATCGAAGTTATTAATTGCGTACTGCGATTCAATTTTGGCGATGATTTTAATTTGGGTCGCTTGCTGCTGTTTTAAAATTTCGCGAATTTGCTGGATGTCGTCGGGAGAATTGACAAAAGATGCGGCGATAAAATCAACTTTTTGCGCGCAACCAAATTTGATGTCTTCCACATCTTTTTCAGTTAAAAAAGGCATCAAAAAAGGTTTGCCGGGCAAATTAATTCGTTTGTTAGGTTTGAGACGGTGGTGATTGATCGCCCGGGTTTTAATAGTTTGCGGTTTGACGCTCGTTACTTCCAGCTGCAATTTACCATCGTCCACGAGAATTAGGTCGCCAGGTTCTAAGTTTTGACTAATGTCAGCCGAGACGGTAATTTGACCGACCTTAGCTTTGAGTTTTTGGTACGAGGCTGGATCGGTTAAAACCACCACTACTTGGTTGGCGATAATTTTTTGAACGCTGTGCTGAAACTTGCCTACTCTTACTTCCGGCCCTTTGGTGTCAAGCATAATTGAAATAGGCAAACCTTTTTCTTTCATCACTGCTCGAGTGTTATTAATTCTTTCCAACTGTTCTTGGTAAGTGCCGTGGGAAAAATTAAGTCTTACGGTGGTCATGCCTGCGTCAAAGAGTTGACTAATAACCTCTTTTTTGTGGGATGAAGGTCCGATCGTAGTTATGATTTTCGTTCGTTTGGTAATTTGCACTTTTACTCCATTTAGGCTTGGTTAAGACGGTTGTACTTTTGGGCTTTGCTAGCGCGGTCTTGCCGAGAGCGACCAAGTGCTTCCATAATTGGCATTGCGCTTGTGCGGCTATTGACAATCCCAACGGCTAGTCCCGACTGGTTTTGGCTGAGCAACTCAATTGCTTTTAGACCCATTCTTGAGGCGTTAATTCTTTCAATCGCGCCCGGAACGCCTCCGCGTTGGATGTGGGAAAAAGACATCGCTCGCGTCGCTCGCCCGCTGATTTTTTCAACTTCGCGCTCAAGTTTGACAAGGTTTTCAAAAATCATTTCGCTCACCACAATGATGACTGATTTTTTGCCTTTAGCGAATTGTTTTTTAGCGAGCACGCCTATCTCTTTGGCGCTGAGTAAGTTTTCGTTGGTAACGATAATTTCCGCTCCGGTGGCTAATCCCGAGTAGAGAGCTAAATCTCCGCAGCCGTGCCCCATCACTTCCACGATAGCGATGCGACGGTGTGATTCCATCGTGTCGCGCACCCGGTCAATGTTTTCCACGATCGTTTGAAGCGCAGTTGGGTAACCGATCGTAAAGTCAGAGGAGTTAATGTCGTTGTCAATTGTGCCTGGCAAAGCAATTGTTTTAACGCCCATTTCGTGCAGCGCTTGAGCACCGCGGTAAGATCCATCTCCGCCGATTACGACTAGCGCTTCAATGCCGCGTTTACTTAGTTCTTTGAGCGCTTTTTTGCGAACTGCTAAATTAGTAAACTCGGGAAAACGAGCCGAACCAATTAATGTTCCGCCGCGGTTAATGTACGCGTCAACGTCATACTCAGAGGCCAAAGCAAACTGGCCTTGGCAAAGTCCTTTGTAACCTTCAAAAACTAGTCAAGCCTCAATTTTATGCATCCGACTTGCCCTAACCAAAGACCGGATGGCGTTATTCATGCCCGGTGCATCGCCTCCCGAAGTTAAAATTGCAACTTTTTTGACCATTGATTTTCGGCTCTCTTCTGAGCAGCCTTTACCTATAATAATTCTATATGAAAAAGTACGGCCGAGTTTTTATGATTGTAACTGATTCGTTAGGGATCGGCGCCGACCGACGTGCCCATAAATGGGGTGACCAAGGTTCAAACACTTTTCAGTGCGCTGCCAACACCCAAAAACTGGTTTTGCCAAACTGGGTTAGTTTAGGAATTGGTCAATTAGTTAACTTGCCTGGTCAAGCTAAATCTGCGCCTCCCCGAGCTTACGTGGCTAAAGTTGAGGAAATTTCTAACGCCAAAGACACATTAGCGGGTCATTGGGAAATGATGGGGATTGAAACGAAAAGACCTTTTCCCGTTTTTACTCAGACTGGTTTTCCGCCCGATTTAATCGCCGCTTTAGAATCGGCTTGGCAACGAAAAATTGTCGGTAACAAAGCTGCGTCAGGTACAACGATTATTGATGAGCTCGCTGACCAAGAAATTAACCACCAAAAAGTAATCGTTTACACATCGGCTGATTCGGTTTTACAAATTTGTGGTCACGAAGAGACGATGGGTCTCAAAAAACTTTACCAAATGGCCAAGATTGCTCGGCAAATTTGCTCTTCCCGTCCCGAGTGAAATGTGGGACGTATTATTGCTAGGCCTTACGTTGGAGAGCCCGGTCACTACCGCAGAACTGCTAACCGCCACGACTACGCGCTTAAACCGCCTAGTCCTACTTTGCTAGACCGCCTACAAAAAGCGGGAGTCAAAGTGATTGGCGTGGGCAAAATTAGCGATATTTTTGACGGACAAGGAATTAGTCAATCTTTCCGGAGCAAGTCCGACGCAGATGGAATGGACATTACCATTCAGCTCACAAAAACGGCAGGGCCTAACAGTTTCATTTTTGTCAACTTGGTTGACTTTGACTCCAAGTACGGTCACCGCCGCGATGCGCTTGGCTACGCCGAAAACCTGAATCTTTTTGACCAAAAGCTCGGTCAGTTAATTGCTCATCTTCAAGCCGATGATTTATTAATCATTACTTCAGACCACGGCACCGATCCTTGTTTTCAAGGCAGCGACCACACAAGCGAATTTTTGCCGCTGACTGTTTACGCTCATAACTTTAGCTCCCAACCCAGAGTTTTAGAGCCGTTTGTTAGTTTAGCAAGCGTGGGCAATTTAGTTGCCAAAAATTTTCAAGTTGAACTAAGCTCAATCGGGCAAGACAGGAGTCACGAAATTACCTAGTTCTAGATTTTTAACTAACTGGCTCAGTCAAGCACTAATTAGCTCAGGTTTATCTTTAATCGGATTGTGGTAGGCACCTGGAACGACAAGCGCCTCTTTTTGAAGTTTCTCTTTGACGTAACTCACAAAGCAAGCTTTTTCAACCACGTAATCCCATTCGCCGATTAGGAAAAAAGCTGGTTTTTTCAGCGACTGACGGTAGTGCTGGTCTAATTCTTTTGCTAGGTAATCTTGGTTAAGCAAGTTGTTTTCAATGATGTGTTGATACCGCGCCCGGTGAATGAAAATTTCTTCCATCTCAGGATGAGTGCTGATGTACTTAGCTAACTCTTGTCCTTGCTCAACTGCGGATCCGGCAAAAGTTTTTGATAATTGGCGGTAACTTTGGGAATTAATTACGCCAGGCTGGACAGTTGCTAAGTAGATTAGCGCTTCAACTTTCTCGTGCTGTGAGAGCGCACTAATGGTCAAGCCGGCTAACGAGTGACCGAGTAAAATCACTTTTTTAAAGGGGCAAACAAAGTCCAAAAAAGTTTTTAGGTAAGCTTTAAAAAGCTGAATTGTTAACTGAGTTGATGCGTAAGGTAGGTGGGGACTGCCGGGCAAATCCAAAGCGACTAAGTTAAAATCGCGAGCCAAGTTTTCTAACGGCAGACCAAGGTCGCTGGACGAATGATAACCGTGAACCAATAAAACCGTTTTTTGAGCTTGGTTATCAAGCACTCGGTAGGAAAAATCAAAGCCTTGGGAATGTGTAACAACTAGTTTCACCTAACTTTACCTCTTTAAAAAAATGGTGCCCATAACTAGACTCGAACTAGCACGGTATTATAACCTGGGGATTTTAAGTCCCCTGCGTCTACCATTTCCGCCATATGGGCTTCGGGAAAAAGCCACTTAATTATAAACAGACTTACTTACGAAGCGCTCAAATAAATGGCCGCTTTTTTTAATGTTAATTTGACCAAGCGTCTCCCAGTCGCTGACCCACTTTTGGTCCCACTTTTTTAGCCCCAAGTAACTTAAGAGTTTACTCATAGCAGTTGGCATCGCGACTTTGAGCATTAAACCGCTCGTATAGATGCCGTGGCAGATAAGACTGATGACTTTGGCAAAACGGTGCGCGTCGCTAATTTGCCAAGGCGCTTGGGCGTCGATGTAAGCGTTTAGTTTTTTGTTTAGAAGGTGGACTTGACTAAGCGCGCGAGCAACGTGGCACGCGGCAAAGTGACTTTCGTACTCAGCGTAAGTATCTTTAATGGTTTGGGTTAACTTTTTCTCGTCGCTAGTTCACTCGCTGTCCTTGGTCAGTTCAATTTTTCCGCCGCATTTTTTAAGCGCCAAAGCCAAAGTGCGACTGACTAAATTACCAAAAGCGTTAACCAGTTCGCTGTTATAAACTTCGACCAAGTGACCTTCATCAAAGACATGGTCATTTTCTACGTCAAACTTGGTTGTCAAGTAGTACTTAACCACTTCGGGGCTGAATTTTTCTAAAAGCTTGTAGGGCGAAACCACGTTGCCTTTTGACTTGGACATTTTGCCCGTTTTGGTGGTAATTCAACCGTGGGCTAAAATTTGCGTGGGTAAAGGTAGGTCGAGACACTTAAGCAAAATTGGTCAGTAAATGGCGTGAAAACGACTAATTTCTTTGCCTATCACGTGGATAATTTTTCCCTCTGAACGCCAGAATTTTGGGAAGTTAGTGGCGCTTTTATCAAGATAACCTAGACTAGTCAAATAACCTAAAAGAGCATCGACTCAAACGTAAATTGTTTCCGAGCTTTTTGGAGCGGTTGGCACTCCCCAACTTAAATTTTGCCGAGTGATTGATAAATCGTGCAAACCGGGCTGGACGAAGTTGTTGTTCAGCTCGCGGTAAACCTTAGGCGGGAAAATTAGCCTTTGCTGTTCCGGGAAAGTTTTTTCCCACCAGTTTTGGTAATGGCTCACTTTCAAAAAGTGACTAGGCTCTTGTAGTTCAACTAACTCGTGACCCGACTGCGGATGGTAGTATTTGCCGTCTTTAGTTTTGGCCTGGCTAGGCAAAAAGTATTCTTCGTCAGCGACCGAATAAAGACCGCGGTAACTGGCGGGGTAAACGTTTTTTTGGGCGATAAGTTTGGCAAAAACCTTTTGGACTTTAGTTACGTGCTCAACGTTAGTTGTGCGGACAAAAAAGTCGTAATCAATCGCCAAATCCTGCCAAAGTTTTTTAAAATTCTGACTCATTTTATCTACGTAAGTTTGGGGACTAACTTGGTTTTGCTCGGCGCTTTGGGCGATTTTTTGGCCGTGTTCGTCAGCGCCAGTCACAAAAAAAGTCTCGTAGCCCCGATCCTTAAAATAATTACGAATGACCCAGGCCAAACTCGCGCTGTAAGCGTGACCAATGTGAAGTTCACCCGAGGGGTAAAAAAGTGGAGTGCTAACGTAAAGAGTTGGTTTTTTAGCCACGGTTATCTTTCTGATTGGCTGGGATCGGAGTGTAAAGCGCGACGACTTCCCGCCGGTAAGAGTTGTCGTTTAGATCGTCGTGATGGAGGTAAAGATTAGGTAAAAAGTGAGTTCCTCAGTTTGCTTGGTAGCGTCCTTCCACGAGTACTAAGTTAGATTTTTGGAAAGTGCGCGGATGAATGAACTGAACTCTTTTAACTTCAAAACCGTTTTGGCGCATTAAATGGCAAACGTCAACAAAACGCTCGGTGGCAATCACGAGCGCCAAGTAAGCGTTTTTTTTCAGCAAGGCACTGGCACCGCGGATAATTTCTTCCAAAGTAATTTTGACTTCGTGAGTGGCAATCAGTTTGCTGGGCGAAGTTTTACCCAAATTGGTTGTGCCTTTTTTGTAAAAGGGTGGGTTGACCACGACTGAGTCGTAGAGCTGTTCTGGGTCTGCTTTGTAAGTTTGGAAGTAATCGTTAAAGTCGCCTTCAATTAAAGTGATTTGGGACTGCTTTTGGTTGAGTTCAACGTTTTGCCGGGCAATTTCGATCGCCTCGGGCTGAATTTCTATAGCGTCAACGTGAATTTTGGCACTGCGTGAAACTAGAAATATCGCTAGCGCGGCGTTATTAGTGCCGATTTCCAAAACTTTTTTAGTGCTGGCGCTCAGCGTGGCAAAGTTACCGAGCAAAATCGTGTCAACCGAGTAATTAAACATTTGTTTGTCTTGGTAAACAAAGAGCGATTGGTCGTAGCCGAGCGAGTTTTTAACGATCTTTTTCATGGACAAACCAATCATAGACTAGATAGTTTCTATTTGGTACTTTTCCCGGATGTGACGCGCTTCGCTGGAAATGACTCCGCCTTGGACTTCGGCAATGTGACCTTTACCAAGCAATGCCATGGCTAGTCGGGGTAAGTTAAAACGAATTTCCAAAACTTTGTAACTTTGGCGAACAAGACTTTCGTAAAAAGGGTTAGTTAAAAACTGCTCTTGCCCAGATAGAGTTAACTGGTCTTTTAATTGCTGACCGTTACTAGTCAAAGCGATCGTGGCCACTTTAATGGTTAGTGCATTAACCCTGTCACGCAAAATGATTTCGTAGTGGTTGCGTAAATCGTATAAATTGGGCGGTACATTTTGGTGAATGTGGCCGGAGAACATCCTTAAACCTGAGGCTTCTAATATGTAAGCGTCGCTTTCTAGCACAAACTCAATTTCGCGATTATCAAAAGACTCATTAGGCAGTTCGTTTTCCATCATTTGACTAGTGACAAAATTAGCGCTCGGCGGGTAAATATTTTTGATTTGCCAACGTTTTCAAACTTCTTTGGCCAGTTCAAAAATGATTTGGTAAATTTGTTGGGCCTGGGCGCGCGCTAGTTTTACTTCGTCTTCATCAGCGCCAATTTTTGTTTGAAAAATAATCTCGTGCCGAGTGATGGTGTCGCTCGGAGTTTCGGGTACATCGCGCCAAATGCTCTGCGATTCGGTTCAAAGCCCTTCGCCCACTCCCAGGTCAAGTCTTTCGATCATGGCTCTAATTCAGTTTGTCGGGGTGAGCAGTAAAGTACAGACGCGGTACTCGTCAATCGCGTCAAACGAAATAGGTCGGGTTAGACTTGGTAGTCGCACTTCTAAAAGCGAGTCTTGCTCTAGGAAAGGAGGCGCACTCACGTAGGTGAAGCGGTAAATTTTTTTGATTTGCCAAATAACTTGCTCACGCAACCAGGCCAAGGCGGCAATTGTGTTTTTGAGACTAATTTCTGGGGTGTAAGTTGTGTTGAATTTCATAGTTATTTTTTTTGACCAAGCACCTTTTGGATAGTTTCACTTTTTAAGTTTTTGAGCAGGTAACTTCCGACTACGATTTGATTAAGACCGGTTTTAACTAGTCTTGGACCAATCTGGTCATTAACTCCTCCGTCCACTTGAATTTTGCACTTGTGTCCGCTGGCTTGGATTAGTTTTTGAACTTGAGCGATTTTTTCGTAAGTCTCAGGAATAAACGATTGTCCGCCTTGACCAGCTTGGACCGACATAATCACCACGTGGTTTAAATATCCTAGGTAAGGTCTTAAAGACACAACAGGAGTGCGAGGGTTAATCGCTATGCCCAGTCGAATGTGCTTGTTTTTGACTAAAATCTTGACGGCTTTTCGGGCTGACACAGCTTCGATGTGAAAACTAATTTGGTCAGCGTAAGGAGCGATTTTTTGAATTTGTCGCTCAGGACGCCGGGTCATTAAGTGCACGTCCACAAAGTGTTTAGGACTAGCATTAACAAGTCTACTAAGCTCGTCAACGGGCAAAGTTTTTTGGGCTACGAACTTACCATCCATCACGTCGTAGTGGATCGCTTTGACTCCTAGTTTGAGCGCTCGTTTGATCGTCCAAAGACGATCGGGCGCATCAAGAATTGAAAGGTGTAAGTTAGTTTTGGAAGGCATTTTTTAAATTTGGTTCAGTAATTTAAGGTAGTTTTCGTACCTTGACAAACTAATTATTCCATTTTTAACAGCCTTTTTAACGGCGCAGTCTTGTTCGTGTTGGTGAAGGCAACTACGTCCGAACGAGCATTTAGAACTAAGAGCATGAAAATCGTGGTAAGCGTGGGCAAGTTGAGTTTTTGACAGGCCAAGTTCAATCGTTTCAAAACCAGGCGTGTCAACTAGTTTGCCGCCTAAGAAATCAACCATCTCAATTACGCGCGTCGTTTGCTTGCCGCGTCGCGTGCGAGTGGAAATTTCGCCCGTCGGTAAGTCCAGTTTGGCAAGTTTATTAATTAGTGTTGATTTGCCTACTCCGCTTCGCCCAATCGCTACATTGATTTGCCCGGCAAACTTAGCTCGGAGCGGCAAAATGGTTTTGAGGTCAAGAGTGTTAACCGGAAAAACTTGGTAGCCCTCCCGAGCGTAAAAAAGTCACGGACTTGGATCGGCTAAATCTGTTTTGGTAAAAACTAGCACCGGGTTAATGCCCTTTGCTTCCACAATTGCTAAGTTTTTATCAAGCCAGAAAGTTGAAAAGACCGGGTCAAAAACCGATGTTACTAACAAAACTTGGTCCACGTTAGCCACCTCGGGTCGGGTCAGTTGGTTTTTGCGAGGGTAAATTTGGGTGATGAGTTGTTCGGGCTTAAACTCAACGTAATCACCAACCCAAGGACTTTGCTGCTCGTGGCGGAGTTTACCCGATCCGCGCACTCGGTAAATTTGACCTGACTCGGTCTCAAGGTCATAAAATCCAGCGATTACTTTTCGAACTAGTCCGCGCATCAAGCCCCTATTTAACCACGATTAAGACGATCACAATCGCTATGAGAAGGGCGATGACCGTCAGTCCGACCACTAGTCAAAAAGCCGAGGAATTAATTTTTTCAATTCACGTTTTGCGTAACTTATCGCCTAGTTGGTAAACTGGTTCATAAAGTCTTTTATCGCTCAGGCAAGTGTCAAGATCTTCGTAAAGATTGTAAGCTGTTGAATAACGATGGTGCGGTTTTTTAGCGGTTGCTCGAATGACGATGTTAGCCACGGCCTGGGGAATGTTTTTAAAAATTTTGTTGACGTGAGGAACAGTTGAAGTTTGGTGTTTGCGAGCGGTGTCAATCCCCGTCTTTTCTTTAAATGGTACGTCTCCAATCAGCATTTCGTAGAGCAAAATGCCTAGGGCGTAAATGTCGGTTTGGGCGTTGGCTTCTTCTTTTTCAAGCAGTTCTGGTGCTAAGTATTGAACCGAACCGATGATGTTGTCAGTTTGGGTAACCCGGTCAGTTTCATCGTGAAGAGCGATGCCAAGGTCGATGATTTTAACTTGCCCGTGGTCGGTAATCATGATGTTAGAAGCTTTGATATCGCGGTGAATAATTCCAACTTGGTGCATTTCGTGAAGTCCGAGCGCAATTTGCTTGGCAAATTCCACCGCTTCATCAACCGTTAAATTACCGCGCCTTCCAATGTACTCTTTTAAAATGCTTCCGTCAATGTATTCCATCGCGATGTACTGGACTTGGTCGTTTCAGGCGTAATCAAAAGCCGCCACGACGTAAGGCGAACGGATCGCTTTAATCGCTTGAATTTCAGAGCGAAAACGACGTTGGTTGCGGTGAGAATCTTTGTTATCTGGTCGAAGCAGTTTAATCGCTACGATCCGACCGGTGGTTTTTTCAATCGCGCGGTAAATTTTAGCCATTCCGCCTTGACCCACTTCGCCACTAAAAACGTATTTTTTCTTTAAAGCTTCTAACATTGATTTTCCTCGTTTAAACAAACAATGATACCGGTTAAGTTATCAGAAGATTTGCCCATGATCGCTTTTTTGACCATTTCGTTTAGTTTCTCATCCAGCGAAGATTTTTTAGCCAAAATCATTTCAAACTTAGGTTTGGGTAAGTAGTCGTGAATGCCGTCGGTTGTCAAGATGACGTAAGTGGCTTTTTTGCTGAGCGGAATGTGGAACCATTCAACGTGAGTTTTTTTCGTCGGTCCAAGCGCGTTAGTGAGCGCCATCGCTCCCAAAGTCATCGCGGCTTGTTCCTCGGTGTATTTGTAATGCTCAATGTAATAATTCCGGATGTTGTGGTCCTTGGTAATTTGACTCAGCAGACCGTCGTAAAGGTAAACGCGCGAATCACCCACGTTGTAAACAAATAGCTCTTGCCCGATTTTGATTGCTCCTGCGACAGTCGTTCCCATGTCAAAAAGTTTTGCGTCGCGCTTAGCAAACTTAATCATCGCTTTGCGAGCTTTGTTAATCGCTTCTTCAAACCATTTAACTAGCGAATCGGCGTTAACTTTGCGCGGGAAGTTGTAAGTAAATTCTTTGTCAAACACATCAATCGTAATGGCAGCCGCCGTTTCTCCGCCTTCGTGCCCGCCCATACCGTCGCAAATGATTGCAAAAGTAACGCTATGGTTTTGAAAAACGGCTCCCCGGTCTTGGTTTTGGCGCCTTACTACGCCGATATCAGTTTTAATCGCTCACTTTGGCATTACTTGGCCTGCACTATCTTTTTAATTTTAGCGACAACTTTGTCTAAATCGTCGTTAACGATCACATGTTCAAAAAGTTTGCTATCGGCAATTTCCTTGTTGTAGCGAACAAGTCGTTCTTTGAGTTGCACTTCGCTTTCAGTTGCTCGTTCGCGAATTCTTCTCTCTAACTCAGCCACCGAAGGCGGCATGATGAAAATCGTCACTAATCGGTAATTGTGAGTTTGGCTGTTAATAATTTGTTTAGCGCCTTCCACGTCAATTTCCAAAAAGGGCACGTAACCCAGTTTACTAATCCGCTCAAGTTCACTTTTCAATGTCCCGTATTTATGAAAAAAGTGCTGATTTCATTCAAAAAACTCGTTTTTTTTGACTTTTTCGTTAAATTCCTTTTCGCTTAAAAAATAGTAGTGGCGTCCCTGGGTTTCGCCTAAACGAGGAGGTCGAGTCGTAGCCGAGCAAGAAAACATCAGTTTTAAATCTGGGTCAGCAAAAAGTTTGGCTTCAATCGTCGCCTTGCCAACTCCGGAAGGACCAGCAAAGATAATTAATTTCCTGTCCATATCACCACATTATATATTTTGTAATTGTTAGGTCGCTAATTCAAGTTTTTAAGCGCTAAAGGTTGTAAGTCAAAAAAAGCAAATTAGTTTTTTGGTAGCGCTTAACTTTTCATTTCACCAGTTGCTTAGGAACGTTTACCAGGTCAAGCTCGTTAGTTTGGACTACGATCAGACCTTGGGAGTTAAGTAAGTTGTTTTTGATAATCGCTTTTAAAATTTCGTTTAGCAGGTCAACTTTTTGATAGGGCGGATCTAAAAAAATCAGGTCAAAGCGTACTCCCGAAACAAGACTTACGTAGTTTAGAGCGTCGCGAAGGTAAAAGTCAAAGTTTCGGACTCCAATTTTTTCCGCGTTTTCTTGGAGCACTTGAAAGGCGCGCGCATCTTTTTCAAGCGCAATCGCTTTGCTAGCTCCGCGCGAGAGCGCTTCGATCGCCAGCGAACCCGAGCCGGCAAAAGCGTCTAACACAACGCTGCCTGGCAACCACTCGCTTATGATGGAAAAAAGTGCCTCTTTGACCGCGTCGCGCATCGGCCGAGTCGTTTTCTGATCGGGCAAGCGCAACCGCTGACCGCGGTATTTGCCGGCGATGACTCTCAGCATAACCCCATCATAACACCGTGATAGAATAGGTGTGTGAAAATCATCCTTCTCCCTAACAAAAAACTGCGATCGGTTTCAGCCAAAGTTAAATTGCCGCTCAGCGAGGCCGACCAAAAGTTAGCTGAGCAAATGATTCACTACGTTGATAGTTCGCAAAAAAAAGATAGTTCACTTCGCGAAGGCATCGGGATTGCGGCTGTTCAAATGGGCCATTTGAAAAGAATGTTTTACGTCAATGTGCCGCCTGGCGAATTTCACCGCGGACTGCGGGAGTTTTTAATTAACCCCGAAATAACCGCCTATTCGCCCAGTTACGCCGCGCTTGAACAAGGTGAGGGATGTTTGTCAGTTGACCCTGAGCGCGATGACCAGGCCGGGTTAGTTCACCGCCGTTTTAAAGTCGTAATTCAAGGCTACTCCTACTTAAATCAAAAAAAAGTCACTCACCATTTAACCGGCGTTTTGGCAATCGTGTTCCAACACGAAATGGATCATTTGGATGGCAAACTTTACTTAGATCGGATCGACTACCGCCAGCGTTTTAAGCCCCGGGAAAACGAAGTTATCTTTTAGCTGGTTAGCCCAAATTGGCCCGTCGGTCAAAAAAAGGATTTTGCTATAATAACCACAAGTAAAACGTTAAACACTTGAGCGGACTAATTAATTCTGGTCCAGCGACAGGAGAGGCAAGATGTATTCAACCAAGTTTTTTGCTTTGGGCGGTATGCAAGAAATCGGCAAGGCAATGTTAGTCGTGGAGTACCGCGATGAGATCGCAATTATGGACGCCGGCATTCGTTTCACTAACAGCATGGAAACGGGTGTTTCGGGCATTATCCCCGATTACACTTATCTCAAAGAGAACGCTTCTAAAATTGTCGGTCTTTTCATTACCCACGGACACGAAGACCACATTGGCGGCGTGCCCTACTTACTTCAGCAAGTTGACTTAAAAAGAATTTACGGCTCAGGCGTGGCAATTGCTTTTATGCGTAAGCGGCTTGATAACATGAAAATTAAAACTAAGGTCGAATTCATTGAGTACGAGCGCGACTCCGTTTACCGTTTTAAACACATGGAAGTTGATGTTTGGACGGCGCAACACTCGATTCCCGAGGCTTACGGCGTGCGGGTAAAAACGCCCGACGGAGCCATAATGGACACGGGTGATTTTCGCTTTGACTACTCTCCGATCGGTAACTTAACCGATTTTACTAAGTTGCGGCAAATGGGTGACGAAGGTCTTGATATTTTGATTTCTGATTCTACCAACTCAATGCTGCCCGAGCATTCTCCAACCGAGCAAAACATTATGCGGGACTTGGAGCGTAACATTGCAAGCGCCCGCGGCAAAGTGATTTTCACCACTTTTGCCTCCAACATGAACAGGGTCAAAGTTGGCATTGACTTAGCTGTTAAACACAAGCGAAAAGTTTGCGTTTTTGGTAGATCGATGATTAACGGGATGGAAATTGCTAAACGTTTTAAATTCATTGACGTTCCCGAGGAAGTTTTCGTGGACAAAAAAGAAATTGACAAAATCCCTGACGAAAAACTGTTCATTTTGTCAACCGGTTCACAAGGTGAAGAAATGGCTGCGCTTTGGCAAATGGCTTCCGGACGCCACCAGTATGTCAAACTCAAAAATAAAGACGTGGTAATTTTTTCCTCTTCACCCATTCCTGGCAACCGGGTTAAGGTTGAACTTTTAATTAATCAACTTTACAAAGTCGGTGCTGAAGCGCGTGAAAACCGTGTGGATGGACTTTTGCACATTTCGGGCCACGCCTATAAAGACGAACACAAAACTATTTTTAACGTCACAAGACCAAAGTATTTCATCCCTTACCACGGGTTTTACCGTCAGTCGGCCGTCCATGGTCAAACTGCTTACGAGTGCGGCGTTCCGCGCGAAAACATTTTTTTAATTGAAAACGGCCAAGTGGTTGAACTGAAAAAGGGTGTGGTTCGTCTCACAAAACTGCGAATTCCCCACGGCCCCATTTACATCGATTCAACCATTGCTAAAGCTGAAACTTTGGAAATTATTGATGTGCGTGAAAAGTTGGCCCAAAACGGTTTTGTCAACATTATTGCCATGGTTGACCGCGCTAAACGAGAAATCATTGGTAAAACAAGAGTCATTTCTCGCGGAGCTCTTTACGTGCAAGAGTCGCGCGAAGAAATTACCACGATCCAACGTTTAGCCCACGGCGCAATTCTTTACACGATTAAAAACAACCCGAATTGAACCCGCAAAAACGTGGTGGATTTAGTTGTTTCAAGAATTGGTCCCTTTTTCTACAAACATAAACGCCGGAATCCGATGGTGGTCGTTTCGCTTTTAGAAAAAAAAGTCAGCGATCCACGTCGCCAACAAAAAGCGACTTCCAACCAAACTGCTCACCATCAAAAAGATCACCGACGGCACCACAACTACCGCCGACCGCACGTTAAAAGAGCAGTTAATCCAGGATCTGGTTAGCCAAACGTCGAGCCGAGTTACCGACAATTAAAGTTAGGCCACCTGAGTTGGCAAAAACTCCCGATACGCCGGGTAATTTTTTAATTTTTTCGGTTTGCACCAAACGTCTTTCTTTCACAAAAATTTTCACCTTGGTGTGGGTGAACTCAGCACCGACTAGATTTTCTAGTCCGCCCAATAGTCTTCTTAACTCATCCACGTCTACGCTGATTTTTTCGCTAGTGGAAAGTTTTTGGTTGACTGGTTGATGAGCAGCACGCCAATAGACCACGGCCGGAAAAATGCCGAGCGTAATAATTGAGAGAAAAATAAAAATAACTTTGTCTTTGGTGCTCATGGATGTTTTTCTTAATTATAAAACTGTTTTAAGTTTGGTAAGAAAAACCGCTTACCTTCTAGGGTAAGCGGCTGGACAAGCAAGACTTATTTTTTGGGTTGTCCGTCTTTGGTATCATCGGTTTTTGGTTTTTCAGGCTCGTCCACTTCAATCGGATCAGTGTCTTTTTTCTTACTTGCGCTAGCAGCTTGGGCAAAGGCTTGAGCCATCTGATTGATTTCGTCAAGTTTTTTCTTGAGTTTATCAATTTCGTTTTTCTCAAGCATTTCTTTAAGTTCTTTAATTTCAGCGGTAGTTTTTTCTTTTTGTTTAGCGTCAATTTTGTCGCCGCTTTCTTTGAGTCCTTTTTCCAACTGGTTTATGAGCGATTCGGCTGAGACGCGCGTTTCAATTTCTTCTTTGCGTTTAGCGTCAGCTTCGCGGTTTTCTTCCGCTTCTTTTACCATTTTGTTAATTTCTTCTTCGCTGAGAGAAGTGTTGTTTTCAATCGTAATTGACTGCTCTTTGTTAGTTTTTTTGTCTTTGGCAGTTACTTTTAAAATTCCGTTAGCGTCAATGGAAAAAGCGACTTCAATTTGCGGCATTCCCTTAGGAGCCGGTTCAATTCCGGCTAAGTTGAATTGACCAAGCGATTTATTATCTATCGCCATCGATCTTTCTCCTTGCACAACGTGGATCGTTACTTCGGGTTGGTTGTCAGCCGCGGTTGAAAAGATTTGACTTTTGGACACAGGGATGGTTGTGTTACGGGTGATTAAAGGCGTTGCCACACCGCCCATCGTTTCAATTCCCAAAGTCAGCGGCGTAACATCTAAAAGCAAAATATCGTCAATTTCACCCGCTAAAACTCCGCCTTGGACAGCTGCGCCCAGCGCGACTACTTCGTCGGGGTTAATCGAGATGTTTGGCTTTTTGCCCGTTACTTTCGCCACCATCGCCTGAACGGCTGGGATGCGAGTTGACCCTCCCACGAGCAGAACCTCGTCTAGGTCGCTCGCTTTTAACTTAGCTTCTTTGAGCGCGTCTTCAATCGGTTGACGAGTTTTTTCAACTAGATGCTCAGTTAATTTTTCAAATTTTGAACGAGTTAGTTCAGCCTCAACGTTAAGAGGTCCTTCATCTAGCATGGCTAGGAAAGGTAAAGTAATCGTGGTGCTGGACTGACCTGAGAGTTCAATTTTAGCTTTTTCAGCCGCGTCTTTAAGACGTTGCATCGCCATTTTGTCTTGCGACGGATCGTGTTTGTGCTCTTTTTTAATTTTTTCAACTAGCCATTTAACGATTTCGTTATCCCAGTCGTCTCCTCCGAGACGGTTATCTCCGGAAGTGGAAAGAACTTCGAAAGTTCCGTCGGCCAAATCTAGAACCGACACGTCAAAAGTTCCTCCACCTAAGTCATAAACAAGCAACTTTTGCTCCTTGTTTTTTCTTTCCAAACCGTAAGCAAGCGCCGCTGCGGTTGGTTCGTTAATAATTCGTTCCACTTTGAGACCGGCAATTTTTCCGGCGTTTTTAGTCGCCTCACGTTCGGCGTTGTTAAAGTGGGCGGGAACGGTGATAACAGCCTTTTCCACTTTAGAGCCGAGTTTTTTTTCGGCGTAATCTTTCAAATAACCAAGAATCATCGCCGAAATTTCTTCGGGCTTATATTCGCGGTTATTGGCCTTAATGGTTTGTTCAGTTCCCATTAAACGTTTGACAGAAGCGACCGTGTTAGGGTTAGTTTCAATTTGACGTTTAGCCACTTCGCCAACGATGATTTCTCCGTTTTTAAAAGAGACTACCGAGGGCGTTGTGCGTTTGCCGTTTGGGTTTTCAATTACGCGTGGTTCTTTTGCATCAACAATCGCTACAACCGAGTTAGTCGTACCAAGGTCAATGCCAATAATTCTTTCTTTTGCCATACTTCTTTCGTCCTTCCATTAATACTCTTAGTTAATGTTTTCAACGCTTAGTATAACACACTTTTTAGCACTCTCATACAAATAGTGCTAATTTTTTAAAATTGACTTTTTAAGTCAAACGCGAGCGATCTTTTGACTTAACGTTTGGTGAGACAAACCCAGTTAAGGTCTAAAATTAAAACGTGAAAAATTTTGCTTCCCATCGGATCAGTTTTAAAAAATTAGCCCAGTTAAAACTAACTAAGCACCAACGCGCTGGGAAGTTATTTTTAATTGAAGGTCCGCACTTAGTTGACGAGGCTCGCCAAGCTGGTTTGCTTGTTCAGGCTTACAGCGTTGACGGGCGTCCGGGGACGACTTTGGCGAGTTTAAAAACGCTCCAAAGACTAAGCACGACTAAAAGCGCAGCGCCAGTCGTGGGCCTTTGCGTTAAACCAACCGAGCGACGTCTTGGCCAGCGCGTGTTAGTTTTACACCAGCTCCAAGATCCAGGCAACGTCGGAACGCTAATTCGCAGCGCCTTGGCCTTTGGCTTTGATTCGGTCATCGTGATCGGTTTAAGCGTGTTTAATCCTAAGGTGCTCCGAGCTAGCCAAGGAGCCATCTTTCACATTAATGTAGTTGAAAAAAAGACTTGGCCAACTGGTCTTTGCGCTTCACACACTTGCTGAGCCGCCGTTAGTCAAGGACAAGGTGCTCGAGATATTTATCAAGTTAAACCGCGATCTCCCTGAGCGCTCATCTTGGGTAACGAAGGCAGCGGCCTACCGACTCAAATTACTAATTTAGCCCAAGGCAAAATTTGGGTACCAGTCAATTTTGAATCACTCAACGTAGCTAGTGCCGGAGCGATTATTATGAGTCATTTTAATCGGGGTGGATTTGGTGAAAAGGGTTAAGCTCGTGCCGAGCGCTGTATTTTTTAGTTCTAACCCGGCGTAAATTTTCCACAAACTTACCGTCTTGGTCGGCTAAGAATAGTTCCAAAAATTCTGCTACACCGCCCTCTTTGTGACTTTTGCTCGTAATTCAAGTCGCAAAACTTTTAATGTCGTCCGAAGCGTTAGCCATTGCGACCGAAATTTCAGTCGTTAAAAACATCGGAATGTCGTTGTAACCGTCTCCGATCGAAATCGTTTGGTAAACGGGCACTTTGTAATATCGTGAGATGAGCGACACGGCTTTGGATTTAGTGGCACCTAATCTTGTCATGTCAATCACCGGCGTTAGTCCGTCGCCTTTTGACCAAGATGAGAATTCAACCAGGTCGCCAAAACGGCGTTTTAAATAGTCAAGCAGTTTTCGAATGTCAACGTTTTGGTTAGTGTCAACAATCACACCCGTTGGCTTGAGCGGCAGTTTGTGAAAATCTAAACCAACGTGAAACTTGGGCGCACTTGAAAAGCCAAACACGTTTTCTAAGTGAGGATCACGTTTTTGCAGTTGAACTCAGCCTGGCCCTTCAAAAGCAACGTTTCGGGTCGCTTTTTGCAACTCTTCGTCACCGAGTATGTACATCACATCGTTAAGGTTTAAGTTGGTGATGTAAGGTTGGAAGTTGTAATCTGAAGGGTTGTGAATGTGAGCGCCGTTGTAGTTAGAAACCACGGTGTCGAGCTTAAGTTTTCTGTAAATTTCGGCCGTTGAACGCCAAGGACGCCCCGTGGTTATGCAAACGATGTGACCGCGCTTAATCATTTGTTCAACCGCTTTAACGTCGGATGGGTTAAGATGACCAGTCGTGGAATCTTGTAAAAAAGTACCGTCTAAGTCAATGAAAATTAGCCAGCGCTTTTCGGTGTTAGTCGCTTGACTGACCTTAGTGGGTTTATTTTTCATTCTTTCCCCATTTTAGCACAAGCCAATCTAGGCGAGTTGGGAGCGGCTAACTTAGGAAAAATTGGGTTTAAAATTACATAAAAGTGAGTATAATTGCGGAGAACATTGACCGAGTGATTAACGGCTAGTCGGTTAACTCTTGGTTTTGACGACACAGAAAAAGGAACAGCGGAAAATGTTTGCAGTTATTCAAACCGGAACTCAGCAAATTTTGGTTAAAGTTGACCAAACGATTTTTATCGAGAAAATTCCGGGTCAGCCGGGCGACAAAGTCACCTTTGACCAAGTTTTAGCTTTGCCAGAGCAAGTAAAACCGGACGAGTTAAAAAACATCAAGGTCCAAGGCGTGATTGAAAAACAGTCTAAACAGTCCAAAATCGTAGTTTACCGTCACAACGCCAAGTCAACTCACAAGCGCAAACTCGGCCACCGTCAACCTTACACGCGTGTCAAAATTACCGCGATTGAGGGTCTTAAATCGCCTAAGGAGTCAACTGATGTCAAAAGTTAAAGCGGGCGGAAGTTCCAAAAATAACCGGGAGTCGCACAGTAAAAGACTGGGCGCAAAACTTTCTGATGGTCAGTTTGCTCACGCCGGCGCGATTATTTACCGCCAGCGCGGCACTAAAATTCACCCTGGACTGAACGTGGGCCGAGGAGGCGACGACACACTTTTTGCCAAAACTAACGGCGTGGTTAAGTTTGAAGTTCGTCGCAACCGCAAGTGAGCCGTGGTTATTCCGAGCGAAACCAATTAATTTATAATTAGTTTAAATTGTGCTTTAGTTAGTGAACTAGCGCTGTTAAACTAGGTCACTAGTAGGAAACTATGTTGGGATGAGATCTAGTTGCCACGTTAATTTTAATGCTGATCGGTTATTTGATCGGTTCGGTTAACTTTGCGATTATTTTCGCGCGTCTTTTTAAAAGGGAAGACATTCGCAAAAAAGGGTCGGGCAACGCCGGGGCGACTAATATCCGGCGTAATTACGGTCTTAGCGCCGGGCGTCTAACGGGCGTTTTTGACGTTTTTAAAATTTTGTTAGCGCTTTCAATCGCCTGGATTTTAAAAGTCCGGGCACCTTTTTTTGCCGGTGCTTTTGTGCCAGTTGTCGGGATCGCCACCATTTTAGGCCACGTTTTTCCGGTTTACTTCCGCTTTAAAGGCGGCAAGGGCGTGGCTTGTCTTTTCGGTTTCTTGTCTTTTTACCAGTGGTGACTGGCGCCGTTTGGTTTACTCATTTTTGTTTTGATCATTAAAAAAACCCGCGTTGTTTCGCTTGGTTCAATTATTGCACCTGGAATTTGAATCTTAATCGGCTCAATTTGTTATTTTGCCTTTGACTGAGCTAATTTTAAAGTTGTCTGGGACATGCCCATCGCTCACCTTTCACTTTGGTGACAAAACGCGCTTTGTTTTTTAGCGGCTCATTTACTAGTGGTAGCGATGCATTACCAAAACATTCAGCGGATTATCCGCGGACAAGAAAGAAAGTTGCCGCCGCGTAAAAAAGTCTAGACAAATATTTCGTCCATTTGGCGGGCTTGGATGTTTTGGAGTTTGTACCAAGCAAACGCCAGTCCGACAAAAGACAAAATTGTCACTAAGGCCAACGTAATCGAGATGAGTAGCGAGTAAGCGACTGGCAACTTTAAGTTGAAAACATTGAGAAAGTTAAGGAAAGCATAAACGGCCACGTTGCCTTGGGTTGCCGCGTAAAGTCCGATCGTAAAGGCCATGTAAAAAAGCGGTATTACCATCGTTACGGTTAGACTTTTACGCCACTCAAGTTTTAAGTTTGGGGTTGCTCCCGGAGTGACAGCGAACCACCAAATTCCGACCAAAACCACGATTAAATGCTCATGGATCAGTGTGAAATCAAAGTAGGCTGATTGTCCCCATTTCACCATCGGAGCAATGAAAAGGAAAAAGACGATTCCCGTTACGCTCAAATAAACCATCACCGCGGTTTTTCAGTAGGAATTGATTTTGACGTGTCCGATCCAACTGAGCGCCAAAGTTACCACGAAAATAAAGTTGGTGATAATTGTAAAGTAGACAAACTGACTACCAAAAGCTCCAAAAATATCCCGCACATTGAGCGACTGCAAGGCGTCTATTTCGTCAGATGTTAAGTCAAGACTGACATGAGGTCAGTGAGTTACGCTTCGAAATGTTTCAATGATTCTAATTGCTACCAGCGCCAAGGCTACTAGCGCATGGATTGTCCTAGTGATGTGTTTGTTAAATCTGTACATGCATTTATTATATGGCAAGGCCTGGTTTCTCGGGAGCGTCAAATCGTTTTGTTATAATTTAAACTAGGTTCTAAATGCGTCATTTTCCGCTGATGTGGGTCTTTCGTCGGAAAGTTCACTACCACGATAAAAAGGTTGTTTTAAGTGAACTCTTACTTTCGGGACTGCTCTTGGTGGCCCTAGTTATCACATTTGACGTTTTACTAATCATTGATAAAAACTACATCTTTAACTACACCAGCCCCACGCAACGCCACCTTTCGCTCGTCGGTTTAGTCTTGGCGATTCTAATTATTAGCGTTGAAGCATGAGACATTTTAATTGCTCTCGCCTGACTAATTAAACTGCGCACAACGCTTTACAGTCGTGTTGTCCTAATCATTTTGATTTTGGCCACTTCACTATCGATGGTTTTTTGGTCGCTTGTAATCGTGACGGGCCAGTACGAACGTTTCATTCTCTTTAAGAATTTGTCGCTGCTAATGCTTGGCGCTTCGGTGGCGCTGACCTCTTACATGCTTTGGCGAATTCTCCACGATGTCTACGTTTAACTTTGTTATACTTACTGAGCAAATTAAATTTGCTTAACATTTTTAACTAGCGAGTGGAAGGACTTTAATCAGTCCGCTTGACCACACAGAGAAAGGAAACCTCGTGGCTAGAGTCAAAGAAGTCGTCCGAGTGGCAAAACTTCAGTTTAACGCCGGACAAGCTAAACCAGGACCAGAGCTTGCTGGTCTGGGCATCGTTATGCCCGAATTTACCAAGCAGTTTAACGACGCAACGCGAGCTAGAGGCGATGAACCTGTACCGGTTGAAATCACCGTCTACCGCGATAAGTCGTTTGACTTTAAACTTTTTACCGCGCCTGCTTCTTACAAAATTATGCAAAGCGCCAAAATTGAAAAAGGTTCACCCAACTCCAAAACTCAAAAAGTTGGGACGATTTTGAAAGAGCAACTTCGGCAAATTGCCGAGTACAAATTGCCTGATCTTAACACTAACGACTTGGAAGCAGCGATGCGAATTATCGCCGGAACAGCTCGCAACATGGGCGTTTTAATTGAGGGCGTTGACAACATTGAGGCCGAATTAGAAGCCGCTAAGGAAGCGGCCAAAGAGGCTGATTGAGCAGCTAAGAAAGAGGCTCAACTTGAAGAAGATCTGCAGCAAGCAACTCAGTCTAAGGATCAGCCAATTGAAGTAAGCGCGATTAAGCAGCAAGACAAGGAGACTGACGAAGAAACTGACCAAAGCAAGGAGGAGAAATAAACATGGCACGCAAATCAAAAAAACTCATCTTAGCCTGATCAAAAGTAGACCGCAAAAAACACTATCCTCTTGCCGAGGCGATTAAGTTGGCCCAGGAAACTTCCTACTCTAAGTTTGACGGATCAATTGATTTAGCTTTTAATCTCAATCTTGATGTTCGTCAAGCCGATCAACAGTTGCGCGGATCGGTCGCTTTGCCTAACCCAACTGGTAAAAATGTGCGCGTTTTAGTGATTAGCGACGACACTAACGTCCAGGAGCTCGCTCGTCTTAACGGAGCTGATGAGGTCGCTAACCAGAATGACGCCAAAGCGATTTTGTCCAAAGAAAAATTTGATTTTGACATCATTGTCACCGACCCCAAAACAATGCCGTTTTTAGCTAAGTACGGGAAAGTGTTAGGACCCCGGGGACTAATGCCTAACCCCAAAACCGGCACCGTCACTCCGAACGTAGACCGGGCTGTCGGGGAAGTTAAAAAGGGTAAAGCTAATTACCGAACCGATAAAACTGGCATTGTTCACACATCAATTGGGAAAGTTTCGCTTGATTCCCAACATTTAATTCAAAATGCAGAAACAGTCGTCGCTGCCATTAAGCGCGTTCGTCCTGCGGCAGTTAAAGGCGCTTACATCAAAAATTTAACCGTCTCAGCTTCGATGGGACCCGCGATTAAAGTCGAATTAGTTTAGAGGGTAGTTTAATAATTTTTGACGCAAATTGTGTTAAAATTGTGGTAGAAAATTTGCCAGGGGGAAACTAGGTTGATGAGACAGCAACAGTTGATGGGGATCGGTAATTTTAACAATGTTCCTCGTCCCAAGGATTTGTGAAAGAACGAAAAAAATCGTTACCGACACTGGATTATTTTGTTCGGAATCGGTTTTTTGGTAATTTTAGCGATCCATTTAACTGGCACAATTTTGAACATTTTAGACCGTGATTCCATCGTCAACAATTTAGAGCAACTTTTTCGCGAAAGTTATCCTCACCAAGCTGACAATGTTTACTCAGAGCTAGCTAACCGCAAATTCACGATTGATTATTTGACATTGCCAATCGTTTTGATTTCCGTCATTTTAGTCGGTCTCACGCTTTACTTAATTACCGTCACGCGCTCTTACCGCCGTCACTCTTTTTCTTACATTTCCACTTTGTCAATTTACATAATTGGCGGCGGGGCTTTGATGGCCTTTGTCCAAGTGATCATGATGCTTTTGCGAATTCGATCTGTTTTTGACACGGCAGGCTCAATTTTCCAGTTTGTTAACTTCTTTGTCGTGATCGGAGTCTGGTGCACTTGCGCGGTCAAAGTTAACGCCATTCGTAAACAATTCAGTTTTTCCGAGTATGTGGAACGTCTACGTCATGACGAGCGCTTTATTCAGTGGCAGCAGCAAATGGAACAAGCGGTTCGCGAAGGACGAGGAATTAATCCCTTAGCTCCTTTTGCGCCCTCAGTTGACCAGCCTGTAACCACTAATCTCAAAGAGCCAACTGCTCCAGCGCCCAAGGCAACCAAACCAGCAGTTAATCAAACCGAGGAACCCAAAAACTTACGGGCTTCCCGTCTCAAAACTCTCAAGGTTGATGAGCTACGCGAAATTGCTAAAAAGCTTTCCATTTTCGGCTCCGAAACAATGAACAAAGAAGAACTTGTGAGTCACATTTTGCGCGTGACATCGGGTCGCTAGAAAATCGTCCCAAAACCGGTTAGTTAAACCGGTTAGGCAATTTTTTGATACACGGGGTTAGTTGTTGTATAATCAGCAGTACTCATTTGACTTGATCGGAAAAAAGAAAGGAATTTAATGCCGACAATTAACCAATTAGTTACTTTTGGTCGCGAGCGAAAAAAGAAGAAAGGCAAAGCGCCTACGCTCGGTTACGGCTATAACTCGTTGCAAAAAAGAGTGACCCGCAACCCGTCACCTTTTAAACGCGGAGTTTGCACTAGGGTCGGGACTATGACGCCCAAAAAGCCCAACTCGGCGCTGCGTAAGTACGCCCGTGTCAAACTTTCCAACGGAATCGAAGTAACGGCTTACATTCCTGGTGAGGGTCACAACTTGCAGGAGCACTCGGTCGTTTTAATTAGAGGCGGAAGAGTTAAGGATTTGCCCGGAGTTCGTTACACGATTGTGCGAGGAACCCAAGACACAGCCGGAGTTAACAAACGAAAACAAGGTCGCTCACGCTACGGCACTAAAAAACCGAAAGATAAGAAGTAGGGAGGAGAAATATGTCACGAAAAAACCGCGCTCCAGTCCGATCAGTCTTACCAGACTTAGTTTTTAATTCAAAAGTGATTACAAAGTTAATCAACACGATTATGAAAAAAGGTAAGAAAGTTTTGGCGCAGAAAGTTCTTTACCGCTCGTTTGATTTAGTCAAGGAAAAAACCAACCAAGACCCGATGGAAGTCTTTAAAAAGGCAATTGAAAACATCACTCCTCAACTTGAAGTGCGCACTCGCCGAATTGGTGGAGCTAACTACCAAGTGCCAGTTGAAGTAACCGAACGTCGGAAAATGGCTTTATCGCTGCGCTGGCTAGTTAAGTACGCCGTTTTGCGCTCGGAAAAAACGATTGAAGTCAAACTTGCTAACGAAATTATTGACGCTTCCAAAGGAGTCGGAGGAGCCGTCAAGAAAAAAGACGAAAGCCACCGCATGGCCGAAGCTAACCGCGCTTTTGCCCACTACCGCTGGTAAAAATAGGAAACTGACATGGCTAGAAAATATCCCATTCAAGATTATCGCAACATTGGTATCATGGCTCACATTGACGCCGGTAAAACAACCACAACCGAACGGATTCTTTTCCACACCGGTAAAATTCACAAAATTGGTGAGACCCACACGGGTGAATCACAAATGGACTGAATGGAACAGGAACAAGAACGTGGTATCACGATTACTTCGGCGGCTACGACAGCCTTTTGAAAAGACAAACGCGTTAACATCATCGACACCCCTGGTCACGTGGACTTCACCGTTGAAGTCGAACGTTCTTTGCGGGTACTCGACGGAGCCATCGCTGTTTTAGATGCTCAGTCTGGTGTTGAACCCCAAACTGAAACTGTTTGACGTCAAGCCACCGACTACCGGGTGCCGCGACTAGTTTTTGTTAATAAGATGGACAAAACTGGTGCCGATTTCCTTTTGGCGGTTGACTCGGTCAAAAAACGTCTCAACGGCAACGCGGTTCCGATCCAACTTAACATGGGCGTGGAAAATGACTTTAAAGGTGTGATTGACTTAGTGGCGATGCGCGCTTATGAGTTTAGCGGCGACGCTGAAGAAAAGGGTTACGATAATCCGCTTGAAATTCCGGCCGACCTTCTTTCGCAAGCCGAAGAATTGCGGCAAAAATTAATCGAAGCGGTCGCCGATTTTGACGAAAGTTTGCTCGTCAAAGTTTTAGAAGGTCAAAAAATCGAGGAGAAAGAACTTAAGTCCGCGATTCGAGCAGCAACTTTAACGGGCGATTTTTACCCGGTAGTTTGTGGCAGTGCCTTTAAAAACAAAGGGATTAAACCGCTTTTAGACGCCGTAATTGATTACTTGCCTTCACCAGTTGACATTCCTCCGGCCAAAGGTCATGACGAACAGGGCAACGAAGTGATTTGCAAAGCGAGCGATGATGAGAATTTCGTGGCGCTTGCCTTTAAAATCATGTCTGACCCTTACGTTGGTTCGCTGACTTTCTTCCGTGTTTACTCAGGAGTGCTAAAAAAAGGTACTTACATTTTTAACACTACTAAAGACGAGAAAGAACGAATGGGTCGCATCTTGCAAATGCACGCCAACAACCGCGAGGAAATTGACGAGGTTTACGCGGGCGACATTGCGGCCGCGGTTGGTCTAAAGTCAACTACCACGGGTGACACGCTCGTGTCTGACAAAGGACCGAAAGTAATTTTGGAGAAAATGAATTTTCCCGAACCAGTTATTTCGCTCGCCTTAGAGCCAACTTCCAAAGCTGCGACGGAAAAACTTTCCCTTGGTCTACAAAAACTAGCTAACGAGGATCCGACTTTTAAAACTTACACCGACCATGAAACTGGTCAAACTATTATCGCCGGCATGGGTGAACTCCACTTGGAAATTATCGTTGACCGACTAAAAAGAGAGCACGGGGTTGAAGCTAACGTTGGTAAACCGCAAGTTTCTTACCGGGAAACGATTACTAAAACTGCTGACGTGGAAGGTAAACACATTAAACAGTCGGGTGGTCGCGGACAATACGGTCACGTTTGGTTTAAGTTTGAACCAAATCCTGACGGCGGTTTTGTTTTTGTTGACAAAATTGTGGGCGGTAAAATTCCTAAGGAATACATTAAAGCGATTGAAGCTGGACTAAAAGCCAAGATGGAAAGTGGTGTTTTAGCTGGCTATCCTCTAATTGACTTAAAGGCGACTCTTTTTGACGGATCTTACCACGAGGTTGACTCTTCTGAAATGGCTTACAAAATCGCCGCTTCAAAAGCTCTGACAAACGGTAAAGACGCGATTGGTTTAGTTTTATTAGAACCGATCATGGATGTTTCAGTCGTTGTGCCCGAAGCTTACTTTGGGGACGTGATGGGCGACATTTCCCGTCGTCGCGGTCAAGTGCGCGAAAACGAACTTCGTTCAGATGGTGTGCAAATCATTAAAGCGCACGTGCCGCTCGCAGAAATGTTTGGTTATGCGACCGATTTACGCTCAATGACAGCCGGTCGGGGAACTTACCAAATGTACTTTGACCATTACGAAAAAGTGCCGGCTAACATTTCCCAAGAAATCGTTAAAAAAAGAAATTTCGAACATAAGTCAGCTAGTTAGATTTAGGTTCTGTGCGTGGTATAATCGTTTCAAAAAGGATAACCTATGAAACTATTTAGTCAAATCAAAACTCATCCGACGACCGAAGTTGCTCTGTTAACCCGCGTTTTCACTTGGGTCGCCGTTTCGTTTGGTCTTATTTGCTTAGTCGCGGTCAGCGCGGCGTTAGTTGTTGACGCGACTGGCGTTTTGAAAGATCTTGGTCGCTACAACTTTGAGGTTTACTCAATGTTCCGGGCAACTTCGTCCGCTATGAGAAGGCTATTTTACCTCATGATCTCTTCCAACGTTTTGATCATGGTTTCGTTTATTCTCTCGTTAATTTGGCTTTTTAACTGGCAACGCGCTTCCCAGAAAATGATCTACTCGGTTTACTTTCTTTACATTTTGAGTACGGGGTTAGGTTTTGGAGTCTTTTTTGCTTTGTTAAGAGCAATTGAACTGGTCGCTATTTTTGGTGTCAGCACCTTAATTTTTGGTGCGATGGCTTTAGTTGGTTGGTACGCTAAAGATTTGAGCAAACTAAGACCTTTCATCATAACCGCCGCCGTTCTCTACTTTGTTTTCGCGATGGTTGAAGTTGTGCTTTACATGATGGGAATTTTTTCGGACACAATTTACCTAATTGTAACTTTGCTCTTAACCTTCTTTGTCCTAGCTAACTCGGCTTACCAAATTTGGGTTTTGCGTCGCACATCGGAGTTTTACCGCGACACGCTAGCTTACCAAAGCGACTTTGCTTTTCGTTTTATCGCATTCATGAGTTTTCAAATTTTAGTTTCCTACGTCACGCTTTTAATGACGGTTTTGCGTTGGTATTTGTACATACGAAACTAGCGTTTGTTGGTGTCAAGGTAATTTTTAATTCAGTCCACTTCAAAAGGAATTTCTGGTTGAGCGTAAGCTCAAAGCAGCGTTAAGTAGTGGCAAAACCGCTGGTAGCGTTTGAGAATTAAAGGCTCAACCACGCGATCAGCGTTTTTTTCGTAAGCGGTTAAAAAAACTTCGCTTTGCGCTGGACTTAACCGGGCTGATTCGATTCAAAAAGCTAAGTCAAAGTAAAAGTCTCCAAGCGTGGCGTATTCCCAGTCGACTAACCAAAGTTTACCCTTAGCATCTCGAAGCACATTCTCGGGTCAAACGTCGTTATGCGAGGGGTAGACATTTTTCATTTTGGCTAGGAGACTGATCATTTCACGGTAGTAGTTTTCAATTTGCGGTACCCGCAAATTTTTGTTGTGGATAATTTTGAGGTAAGTGTGAAGTCGACGTCGCAAGTTGTTAGGCGGAAATTTCAGTTGGCTCTGGTGAATTTGGGCCAGCATCTTTGCGACTTTGGTAAGTTCTAAATCGCTTGGATCGTGTAAATGCTCAGTTTTACCCAAGTACTGCCAAACGCTTTTTTCGGAATCATCTTGCTTTAAACGCGGCACGAAAGCAAACTGCTGAGTCAGCGAGTAGTCAATTCGGTGGTTAAACTGGTTGGTGTTTTTCAAAACAACGAAGTTATTTTTCTCAACGTACTTATCGTTAGTGTGACCAACTGCGATTTTTATTTTTGCCATGGCAGTTTCCATTATAAAAAAATCCCTGGCCTAGGTTCAATTTTAGTTGGCGTTATAATGTTAATCACAAGCAAACAAAGGATCTGATGAAAATCGCAATTTTTGACGCTCGTCCTTATGATGAAAAAACCTTTACCCGCGTGAACCGGCAATTTCGCCATAAACTAACTTTTTTTGATGTAACTTTATCGCCTAAAACGGTCAATCTAGCCGCTGGTCACCAAGCTGTCTGCGGCTTTGTTAACACGGTTGGTTCAGCCGCGGTTTTACGCAAACTCAGCGCGCTAGGTGTTAAAGTTTGGCTTCAACGTTCAATGGGTTACGAACAAATTGATTTAGCCGAAGCTCAAAAACTGGGCATTGCCGTCTTTAGAGTCGCCAATTACTCGGCTGAATCGGTGGCTGAACACGCCTTAACTTTGATGCTGGCCGTTAATCGCAAACTGCCGATTGTCAAAGCGCGCAACTCAAAGTGAAATTTTTCGCTGGTCGGACTGCAAGCTTTAATGGTTAAAAATTCGGTTGTCGGGATTGTTGGAGCTGGCAAAATCGGACTTAGTTTGATTAGAATTTTAAACGCCATGGGAGCGCGCACGCTCGTTTTTGACCAGTACGCTCGCAAGAGTTTTCCCGAGCACGCGAGCGACTACGGTTTTACTTACGTTTCTTTGAATCGCCTTCTCACTCAATCCGACTTTATCTCGCTCCACGCTCCTTTAACCGAAACAACCTACCACATGTTTGACAAGGAAGTTTTTAAAAAAGTCAAACCCGGCCTTATTTTAGTTAATTGCGCTCGGGGTGAGTTAGTCAAAACTAAGGACTTAGTTTGAGCGCTTAAAAAAGGGATTGTGGCCGGCGCTGGACTAGATGTGCTTGAGCGCGAACGCGAGAGATTTTTTTACGATTTGCAAACTCGTTCTAAAAGGCTGGCCAAGGAAGACCCGGATTGAAATTACTTACTCCAAGCCGAGAACGTGATTGTTAGCGCTCACCAAGCTTATTTTACTAGCGCAGCTCTAGATCAAATCGCGGCCATTACTTTGCAAAACGCGAGCGCGGCTGAAAAAGGCGAACTAACCCAGGCCTTGGTTTTAAAATCAGACGGCACGGTTATTAATGGCTAAATTTCAAACTCAGCGCGCCATTTTAGCTGGTTCTTTTGACCCGTGGCACGAAGGGCACCAGTCGGTGCTAGAAGCCGGGCTGGAAATTTTTACCCAAGTAATTGTTTTAGTCGCTAACAACCCGGCTAAAAAGCAAACTCCAATGTCGCTGCGCTTGGCGCAAGTTCAAAAAAAAGTCCGTCATCCACGTGCGGTGGTCAAATCGCTGACTCAAGGCTACGTGGCTGACTTTGCTCGCCAGGCCGGAATCAACTTTTTAATTCGCGGTGTCCGCGGCGATGCTGACTGAAATTATGAGCGTGAACTATCCTTAGCTAACCAAAAAATTAACCCCGATTTAAAGACGATTTTTTTCTTAGCTAAACCAGAACAAGCTAGTCTGTCTAGTTCGGCTTTGCGACCAAACATCGATTAGGCTTTTAGTACAATGATTAGTAAGATGGAAGTAAAGTATGACCACCGCTTAGTCGAAAAAGGTCGAGCTCTGAAATGGGTTAGACAAGGTTATTTTTCAACCCATCAGCCTAGTTTAAAAAAGTTCAGTTTAATTTTGCCCCCTCCGAACGTGACGGGCGAACTTCACCTGGGCCACGCCTGAAACGCTTACATCCAAGACACGCTAGTTCGCTTCAAGAAACTCGAAGGTTATGATGTTTTATGGCTGCCCGCGGTTGATCACGCCGGCATTGCCACCCAAGTCAGAGTCGAGCAGCACCTTTTTAAAGTGCAAAAAACCACCCGTCATGAACTGGGTCGCGCGAAGTTTATCAAAGAGGTGTGGAAGTGAAAAAATCTCTACGCTCAAAAAATTGTTGACCAGTGGCAAAAACTTGGTTTAGCGCTTGATTATAACCACCAAAAATTTACCATGGATGAGGACCTTGTCCAAGCGGTAAACCAAGCTTTTATCACTCTTTACCAGCGCAAATTGATTTACCGCGGAATTCGCGCGATTAATTGGGACCCCAAACTTCAAACGGTCATTTCTAACATTGAAGTAGAAAACCGTCCCGTCGCCAGCAAAATGTACTACTTTGAGTACGTTTTAGTTGACGGCATCAAAAAATTGCTAGTAGCGACTACGCGCCCGGAAACAATGTTTTCCGACGTGGCCTTGGCCGTTAACCCCAGCGACAAACGCTATGCTTCTTTGGTCGGTCAAAAAGCGCTCAGCCCGCTAACAGGCGCAGTTTTGCCCATCATTGCCAGCACGCACGTAGAGCATCGCCGTGGCTCGGGCGTGATGAAAGTGTCGGCTCACGCGGCGGTTGACGTTGAAATTATCCAGGCCAACCGACTACCTTTAATTGAATCAATCGACCGCCAAGGCAAAATGAATTCTAACGCCCAAGATTTAGTTGGCTTAGACCGTTTTCAAGCTCGCAAGGTCGTGGTTGATCGTTTGAAAAAATCGGGCGCTTTAGTTAAAGAGGAAGACACCACTAGTTACGTCGGATTTTCTCAACGCTCAAACGAGGTGATTGAAATTCTTGTCCAACCGCAGTGGTTCATTAAAATCGCTCCGCTTGCTCGCCGAGTTTTAGAAAATTTAGACTCAGCTCAGGGCAGTCAGTTTTTCCCTCCACGTTTTAAAGGGGTGCTCAAAACGTGGGTTAAAAACGCGCACGACTGGACGATAAGTCGCCAACTTTGGTGAGGTCACCGGATTCCCGCCTGGTACTTAGGTGATAAAGTAAAAGTTCAAAGCGATTCGCCTGGTCCTGGTTGACGCCAAGACGAAGATGTGCTTGACACCTGATTTTCTTCGGCGCTTGGTCCGTTTAGTTTTCTTGGTTGACCGCGTAAAAAAACGCTTTTGCAAGACTACTACCCGCTCTCAATTTTGGTAACTGGTTATGACATTATCTTTTTCTGAGTTGCTCGGATGTATTTTTTCGGGCTTGAGTTTACGGGTCAAACGCCTTTTCAAGCGGTGTTACTCAACGGATTAATTCGTGACGAAGAAGGTCAAAAAATGTCCAAATCACGCGACAACGGCATTGATCCGACAAAGGTGGTTGACAAGTACGGATCCGACGCTTTGCGCTGGTTTTTGCTGACAAACTCAACGCCTGGGCAGGACATTCGTTTTTCGTACCAAAAAATTGCCGCCGCTTGGAACTTGCTCAACAAACTTTGAAACGTAAGTCGCTACATAATGCATGTAATGCCGCATACGTCAGTCCAAAAGCCGTCAGACACTGATTTATGAATCGAAAAACGTCTGGCTCTTTTAGCCAAGACATTGACCAAAAAGTTAGACCAGTACCAACTCACTTTGGCTGGGCAGGCGATTAGTCAATTCATTCAGGAAGATTTGTCGTCCTGGTACGTGGAGTTTAGTAAAACAGAACCTAATTACCACTTTGCTAGTCAAATACTAAGTCAACTTTTAGTGCTCGTTCACCCGTTTTTACCGTTTTTGAGCGATTACTTATTTGAAAAGTTGACCGGAGAAGAACTCTTAGAAAAATCTTGGCCAACTTTCAAAACTAGTCGCGACGTTTCTTACATTGACCGCGTCATCAGTTTGACCAGAGCGCTGAGAGAGTTTCGCGCACTTCACCAAATTAGTCACCGTCAAAAAATTTTTTACGACTCCGAAACTAAACTAAAAGACTCCGAAGAGAAGATGCTTAACCACTTAGTTAACGGAGAGAGAAAGACTAACCGCGATGTTTTGCTTTTGGCGGGCAGCGAAAAGATTTACGCGATTTTACCGGCCGAGCAAATTGAGCGTCAGAAGAAACGTCAGACCCAGCAACTGACTCATTTAGCGAGTGAAATTAAACGCGCCGAAGACTTATTAGCTAACGTTAACTTCCAATCCAAGGCTCCGCGGGAAAAAGTCAAGCTAGAAAAAACCAAACTGGCTCAGTTAAAAGATCAGCTCAAAAAACTTAAAAGTAATTTGTTGAATTAATGGTTAGTTTTTCTCAGAAAAGTTTGTCAACTAACTGAATAAATGTGATACCATTCTATTTGGGTCGCAAGACCCAAAGCATAAGTACACAACTCATTTTCAATTTCAGATAAGATTTTTATATCTCTTTTTTATTTTCATTTAGGTAACTTCATTTGTTTCGCCCTCTAACCCAGAGGGTTTTTTCTTACCCAATTGATAGTCTCTATAATTGTCTTAATTATGCAAACGCTTGATGGCCGCCAGTTAGCCCAAAAATTAACTACCGAGTTAATTCAAAGAGTAAAACGCTTACCTTTTGCACCGCGTTTGGCGATTGTGCAAGTCGGCCATGACCCAACTTCTGAGCGGTACGTGCGAGCGAAAATAACTAAGGCTCAAGAGATTGGCATCAAGACTTTACACGTTCAAGTTAACTCAGAGATTAGCGAAAAAAAGTTGCTAGATTTGGTTAGAAAAAACTCACTCAGTGCCGAGGGATTAATTGTCCAATTGCCTTTGCCTAGCAAGGTTAACTCTAGACGCGTGCTTGACGCGGTGCCGCCTTGAAAAGATGTTGACGGGCTTTCTAGTTTAAATAAAAAGGTTATTCCGGCTACGCCGCGGGCTATCTTGGCACTTTTAGATTATTACGGCATCAAAATAGCTAACCGAACCGTGGTGGTTGTCGGTCAGTCGCTTTTAGTCGGAAGCCCTGTTAGCGACCTTTGCGAAAAAAAGGGTGCCCGCGTTATTCGGCTTGATAAAAACACGGGTATCGCCCAAGCCAAACTAGCTGACATTTTGATCGTGGCTACGGGCGTAGCATCTTTAATCAAAGCCGAGCACATTAAAAAGGGTGCGGTCATCATTGACGTGGGAATTAATGAGGTCGGAGTTTTACCTAGTTTTAAAAAAGTGGTGGGCGACGTTGACAAAAAATCGGTTAAACACAAAGCAGGCGCTCTTTCGCCGGTGCCTTACGGCGTGGGGCCAGTGACGATTTTAATGCTTTTAACTAACTTGGTTGAGCTAGTTGAGCAAGCCCAAAAGTCCGTTAGCACTAAAGTGCTATAATTTTTTTGCTATGACTTCGCGCCAAATTGAAATTTTAAAAGCGATTGTGGAAGAGTACATTCAAACCGGCCAACCTGTTGCTTCTGCTCATTTTACTAGTCAACCTCGTTCGCGTCGTTGGCGTTTTGGAGCGCTCTCATCAGCGACGATTCGAGGCGAAATGTTTGCTCTTGAAAAAGACGGTTATCTCCAAAAAGCGCACGCTTCTTCGGGACGCATTCCGACTACCAAAGGCTACCAACACTACGCTCAAAACGTTGCGACTGAGAGTAATGATGTTTTGCTCAGCAAACTCCAAGATGTGTTTGCCCGCCGACGTATTTCGATCGATTTAGCGCTTGACCAAGCGGCCAAAGCGATTAGTCAAGTGGTCGGCATGACACTAGTCACTAGCACCCATCCCGAAGACGAATTAATGAAATCAATTTGACTAACGCCGATCGACCACAATTTAGCCACGATTGTCGTAGTCACTTCAACGGGTCGGGTTGAATCTAAAATTTTGGAGTTTTCCGAAAATCTGAGTTTAAACGATGTGCGGATTGCCGTGCGACTTTTTAAAGAGCGTTTAGCTGACACGCCCTTAAAACAGCTTTCAAGCAAAGTTGCTGCGCTGGCACCGCTTTTAGCTAAGAGTGTCAAACATTACGAGGAGTTAATCGCCACTTTTGTCGGCAAGATTTTTGATTTTCACCACCACATTTCTAACAAAGTTTACGGCAATTGAAACTTAGTTAAGTCAACCGAAATTAAACGCGAGGATTTAGCTAAACTACTTGACATGATTGAAAATAAATCGATTTGGTCTTCGATTGAAGGCAAACTAAGCGACGAGGAAAATTTAAAAATTGCCGTTCGTCCTGACAACATCTCAATCATCTCTAAAAAAATTCATCTCAATAACACCACTAAAGAAATTTCAATCGTGGGATCAAACCGTCTCAACTACCAGGAAGCGCGCACCGCGATCAAACTCCTGGAACGGTTTTTAAAGGAGGAGTAAGGTGCAAGAATTTTTAACGGTAATTTTAGTCGTGTTTTTGATTGTATTGGTGGTCGGAATTGGTCTTAGTCTTTACCTTTACCGCCTGCGCGAGCGCTCTCGCTCGGTGGGCGACATTGGCGCAACGCGCGAGCACCAATTGCAAAGTTTTAACACGCGAATTGAGGAGTTGCGTTTTCAACTAACGCTTTTAATGAGCGGAGTGGAGAACACAAAACTAGATGAAGACGAAATTGTCAAACTGATTAGCCCAGCTCACTCGGACCATCAGCGCGAGACATTTCCGCTCCGGGAAATGTTAGAAGCAGTTTTAGGTGGTGATAAGACTTACTACGTTTGGCAGTACGCCGACGCTGAAAATTCTTTTGACGCGATGCTCTACGGAGTCAGAGATCAAAAGAATAACATTATCATTGACAGCAAAGCGCCGCTTGACCTTTACCACAAAGCGTTTGTTTTGCCTAACAAAGAAAAACGTCACGAACAGTTAAAAGTTTTCATTGACAAACTGCAAACTTACTTAAGGTCGGTCAAGTCTTTTTTAGATGTTGACCACGTCGCGCCTTTTATGCTCGTGTATTTGCCCAGCGAATCGGTTTTCAACTATTTAAAAAGACGTCAACCCGAACTAATTAGTGCCGCTCGCGAACAAGGCGTTCACCTAGTCGGACCCATCCAACTTTTTCTCGCTTTGCTTCTGTTTAAAAAAATGAAAACTAAGGTCCAAGGTGATAAACTTTATGATGAGATTGCTCAACTAAAACAAGATTTTGCCAATTTTGCTAGTCGCTGAGATAAACTAAACCGGCGTTTACGCCAGTTTAGTCAGGAGTTTGACCAAGTCAAAAGTAGTTTTTAATTTGGAGATTAACGATGAAAAAACCGCCCAAGTCCCAGAAAGAGCCGCATAAATCACCGACTCGTCCCAAACCAAAACGTCAAGCCGGTTCCAAAGCCGCAGCTAATAATTCTGCTAAAAAGGTTAGTGAACTGCAAAAAGAGATTAAAACTTTGCGCGCCAGTCTAACTAATTTAGAAAGTCAAAACTTGGTGCTAAAGCTTGAAAACCAAAAAAACATCGCCGATTTTCAAACCAAGGCCAAAGGTTTCCAAACCAAGGCTCAAGCCGAACTTGAAAAGGCTAAGCAGCATTTGCTCAGACAAGTTAAAGAAGAAAAAGAGCAGTTGCGCCGCTACGGATCGCAGCCGCTAGTTGAAAAAATTATCGGACCTATCGTCCACATTGAACAAGCTCTCCAAACCGGCTCTGAGCAAAAAGACCCAGCTGTCCGAGCTTACTTAACCGGTTTTAAAATGCTGTTTGACCAACTTTGCGAAGGCCTTAGCGAAGGCGGACTAATTAAAATTGTGCCTCGCGTGGGTGAGGAGTTTGACCCCGAAATTCACCACGCTCTTTCCACCGAGAAAAAATCTGGTCGTGCCAATAAAATCGTGAGCGTCAAACAAGTGGGTTACAAACTTCACGACCGGGTAATCAAGCCGGCTGTAGTCGTAGTCGGCAGTTAGTTGTCTATAATTATTGCATGGCTCAGCCCCGTTATTTTGACAGCCACGCCCATTTAGTCAAGCCCTATTTTAACCAGCAGCAAGTTGAGGCTGCACTCGCTTTAGCACGCGAAGCGGGCGTTGATCGCATCGTTGTGCCTAGCACCAACTTAGAGGATTGACAAGAAGTTCGTCAACTCGCTAAAACTCACCCCAAACTAGGTTTGGCTTTTGGTATTCATCCCGACAGCGCTCAAGCGGACTACGACAAGAGCATCTTTAAACAAATTCAAAAAACGCCGATCATCGCACTTGGTGAGATTGGCATTGATCTTTACCGCGAGGCTAATCCGCCGCTGGAAGTTCAACGTCACGTTTTTGAGCTCTTTTGCGATTATGGTCTGAAACACAATTTACCGCTGCTTGTTCACATGCGCTCTGCCGAGCAAGCTGTGTACGACGTGCTTAGTCAAAAGAAGTACCAAAAACTTCGCTTTGTAATTCACAGTTACACGGGCGATCTTGATTGAGCGCTTAAGTTCATTGAGCTAGGCGGACTAATTTCCTTCTCGGGAATCGTAACTTTTAAAAACGCCGAAAACGTCCAGTCAGTTGCCCGCCAACTTCCGCTTGACAAAATAATTTGCGAGACCGACACTCCGTACTTAACACCCACTCCTTACCGCGGTCAAACTAACCAACCTGCTTACGTAAAACACGTCGCCGAATTTATCGCCCGGATTCGTCCTGAGAAAGACGAGAAAGTGATTGAGGCTCTCTATGAAAACGCCCGCCGGTTCTTCCGCAAAAAAGCCGCTTAGTCCGTCTGAGATAGTTGATATTTGGAACCAAATTGCCTTTAGACCAACGCGTGGTAAGGGTCAAAATTTTTTGGTTGACCTAATCGTTTTAGACCGGATTAGCCAACTTGTTAGCAACCAAAAATGAGCGACAATCGTGGAAATAGGCGCTGGTCTAGGCGCTTTAACGCCGTTTTTAATTCACCAAGCCGCAAAAGTAGTCAGTTATGAAATTGATTCTCGTCTAGCCCAGTTTTTAAAAAAACGGCTTAGTTTTGAAAACTGAACTTTGGTGGAAGACGATTTTTTAAAAAGCGATCTTAGTCAGTTCCAAAAGCCCCTGCTAGTCGTTGGCAACATTCCTTACTCTTTAACCGCGCCGATTCTTTTTCACCTTTTCCGTTTTAGCGACTCGCTTAGTCAAGCCATTTTGATGGTCCAAAAGGAAGTCGGTTTGCGCCTGGCCGCTCAGCCGGGTCAATCTAATTACGGCAAACTGACATTGAGCGCCAACTTGTTTTGCCAAGTTAAACTTGACCAGAGTGTTTTGCCAAGCAGTTTTAAACCGCGTCCCAAAGTGGACTCGATTTTGGTTGTTTTGACTTTTAAGCCCGGAGTGAGTTGGCAAAAAAACGCTTCCGAACTTGAGTTTATTAGCCGCGCTTTTGCCTATCCGCGCAAAACGCTAGTCAACAATTTAAAAAATTTTTATCCGCTTGAGAAGATTCACTCAGTTTTAGACAAGCGCGGTTTTAAGCAGACAGTTAGAGCCGAAGAACTTAGTGGTGAAGCGCTAAGATCGTTATATAATCTACTCAACCACTAACATGAACGGAAAAAAAGTCGTTTTATTTGCGATGCCTAACTCCCAAAAACTGGGGCAAAAAATTTCTCGTGAATTAGGAATTAAGTTAACCAAAATTGATGTGACCACTTTTGCTGACGGCGAGACAATTTTAAAGTCGACCGAGACAATTCGCAACAAAGACGTTTTTGTGATTGGTGCAACCGCGCCGCCCGTTAACGAAAACATCGTCCAACTTTTAATTTTTCTTGACTCGCTTAAAAGAGCTTCGTCTGCTTCAATCACAGTCGTGCTTTCTTACTACGGATACGCTCGCCAAGACCGTAAATCGCAAGGTCGCGAACCGATCGGGGCTAAACTTGTTGCCGATTTAATTGCGACTGCCGGAGCGACCAAAGTGATTGCCGTTGACTTACACAATCCTTCAATCCAAGGTTTTTTTGATTTACCCGTTGATGATTTACGCGGTCAGTACATTTTGGCCAAGCAACTTAAAAAACTCGCGCCAAACTTGATGATTGTTTCTCCCGACCACGGCGGAGCCGTTAAAGCCCGTCTTTTGGCCGACATTCTCGGCGGACCAAGCGAAATTGCCATCATTGACAAAAGTCGCTCTGGACCTAACCAGTCCACGATTCAAGGCGTTTTGGGAAACGTTGAAGGCCAAGACTTGGTAATTATTGATGACATGATTGACACGGGCGGAACGATTGTCAAAGCGGCTAAACATTTAAAAATGGCCGGAGCTAAAAAAATTATCGTGGCCGCTACCCACGGCATTTTTTCGCGCGGTTTTGACATCTTTAACGAATCGGATGAAATTGATCAAATCGTGGTGACCGATTCGATTGAGCAAGTGGGCGCAATTAAGTCAGCTAAGTTAACGGTCGTTTCGTTAGCTGAGTTTATTGCTAAAGCGATTGAGGCTACTTACTCTAGTACTTCAATCACCAAAATTTACCACCAAATGAAAGAGCGAATTCACAGTTAAGATGAAAGTTTACGTTTATCCACCTGCCATTACAATTGGACAGTTTCTCAAGAAGATGCGCTATGTTTCAACGGGCGGTCAAGTGAAACATTTTTTAGCTCACAACGTCATCAAAATTAACCAAAAGAGTCCGGTCGGAAGAAACACCAAAGTTCCCGTCGGTGCCACCGTTTGGGTTAATGATGATCTTTACATGGTTTTAGCTGACCCGAGCGCCTCAGAGACAGCTAGTTAAATTAGTTTTTCTTGACTTGCGCCGATTAGCGTTAAAACACCACCAACAATTCAGTAAAAAAGAATCGCAATAATGCAATGAGTTAAGGTAACAGTTTTTTTGCCTTGGATGCGTTGCATACAACCAATTATCATCGGAATCCCCCACAGCATGCCGATGATGGTGAAACACCAAATGCAGGCGAAAATAATCGTTAAAATTTGGCCGGTCAAAATTAAAGCGTTTTCGTTTCTTTTGTCAGGCGTTTGAATTAAGCTGGTGTGGGGGTCGTACTTCATTGGAATTATTTGCTCCTTGCTAGGCGTTTAGCGGTGATTGCTTGGTATTTTAATTATAGGGATACTTTAATCCAACACCGACTTAATTTTGTCAACCACGATTGAAAACTGCTTTTCGTAAGTCAAAATGTGACGGGCGTGGGGCACTCAAATTAGAGTTAAATTGGGTTTTTTTTGGGCAAATATGCGGCGGACTTTTGGTAAGTTGGCTACCACATCATCCCCAGGCTGAAAGTAGTAGACCGGCTTTTGGGGCACTTTTTTGGCCATGTAACGTCAAGCGCGTTTGTTAGCGGCTCAAGTGGCGAGCGTTTCACGGATTTGGCGGTTTTTGTTCCGGTCAGCTAGACGTGCTAACCGGTGTAAAGCCCGGTTATTAGAAAAAAGCTCGTAGTTAATTTGGGTTTGGTAAGCAAAGTTAATGTTGGTTAGGTAGGAAATGCTAGTTAAAAACTGCACTTTAAATTGTTCCCAGCGCGAGGCTTTGAAAACATTAACGAGTTTACTGGGGATTGATTGAGCAAAGACCCCTTCAATTAATTCGGGGTATTTGTAAGCAAAAAGCACGCTGTAAGAACCACCCATCGATTCACCAAGCAGCCAAACTCGGTAACCCAAAGCACGAAAATGGTTGACGACAAAACGGTAATCTTTCAGGTGTTTGGCGATTGAACGAGAAGCTTTGAGTTGAGAGTTGGCGTGTCCTCTTTGTTCAATGGCAACAATCTTGTAATTTTTAAAAGCGTCAAAAAGCGGGCGCGCAAACGAAGCCGATCCATCTAGACCGTGTAAGTAAATGATTAGTTTTTTGCTTTCGCTCCGGTTAGTCAAAAATTGGATGTGACTTTTTTGGTATTTAAGACTCCGGCAAATAATTTCAGATGCCATTAGTTTCTCATCAATTATACCAACTACTTAGGACTAACTGAGCACCCCGATGCTTAAAAGCATCCTAGTCTAGGGATTGGGTTTGAGTTTGTCTAGTTAAAGTTGTTATAATTTTTACCATGAAAATAGAAGCTAAAATTTCAAGTGTAGTTAATCCAGAGCTCTTTGTTTGCCGCGTGGTTTTTGGCGAAATTGACCAGAGCACCTACTTTACCAAAGTTGGGCAAAGTAATTTGTGTTTTAAAAGCAAAACCGCTGACCTATTTTTAGGCCCGGTTCAAAAAGTGGACTATTGAAAAATTGCTGAGCACCTGGGGCAGTTTTTTTCCCGCTGACCAGCTCACCAGCCGCTGCAAGTTGATCTAGGTTCGTTCCAGGCTGCCAAACTAACAGAAAGTGAACTTTACCGGCTAATAGTTTGGAGTTTAGCCCAGGCCAAGCACCCGGCTTATAAACTGAGCGTTAAGCCCAAAAAAGTTCCTGACGTTTTCAGTTTAACTTTGGTCGACAGCCAAGGACCAAGCAGCGAGAAAAATGCCCAGTTAGAAAATTTACTGACCGTTGCTAGGGCAGCTAACTTAGCCCGCGATTTACAAGACACTCCGCCCAACCTTTTAAACAGCGAGCAGTTTGCCGACAAAATCAGAACTGAACTAGCTAATGTAGCCGAACTAAAACTAGAAATACTTGACCAAAAAGCGATTCAAGCGTTGGGTATGAACCTACTTTTAGCAGTTAACGCCGGCAGTCCGGTCGAGCCGCGCGTAGTTGTGATTGAGTACTTAGGAGCACCCGAAAGTCAGGAAAAAATCGCGCTGGTCGGTAAGGGGATTACTTTTGACAGCGGAGGTTACTCGCTCAAACCAAGCAACTTTCAGAGCGGAATGAAATTTGATATGTCCGGAGCCGCGGCAGTTTGCGCGACGATGAAAGCGCTCGCTGAACTTAAACCAGCGGTTAACGTAGTGGCAGTTGCTTGTTTAACTGATAACCGAATTGGTAAAACGGCCACTTTAGTCGAATCGGTTGTCAAGTCTTTAGACGGTAAATTCGTGGAAATTGAGGACACCGATGCCGAAGGTCGGTTAGTTTTAGCCGACGGAATTTCTTACGCGATTAAACACAAAAATGTGAGCGAGATTATTGATGTAGCGACTTTAACTGGCGCTGCTAGTCGCGCGCTTGGACCTTGGTTTACCGGCGTGATGGCTAACGACGCGAGTTTAATGGACCGATTCGGACAAGCCAGTCAAATTTCCAAAGAGCGAATTTGGCCACTACCCGTTATCCGCGAACACCGCGAAATTATGCGTAAATCGCAAACTGCTGACTTAAGTAATTTTCCGGGCGAAGTTAAAGCCGGGATGTCAACCGCGGCCGCTTTTCTCTTTGAGTTTAACCAGGGAAAACCACACCTTCACCTTGACATTGCCGGAACTGCTTACGCTAAAAAACGCGGTCAAGGAGTGATGGTCAAAACGCTTTTAACTTACTTAACTAACCGGACTTCTTTTTCCGACCACTCGGTTTGGCTCGGTACTTCCGGGTTGTTAGCCGAAAATAAGTCTTAACGGGAAAAAGCATGCGAATGTACCAGGGGATCCATTTAAAACGGACTCCTCGGGTGTTAATTTTAGCTTTCCGCTCAGGAACACTTTGAGCGCGTCTTCTCAGTTCCCAAAGATACATTAAAGCGTAGGCCGACACTTCGCGGTCGGTGTCCATTTTGTCAATTTCTTCGATGTTATCAAGCCAAAGATCAACGCGCTTTTGATCCCACTTAGCTTGGGTGGAGTTGCCCGGTCGGTCGACTCACCAAACTACCAGCGGCTCGCCAAGGTAGTAAATCCGCTTGGCTTTAGAGATTAAGTAATTGAAAAGAATTGTGTCTTGGTAAGAAACTTTTTCGCGCAACTTAGGAAGCTGGTAAAAAAGTTCGCGCCGATAAAACTTTCCGTGGGGAGTCGAAAGCGGCGATCGAGCTTGGGCAGCGCTGATGTACTTACTCTTAAACAAAATAACGGGCAGGGCACGCTGCTTTCCGTTCATTAGCCTAATTAGTTTTGTGATTAAAACATCAATTGTCGGATCGCGAACTAGTTGTTGGTTAACAAGTTCTAGAGCACGAGGAACAAACCAATCGTCAGAGTCTAAAATAGTCACGTACTGGTTCTTAACCAGTTTTTTTTGTAAAACGTAGTTAATCACCGATCCCCAGTTGCCGTTTGGTTTGCGGAAGTAACGTCAGTTAGCGTGTTTATCTAAAAAAGGTTCAACCGCGGTTTTTAAACCGTCAGTTGAACCGTCATCAATAATTAGGACTTCAAAATTTTGGTAAGTTTGTTGCTCTAACGAGCGCAAGGTTTTGCTAATGAATGGGACTGCGTTATAAGCAGGAACAATAACCGTGAACGACATCGCTCCTAACATTATATCTGCTTTTAACAACTGAGCCGACGTGGTTAGACAAGTTGGGCTTTACGTCGGGTGATTTTATTCCGCGCGGGTGGCAGCAATAAAAGCAAAAAGGGCATTAGCGAAAACCAAGCGGCAAAAACAAGCCACTTTCTTTTCTCTAAGTAGCAACTATAAATTATCGCCAGTCTAATCTGGGCTAGACCTAGTCGTTGACGAAAATCATGGCCAATCGATTGACCGTATTTCTTAATTAGTTCAAGCGTTTTGCTGCCAACCAAGTCGGGTCACTGATCGTAAAAATCTCAACCTTGGTCAAAAAGGTAAATTTGGTAAAGTCCGTGTTTGGTCTTACTCCATTCGTAATCAACTCCGGTGAAAATGCTGCTCAGACAGAAAATAAAACCAATCAGCGGCAAAATTCCGACCGAACCGATGATTATTCAAACCGCCCGGTCGGAGTAAAAAATTCCCAATACGATTAGACCACTGATAACAAGAGTAAAAAAAGTCATCAGCATTCAAGCGCTCCAGGCCGCCATCTTAATTAAGTGTCGGAGAGACTGAAAGTCGCTAATGATCGCACGACTGTGCTTTTTTCATTGTTTGACTGGTAAGTTGCTAACTGAGGAGCGGTATTGACTAATTCGCATGTTGAAAAAATTATACCAATTAAGCCCCAAGTAAGGTCACCCAGAACGAGAGGTTAATGCTAGTGTTATAATCAAAATAAGTCTGAATGAGAGTCAAAACGGGGAGATTTTAGTACGATGCGAGTTAGTAAAAAGTTTTTTTGCGCCTTGATCGGCGGTTGTGCGCTAACTTTTAGCGTTTCGGGAGTCTTAGCTTGCGGAGCCGCAGGTCGAGTTCAAACGTTCAGTAAAATTGGTTTAGTTACCGACACGGGTTCGCTTTATGACTTTTCTTTTAACCAACAAGCTTGGGAAGCGATCCAGGCCTTAGATCCAAAGGCCACTCAGGCTGACAGCGTAGTGATGCCTTCGTCGCTCGATTCCAGTGCGCTTGAGCAAGGTTACAAAACGCTTTTCAAAGACAGAGGCAAGGAAATTGCCGTTGCTAACGGTTTTTACCACGCCGAAGCGATCCAACGTTTTAACCGTAACAATAATTCCGGGGAAGGCGTTTTCATTTTGAACGACGCGGAACTGCCAGCTGTTAACAATGTTGCTTCAATTGTTTATGACACTCGAACCGCTTCATTTCTGGCTGGTTACTTAGTTAGTCTTTACCTTGAGGCTCGCAGCGATATTTACCCGATGCCCAAAGTTGGTACTTGGGGAGCTAAAAACATTTCCAATGTAACTGACTTTATGATCGGCTTTATTTACGGCGTTAATTACTACAACATTAACCGTCCGTCGGGCAAACAATCAATCGCTTTTGGGCGGTTTGCTAATCGCGATTCGTACACTAACTCTGGTTTTGAAAAAGGCGGCGGTACTAAACAAGCCGATGAACTTTTAGCCGAAGGAGTCAGCGTGCTTTTTCCTGTGGCCGGAATTCAAACGTCTGACGCAATTAGCAGAATTGAAAATTTGGGCGAAAGTTCCCGCAACACACTCAAGGTGGTCGGAGTCGATAGCGACATGGTGCTAAGATACCCCGACAAACCCCAGTACTTTTTGACCTCAGTGATCAAAAATACCAAAGCGGCGATTATGGGCATGCACCGAGTTTTAGCGGGCAGCCCCGAAGCTGACCCTGACATTTTTAAGGGCTTAGGCGCTACGACAGTCGGAAATTTATCCAACCAACTAACTGGAGTAGCTAATAACAGCGGTTCGGCAGCTTGGAGAGAAGTAAGTAATTCAGGAGCAATTTACCAAAAGGCAGTTGGGCCGGAAATAGTTGATATCGCCATTAAAACTGTGGTTGAAAAAACTTGAGACGAAGCGCTCATTTTGCTAGAGTCAATGAACCGCAACGAAATCCGTTTCTAGCATTTTTAGTTGGTCAAACTACGTTATTTAAACTTAGCAAGGAAAGTTTCTTTCCATAGTTTTGCCTTGAAGTGCGATGCTATAATGCTCTATGAAAATGATGAAAGGAAATTCTGATGCGTAATACTAAGAAGTTAATGTTGGCTAGCCTGCTCGGTTTGGGCAGTTTGCCAGCTCTGAGTTTGGTCGCTTGCGGCGGAGGTGTGGCAGCCGGAGCAACTAACATCGGTCTTGTAACCGACGCGGGTTCAATCAACGATAAGTCGTTTAACCAACAAGCTTGGGAAGGGGTCAAAGCAGTTGATCCAACCGTCTCTGAAGCGAAAAACGTGGTGCGTCCTTCAGCAACTAGTCCAGCTGCAATTGTTTCTGGTTACAAAACACTTTTAACTAACGGGATTAAAAACATTGTCGCGCCTGGCTTTTACCACCGCGATGCAATTCAGCTTTTTAACCAGGAACAAGGCGCTGCGAAAGATGACGTTAGGTTTATGCTACTTGACACGGAACTAGAAAATCGTGCGTCAAACACAGCTGAACTTACTTACGATACCCTTTCGGCTTCATTTCTGGCTGGTTACTTAACTAGTCTTTGGTTTGAAACTCAAGTCGAGCAATACCCCGAGCCCAAAGTTGGTATGTGAGGTGGCGGTCCTTTTCAAGGCGTAACTGATTTTATGATCGGTCTAGTTTACGGAATTAAGTACTACAACGAAACACGCGCAGTTGGTAAAAAAGCGGTTTCTTTCGCGACTTTCAACAACAAAGATAATTACACTGATACCGGTTTTGAACCAGGTAAAGGTCGGGCAAGAGCCGACGCGTTAATCGCCAGCGGAGCTAAAGTTATTTTTCCAGTCGCCGGACCTCAAATTCAAGATGTTTTCGCATCCGCAGAAGCAGCTGGTAAAAACGACATTCGCGTAATCGGAGTCGACACAGACATGGCTAATCGTTACGACAAGCAAAAAGACTGGTTCATTACTTCGGTTCTTAAAAACATTAAGGACTCGGTGAGTGGACTTTACAAAGTTATTACCAATTCGCCTGACGCTGACAAAGAAACTTTCAAAGGTCTTGGTCAAATTACCCGCGGTAACTTTGCTAACAAACTAACCCAATTAGCTGATAACACCACGCTAGGTGCCTGGTCAAAAGTGAGCGATCCGGGCAGTTTTTACAAAAAAGTGGTTGAGGACAAAGCGCTAATCACAAAAGCGGAAGACTTAACCAAAGGCAAAACTTGGGACGACGCTTACAACGAATTAATTAAACTTGACAACAACGACATTAGAGCGTAAATACCACTAACAAGAGCACTTTCTAAACTAGCCGCGAGGCTAGTTTTTTTGCTACGATTAGAGCTTTTAAACGTTAAGTGCTCGCTTGCCAAAAGGGTCCATTTGAAAAAAACTCGCTTGCCAAAAGGCCTTAGTATAATGGTATTATCAAACTGATTAATTAGACATTAGTAGGAGCAGAGCAAAAATTATCGCAAGGAGTTTTTGGATGAAAGTAGAAGCGGTCAAAACTTGGGAAGATTTAAAAAAACTTAAACACGCTTTTTACGGACCGACGGGACCAGTCGTTAAACTCAAGCAACAACTTAAAAAAGCTTCGCCGTCCGAAAAACCTACGCTGGGTAAAAAACTGCAAACTTTAGTGGCTGCCCAGGAGCAAAAATTTGCTGCGGTCGTCAAAAACCTGGAACTTGAAGCGGTTGAAAAAAGAATTAAAACCGAAACCGTGGACATTAGTACTCCCATTGGCCCTGCCGGTAGTTTGCACCCGCTAACTTTAATTGCTAACCGCGCTCGTCAGTGACTACTTAGTCAAGGATACTTTGAGACAAGCGGATCGGTAGTTGAAAATGACGAATTTAATTTTGAACGACTTAGCGTTCCTAAAGACCATCCTTCGCGCGAAATGCACGACACGCTTTACATTGACAAAGTTTTACTGCTGCGCACGCACAATACCAGTTTATCGGCCCGCGAAATGGCCGAGCGACCTAACCAAAATTTTGCCCAGTTTTCGATCGGCAGCGTCTACCGCAACGACGTGGACGATGCAACGCACTCACACCAATTTTTGCAACTAGATTTAGTTAATGTGGGTCCTTACGGACTTCCTGAGTTAATTTGAACTTTAGAAAATTTAGTTAACTTCATTTTGGAAGGGAAGTACGAAATTCGTCTCCGCCCTTCGTACTTTCCTTTCACGAGTCCGTCGCTGGAAATGGACATTAAAATCGCCGGACGCTGAACGGAAGTTTTGGGGGCTGGATTAATTGCTCGGAGCGTTTTTGACAAAGCCGGCTACCAAAGCAACCAAAATGGTTTTGCGGCCGGAATTGGTCTTGACCGTCTGGCGATGGTAAAGTACCAAATTCCTGACATCCGCGAATTTTACAAGAATGATCTCCGCTTTTTAAGTCAGTTTAGAGGAGCCGAAAAATGCTTTTCTCATTAAAGGAGTTAAGGCGTTTAGCTAACTTACCAATTGAAATGGGCGACCAACTGGTTGTTGATGCGCTAGTTCAACTCGGTTTTGAGGTTGAATCGCAAACCGCGTTTCCTTACGTTGAGAAAGTTAAGTTTGGGCGTGTTCACGCGGTTGAACCCAATCCCCAGGCCGACCGTCTTTCGGTTTGCCAAGTGGTTTTTAACGACCTAACTCGCACGATTCAAACAAGTGCGACTAACGTGAGAGTCGGAGCGGTAGTGGCTGCTTTTGTGAGCGGATCAAAGCTGGGCGAAACAGTCTTTTCACCCCGCAAGATGCAAGGCGTTGTTTCCGAAGGGATGCTAATTTCGCTGAGCGAAGTCGGTTATCCAAGCGCGCTGTTGGGCGAGCTGGGCGAAGGAATCACACTTTTTGAAACTGACACCGACCTTAATTTAAATCCCATCGACTTTTTAGGTTTAAACGACACTTTACTCGACATTACCGTTTTACCAAATCGCCCTAACAGTCGCTGTTACCAAGCGATCGCCCGCGAGTTAGCCGCTTTTTTTCACCGTCAAGTGACGCGCGAACATTGAAATAAGTTTCGTCCGTTTGGCAATTTAAAAGCTAGCGCTCTGGCTGGCAACGACTACGTTTTGGTCGGTGCCAAAGCTGATTTTCAAATCACTTGAGCCGAAAAACTGCTTATCGTTAAAAGCGGGTTTGCTTTAGGCGACAAAATCACCAACTTAATTAACTTAACTCTTTTAATGAGCGGCTTACCCATTAGCGTTTACGACCAGGACAAAATTGGAACCTCGCTCAGTTTGGTCAAGGTGTCAGACGAAAACATTGCTTGGGCTGACCACCGCTACAACTTAAGAAACAACTTGGTTGTTCGCGACAAAAGTCAAATTATTGGTTTAACTGGTCTTGGCCCCATCGATTTTTTCCGTGCTAGCGAACTTTCCAAACAACTGGTGATTGAAGTGGCAGTTTTTAACCGCGCCGATGTGTTAGCAAACTTAAAGTTAACCGCCGCCAGCGGCTCTAGTTCCCAGGGTCAAATTCACGCCCGATCGCTTGGAATTGGCGCGCTTTTAAGAGCGCTCAGTTTTTTAAAAACGCGCTTAGGTGACCTAACTAGTCTAACCGGTTTTAAACTTCCGCCCCGGCGTTTACTTGAGTTAGATAACCAAGTTCTCAGTCAAATTGCGGGCGAAGACATTAGTCAAACCGACAAGTTTGTGGCAGTCATGCTCAGTCTTGAAACAATCGGTTTTGAAATTGACCGCGGCAAAATAGCTCTTCCCTACGATCGCCAAGACGTGATTAGTCAATCGGACTTAGCGAGCGAAATTTTGCGTTTTTACGGGCTAGGTTTTTTAAAACCGCGACCACCCGCGCCGAGTCGAGGTGAGGTCGTCTGACCAAAACAATTAATTTGAAAACTAGTCGGTTTCGGTTTGAGTCAGATCTATTCTTACTTGCTAGTGGATTGGGAAGATAACCAGTTTGATTTTTTTAAGCTTGGTAAACCGATCAAACTTTTAGATTACCCTTCAAAACTTTACAGCAGCATTCGCAACTCGCTAGTGAGCAGTTTTTTGCCGATCGTAGATTACCACTTAAAACGGAAAATAAGTCCGCTGGGTTTTTTTGAAATTGGTCAAATCCACTTAAACACCAAAGTTTTAGGTCTTTGCCAAACTGAGACGGACTTTCAATCTTTTAAAACAAAAGTGGCCGCTCTATGTCCGCCCGGGGTCAGTTTTGTCCGCAGCACTTACGTCCATTTACACCCAGGTCAAAGCGCTGAGATTTTGCTTAACAAACAAAAGATTGGTTACCTTGGCCAACTTCACCCGGCTTTTTACGATCAACCTGTTTACTTTGCCGAAATTAACTTAACCCACTTAACCAAACTCCAAGAGACCAAAACGCTCACCTTTAGCGCTTACCAAAACGATCCGCTCAAAGTTCGCGACCTGACGCTTAGTTTTAAGCCCGGGGAGAGCGCCGAAAAAACGCTCACCCAAATTAGTGCCATTCCGGGAATTTGGCAAATTCAAGAAATTGGTCGCTACCTTAAAAAAGATGGTCAAGTTAATGTGACTTACCGGGTGAGCGGACATGCGAAGGCGATCGGAATCTTTGAAAGTAAGTTTTACCGCACGTAGACCCGCCCGGTTTAGTCTATATTTAAGTTGGTGTTTATGAAAAAAAATCTCAACGTTTTGTTCATCGGAGACATTTTTGGTCGGCCAGCGGTCGAAGCGTTAGCAACTTGCCTGGCTAAGTTAGTTAAACTTCACCGGGTTGATTTTGTGATTGCACAAAGCGAAAATGTATCCGATCGCAAGGGACTAGTTAAGGCCGATTATGAACGTCTAAAAGAAATCGGCGTCCAAGCTTTTACGCTTGGCAATCACGTTTGAGCCAAAGACGGCATTAAACAAATTATTGCTAACTCTGACGTGATTCGCCCTTTCAACGTCCACAGCGATTACCCGGGTGAGGGAACGCGCGTTTTTAAAATTGCTTCCCAAACTTTGCGGGTCACTTCCATGCTCGGAGTGACTTTTAACGAATTAACTGACAATTGGAAACAAAGTCAGGCCGACAATTTTTTTGACGCCTTTGATTTGATTGAGAAAGACTATCCGCGCACGGATTACCACCTAATTGATTTTCACGGGGAAACAACGAGCGAAAAAAATGTTTTTGGTCTTTACGTGGATGGTAAGGCGAGCGCTCTAGTTGGCACGCACACCCACGTCCAAACTAACGACGCCCGCATTTTGCCGCGCGGCCTAGCTTACATTACTGACGCTGGTATGACTGGTCCGAGCAACTCAGCGATCGGTGCCGAGTTTAAAAGTGTCTACCGTAAAATGCGCTTTGACGCTCGGAGCAAGTTTATCGTTTCGCAAAACCGCGTCCAGTTTAACGGCGTTTTAATTCGTTTTTCTCCGCACGGGCACAAAATTAAGAGTTTAAACTTTCTAGTTTAATTTAAGATTGTTATACTTCTATCAGTTACTTGGTATTCAAGCACATGGATAAACATAACCAACCTCGCAAAAACGCCTGAGGAACGATCAGGCGTGTTTTTGGTCGCGGTGTTCAGGCGACTTTAAACAGCGTGGAATGAATTGGTAATAAGTTTCCTAAACCGATTTACCTTTTCCTATTTTTAGTCATTATTATCGTTTTTGTTTCAATGATTTTAAGTCTCGCCGTGCCAAACGGAGTTGTTTTAGAAGGTCTTAACCAAGACCAACCGGTTCACTTTTTTAACTTGATTGGCCGAGACGGAATTATTTGGTGACTGAAAAACTTCATTCCCAACTTTATGGCTCTTTCCACAACGGGAATTGTCATCATCACCACCGTCTTTGTTAATGTGGCCGAAAAAGCTGGTTTTGTGGATTTAGTGATGCGGAAAATTGCGACTGCCGTTTCGCGCAAAATTCTCACGCCGATGATGATTATGATTGGTTGCTTAACTAACTTAGCAGCTGACGCAGGTTACTTAATTTTGATTCCTCTAGCTGGACTGCTTTACTACCGGGCTGGTCGCCACCCACTAGCGGGGATTGCGGCTGTTTTTGCTGGCGTGTCGGGCGGGTTTGTCACCACGCTTTTGCCAGGAACGATTGACGTGATTATGACTTCACTGACTAACGATATTTTGGCTCAGCAAGGTTATGAACATTTGAGCATCAACCCGATGTCAATTTACTACTTCACGCTCACACTGTTTTTCCTTTACATTATTGTCGGTTGAGCTTTGACTGATTTAGTGATTGAAAAAAGACTCCACCAACGTTATAAATTTGAGCGTCCAGCTCACATCGTGGTTGGTGAAAAAACTAAACTGACCCATCTTCAACGCCGGGGATTAATCGCGGCCCTAATTTTTATCGCGCTTTACGTAATTGTTTTTGTGCTGTTTATTACCGTGCCCGGAGCACCTTTTAGCGGTTTTATTTACGAGATTCAAAACATTCCCGCCGGTTTTAAAATTCAAGATTACCAGCCGCTCAACCACCTAGCTCTAATCATCGGCTTTCTTTTTCTGGGGATTGGAATAGTTTACGGCTTTTTTGCCCAAACTTTTAAATCGCCTCAAGATGTAATTGATAGTTTAGTGGAAGGTTTTAAAAAAGTCGTTCCGGCTCTAATTCTTTTCATGGTCATGGCTCAGTTTATCGCGGCACTGAGTCAATCTAACATCGGAATTGTATCGGGGTATTACTTGGGGATCGGTCTAGTCAAAATTTCTAATCCGCTCGTCGTGTTGGCGCTTTTTGTAATCGTAGTGGCATTTTTTAACTTGATGATGGCCGGCTTAACTTCTAAGTGGGGCATCTTAGGTCCGATCTTTCTATTAGCTCTTGCCAAGGCGGGCATTGATCCGAGCGTGACCACGGCTGCTTACCGGGTTGGCGATAGCGCGACTAATTTAATTGCTCCTTTGATGGCTTACTTTCCGCTCATTTTAATGTGAACCAAAGATTGGGTAGTTAAGGAACAGCGCGCACGGTTTGAGATGGGCTCGCTTATGTCAATCATGTTTCCGTACGCGGTGTGCTTTTTAATTGTCGGTTTAACGACTCTCCTAGTTTGGGTAGCGATCGGTACACCGCTTGGAGTCGGCAGTCATGTTTACCTCAAACCTTCGGAAGAAGACCTAGCTTTTTTGGCGCCTTTCCAATCGGATTGACGGCTCGTTAATTCACCAACCGAAATTTTTAAATTGAGAATTTAAAGCCGCTACTGGACGGGATATTTTGGTTTTTTTGAACCTAAATGCTACAATATAGGTGCTATTCTAATTTCGAGGAATAGCGATCCAATACCAAGATCATTCGAGATCTCTATAGAGGTTTTAAAACAGAAAGGTTTGTTTAAAACAATTAGTATGAATAAAAAATTATTCTTGAGTTTCGGAGCGCTAATTGGGATTACAGCACCACTTGCAGCTGTGGTAGCTTGCGGTCCTAAAGCGAAAACCGATGACGAGTTGGTGAAAGAGTACACTGGTAAAATCCAGACTTCTTACACCACCACAAAGAAAGATGTCCTTGTAGATACTTTAAACCTTAAAGTAAACGATGAGACAAAAGCCGAAGTACTAGGAATTGCAGATTTTCCTAAGCCTGATGAGGCTACAGTTGTAACAATGACTGTTGCTCAATTGGACGCAGCTGCAGGTACTGTAAAAGTTAAAGTTGATGTTAAAAGAGGTAGCGCTACGGATTCAAAAGAAGTTAATGTTACTGGCTTCAAAAAACCAGACGCACCTTCTGATGACCAAAAAGCTGTTGACGAATATCTAGCTGGAATTCAAGCTTCTTACACAACTAGCAAAACTACCACAGCGGCATCTGCATCAGGTATCTCAACTTCAACAACTTGAAACACTATTGCGGACGCAAATACCGCTTTGGGTATAACAATTCCAACAACACTTCCAGAAGGAATTACAGTCACATTTAAAGTAACTGCTGTGGAAACGCCAACGGGAGCACAAGGGAGCGTTAAATTCGATCTTACTGCAACCAAAGGAAGCACCAGCAAAGCAAAATCAGTCACAGTTACTGGTTGAGCAGCTGAGGCCTAAGCAGATATCTCTTTTTAAGTTAAACAACAAAAAACAAGCAATTAAATCTTAAGATTTTGCATAAGACTAACCGTGAGGTTAGTCTTTTTTATCGTTTATAATCAGAACAGTTTACAGAGCAGGAGGTTGGCAGATGAAAATTGACTTGCACTTGCATTCGCCCGCTTCCTCGTCCAACGGCGATTCGATTGGATGAAAATCGCTCCACCACGCGCTGCAAAAGTTAAAACTGCATCGCGTTAAAGTCGCGTCTTTTACCGACCACAACACTTTTGACGCCCAGTTTTACTTACAAGCTCGTCAACTAGCCAAAACCGCTGACATTCATCTTTTACCTGGAATCGAGGTGGATGTGCTGCGCTCCAACGATCGCCGGGCCAACTTACTAATAATTTTTGACGGCGATCTAAGCTCAGCAGAACTACAGAAGATTGAGCAAATTGCTCGGCAAAACCTTCTTTTTAAACAAGGTATCAGCATTAATAAGGTCAACGAGTTATTTAGCGATTTTGAAACGCTCAGAATTCCCCACGTGGGCAAAAACGACTTTTTTTGCCCCGAAGATTTAAAACTACTTCGCTACGACGCTGTGGAAGTTAGTAGTTTTGACCACCCCAACTACCGCAAGTATTGCAAAACCGATGCGCAAAAAGCGGTCGTCGCTTTTTCCGATACCCACGTTTGGAAAAAATACCCTCAACACGGAAAAAAACTGATTACTTGGGTGCCTATTAATGAAAAGTCTTTGACAGCTTTAAAAACCGCCTTGGCCCAGCCAAGTGTTTACGCGCGAGAAGGAGAACCATGTTAAAGAAAATAGTTTTTGGAGATTTAGAAGATCTTAGTCAGTCAAAAAAATGAGTTGAAGTGGAGTTTGGCAAACGGTCCAATGTAATTGTTGGGCCCAAGGGCGGCGGCAAGTCGACGCTTTTTGATTTAGTAGCCGGACTAAAGAAAAACGTTATTTACCAAAATGTAATTGACGCTTTAGAAAGTTTTGGTCTGGAATTTTTAAAAGCCGAAAAATTTAACGGCGAAATTATTTCGGTTCACAGTTTGTCGCTGCGGACCGCTAAGACGCGTTTGCAAGATTATGCGCAGCGACACGACGTAATTTACCAGCAGGATCCGATCAAGGAAAATTTGCACAACTCCAAAGAAATCACTAAGAAGAAAGAACGCTTTGCCCACGAAGTGGTCGCCCGTGCTGAATCGGTCCAGAAACTAATAGATAAGATATCAAATTTCCACCACGGCATGGAAAAGTTAAAAAGCCTTGATGGAAAACAAATTAATTGAGCTAACCTTTTTTCCTTGAAAGGCCAACAAAAAAACGGCGATGATTTAATTATCAAATTAAATTACGATTCTCATCCGCAAATTATTGAACTAAAACGTCAAAGGCAAATGTTGGAAAAATCTGGTCAGGAAAGCCAAGATTACCAGCGCCACACGCTTTGGCAACTCAAAAATAATTTGGACAAACTTGACCAGTTGTCTTCCGAAAGTCGCGAGCAATTGCGTAAGCAGTTAGTGAAGTTAGACGAGCAAATTGGCGTTTTAAACAAGTTTTTCACCCAACAAATTAGTTGGCTTGATCGGATCAAAAAGTTTTTACTTTGGTTTGAAAACGCTTACCAAAAAGTGGTTGAAAAAATGAAGGCCAAATCGTTCGAGAAGGCCGGAATCAAACAGTTTCAAATTAAAGCTGAGACCCATTTTCGTGATTACGCAAAACTCATTCGTTACCAAAAGAGACTATTTCACGATTTGCTCGTCAATCCGATTCAACTCAGTTTTGACGAATCACAAGAAGGCACGTATTTCTTGGCTTTTGAGATCAAAAAGAGTGTCGAACTTCAGCAAGTTCAAATTTACGATTTGATTTCCCAAGTTCTCTATAAGCCAGCTTCAAATAACGACATCGGAGACTGAATTAAGAAGGTGCTAGAAAAAGGGCTCAAAGATTTTGAGCCGGGTAAAATTCGTAAAAAACTAGCTCAAATCGTCAAAGAAGAAGTTAACGTTTTAGCCAACGGCAAAAATTACGAAACAATGTCGCTCGGAGAAAAATCAATTTACGGGATTGAGTACAAACTCCGTGAATCAGCTGGTGAAACGCTTTTCTTAGACCAACCCGAGGACAACTTAGATAATGAGACGATCGCTGAGCGCGTGCTGAACCTAATAAACGATCACAAAGAGCAAATTTTTATGGTTACTCACAACGCCAATTTAGGGATTTTGTCCCGGCCTGACAAAGTTATTATCGCTAATTTGCACGGCCAAGACGCTTTGCCTTACCAAGAAGGCCACTGGATCAGCGTTGACCAGCCAGTTGCTAATGGAACGCTTTACTTAGAAGGTGGTACGCAGTTTTTAGAAAAAAGGTACCAGATTGTGAAAGGAAAAAGATATGACAATTAAAATTAAACAAGCTTTGGCATCCCAAGAGGGAGATTTTTCTCCGATTGAAGTCAGTTTTGCTTCCGAGAAGTTAATTATTTCACCCGATTCAGACCAGTGAAACAACCAAGGAATTAACAGTTTTTTGACTAAATTGGCTGCTAACACTCCGTCTGAGGGCAAAATCGAAGTCGAGTATGACGAGCAAAACCGCGGCGAAATCTATCTTTACGTGGTCCAACTCTTTAAAACTTTTCAAGACCAATATAACTCGGAGTCCTTAACGGAAAAGTAGTTTTAGTGTTAAACTGACTTTCTGATGAGTCGGTTAGTTTTTTTGACCCAAGGATTAAATTGGAAGTGCACTTTTCCGAGTGGTTTAATTTACCGCGTTTTCCAAATCGGTCGGAAAATTTTGTTAGTTAAACTCACTTTTGGTGCCGAGTTTGTCAGTGCCAAAGCGCTTGCGACCAAGGGAGGTCAACTTAGTCAGCGCGATCAAAATGCGCTAACTAGTCAAATTAAGCGTTGGTTAGGTTTTGGTGATCCCTACCTTAACGAGTTTCACCGCTTAGCCGTCCAAGACGATTGGTTAAAACCAATCTTAGCTGCTCACCGCGCCTGCCCTTTGGTCGGGCAAAGCGATTTCTACCGCGCCCTAGTTTGAACAATTATCGGTCAACAAATTAGCATGGCGGCGGCTCGAACAATTTTTGAGCGTTTCATTAGCACTTACGGCGACAAATTAGTTTACCAAGGTCAAACTTACCACGCTTTTCCCGGTCCAAAATTAGTCGCTACTTTAAAGGTTGAAAGTTTAACAGCCGTCAAAATTTCCAGACCCAAAGCAAAGTCAATTTTAAAAATTAGTCAAATGATGGTGACTCGTCAGTTTGACTACCGAGCTTTAGAAAAGGTCAGCGACTTAGAGCAGTTAGTTAGTTGCTTAGTCGCTCTACCTGGTATAGGCCCTTGGTCGGCCCACTACTTAGCGATGCTTTATTTTCGCCATCCCGACGCTTTTCCAGCTCAAGATGCTGGTCTAATCAAAGCAATTAAGTTGCTGAGCAGGCAGCAATTGGTTGACGAACAAGTTTGAAAAAAGAAGTTAGAAAAGTGGCAGGGATTTCGTGCTTACGCGGTTTATTTTTTGTGAAAATACTTAGTTTAGCGTTTTGACAAGAAATTTTTAACGACAAGTCGTTAAGAGCGTTTTTTAAAATTCCGGGCTCGCGAGCCGAGTTTTTTGACCATATAATTAAAAGGTGAAAAAAGCATCTGATCCGACCGAAAACCGTTTGTTTAACCGACCTATTTGCATAGTTTACTTTTTCTTAAGGTCAAAAAACGACAAGTTTAGTGATCGTTATTCACCAAGGAGTTGCCCGTGGAGTTAAAACCGCTTTTCCAGACTTCAACCATTAAAATTGTCACTTCGCCAGCCACAAGCGTTAAAAAAAGTTTAGGGCGCCGCGCCAAAGTCAGTGAAGATCCGCTCGGAGTCATTCCAACGGGCATTTTTCGGGTAATACGTTCAGAAATTTTGCGTCAAAAATTAACACTCATCTTTTTATCGGGACTTCTCTTGGCGCTCGGAATTTGGATCACTTTGTTTGCGCTAGTTTACAAAACGAGTTGAATTAGTTACGTTTTGCCCAGCAGCCTTTTGCTTTTTAGCGTTTATAAGTTTTTGATTACGTTAGTTGAAATGGGATGTATGAGCCGGGCAGTAACACGCTACCGGGAAGACCTACGTTTAGATTTAACTTCGACGCCGCCTTTTTTGGCGACTTTGTACTTAAATCTTTTCAAAAAACAAATCGCCCACAACTGATTAACGTTTGTGATGATTTTCTACGGCGGAATTTTAACGCTTTTGCTCTGGTGACTAAAAGATTTCCAGTGGTGATTTTTTGACTTTAAAAATTGGATCCAAGCTCTTTTTGCTAACCCTACGCTGATGAGTTGAATTTTTACGATCGCTTTAATTACTTTGGCAGTTTTGCACATTTTAATGAGCATTCACCGCCGTAAAAAAATTCTCGAGATTGATGCTTACTTTGGGGCTAAGTTGGCACCAGCGAGCGAAATTGAAACTTTAAAAACAAACCACAACAAATTTTACCGTCGACTGTTTTTGGTCTCATTGCTCGTCATGCTAATTATTCCCGTTATAATCAAAATGGTTGTCTTTACGATCTTGCGTCGCCGTCGCAAGTAGTTTTCAACAAGTTGCCAGGAGGACTTTATGCCAGTCGGAGCTTGAATCGGAATTTTAGTCGTTAGCATTATCATCGCCCTTTTAACCGGCGCAGCCGTCGGTTTTTTCCTAACCAAAAAAATGTTTGAAAAACAACTCCGGGAAAATCCGCCGATCACCGAGAAACAAATTCGTGCCATGTACATGCAAATGGGTCGCAAACCTTCTGAGGCTCAAATTAAAGCGACGATGCGCTCGGTTAAACGAGCAAAATAATTACGCTTCGCCAGTTTTTTAGTTTATAATTTGCCTAGGTCGCCATAGCGCTAGGGTCCACCTGATCCCATCCCGAACTCAGCAGTTAAGCCTAGCAGCGCCGAAAATACCTCCGGGGAAGATAGGACGCGACTCTTTTTTTTCGCGATTTTTGCGCTTTACTGGGCGAATTGGCCCCTCAAACGCACCGCGTTATAATCGCTTAACGGCGCTTTTTCAACACTCGTTTGTCACAATGTTCGCTTATAATCTCTATGAAAAACCAACTACCAAGGGGAGGGTCCTCAATTGGCAAATGCGATCGAAATGAAGCATATATCAATGGTCTTTGGCAATTTCGTTGCTAACGATAAAATTGATTTAACGGTCGCCAAAAACTCGGTGCACGCTATCATTGGCGAAAACGGAGCCGGCAAAACGACTTTGATGTCAATTCTTTTCGGACTTTACCAACCCACGAGCGGAACGATTAAAATCAACGGTAAGTTGGCCGCGATTAGGTCACCCCTTGACGCCAATAGGCTCGGAATCGGAATGGTTCACCAACATTTCAAATTAGTCGACACTTTCACTGTCTTTGAAAATGTCACGCTTAACTCCGAAAACACCACGCTAGGTTTTATTACCCAGTCTGAGCAGAAAAAAAGACTGCAAGCTATCGTTGATCGTTACGGGTTGGAACTAGATTTAAAACGTAAGATTTCCCAAGCGAGCGTCGTTGAACAGCAAAGAACCGAAATTTTGAAAATTCTTGCCCGCGATGCTGACATTTTAATTTTGGACGAACCGACTGCTGTTTTAACACCTCAGCAAATTGACGACTTTTTAGCCGCCGTTTTAAATTTAAAAGCCCAAGGCAAAACGATCGTCATCATTTCTCACAAACTAGACGAACTTCGCAAAGTGGCAGACCGAGCAACAATTATTCGGCGCGGAAAAGTGGTTAAGCAGGCAGACATGTCCAAGTTGACCGACAGTCAAATTGTTCGCGCCATGGTTGGGGCTCAGCCGATGCCAAAGCGAGCGCGCAAAGCCAGCCGCCCCGGTCCAGCGCTTTTAAAAATTGAAAACTTGGAAGTTAAAAAGTTAGGCAGCAAGGCGCTAGGACTACGCGATTTTTCGCTGAGCGTTCGCGCCGGTGAAATCGTGGCTATTTGCGGAATTGAAGGAAACGGTCAACAAGAACTTGTTAACGCGATTGCCGGTCTTCAAAAAGTTGAAAAAGGCAGCATTGAGTTTTTGCAACCAGTTTTGCCAAGTGCGGATCGCCAAAGCATTTTCAAAACTAAAAAATTAACCGCGCCAACTTCAGAAGTTGCTCTTCAAAGCGTTAACGTGGCTCACAGGTCGGTTAAGAAACGTTACGACGTGGGATTAGCTCACATTCCCTCAGACCGCCATAAATGAGGTCTGGTGTTAGACATGAACGTTTTTGAAAACGCGGTCATCCAAGATTTTAGATTAGCAAGTTTTAGTCGCGCCGGTTTTTTCCGCTACGCCAATGTGCGTAACTACACCAAAAAGATCGTTGAAAAATTTGACGTTCGAACGCCCCATGGCATTAGTTCCATCGTCCGTTTTATGTCCGGAGGTAATCAGCAAAAATTAATTGTTGGCCGGGAACTTTCCCGTTCGAGAGCAAGTATTTTGCTCGTTAGTCAACCAACGCGCGGTCTTGACATTGGCGCGATTAACAAAATTCACCAGTACATTTTAGAGGCCCGGCAAGCCGATAAAGCGGTTTTGCTAGTTAGTTATGAACTCGACGAAATTTTGGCCTTGGCTGACCAAGTCGTGGTAGTTAACCACGGCACCAAAGTGGATCAGCTGCCCATTAGCCAAGTGAGTCGTCAAAAGTTAGGTCAACTGATGACTAGCAAAGCGCTTGAGAAAGGAACCGCTTAGGATGAAGACTAAGAGCGAGCAAACATCAAAACGCTGACCTTGGCATTTACAGTTAATTCGCCTCATCAACAGCGATGGTTCACGCAGCGCTTGGTCCAAAGTAAGAGCTTCGCTAATTGCGATTTTGATCGGGCTAGCGATCGGTCTTTTACCAATTCTGCTCGCAGGCGGTGACCCTTGGGTTGGCTATTACAGAATGTTTACCGCGCCTTTTCACGCGATTAATTTCAACAAAACTATGGTGACGATTTCAATTTTCATTTTGCTTGGCACGGGAATCGGCATTTCCTTCAAAACTGGTCTTTTTAACATTGGAGCCACGGGGCAGTTTTTGATGAGCGGAGCGATTTGCGTTTTAGTTGGCATTCACCTTGATTTACCTAAGGCAGCCGCTTTACCGCTTTTAATTTTGCTTTCAAGCGGCGTGGGAATGGTTTGCGCCCTTGTTCCAGCCGCTTTAAAAGCTTTTTTCAACGTTCACGAAGTCGTTTCCACGATTTTGTTAAACTGGGTTTTCTTTTTCATCGTTAAATGGATTGTGGCTTTACCTCAGTATCAAGATGTATCGGGTTCTACAATTGCGATTCATCCGTCAATGGGATTTACCACCCGACGCGATTCATGGGATTTTCTAATTATTCTAGGTTTGGCTATTTTGTTAAGTTTGATGGTGTTTTTGGTGTTTCGTTACACGACTTTTGGCTACCAATTGCGCGCTAACGGGCTAAGCCCAACCGCGGCTCGTTACGCTGGTATCAATGCCAAGATGATGATTATTTGGGCGATGGTGCTTTCAGGTGCCTTAGCGGGCCTAGCCGGTTTTCTTAACTACTGCACCTTAGAGGGCCGGATTCCGCGGATGGGACACGTTTTGCCTACGATTGCTTTTGAAGCTATCACAGTTACTTTGTTAGCTTTTTCTTCGCCGCTTGGTTCAATTTTAGCCGGCTTATTTTACGGAACTCTTTACAGCGGCCAAGCCTTTGTGACCCAAGCTGGTGGTAACGTGGTCCGCGAAACGGCTCAGCTTAGTCTGGCAATTATCATTTTTACCGCCGCTTTAGCCAGTTCTTTCACGCGTTTTAACATTGGTCAAATCTTAGTTAGGCAAATTAGACTAGGTAGATCCGATTGAGTTAAGCGTCAAAGGCAAATTTACTACCAGAAGCGAGCTCAAATTAAGAGCATCTACCACACTCGGGCACAACTTCTTCGGGATCAAATCCGTCTTAACAAGCAAAAACTCGTCGCTTTGCAGCGGCAATGGAGTGCCGAAGTAGTTCAAGTTGAGAGTTTGTTTAAAAAGGATCAAATTGATTTAGCGACCAAAAACGCTCGTTTAAACCAAATCAACCAACTTTACCAAAGCAAGACCGAGCATTTAATCGGGTCTAACAGCGACCAACTTCGGCGTGAATACCGAATTGAAATTAAAGATCTCAAAGGTCAACACCGCTTTGAAGTTTTGACCCGTCTTGATAAATACGAAACGCTTTGTCAACAACTTGTTTGACAGTACCGCCACGCTTTAGCCCACGCTGATGACCTTGAGGAAAGAGTCAAAATTAAGCAGCGCTTTTTTGAAGAGAAAACCAAACTTTACGATTGATGGATCGGAGCGGTGAACTAAATGGTTAGCGTGATTGTAATCGGAGCGCTTGTCTCAATTATTATTATTTTTGCCCTAGCTGCGGTTGGCGGCATGGTCAGCGAGAAGGCAGGCGTAATTAACTTGTCAATCGAGGGATTTATGACGATTGGCGCGATTAGTTACGCAGTCTTTGCCAATTTGCCGAGCGTGAAAAACATTTTAGCTTACCAGTGGTTGCTCTTCCCGTTGGCCGGTCTTTTTGGCAGCGTTTTTGCGATTATTTACGCGCTGGCGACAGTCAAACTTAAAGCTAACCAAACTATCGCCGGTATCGCGCTTAATGCACTGGCTGTGGCTATCTCGTTTTTTATAATCAAACTTAAAAAAACTAGCGAGATCGAAATGCAACCTTACCTTTGAACGCTAGGCGAGAATAACCAAAGTTTTGTTTGAATTTTTAACATCGCAGTCTTTTTAGGTTTACCGATGATTGGTCTAGTCATTGTCGTGCTCAACTACACTAAGTTTGGCAAACTAATTAAGGCGGTCGGGGAAAACCCCGACGCCGCGGCTACTTTGGGTGTCAGAGTTGAGTGAATTCAAATTAAAGCGGTGGTTTTTTCGGCTTTCTTTAGCGCCTTAGCCGGCGCGATTTACGCCCAAAACATATCCGGGTATTTTCACGGCACAACTCAGGGTGCCGGATTTTTAGCGGTTGCGCTGGTGATTTTTGGTCAGTGAAAACCGTCGTTGATTCTGCTAGGATCAATTATTTTTGGTTCCATTTATGCCATAATTAACAATGCAACGCTGATTCCGGTGCTTAACACCATTGAGGGAACCGATTTACTGCACACGATTCCTTACCTACTGTCAACGTTAGTCTTAATTTTCAGCTCACGTCATTCCAGAGCTCCCCGATCACTCGGGATTCCTTACTCAATTCAAGGCAGGTAATTTATGACTCCGCACATCCAAGCTAAGAAAAATGACATTGCTCCGGTAGTTTTAATGCCAGGTGATCCGCTTCGCGCCAAGTACATTGCCGAACATTTTCTCCAAGATGTTCGTCTAGTTAACACTTTGCGCAACATGCTCATGTACACCGGACGTTACAAAAAGAAAATGATTTCAATTTGCGCTTCGGGCATGGGTCAAGCTTCAATCGGAATTTATGCCTATGAGTTGTTTAATTTTTACGATGTCCAAAAAATTATTCGGATTGGTTCGGCTGGTTCGTACCAAAAAAACCTCCGTCTTTTTGAAGTTGTTTTGGCGACTAGTGCCTACAGCGAATCAACGAGTTACGGATTGAACATTTTGGGCGTGGAAGAGCAAATTTTTTACCCTTCGGAACTTCTGAACGAAAAAATTCGCCAAGCCGCTCTCAAAGTGGGCATTAACTTGGTTGAAGGTCCGATCCACACTTCCGACGTTTTCTACTCGGTAATTCCGCTCCAAGAAAGAATTGCCCAGACGCAAGCGATTTGCGTTGAGATGGAAGCAGCGATGCTCTTTGCCATCGCACGTAAGTTTTCCCGTCAGGCGGCTTGCCTTTTGACAATTAGCGACAACTTAATTACTAACGAGGAAACTTCGCCCGAAAACCGTGAGCAAGCTTTCCAAGACATGATGCGTTTAGGGCTTGAGTTAGCCGAATAAAGTGCGAATTAAAAGTTGGATGAATGCTCTGTTTAGCTTGGTTTTTGTCGCCGGACCAGCGCTTTTAATGTTTTATTTTTGGCTTCCTGAGTGAAACGACAATAAGTATCAGATTCCGATCGGGTACTTGTATTTAGCCGCATTTGGTTTAGTGATTTTCACTTTTTTAGCGACGTTTTTGTTTGTTTACTTAGGTTTAATTAGTTTTGATGCGCTTCGTTTTAGTTTGCCCTTGGCATTAGCATTTGCCGTCATTTTAGTCTCAAGTTTTTGACCAACTTGGGTCCGGGCTTTCGCGGTAATTTTGACGGTTATGTTCGCCTGACCAATCAACGGTTTAATTAGTCGGTTCAACTTTAAAAGATAAGCAAACTTGTATAATCAAGTTATTAATGAAGTTAAGTTCGTGGCTACCGAAACGGAGATTTGCCCACCATGTTTTACGCCTAATTATTCCGATCGCTCTTGGTCAAATGTTAGTCACTTCGGTCTCGTTTGTCGATCAGTTTATGGTCGGTTGGATTGAGGACGTTGAACAGCCGCTCACGACCGTTTTAATTACGACGGAAATTTTTCATGTGGCGATGAGTATCAACTTGGGAATTGGTCTAGTTGGTGACATTTTTGGCGCCCAGTTTTTCGGAGCTAAGATGTTTCGTAAGTTTAAAGCGGCTAACAAAATTAAAACGCTTACCAATTTTTGGGCCGCTCTTATAACGGTGGTTTTTCTCAACATTTTTGCCGAAAGACTGCTCGGTTTATTCATTGACCACCCCTACACTTTACGCGTGGCTGCCCGTTATCTCCGGCTTTTGACGATTGGCCATGTCATGTACGCGGTTACGATGAGTTTCATTGGCGCGCTTAACACGATTGGCAAACCGCGCTACCAACTTTATTCTTCGCTCGTGCCGCTCACGGTCAACATTTTCTTTAACGTGGTTTTTCTTTATTGGATGAAACTTGACCTTTCAGGCGCTGCCCTTTCAACTATTTTGGCTCGTTTTTTAGAACTAATGCTCGTCTTTATTTTTGTTTGGAAAAACCGGAAGTTTGTTTGGTTTGGTTGAAATTGGTGAAGATTTGATTTTCAGTTAGTTAAATCAATGGCCAGGCGCGGCCTCATTATTACTAGTCAAGTCGCGCTTGCACTCGGACTAGTGGCTAAAACAGCGGTTTGAACTAACAATTACCCGGATATTAGCGAAGCGGTCGGGATCGGTTATGCCATTAACGGACTTTTGTGGGCAACTTTCCCTGGTTTTAGCACCGCCTCAAAAGTTTTAATCGGACGGCGAATGGCGAACAATCAATTTGACCAAGCTTACGACGAATCGCGGAAAATGTTGCTAATCGTTTTTGTTTTTGGACTAATCTTGGGCCTAACCACTTTACCGCTCGCTTTTTTCTTGCCTAGGGCGGTTGGCCTGAGTTCGGCCAATGAAATTAGCGCTGCCCAGACGATGATTATCGTGGAAGCATTTTTGATCGTTTTTATTATTTGCGGAGTCTACATTTTTTCGCTGCTAGAGGCGGGCGGATTTTCATTTGCTTCAACTTTTTTAAACAGTTACTACGTGATTGCCGTTGTTTTTCCCTTCGCTAGCCTATTAGCCCATTTCACTAATATTTCGTTTGAGCGACTTTACCTATTAACCCAACTACTCCATTCGCTAGGTGTTTTTAGTGTTTCGCTACCTTTCTTTTTCCGCCGGCGTTGACTACGCAACATTACCATTAGTCACCGCTAAGGTTTGCTCTTACTAATTACGCGCAAAAATTCTTGGAAGAGCGGATGGGGATGCAGCGGATTAGCTTCAAACTCGGGGTGAGCTTGGACGCCTATGTAAAAAGGGTGACTTTTGACTTCGCACACTTCGGCTAGACCGGTTTGTTCATCAAAACCTGAGAAGAGAAAATCACCTTGATTGAGTTGCTCAACGTACTGCGGACTAGCTTCGTAGCGGTGCCGGTGGCGTTCGTAAGCGTGAGTTGAACCATAAATTTGGCTCACGCGCGATCCACGGACTAGTTTGGTTTTTGAACGACCCAGTCTTAAGGTCCCGCCCAGTCGGTGGTGTTTTTTATCTTGAATTAAATCAATCACAAAAGTTCCTTGGCGCGAAATTTCTCGGCTGGTCGGATTGGGAATTTGGAGTTCTTGAGCCTGAACAATCACCATCGCTTGGAAACCGTAGCAAATGCCGAGCGTTGGCAACTTGCGTAGTCGCGTAAAGCGGGCGACGGCAACTTTGCCAATAAAACCGCGTTTACCAAAGCCGGGCAAAATAATCACACCGCTAACACCTTCTAAACGCTGGGCGATCGTTTTTTCGTCAAGCAGCGAGCTTGAGGCTAGTCAAACAAGCTCCACTTCGCAGTGGGCATAGTTAGCCGAAATGTTAATCGCTTCGACGATTGATTTATAAGCGTCTTCTAGTTCGACGTACTTACCAACCATTGCGATGCGAACTTTCTTGTGTTTTGGTGCGTTAATTAGTTTGACGTATTTTTTTCAGTCCGCTAAATCGGGTCGTGGACAAGGTAGGCCAAAGTGTTGCAAAATAAATTTGGCTAAGTTAAGTTTTTCAAAGTAAAGTGGCAGTTTATAAATGTTATCCACATCAGGCACGGGCACGCAATGGTCGCGCTTAACAAAAGTTAGTGCGGCTGTTTTTTCGGCGATTGAAGCTGGAATAGCCGAGTTAGCTCGCAAAAGAATCATGTTAGGCGACAAACCGCTAGCGTGAAGTTCGCGCACCGAGTGTTGAGTCGGCTTAGTTTTAAATTCTTCCGAGGCTTTTAAATAAGGAATAAACGAGCAGTGAATTAAAAAAGTTTGCCCCTGGTAGCGATGGGAAAACTCCCACAGCGCTTGTAAAAAAGGTTGCGATTCGATGTCTCCGACCGTTCCGCCCACCTCGGTAATGATAAAGTCGGCTTTAGAGTTAAGCGCAACTTGTTCAATTTTGTGGATGATTTTATCGGTCACGTGGGGAATCGCCTGGATTGTTTTGCCGTGGTAAACTCCGAGCCTTTCTTCTTCAAGCAACTCTTGCATTAGCTTGCCCTGTGTGTAGTTAGAATCTTTGGTAAAAGTTTCGCCGATAAACCGCTCGTAATGGCCAAGGTCTAAATCGGTTTCACCACCGTCAACAGTTACAAAAACCTCACCGTGTTGGTAAGGACTCATCGTGCCGGGGTCGACATTGTAGTAGGGGTCAAATTTTTGCACAAAAACTCGGTAATTGCGGGCTTTAAGCAAACGTCCCAGCGCCGCGGCTGAGACACCCTTTCCTAAACCAGATACAACTCCTCCCGTGACAAATAAGAACTTGGTACGTTTTAAAGGCATGGCACTCCTTGCAAAATAGCTACAAAATCATTTTACTGGACACACCGGCTGACCTAACCACGATTTTTCTCGTAGAATGTAATGGAAAGAGGGTGAACGTTGCGAGCATTTTTTGGCTTCCGCCAAACTCGAAACCGAACTTTGGTCCAGAAGATTGCTTTGAGCGGCATTATGCTCGGTCTAGTTTTACTGGCTCAGTTTTGCGAACGTTTCATGCCGATTTTTGCCTACATGAAAATTAATTTTTCGCTCGTTTTCATCTTGCCGGTCTTTTACTTTGCCGGTTGGTATTTTGGTTTGCTTTTGCTCGTATTAAGAGGCATCTTGGGAACGCTGATCGATTCTTTCACGCTTGCGACTTTAATTGGTCACGCAATTTTGCTGTTTGTGGAGACATTGCTCGTGCTGCTGATGTACCTTTACTCGTTTGTTTTTAGAAATGTGGTTAACCACAACTTAAAAATGCTTTTCATCATTTTGGCGACTTTGGTCAGCATTTGTTTTCTAGCCAGCTATTTGAACGCGACTTTGTTTTTACCCATTTACCTTTTTTACTACGGCATCACTTCTTCGCCCACGCTCGCGGCGGCCATTAGCGTTTTTGATCAGATTAGCCCCTTTTACTTTGGCATCCCTAACTACTGGGCGGGAACTTTGGTTGCTTACTGAGTTGGCAATTTTTGTAAGTTTGGGCTAGTTTTTACGCTTTACTTTCCGCTGGCTAAAATTTTGCGCGGTTATTACGCTGGATAAAATCGTTTAGCACTCTGGACACTAGTCTGCTAATTTTGGTATAATTAATTCAAAAGACGCCTAAGCAGTTAAAATTAAAGTTAAAAGAGGTGCCCATTGAAATATCCTGTTATAACAACTCGCGGAGTAATCGTTTTTCCCGGTTACACGAGTTCGTTAGATGTTGGTCGCAAGTCTTCGCTCAACGCGATTGACATCGCTATTTCCAAGTTTAACAACCAGTTAGTTTTGGTGTCCCAACGCGACATTCTCAAAAACGAAGTTGGCGGCAAAGCCGACCTTTTTAGCGTGGGGACTTTGGTGTCGATCAAAGTTGAACGCGAACACCAAACTAACGCCAAAACTTTAGCCGTGACTGGTCTAAAAAGAGTGCGGATCAAAGAGATTAGTTTGAACGAAGGTTTTTTGGTGGAAGCCGAAATTAGCGTTCTCAAAGACCGCCAAAGCAAAACGGGTGATGAAGGTTCGTTGGTAACTAAAATTTCCCGTAAACTTGACGCGGTAGTCGGGAGCATGGTTAACATTCCTAAGCACGTTCTCTCTTCGTTAGCCTCGGGCATTTCGGCTGGCGAGTTAGCCGACGTGATCGCCCATTACTTACCAATTGCACTGCCGAAAAAACAAGAAATTTTGGAAGCTACCTTAGTTTCTAAAAGGCTGAAATTAATTTTGCAGCACTTAGAAGAAGAGTCGCGAATTAACCAAATTGACAAAGACATTGATAAGTCGGTTCGGAAAACGCTTGATGGCCAACAGAAAGAGTTTCTTCTGCGCGAACGTATGAAAGCGATTAAGGAAGAGCTCGGAGAAATTTCTTCCAAAGACACCGAAATTGAAGATTGGAAGAAAACGCTTGAGGACAAAAAATACCCCGGAGAAGTTCGGGCTAAAGCTTTGGAAGAAATTAAAAAGTACGAGTCGACTCCGCCCATTTCGGCCGAAGCTAACGTCATTAAGAGTTACATTGAACTAATTATTAAACTGCCTTGGAAAACTTTCACAGTTGATAACGAAGACATTCAAAAAACTAAGCATGTGCTTGATAAATACCACTACGGTCTCAAAAAGGTTAAGGAACGGATTTTAGAGTACTTGGCGGTTAAAATTAACACCAAAAATTCTCACGCCCCAATTATTACTTTGCTTGGTCCTCCCGGAGTTGGAAAAACTTCCTTGGCGCGCTCGATTGGCGAAGCAATCGGTCGCGAAGTGATTAAAGTTTCGCTCGGAGGACTGCGCGATGAAGCCGAGATTCGCGGTCACCGCCGCACATACGTCGGAGCGATGCCGGGCAAAATAATTCAAGCGGTTAAAAAAGCCCAAACTTCTAACCCCGTTATTTTGCTTGATGAGATCGATAAAATGTCTTCCGACTACAAAGGCGACCCCACTTCGGCGATGTTGGAGGTGCTTGATCCTGAGCAAAACCGCAAATTTCAAGACCACTACTTAGAACTGGAGTACGACCTTTCCCAAGTCATGTTTATCGCGACTGCTAACTACTTAGAAAACATCCCGGCTCCTTTAATTGACCGGGTGGAAATCATTCGTCTGAACCAGTACAGTTCAGAAGAAAAACTGGAGATTGCTAAACAGCACATCATTCCCCGTACGATTATGGAAAATGGACTCACCAAAAAACAGTTCAACATTTCTGACCGCACGATTGAGTATGTGATTGATAAATACACCCAGGAAGCTGGTGTCAGAGAACTTCAGCGGATCATGAGTAAGTTGGCTCGGAAAGTGGTCGTTAAAAAGTTGGAGGGCAAAGTTCAGGAAGAATTTCACGTCAATCAGCAAGTGGTAACTGAGTTTCTCGGTCAAGAGACGGTTTACAAAGAAAAACTGAAAGGACGCGCCGAGGTTGGTCTAGTCAACGGCATGTATTACTCGGCCGTCGGTGGCGGTTTGTTGCCGATTGAGGTGACCACATACCCAACTAAAAACGGCGAAATTAAGTTGACAGGTTCGATTCGCGACGTCATGAAAGAGTCACTTAACATCGCGATTGGTTACATCAGAGCTAACTCAAAACGGTTTGGCATTAATTTTGACTTTGAAAAAAACACCATTCAAGTTCACGTTCCCGAGGGAGCAATGCCTAAAGATGGACCTTCGGCCGGAATCGCTTTTGCGACCGCCGTTATTTCCGCTTTGCTCAACAAACCGATTGACAAAGACATCGCCCTAACTGGTGAGATTACTTTGCGCGGAAAAATTCTGCCGATCGGAGGACTAAAAGAGAAATCGCTCGGCGCGGTTGAAGCGGGCGTGAAACGAATTTTCATCCCTCGTTTTAACCAAAAGGACACCGAAGATTTAGCCAAAAAAGTTCGCCAGTATGCCCAAATTATTCCGGTTGAAAATTACAACGAAGTTTTTGAGCACATCTTTTCTTCTTAGTCTTAAATCAGTTTCCCCAAAGTTAATTAACGCGCTGGTTGAGCGCGTTTTTTTGACCAACTTTTCAGCGTTAAATAGGGGGCAAAACTGGGCAAAAAGTTTTTTTCCAACCTTGGTTTAAAGTCTATATAATAATTAAGCAACTAACGGCCTTGAGGTATTAGGTTGTTGATACGCCCAAAATAGTTGTCCTAGGCGGATCAAGAGTTAATACGGAGCCGGTTCTGTTCAAGAACAAAAGGAGACAACATGTCGCAAGTGAAGATTAAAATTCGTGCCTACGAAGCAGCGCTAGTTGACCAAGCGGCCCGAAAAATCACCACCGTTGCCGAGCAAGAAAACGCCAAAGTGTCTGGCCCAGTGCCAATGCCAACTCGGAAAGAAATTTTTACTGTTATTCGTCCGACGCACATTTACAAAAAGTCGCGTGAACAGTTTGAAATTCGTACTCACAAACGTTTGATCGTTTTAAGTAGTGTGAGCGAAAAATTATTGACCACGCTCAAACGACTGGAAGTTCCCTCTGGCGTGGAAATCCAAGTTGATTTTAAGTAGTAGTTGAAACAAGTCCGCCTTTGGAAGCGGACCGATGGGAGAAACATGAAAGGTATATTAGGCAGAAAAGTTGGAATGAGCCAAGTTTTCAGTCAACACGGACAAGCCATCCCCGTTAGCGTTATTGAAGTCCAACCTAACGTGGTTAGCGCGGTCTTAGAAACCGAAAAACACGGCTACCAAGCTCTCCAGCTTGGCGCTTTTGATCGAAAAAAATCGACTCATAAAAAACCGCTAGTTGGTCACTTTGCTAAAGCTAACACGGTACCCAAAAAGTTTGTTCGGGAAATTCGCGACATGGAAGGTTACCAGTTAGGCGACCAAGTAGATTCCAGCATTTTCCAGGCTGGAGAACTTGTTGACGTAACTGGCATTAGTAAAGGCAAAGGTTTTGCCGGCGCAATTAAACGTCATAACCAACGGATTGGTCCTAAGTCTCACGGAGGCGGCGGAGGTTCTAAACCCGTCCGCCAAACTGGTTCGCTCGGTGACATTAGCGGCAACAAAGTTATTAAGGGTATGAACATGCCGGGTCACATGGGTCACCAGCAAGTGACAGTTCAAAACTTAGAAGTAATTAGCAGCGACCCTGAAAATGATCTTCTTTTAGTTAAGGGGTCAATTCCAGGCCCAACCAAAGGTTACGTTTTGGTTCGCCAAGCAGTTAAGGGTCTTAAAAACCGGGCAGGCGTAGAACTAGTTAACGTTCAAGAAACTATTTTGAAAAACAAGTTGCTTGAGGAAGCCAAAAAAGTTGGGGCCGAGATTAACACCGACATGAGCGTTAAACAAATGCGGGAAGCGATTGCCGCGGCTGAAAAAGTTCGTGAGCAAGAAGAGGCTCTTTCCCATGTTAGTCCGGCCGAGAAAAAACTGCGCGACGAAATTAAAAATTTGACTAACGAAATTGACCAAATTAAAGAACTTAGTGCCAAACAACAAAGCGAGAAAGACCACGAAGGAGTTAAAAGCAGCCAAACTAAACTGGCAGCTTTGGAAAAACTGTTGCAAGAAGCTCAGGCTAAATTGGCTAAGATTGCCGAGCCAATTGTTAGCCCAGCCGAGCCGCAAGCAAAAAGCGGTCCTGAAAAAGAAAAAGAAAAACCTCAGGACGATCAAACTAACGACGAAAGTCAACCCGATCAAAAAACTCCCGTCCGTCGCGATGCTCAAACGCAAGAGCCAAAAACTGATCCAGCTCAGTCTGAACAGACCGCGCCAAGCGATAAACCCGCCAGCAACTTAGCTTCAGACGCCGAGGCTGTTCAAACGCCGAGTCAAGACCAGGAGGACGATAGTTCCCAAGCGCCAACTGAGTCTGAAGGTCAAGACGAAACTGAATCAGACAAGCCAACGGATGATCTAGCTAAAGAGCCTAAAGGTGGTGAGTAATGAATTCTAAACAAGTTAAAAAAGATCACCCAGCGCAGAGCAAACCAAGCTCTGCTAGTTCAAAGCCAGTTGAGACTAAAAAGACCCAACCAACTCAGGTCAAAACGGCTCAACCACTAACTAGCGCGCATAAAGATAAATCTTTGAAAAGTCATCACTCGCCAAAGGAAGTTTCAGTTGCTCCTAAACACGCTTTTGACACGCATCACAAAACGGCGAAAAAATCGGTCTCAACGCCAGAAAAACACCCAACTGAACCGACCGCAAAAGTTTCTTCCTCAACTCCCGCAGCCAAAGAAAGCGCTCCCAAGCCACAAACTAAATCAACGCCGACTACCTCTGGATCTAAAATTCAACCAGCCAGCGGTTTAAAACCAGCCATTTTCGCGGTGAAAGTTAATCGGCAAGCGATTTTTGACGTGGTGCTTTCGGAAAGGGCTAGCCAGCGACAAGGCACTCACAAAGTGAAAAACCGTGCTGAGGTTCGCGGTGGCGGAGCTAAGCCATGGCGTCAAAAAGGAACCGGACGAGCCCGAGCTGGTTCTAATCGTTCGCCAATTTGAGTGGGCGGCGGAGTTGTCTTTGGACCGACTCCTAACGTCAACTACCAACTCAAAGTCAACAAACAAGTGCGCAAACTCGCTTTTCTCTCGGCCTTGACTCTTAAGGCTAAACAAAAAGCGGTCTTTGTTCACGATTTTAAAATCGCTCAGCCGTCAACCAAAAACTTCTTAAAACAACTTGCCAACTTAGCGCTAGACGACAAAATGCGCAAACTACTTTTTGTGGGTGAAAACGAAAAATTGGCTTTATCGCTGCGCAACTTACCTGATTGCCAAATCGTCAAACCTAATTCGGTTCACGTCAGTCAAATCATCGGATCCGACGCGGTCATTTTTTCACCCGATGCTTTAACTAGTTTGGAAAGGATGGCTAGCTAATGCATGTCTCAGAAGTAATTAAGTCGCCGGTTTTGACCGAAAAAACTTACCGCCAAATGGCTCAGCAAATTTACACTTTCGCCGTTGACCCTCGCACTAACAAGTCCGAAGTCAAGCGCGCCGTGGAATTTATCTTTAACGTCAAAGTTAAAAAAGTCAACATCATTAAAGTTGACCGTAAGCCTAAGAAAATGGGTCGTTTTGCCGGCTTTAAACCAGGTTACAAAAAAGCGATTGTTACGCTCAAAGAAGGCTCTATCGCGATTTTCCCTGAGGATAAAGATGCCCAGCCAACTGCTCCAACTGCCGCGGTTGACGAAAACATTAAATCCCAGTCAGGCGAGCCAACTAAACAGGCTAGCGACGTTGAAGCGCGGGCAGCCGCTAAAATAGCCCAGAAAAAACAGCCGCAGAAAGCAGACGAGCCAGCTGAGTCCAAGACTAAGCAGGCCGAGGAATTAAAGCCTGCTAAACCGGCTCAAAAACCAGAACAGGCTGACAAGGAAACAAAAAAACCTGACTCAGGAGGTCAAGATGGCGCTTAAGAAATACAGCGCGGTGACTAATGGCCGCCGCAACATGACAAGTTTAGATTTCCGCGCCAACTTGACTGCTTCACGCCCGGAAAAATCTTTGCTTGGTAAACAAAAACAAACCGGCGGTCGTAATAACAGCGGGAAAATCACCGTTCGCCACCACGGCGGTCAAGTCAAGCGTAAGTACCGCTTCATTGACTTTAAACGTAACAAAGATAACATCCCGGCCCGAGTTAAAACGATCGAGTACGATCCCAATCGCTCAGCCAACATTTCGTTAGTCGTTTACCAAGACGGTGAAAAACGTTATATCTTAACACCCCGTGATTTAAAAGTGGGTCAAACGATTGTCTCGGGACCCGACGCTGACATTAAAATTGGTAACGCTTTACCTTTGAAAAGCATCCCTGAGGGAGCTTTTGTTCACAACGTGGAACTTTACCCGGGTGGCGGAGGTCAAATTGCCCGCTCAGCCGGTTTAGACGCTCAAATTCTTGGTAAAGATGAAAACGGAAAATACGTGACTTTAAAACTGCGTTCTGGCGAAGTGAGACGAATTTTAGCAAGTTGCCGGGCAACAATCGGAACAGTCGGCAACGAAGAGCATTCGCTGGTTGACCAAGGTAAAGCGGGTCGCAACCGTCACCGCGGAATTCGCCCAACCGTGCGCGGTTCAGCTATGAACCCGAACGATCACCCTCACGGTGGTGGTGAAGGACGTCAACCGATTGGGCGCAAAAGTCCGATGACTCCGTGAGGTAAAAAAGCACTCGGTGTCAAAACTCGTAAAACTCGCAAAGCTTCCGATAAACTAATTATTCGTCAACGAAAGGGGCGTAAATAATGGCACGTTCACTCCGGAAAGGTCCGTTTGCTGACCACCACTTACTTAAGAAAGTAGCGGCAATTCTTGAAAGTAAAGCGCCGAAACGACCGATTAAAACTTGGTCGCGTCGGAGCACGATTTTCCCCGATTTTATTGGCCTGACTTTCCAAGTTCACAACGGTCGTAAATTCATTGATGTTTACGTTACCGAAGATATGGTCGGCCACAAGTTGGGCGAGTTTTCACCGACGCGCACATTTAGTGGTCACGGCGCAGACAAAGGTAAGAAATAATGACTAAAGTAGCTCGAGCTCACGTGAAAATTGAACGTATTTCCGCCCGCAAGGCACGTCTGGTGGCCGATACTTTCCGGCGTCAGTCAATCGGTGAAGCGTTGACCACTTTGCAAAACGTTCGGAAAAAAGCGGCCCCAATTTTTATTAAACTGCTCAACTCAGCCGTGGCTAACGCCGTTAACAACCACGGACTAAACGCCGACAAACTTTTTGTGCGCAAAGTTTTAGTTGACGAAGGGCCAACTTTGAAAAGATTCCAACCCCGAGGACGCGGTCGGGCTTTCAAAATTTTTAAACGCACATCAAGACTAACGATTGAAATCGAGGAGAGGTAAGCGATGGGACAAAAAGTAAATCCAAATGGTTTTCGCTTTGGCATCACTAAACCCCATAACGTCAAGTGGTTTGCCAACAAAAAAGACTACGTAAAAAACTTAGTTGAGGATCAGCGCATTCACCGCTTTTTTGACCGCCAAGTGAGAACTTACAAAATTGGTCAAGTGGAAATTTTGCGAACTCAAACCAACCAAATTATCGTTCGTATTCACACGGCTACGCCGGCGATCGTAATTGGTTCAAACGGAGACAACCTCAAAAAGATTCACACCGACTTAGTTAAGTACCTCAAAAATCGCGCGCTTAAAATTAGTCTTGACGTACAGGAAATTGAAAGACCCGAGTTAAGTGCTCGTTTAGTGGCTGAGGACATCGCGACTAAACTTGAAAACCGAAGTTCGTTTAGAGCGGTGCAAAAGTTTGCCATTCGCCAAGCTTTGCGTAACGGCGCTCTGGGAATTAAAACCTCAGTAGCCGGTCGACTAAACGGCGTAGACATGGCAAGAACTGAGGGCTACGCCGAAGGCGAAATGAAACTTCACACTCTTCGCCAAGACGTTGACTATGCCACCGCTAACGCCAACACCACTTACGGGACGATCGGCGTGAAAGTTTGGATTTCCAAACGCGCACCGTGGTTAGGAGGTGCTCGCAATGTTGCAACCCAAGAGAACTAAGTACCGCAAGCCGCACAACATTTACCCGGATAAGAAAAACGCTACCAAGGGTAACAAGGTTGAATTTGGTGAATTTGGTCTGCAAGCTCAAACCGCTGCTTGAGTTACTTCGCGTCAAATCGAGGCCGCTCGAATCGCGATTACCCGCCGGATGGGCCGGGAAGGACAAGTAATTATCCGCATTTTTCCGCATTTGTCTAAAACCGCTAAACCAATCGGTGTTCGGATGGGTAAAGGAAAAGGAAGCCCGGAAAAATGGGTCGCAGTTGTGCGGAAGTACACGGTTATGTTTGAGGTGCTGGGAGTTGACCCCGAAATAGCTTTGGCGGCTCTCAGATTAGGCGGGCACAAGTTGCCGGTTAAGTGGAAAATTTTGACGCGTCCAACTAGTGCGGGAGAGGAGTAGATCATGGAAGTTAAAGAGTTACAAAGCAAATCAGTTTCCGAACTGCGCAGTTTAATTAACGATCTTAAAGCCGAACTATTTACTTTACGCTTTAAAAACGCCACTGGTCAACTGGACCAACCGCACAAAATTAAGTTAGTTAAACGCGACATCGCTCGCGTGTTCACGATTATCGCCCAACGTCAAGACAAGCCAGAACAAACACAAACCAAGGCCGCTCCGGTCAAGAAAAAGGCCGCCAAAAAAAGAGCGACTAAAGTTAAAAAACCTTCCAAAGTCAAAAAACCTTCCAAGTCAGCCGCAACTAAGTCAGCTAAACCAAAATCAGTTAAGAAAAAGCCCGCTCGTAAAAGTAAACCAGCCGAGTCTAAATCGGGAGCAAAGGAGTAAAGCATGAACAGAAACACCCGTCGTAAACAACTAGTTGGAACGGTTGTCTCCACCAAAAACAGCAAAACGTTAGCTGTGGCGGTTGACACATACCAAATGCATCCGATTTATGGGAAACGTTTTAAAGTGACTAAGAAGTTTGCGGTTCACGACGAAAACGAAAGCGCCAAACTGGGCGACCAAGTTCAAATCGCTGAAACTCGTCCCTACTCTAAAACTAAAACTTTTCGCTTAGTCAAAATTTTGCAGCCAAGGGTAGGTGATCAGTAATGGTTCAAGAACTCAGTCGTGCTAAAGTGGCCGATAACACCGGCGCTAAGGAAGTTGGCATCATTCGCAACATCGGCGGATCGGTTAAAAAAACTTCTAACATTGGCGATGTGGTCGTTTGCTCGGTTAAAAAAGCGATTCCTAACGGCATGGTCAAGGAAGGGCAAGTCGTCAGAGGCGTGTTAGTTCGCACTAAGTGCGGACTACGTCGCAAAGACGGCACCCACATTAAATTTGATGATAACGCGGTCGTAATTATCAAACCCGACAAAACTCCGCGTGGAACGCGTGTCTTTGGTCCAATTGCACGAGAACTGCGCGATCGAGGCTACGGCAAAATTATTTCGCTGGCCCCCGAGGTAATTTAGGAGAGTTATGAGAAAACTAAGAAAAAATGACCAGGTAATAGTTTTGAGTGGCAAACACAAGGGGACCCGCGGCACAATTATTTCGTTGGATTGAAAAAAAGGACGCGCCAAAGTTGAGAAAGTTAACGTAGTCAAGAAACACGCTAAACCTTCCCAAACTAACGCCGAAGGCGGAATTATTGAGTTTGAAGCTCCGATTGACATTTCCAACATCGCTCTAGTTACTAAGGGCAAAGATGGTCAGTCAACTCGAGTGGGGTTTGAAATTCACAACCAAAAAAAGGTGCGCATTAGTAAACGGACCGGAAAGGAAATTTAGATGAACAATCTTCGTCAGCAGTACCACGAAAAAGTTAAACCGGATTTGCAAGCCCAGTTTAACTACAGTTCGCCGATGCAAATTCCCCGTTTATCCAAACTGGTTCTAAACATGGGCGTTGGTCACGAAATTGCTAACTCTAAAGCCGTTGATGAAGTGGTTGAGCAATTAACTTTAATTAGCGGCCAAAAACCGGTCTTAACTTTAGCTAAAAAATCACTCGCTTCTTGAAAACTTAGGGAAGGTATGCCAGTCGGGGCTAAAGTAACTTTGCGGGGCGATAAAATGTGAAACTTTTTACAGAAAATGATTGACATTGTCATTCCGCGGATTCGCGACTTCCGTGGTCTTAGCCCCCAGTCGTTTGACTCGCAAGGCAACTACGCTTTTGGAGTTAGCGAACAAATTATTTTCCCGGAAATTGATTTCGATAAAGTTCGCAAAATAAAAGGTTTAGACGTAATTATCGTCACAACCGCATCCGATCAAAAGGAAGCACTAGCGCTTTTAACTTTGCTCGGATTGCCTTTCAAGAAAGGTCGCTCCTAAGGAGGATGTATGGCACGAAAATCATTAATTGCTCGAAATAACCAACGAATTAAGCAAGTTGAAATCAATTACAACTTGCGGGCAGAACTTCGGGCGCTAGCTAAAAAAGGCGATAAAGACGCTCAACTAAGACTGAACAAAATGAGCCCTAACTCTTCCTACATCCGGATCCGTAATCGCGATGCTTTTGACGGAAGGCCACGGGGTTACATGCGTCGTTTTGGCGTTTCCCGGATTAAATTTCGCACCCTAGCTCACGAAGGCAAAGTGCCGGGCGTGAAGAAAGCGAGCTGATAGTATGTACGGAATCATAACTGACCCAATCGGTGACATGTTAATTCGAATTAAAAATGCCAACCAACGCAAACACAAAACCGTCGCGATTCCCTACTCCAAAATCAAACACCAAATCGTCACCATTTTACGCGACGAAGGTTTTATTACCGACTATGAATCACGTGGCGAAGGTGTCAGCAAGGAACTGGTCGTGGGACTTAAATACCGCGGTGACCAGCGGGTAATCGTGGGCGTAAAACGGATTTCTAAACCAGGGTTGCGCGTTTACGCTGGCTACCACAAATTACCGCGCGTTTTGTCTGGCTACGGAACGGCGATCGTTTCAACCTCGCGGGGAATTGTAACCGATCGTCAAGCGCGAGAATGGAAAGTGGGCGGAGAAATTATCGCCTACGTTTGGTAGGAGGAAAATATGTCTAGAGTAGGAAACCGCATCTTAACTATTCCCGATCAAACCGAAGTATTGATTCGCGGAACCACAGTTGAAGTCAAAGGCAAATTAGGCGCGCTAACGTTAGATCATTCGCCGCTAATTGCCGTTAGCGTCAACCAAAATCTGCTCGTCACTAGCCGCGCCAACGAAGAAAAGTCAACCAAACAACTGCACGGAACAACTAACTCGCTAATTAAAAGCATGCTTGACGGTGTTAACCTTGGTTTTCGGAAAGAGATTGAAATTAAGGGTGTTGGATACCGTGCTAGCTTGCAAGGTTCGAAGTTAACGCTTAGCGTTGGTTACTCGCATCCGATCGTGCTTGACATTTTTCCTGATGTTAAAATTGAAGTTCCCAAGCCAAGCATTGTAATTGTGAGCGGAATTGATAAACAAAGAGTCGGGCAGATGGCGGCTATCATTCGCCAAGTGCGCCGTCCCAACCCGTACTCAGGTAAGGGAATCATGTACAAAGACGAAAAAATTCGTCGTAAAGAAGGCAAGACTGCCAGCAAGTAGAGGTGTTTATGAAAACAACTAGTCGTAACTATTATCGCAAGCGGAAACACTTAAAAATCCGCCAAAAAATCCACGGCAGTGCCGAAGCGCCGCGTCTGAGCATTTTTAAATCTTTGCGCCACATTGAGGGACAACTAATTAACGATGATAAACGCCAAACGCTTGCCTACGCATCTACTCGCCAACTGAAACTCAAACACGGGGCAAACTTAGAAGGCGCTACCAAGGTTGGTCAAATTCTAGGTGAAAAAGTTGTTCAGCTCGGAGTTAAAAAAGTGGTATTTGACCGTTCAGGGTACATTTACCACGGTAAAGTCAAAGCTTTTGCCGATGCTGTCCGAGATAAAGGAGTAAAATTCTAACTATGTCAGAAACTAAGCCGCTTAAGCCAAAAACACCTTTATCTAGCGAGTCCAAAGATTTCCGGATTCCGACCGCTGGTCGCCGGCGTCCAACTCACGCTCAGCCCGCCGCTAAATCAGCGAGCAGTGACCGTCAACGCGGTCCGCAACGTCGTTTTCGTTCCCGCATGAAAGACGACTCACTTGAATTTAGCGAAAAAGTCGTTGATATTTCCCGCGTCACCACCGTGGTTAAAGGTGGACGGCGTTTTAGTTTCTCAGCCGTCGTAGTCGTCGGAGATAAAAAAGGCAGCGTCGGATGGGGTCATGGCAAAGCTAACGAAGTACCCGACGCGATTAAAAAAGCAATTAAAGACGCTCGCAAAAGACAAGTTAAAGTTCCGATCATTGACAAACGAACGGTCCCCCACGTTCAAAGCGCCAAGTTTTTAGCTTCCAGGGTGATGGTTAAGCCGGCACCGCGCGGAAAAGGTATTGTCGCTTCGGGCGCAGTTCGCGCCGTGGTAGAGTTAGCTGGCTACAAAGACATTTACACGAAGAGTCTTGGTTCGCGTTCCAAAACTAACGCGATTAAAGCGACGATCAAAGCTCTTTCTGAACTTCGCACAGTCGAACAAATCGCCGAAATGCGCGGTCTTAACGTTAGCCATTTCAAACATAAAAAACAGGGAGGTGAAAAACATGCAACTGCACACACTCCAACCTAAAGAAGGCGCACGCCAACGAAAAATTCGCGTAGCCCGAGGTCACGCGGGTCGGCGTGGTAAACAAGCTGGCCGTGGTCAATCGGGTCAAAACAAGCGTGGTTCAACCAGGCCAGGTTTTGAGGGTGGTCAAAACCCGTGGTTTCGTCGCCTACCTAAACGCGGATTTAAAAATGTTAACCACGTGGAATACCAAATTGTTTCGCTCACTAACCTGAACAAGAAATTTTCGGTCGGGGCTGAGGTTGATCGTTCAGCTCTTAAAAAAGCTGGTCTAATTGCTTCAACCACTTTACCGGTCAAAGTTTTAGCCAACGGCAAACTGACTCACAAATTAAATTTAAAAGTTAATGCGATCTCCAAAACTGCTCGCCAAGCGGTCGAAAAAGCTGGCGGCAAGGTTGAGGTGCTTTAGGGCATGAAACTAGCGCTGCAAAAAGTCGGACGTTTTTTCGCGAACGGGTTTTTTAGTTTTCGCAGTTACTTTAAAAACAAAACTTTACTCAAGCGAATTCTTTACACGATTTTGTTAATTTCAATTTTCCGAATCGCGGCTACGATTACGATTCCGATCGTCAAAGTTAACCAAGACTTAGTTGAGAATTCAAACTCGCTGATTGGTATGCTTAATTTAATTGGCGGCGGCGCACTTTCGAACTTTTCGATTGTGGCGCTCGGTATTTCACCTTACATTACGGCTTCGATCATTATGACGTTGCTCCAGTCGGAGGCTTTTCCGGCTATTTACCGACTAGCCCACTCGGGACCGGTCGGCAAACGCAAAATCGCTTTTACGACCCGGATTTTAACCATTTGCTTTGCTATTGTCCAGGCCATGACAGTTATTCAACAGTTTCGCATTAGTCAGCACGTTGAGCTTTTGTCGCCGGCTGACAACGTATGGTACCAGTACCTAGTGATTCCTTTGATTCTTTTGGCGGGCTCCTTGTTTTCGCTTTTCTTGGGCGAGCAAATTACTTCCCGCGGAGCCGGTAACGGAATTTCGCTGATTATCTTCTCAGGTATCGCGGCCGACTTACCCGCTAAAATCCAACTTGCCTACAGCTACTTTGTTTCAACTAGTCAAGGCGGCTCTTTTGTTGGTGGCATGAATTTCATCGTCCACTTTAGCATTTTTGCCGGTTTAATTTTCATCGTTACTTTCTTTCACAAAGCTGAACGTCACATCCCAACCCAACAAACGGGCAGCGGTTTGACGCGCGATGTCAAACAAATGTCGCACTTACCGATGAAAGTTAATCCAGCGGGTGTTATGCCTGTCATCTTCGCGATGACAATCCTACTTTTGCCGCTAACAATCACTGGTTTTTTGCACCACCAAGATCCAGCTCGTCAGTGAATAGAAAATCATCTCCGTTTAACTGATCCGCTGGGACTGGGCATTTTCATTTTGATTATTTTTGTGTTTTCAATTGTGATGAGCTTAATCACTTTTAACCCTTACACGGTGACAGAGAACTTTAAAAAGAGCGGAACTTTCATTCCAGGCATTCGTCCTGGTCAAGAAACCGAAAAGTATTTAACGGGAATCGTGATGCGACTAAGCGTTTTTTCCGGTTTTTATTTGTCCATTATTTCCTCGGTTCCTTTCATTGAACAAATGCTTGGCATTCCCCAACCTTTTACAATTAGTGGTACTTCGCTAATCATTTTAGTTTCGGTTGCGATTGAAACGCTTGAGCACGTTCGAGCTCGTGACACGACCCAAACTATTTCCCGTGCTCGTGAGCAAGTGCTTAAAACCATCGACAGTGAGGATGGAAAATCGGGTGGTCTACTTTGATAGGTAATTTTATTTTTCTTGGACCCCCTGGGGTTGGGAAAGGGACTTTATCTAAACAGTTGGCTGCTCACTACAATTTAAAACACATTTCCTCGGGTGAAATTTTTCGCGAGGCTGTCAAAAGCGGTTCCAAGTTAGGACAAGCAATTAAGAATACGTTAGACAAAGGTGCTTACGTAGATGACAACTTGACTAACCAAGTCATTTACCAAGCGATTAAGTCTAGTCACAGCCGTGGTCAAGGTGTGATTTTAGACGGCTATCCTCGCACGCTTAACCAAGCGCATTTTCTAGAAAATGAGGGAATCAAGGTTGATCACGTGATTTGGTTAGATGCACCGATTGACGTAATTATTGAACGTCTAATTAAACGTGGTCGTGCTGACGACCACCCCGAGACAATTAGGCAGCGAATTGCAGTTTACCGCCAGCAAACTCAGCCCTTAGTTGATTATTACGAAGCTCATAAAACGGTACTTAAACTTGACACAAGCGGGAGCGAAGACGAGAATTTTGCGTCTTTGATCGCGAGGCTTGAGCGTGATTAGCATTAAGTCATCTCAAGAGATTGAGTTTATGCGCCGTTCGGGTGCAATTCTGGCCAAAGTTAAACGCGTTTTACGTGAAAAAATTAAGCCGGGCGTGAGCACCGAGCAGCTGGACAAACTGGCCAGCCAAATGATTACTAAACTAGGCGGTCAGCCGAGTTTTCTTGGATACCAAGGCTACCCTAAAACGATTTGCGCGTCCGTCAACGAGCAAATGATCCACGGTTTACCTACTTCTCGCCCTTTAGTTAGGGGAGAACTACTGAAAATTGACGTGGGCGTGAAATACCGAGGTTACCACACCGACAGCGCTTTTAGCGTTGAGGTTGGTCAAAGTAGTCCAGCGGCTCAAAAATTAATTGCCGTTGCTCAGGCGGCTTTTTGACGCGGAGTAGATGCGATTAAACCAGGTGCTCGGGTTGGTGACGTGGAACACGCGATCGGCTCTTACGTGCGCGGGCAAGGGCTAACTGTGCCAACTGATTACAGCGGTCACGGCATCGGAACTCAGCTTCACGAAGATCCTTCTATTTTTAACGACGGTCTAGCGGGACGCGGTCCGCTCCTACGCGATGGCATGACGATTTGCATTGAACCGATGATTTTGCAATCTAGCTCAGACGTCAAAGTTTTAGATGATGGTTGGACGGTCGTGGCGAGCGACGGAAAGTTAACGGCTCATTACGAAGAGACTATTTTAATTGAGAATGGCCGAGCGGTTATTTTGACACAAGAAGGGGGTGATGGAGATGGCTAAAGACGCAATTCGTGTTAAGGGCGTGGTCAAAGCGGCTCATTCAATGAGTGAGTACGAAGTGGAGCTTGAAAACGGAATAACGGTTCACGGGACAATTTCCGGAAAAATGCGCGTTCACCACATTCGGATTTTACCGGGAGATAAAGTTGAAATTGAACTATCGCCCTACGATTTAACCCGTGGTCGGATTACTTACCGACATTAGAAAAAAATCTAGTTTTTTATGATTAATGACTAGTTTTTATGATAGAATAAAACAGTTATTTAGGCATTTTTCCGCGCTTGAAACACGCTTGAAGATAGGAGTTGTTTCGTGAAAGTTCGTACGTCAGTTAAACCAATTTGTCAAAACTGCCGCGTTATTAACCGCCATAAGTCAGTGCGGATTATTTGCGTTAACCCTAAACACAAACAGCGCCAAGGGTAAAGGAGTCAAGAAGTACACTTATGGCTAGAATTGCTAACGTTGAAATACCAAACGATAAGAGAGTTGTCATTTCGCTGACCTATATTTACGGGATCGGCAAGTCGCTTTCAAAGCAAATTTTAAGTAAAACTCAAATTAGCGAAGATATTCGCGTCAAAGATTTAAGCGAAGACCAGCTCCAATCAATTCGCCAGGAAATCAAAAGCTATTTGATTGAGGGTGAACTACGCCGTGAAGTAGGCGCTAACGTTAAAAGACTCAAAGACATTAAAAATTACCGCGGTATCCGCCACCGGAAAGGACTGCCAGTTCGTGGTCAAGTGACTCAGAAGAACGCGCGAACTCGCAAAGGACCACGTAAAACTGTGGCCGGTAAGAAGGGCTAGTTAATGGCAACTAAAACTGCAAGCAAAACTAAAAAAACTAAGAAAAAACGCGCCACGATTGTTACTGGCATCGCCCACATTCACGCGACGCACAACAACACGATCATTAGTTTTAGCGATCCCAAGGGCGCTATCTTTGCTTGGTCATCGTCGGGGGCAATTGGTTACAAAGGCACTAAAAAGTCTACCCCTTACGCCGCTTCTTTAGCGGCTAATTCGGCGAGCGAAAAAGCCAAAGAGTTTGGTCTTAAAGAAGTGATAGTTAAGATTAAAGGCACCGGACCTGGTAAAGATGCGGCTCGGAAACAAATCGAAGTTTCTGGTATTAAGGTGATGAGCGTCAAAGACGTCACTCCGATTCCCCACAACGGAACTAGACCGCCTAAACGAGTTATCAAAAGACTCAGTGCGAGAAAGTAGGTTGAGATGAAAAAATTCGCCATTTTAAATTACAACGAAGTAGCCAAACGGAAAGTCAATAATTATGAGACAGCTTTTACAATTGAACCGCTTGAGCGCGGTTTTGCCAATACGATTGGTAACGCTGTTCGCAGAGTCTTGCTCTCCTCCATCACGGGCGTAGCGCCCTTTGCGGTCAAAATTCAAAATGTTCAACACGAGTTTGAAACTTTGCCTGGCGTGGAAGAAGACGTAGTCAAATTGATTTTGAACTTAAAAAAAGCCCGCTTTGTTTACAACCGCGAGTTGATTAGCGAAGGCGATGTTGTTCGGGTGACGCTTAAGAGCGACAAAGGTCAAATTACCGCTGGTGATTTACAAACACCTTCGGGATTAGACGTAGTTAACCCCAATTTACCGATTGCCAAAGTCACCAAAGCGGGAGCATTGAAATTAGAAATGTTTATTACCACCGGTCGCGGTTACGTTTCTTTTGAGGAAAACAAGCAAGTTATTAAAATGCTCTCTAACAAAATTGAGTCCAAAATTCAACTCGGTTCACTAATTGCGATTGACTCTGATTTTTCTCCGGTTGAGAGAGTGTCTTTTGAAGTGACTGAACTTAACACCTCCTTTGCGATTGTCCAGGAGAGACTAGTTTTAAACGTTAAAACTGACGGTTCAGTTGAGGCCAAAGAAGCACTTGCTCAAGCGGCTAACATTTTGATGTCACACCTAGAAGTGATGGCGCAAGTTTCAAACCTGGAACGCGAAACCGTTTTCATGTCCCACGAGGAAATTCAGAAAAAACCGGTGAACAAAACGATTCCAATTAGTCAACTTGAGTTATCGGTTCGTTCCTTTAATTCGCTCAAACGCGCTGGCTATAACACTTTGGAAGACTTGGCTAGTTTAACGGCTAAGGAATTAAGCGACATTCGTAACTTAGGCAAAAAGTCTGAGCAAGAGATCATTGCTAAGTTAGAGGAATTTGGCATTAACTTGGAGGACGGAGAGTAAGATGGCTAACCCAACCCAAGTCTTTCGCCGCGATACTACGTGAGAAAAAGGAGTCATGCGCAACTTGGCTAGTCAGTTGATTGCTCACGGCCGCATTTTGACAACCGAATCACGAGCCAAAACATTAAGACGTTACGTTGACAAACTAATTACCCAAGCTAAAACAAACACGCTTGCTTCAAGACGTCGTGCCGAAGCTTTCCTAAGACCGATCGAAGTACAAGGTCAACCGATCGGGAAATACCTTTTTGAAAAAATTGGTCCTAAGTACCAAACTCGCAATGGCGGTTACAGCCGAATCATTAAGGCGCCCAGCCGGGTTGGCGATAATGCCAAAATGGCTTACATTGAATTAGTCTAAATTGATCACTGCGCTATTTATCAACTGCTCAGTTGTATAATTTAATTACAGAGTTGTCTAGATTTTGAATGCTTATTAAAGAAAAGACGGTGAGATATGCGCAACAAACTTTTCGGTTTGCTGATGTTGGTGCCTTTTGTAAGTAGCACAGTTTTGTCTTGCGGTGGTACAAGTGGTTGGGAAGAGGATTTTGTTGATTACGCCAAACTCCGCGAAGACGCCCAAGACATGCAAGAGTTACTCAACAAAATTCCCGACAAGATTGCGACCAATTACAAAAGTACTTTACCAAGTTCAATTGGTCAAAAAGGTTTAATTGTTACTCAGGAAATGCTTGGCATTGAAGTGACCATTGAACACCCAACCATTAAACCCGAGTTCCAAATTACCCAAATTAGCAACAAAAAAGGCAAAATTTGGATCCGTCTACGACTTCATAAAAAGTGAATTCACCGCGAGAAGAGAATTGAAATTTATGACTATGACCGCAAAATTCAAATTGAAAATCCCTTCGTGATCGCCTTTATTGAGGAGTTAAAAACCAAGAAGACCAGCAAGACCAAGAGCATCCCATCGGAAGTCAGCGGCAGAGGAAAAACCACGTCCGATCAACTTGGTCTTAATCACATAGAAATTAACGAAAACTGGCACATCGAGTGAACCGTTTTAGGCTATGACGATCCGAAGGGATGCATCTTGCTTAAAATTAGTATCACTGTCAACGGAGAACTAGAGGGGCACCAACAGTTATCAATTTGTGGATACCGTAAAATGAATGTTTCCTCTGACGATTTTGAGTAGCGTTTAGGAAGACTCTTTTTTCTCACGCTCGCGAAGAAATTCGCGAGTTTTTTCGTACTGATCGCGGTCAATGATCTGGCGCTCATAAACTTCTTCGACAAGCGTTTTGTCGCTTTTAGGCATTGATAAGTAGAGAATTTGTCCGATCAGCGGCAAACAAAAACAAATCACTAGTCCTCACCAGCGACTGCGACCCCGCTCATTAGCTAGAGCCAGTCCAACTGCGCCCGAGGCCAGGCAAATCACCAGCGCTACAAAAATAAGTAAGACTATCGTGGTAATCGTCATTTTACTTGCTAACCATTTCGTAAAGCGTGCGAACCATTGGCGCTTGGGGCACTTCGTTAATTTGGGCTGTTCCTGCGATATCAAGGTGTAAAAATTCGCTGTCTTGAGCAAACTCTTTTAAAAACATCGCGGCTGAACACGAGTTACCTTTATTAGGGGCTTTGTAGTCCACATTTTTTAGGTCAGCCACCAAAGATTGACGGATGTTTTTGGCGAAGTTTTCGTGGAAAGGCATTCGTCAAACTAGTTCGTGGGCGTCTTGACTGGCGTAGTAAAGATCTTCCCAAACGCGGTCGCTGCTAGCTCAAGCTCCGGTGTAAGTATCTCCGAGCGAAATTAAAATCGCGCCTGTGAGCGTTGCGATATCAACTACTCGCGTCGCTTTAAGTTTTTCAATTGCGTAAGTGATTCCGTCCGCTAAAACTAGCCGACCTTCGGCATCAGTGTTATTTACTTCGACTGTCTTTCCGTTCATGGAAGTAAAGACTGAGTCGGCCGTGGAGGCAAAGGGCGAAATCATGTTGTCGGTGATCATCATTAATCCGGCTACGTTTGTTTTGGGTTTAAGCGTTGCGACGGCTTTCATAACTCCGGCCACTACGGCTGATCCTGACATGTCAAATTTCATGCCAAGCATGTTGAGAGAGGGCTTAAGGTTCATACCTCCCGAGTCAAACATAATTCCTTTACCGACCAAAACCGTTTTAGTTTTTTTGCTACTTGGCGCGCCGTTGTACTCTAGAATCACTACCCGAGCATCAAAAGCCGATCCAGCGTTGACCGACAAAAGCAGACCCATTTTGAGTTTTTGGATTTGACTTTTATCAAGCACAGTGACTTTGACATTGGGGTGTTTTTGAAAGTCTTTTTTAATTCGGTTAGCTAAATCGGTTGAACGCATTACGTTAGGCGGCGTAATTTGTAAGTCGCGGGTGTAGTTAACTGCTTGGGACAAAATTTCCGCGTGGTTGTGAACTTTTTTCTCTTTGACGTTAACTAGTTCAAGAGTTGGCTTGGCTTGAGTTTTTTGAGTTTTAAGCGAGAAGAGTTTGGCTCTGTCAAAGTTGTAAAGGTGGACAAAATTGTTGACTATTAATCTTTCGCTGACGTTGCTAGCAGTAAAAGACTCCACGTCAATTTGGTATTCTCGGGGCGCTTTTTTAATGATCTCAGCGGCCACTTTTTTGAAAATTTCCTCGTCGTAGGATTTGGCTTTACCAAGGTAAGCAAAAGCTACATTTTTGTTAATGTTTTCCGTGATAGATCCAACTTTAGCCGCGATGTACTTAGGCTGGTCTTTGTCGTAAAAAAAACCTTTTAAAAGCATAATTTTTGGGTTGCGTGTTTTTAATTGCATAATAATCAAACCTTCTCCGGTGTCTGACCCTAATTGTACCACCGAAAAGTTGTCTTATAATTTAGAAACCATGGCTAAAGTAATCACGCGTCCGCTGCTGAATCTTAAACACGAAACTATTTTGAAAAAAAAGTTTGCCGTCGAACTTTCGGGTTATAACGCTGGCGAAGTGGACGGGTTTTTAGACTTAGTCATCAAGGATTACCAACTTTATGACCAGCACATTGCTACGCTTCAGGATATAGTTAGCGAAAAAGTGGCCTTAGTCAACGATAAGGATGAGCAACTTGACAAACTTAAAATTGAAAACGCCAACCTGAAAGAGCAGCTTGATTTTCTTTACAAAAACAGCACCAACCAAGTTCTTCACAAAAGACTTTCTAAACTTGAAAAAGAACTCGGTAAATAGTCGGTTTAACCGCGACCGATAAGTGTTTTTAGCACCTAAATGCGGTATAATTTGGTTGGCACCAACTCAATCGCTGCCGCTGGTCAGGACGTATAAGACGTCTGGCTAAGTTATTTGTCTTACAGTGTAGTCTACAAATAGCAACTCGAACCTTTAAAGTCATCCTATTCTCCTATTAGTTTGGTTTAAATACAACAGTTGCATCTACATAACGAATAACTGATGCCAGCGCAAGACTCTTTGAGTCAGTTCTGATCAAGGTGGTAGAGGAAAGTCCGCGCTAGCACTGCCTGCGATGGCAGTAGTGTTCGTGTCAAACCCAATAAGTTTGAGCCCAGACGACTAGTGCCACAGAGACGAATCTATTAAGTTAGAGTGAAACGCGGTAAACTCCACGAGCTAGAAACTCAAATTAAGGTAGAGGAGTCCCCGAGCGGAAAATGAACTTGCTCAGGGAATGCGATGTTCAACAAACGCGCATAGATAAATGATTGAGCCTTCTTGTAAGGAACAGAACGCGGCTTACTTGGTGTCCAAATAACCCATCCGGGTTATTTTTATTTGGTAAGATTAATGGGACAACCAAGGAGACTCAGAAATGTGAGCTTGAATTGTACTGGGAAGTTTGCTCGGAACTGTGGTGGTTTTTCTGTTAATAAGTGCTTTGAAAGATAAGCGGAAAAATTACGTCGTTAAGAAAGAGACCGAAAAACACGAGGCATTAAAGGAACATGCTCGCCAACTGGTTGGTATTTGAGTGGAAATCGTTGACTGACACAACCAAAAATTGCTGGACCAGTTTGTCCCTTCAATCGGTAAAATTAGAATGAGCGAAATTCGTCACCGAGCTCGAACTGCTCTTGAACTGTTAAGCGAAAAACAAGAGTTTCAAATTATGTCCGAGTCGGAAGCTAACCAGGATATGGTTCAAGCGTTTGAAAAACTGCGCCGATCCAATTCCAACAACTGAACTAAAAATAACCGGGATGAATTAAAACTTTTCCGCTCGGCTGCTGAGCAAGGAATTAACGCTCGTCAAAATCACCCTTTTTACTACCAAGCTCAGCGTGAAATCGAAGGAGTCTACCGTGAATCTACCTAACAAGTTAACTGTTTTTCGTTTAATTTTAGTTTTGCCTTTAATTGTCCTTTTCAGTCTGGCCTTAAGCTTGCCCAGCGAAAAAGCGACTTACCAATTACAAATGACTTACATGTATTCGGCCGGAGGAGTCTTTGCTTTAGCGATGATCACCGATTGACTCGATGGTTGAATTGCCCGCCGTCGCCAAGAAGTGACCACTTTTGGCAAAGTGTTTGACCCAATTGCCGATAAGTTAGTTGTGGTAGTCAGTTTAATTTTCTTGGCTTTGCTCAAGGTAACCCCTTTCTTTGTGCCGATTCTAGTGGTGATGCGCGACATTTGTGTGGACGGCACACGAATTTTGAAAGCTCACCGTCGCGGACAAGTGGCCGCTAACATGCTCGGAAAAATGAAGACTGTCTTACAATCAGTTGGAATTTTAGTGGTCGTTTTTGTCGCGCCTATTTTAAACTGAGGATCTGGCAACCAGTTTGAATTTATCAAAGCTAGCTGACAACTTTGAATGATTAACGCAACACTTTTAGTTTCTCTGCTGCTGGCTTATGTGTCAGGTTTTTGGTACATTCATCAAAACCTTAAAACAAGCAAAGTAACACCGATGGAGCATGAAAACGCTTAAGTCCTTGAGTAAGCAAACTTTTTACATCCTTGATCCGCGCACTTTTAAGGATGGTAATCAAGATGGCTACGGAGATCTAATCGGCTTGGCCCGCCAAGTTGGTTACTTTTCCATGCTCGGCATTGACGCTTTGGTTTTGCGAGGCGTTTGAAAAGACTTGCCTTTGTCGAAACAAACTTTCACGAGTTTAAAACCCGAAGTGGGAACGATTGGTCAGTTAGGCAAACTAATCCGTCTTTTTCAAGATAAAGGCATCAAGGTTTTGCTAGAAATTTCTTTGGCCGGAATTGATCCGCGCCACATTTTTTGTCGTCCTACTTCGGAGAGAACTGTCAAGGAGCAAGACCAACTTGCTCGCCACGGCCAACTGCCAACCCGGGAGCAGTATTTGCTTGGCGACTTAACTACCGACGTAGTTTTAAATCAGCAGCGTGAAAACTTTCTTAGCAACTTAACCCAGTTAATTAATTACTGGAATAAGCACGGTTTGGCCGGATTAGTTGTGAGCGACTTTGAACAACTTTTTGATTTTAAGAAAACCGCTGTAATGGGCGAACAGACTAAAGCGGTTTTAAAACGAATTTACACGATTGTTAAAATGGTGAGCGATCAATTTTTGTGAATTGGCATGGCTCACATGCTCAGTCCTGAGCAAATCCGAACTCAAAATCCGTCTCACGATCCGCTTTTCGATTACTTAGGGACTTACGATTTTTCTTTGCTAGGCAAAGATCACGCGGTTAAAACCAAAGCGCCCAAAGTTAAATTCACACCTCATCAGTATGTTAAATTAGCTCGGAGCTACATAGATCACCGCCGCGGTCTCCACGCGCTTAGTTCGCATTTGGCAGGCAGAATCATTAGTCGCTGAGCAAGTGATTACGCTTACCATAGCGAGGCGGGTAAGAGTTTGCTTTTTTTGCTCTTACTTCACGCCGGATCAAGTCTAATTTACCAGGGTGACGAAATGGCTCAACCTAACCACTTTGCCCTTAACTCCCAAGACTTAAAATTAGTTAAACACGTTGAATTTCCGCGCACTTGGTTAACTAAGGAAAAGGAAAAAGAAGCCGAAACATTGCGTCAACTGCGCTATGCTCACCACGCTGTTCACGCTCACGGTTTAATGACTTGGGATGAAAGCGAATTTAGCGGTTTTAGCAAAACTGCTCCGCGAATTGGTTATGTTTATCCGAGCAAAGAAGTTGTGAGCGTTAAAAAGCAGTTTCAAGATAAAAAATCGGTTTGGCACTTTTTCCGTAGTTTCAACGCCTACCTTAAAAACCAAACGATTGTATCTCTTAAGATTGCTTACCAAAGTAACGGACTAATTGTGTTTCGTGGACGCAGTAACAGGGGTCGTTTCATCGTGCTAGTTAACATCAGTCGTGAGCGTAAAAGAGTGAGGCCATGGAACCGCAGAAAACATGGCACAGTCGTGTTTTCGAGTTATTCACACCGAAACTACTCAGCCTGTCCAAAGCGACTGAACGCTTTTGAAAGCGTGCTTTACTTAATTAAGTCAAGTACCAGTGAAGTGCCTGTTAGTCTTTAAAGTATAATTGAGACAAGGAAACTTTATGTTTGACAAACAGAAAAAAAAGCCTTTTAAGCCAATTGAACCAGAACCTTTAAGTTCGGCTGATGAGTTAGAGCAAGCTAAAGAGCGTGCTCGTCTTGAAAGGGAAATTGCCGCTAAACTTAAACATGATTTAAACGATTATGTTGATCATGAGAGCGATTTGCTTGAGCAGCAGCGCACTACTTTGACTGATGATGATTTAGCCAAAACAACCCAGGTTGATGTGGATGGGGTAGAAAATATTCAAGAATTCATTGAGAAGAATTTGGCGCCGGACTCTAAAAAAATTAAAAAGTAAGACACGATTAATTTAATAATTGAATTTTTGTTAAAAACGCTAACATGGGAAAACCGACCCCCTTTTTTCATATATAATCGGGTTAATTTTTATAAAAAACTGAAAATTTGTAAAAAAACAGATTTTATAAAAAAAAGGGTGCGATGTGGAAACTAACGTGAAAGGCCAACTAAGAAACGGCGTCAGCAAGACTATGCTGGGGATAATTAAAAAATTGGATAACTACCAATTTAACTATCTGAAAGAAGTGCTGAAGAATAGTTTTGACGCGGAGCAAATAAAAAAGTTTGAAGAGTATTACGCTTCCAAGCACCTTGAGGTCTACGCTACCAAGTTTAGGAGCAAGGATTGAGTTTCGCAATACTACAAAAATGAGTTGGGAAAAATAAACTATGCTATCAACAATGAAGATTTCATTAAAGAATTTAAAGGATTAAAAATTATTGTTTACGGTAAAACTGGGACTGGAAAAACATCCTTAGTCAAAAAGATAATTGAATTGAATCGTAACTGCAAATATAGAGATATTGATTTTACAAATTTAGTTTCCCCCAAAATGGGGCAAACCCAAATTAATCTAATGAGCTTAGCTTATGAATTAAACTCTTTTAAGGAAAAGACGATTGTTTTTTTAGATGAACTAGATTCAATTGTAACTTCCAGAGATTCAACAAACGATATGGGGGAACATTTTAGAATAGTGGGTACCTTTATAAAGTTTCTTGATTCACTGAATTCAAACGTAATTTTTATTGCCGCGACTAATGTTCAGAAAAATGTTGATGAAGCAATATTAAGAAGATTTAATATCGCGGTGCAATCTAGGACAATTGGTTTAGATCAAGTTATCAAAATACTAGCCAAAGAGCTTGATTTTACAATTACTACTCAGGAATTAAACTTGCTAAAAACCAACCTTGCGGATGATTGTTTCACATTTTCAGACATTACCTCGTTTATGTCAAAGTACAGGTTGGATCTAATAACCAGTTCTACAAAATATAGATGGGCCAATTTCCTTTTAAACTTCAGAAAAAAATTTAGCGAAAAACTTGAAATTTCATTAACAAGAAGAAAAGAAATTGACATCGAGAGAGTTTTAAATGGGTAACTATAGATTAAATAACGACAAGTTTGAAGTGTACAAAAATCCGCCTCGACCTATTTCTACCGTTTTTGATGAGAGGTTCATAACTTTTAATAAAGTTGTAAGACAATTTTTGGAAGAGAGTCCTTATGATCAAGACCAGCAGGGCGTGTATTTCCAGGTAGTTTATCAATACGAAAACATACCTCCGAAAACATCAAGAATAGATTTTAGAAAAAACATTTTGAGCGTTAACCATGTACCACAGAAAGATATTAAGGTTGAGATTCTGAAAAAAGATGTCAAAGAGTACAAAACAACTCTAACTTATAAAATTTCTGCCGATGAATTAGCGACATTTAAATCTTCGTTAGAAAGTATTAAAGGTAGAAAAATTAATATCGAAAGTGATTTTGCATTACTAGACACAGAACAACGAAAGTTGATAAGAAAATTGTCTTTTATATCACATTTTCAGAAAATTAAATGTAAGGACAAGGTATTAGGTCTAGAGTTAGTAAAGTTTTACAAGATGTATGAAGATATGAATGAATTTTTGCTCTCTATTGGGGTTAAGAAAAAGGTTGATGAAACTCTTTTAACGGCTTATTTGTTGCCCGATGAGTATGCAACAATAAATGAGAAGTGTCCTTGGATTATAAGCTCGGTTGGTCAAGTGGGTTTATTTAGCATCAGAATGCCACAGCATTTGACAAAAGAAATAGGTTTTGAATTGAAAGAGCGAGTCAAAGCAGTCAAAGATTTACCGATTGTTGGGGTAATAGACAGCGCAAATACCCTTGGGGGCAATTTTAAAAGTTACATACTCAAAAATGAGAAACGAGTTAACAATAAGGATGCAATCAGTGATTCAGAACACGGTAATATGGTTGCAAGTTTAATTATTGCTCATGATGAATTGAATAAAACTACTAAGGACTACCTGGGCAATTTTATAATTAAACATTTTGAAGTTTTGAGTAAAGACTCACCAAAAAGCGACGCAGCCACAATAAATTTCGATGATTTAAAATCTGTTTTAGAACAAATAGTCAAAGATAACCCCGAAATAAAGGTATGAAATTTGTCGTTCGGTGTTCCAAAAGAACCCTGGACACCCACAATTTCGTACCTTGGCATTTTACTAGATCGTCTTTCCCAAAAATATGATTGTTTGTTTGTAATTGCTTCTGGCAACGAGGGTCAAGAATTACATGAAAAATCTTTGGCCGCCCCAGGCGATTCTTTAAATGCTCTTACCGTCGGATCTGTAGAAATCAATTCCAGGGGCAAGCCAAGGAGGGCAGATTATTCTTCGTACGGAGCGATTTTGCATTTTTGAAAACCAGAAATTTCGCATTTCGGAGGTCCCAGAAACTACGATTCAAGTCCCTTAATAGTTCATAATGGCAAATCCACAGTGTCGGGCGATACTGTCGCGGGGACATCATTTGCTGCGCCAAGAGTTTCTAGAATTGCTGCGTATTTGATACATTCTGGGTACAGTGTTTTGGAAACCAAGGCCTTTATTATTGGTTATGCCGAGAGACAAACTCCTTCTTCGCAGTCATCGTCTTTTGGGCATATAATCGGAGCAACAGGACCATTTTTTCAAAAGTTACTAACTTTACATACGACCATAAAAATCACTGACAAAAAACCGCTTTACTTAGACCTTGACTTAGAAAACGTTGATCAAATCGTTTTAAGTTCTAGCAACTATGCTAATCCGATACCGTCTTTAGGAGAAGAATATTCAATTTCTAACGCAGAGATTGGTTTAGTCCAATATGACCCAAATTTTGCTTCTCATACATTTAAAGATGCTCGAGGTGAGCATCAAGTTAAAACACCAGAACAAGTTATGAAAAAACTAGTTCCATACAAAAATTCCAAGTCTGGTAAATACGAAAAGGAATGTAATCTAAGATATAACCGTGGCAAGTATTTTACCTCTAAAAAATTCCATTACAATTTGAAAAACGAAAAGAATATACTGAAAAAAGATTGAAGATACGCGCTCAGAGTTAGAAAGCAAAATTTATTTGACATAAAGGAAGAAAATTTGCCTGCTCTCGAGTTAGGAATAATTTTGAATTTACACGGCAAAAAATTGAATGAAGCAGAGTTTATAAAGAGAAACGAAAGTATTATTGAAGTTTACGCTGAACCGGCAATCCTTGTTAAAACATAGTTGAGTTTGTGACGGCATCTTCCATCCTAATTTATCAACGGGAAAATGAACTAGCCTACTTTCAAGTATTTGTTTTATAGGGTTTTTTACGCCCTACCTGGCTTCCAAACTGATTTGTTCGATTAATTTTAAAAGTACATTGACATTTTATAAAATGTAATATAATTACATGGCATTAAACCTCCCTATTTTGGGGAAGAAAGTTGATTTATGCGCCAGACAACGATTGCTAAACCCAAAGAAGTCCACCGCAAGTGGTATTTAATTGACGCCCAAGATCAAACGCTTGGACGCCTAGCTACTTTCGTAGCCAGTTACTTGCGAGGCAAACACAAAGTTGACTTTACTCCTCACGTTGATATGGGTGATTGCATCATTGTTATTAACGCAGCTAAGGTTGGCCTTAGTCCCGAAAAAGAAATCAAAAAACTTTATTACCGCCACTCGGGCTATCCCGGCGGACTAAAGACAATTAACGCTCGTGATTTAAGGGCACGTCATCCGATTCGTTTAGTTGAAAAAGCAGTTCACGGGATGCTGCCCCACACTAAACTTGGTCGTAAACAACGACTTAATCTTTACGTCTACCCCGACGAACAACATAAACACTGGGCTCAAAATCCCCAGCAAATTGAGGTTAAATAATGGAAGCAAAAACAAATTACCGTGGTCTTGGTCGCCGCAAATCTTCAACTGCTCGTGTCTTGCTGATACTTGGTCAGGGTAAGTTTACTATTAACCAAAAACCAGTTGAAGAATACTTAAAGTCGCCGCTTCTAATCAAAGACACTTTGCAACCTTTTACCCTAACTAACACTGAAAACCAATTTGATATTAAAGTTAATGTGAGCGGAGGGGGACTAGCGGGTCAAGCTGGGGCTATTCGTCTTGGCATTGCCCGTGCTCTTTTGGAAGTTTCGCCCGACTACCGTACTCCGCTGAAAAAAGCCAAAATGGTAACTCGTGATCCACGTCGTAAAGAGCGAAAAAAACCTGGTTTACGCAGTGCACGGCGTGCTCGCCAGTTCTCCAAACGTTAAAAGCACGTTACTTGCGGATGTAGCTCAGACGGTCAGAGCACACGACTGATAATCGTGAGGTCGATGGTTCGATTCCATTCATTCGCACCATATCAACGCGCCAAGCCCGACCTAGCGTCGGGTTTTTTTGTTGCTATAATGGCCTTGCTTATCAAGGGAAAGGATAGTCGTGAAAAAAACTTTTAAACCGGTTAAGAAGGCTGTTATCCTCGCTGCCGGATGAGGGACCCGCTTTTTACCTCTTACGAAAACGATTCACAAAGAATTAGTTCCAGTGCTCAATAAACCAATTATTCATTACCTAGCTCAAGAAGCCGCTTCTGCTGGAATTGAGGAAGTAATTTTAGTCATTTCACCTCGCAAGTTAGACATCATTAAATATTTCACGCTTAACGATCCACTTGAATCCGAGCTACGCGAAAAGGGTAAAGTGACTTTGCTCAAAAAAGTCGTTGAAACTAATCAGCTCGTTAAAGTGTCTATCGCGATCCAAAATAAACAACTCGGCATCGGTCACGCTATTTCGGTTGCTTACGATCTATTGCGCGATGAACCTTTTGCTGTCATTTTAGGCGACGACCTTTTTGTTTCTAAACGGCCAGCGATTGGGCAACTAATTGACGCTTATAACCAAACAGGTTCAACGATCATCGGGGTTCAAAATGTTAGCGCTGAAAAAGTTCATTTATACGGAGTAGTCAAGCCAACAGTTAACTCATCCAGAGAAGGCAATCTTTTCCAAATTTCAGGCGCAGTGGAAAAACCTTCTCCCGACAAAGCCCCCAGTCACTACGCGGTGATGGGCCGCTACGTTTTTACACCCAAAGTGATGGAGATTCTGCTTGAACTCAAACGCGGTTGGCAAAGTAAGCGAGGAGAGTTAAACGTTATTGACGCCCTTGATAAACTTCAACAAGGCCACGAAAAAGTTTACGCTTTTGAGTTAGAGGGACAGCGCTACGACCTTGGGTCAATGGAAGGATTTGTCAAAGCTAACATCGATTTAGCCCTCAAAGATCCTGAAATTGGTCCGGCCATTAGCGATCACATTCGCACTAATGCCAAGAAAATCCTGGCCTCCTAGCCTCGGTCGCCACTTTCTAAGTCAGTTATAATTGCAATGTATGGGTAAGTACGACGCTAGTAGTCTCAAATCGCTTGAAGGCTTAGAGGCAGTTCGGAAACGACCTGGAATGTACATCGGCTCGACCGATAACCAGGGTTTGCACCACCTAGTTTGGGAAATGATTGATAACGGCATTGACGAGGTGCTGGCCAAATCTGCCGACAAAATCAAAGTTGTTCTCAAACAAGACGGGTCGATTATCGTGGAAGATAATGGTCGTGGGATACCAGTTGATATTCACAAACCGTCTGGTAAATCGGGCGTTGAACTAGTTTTTAGCGAATTGCACGCCGGCGGCAAATTTGACGAAAAAGGCGCTTACCGCACAGCTGGAGGTTTGCACGGCGTCGGAGCTTCGGTTGTTAACGCTCTTTCAACCAAAGTTATTGTCAGCGTTTTTCGCCAAGGTCACCACTACTTGACCACCTTTGAAAACACGCACATTAAGCAAAAAACTCACCAAGTCGAGACGACCCACAAGACGGGGACCCGCGTTCAGTTTTGACCGGATAAAAGCATTTTCCGTTCGGTTAAATTTGATTACGACCGGATTTGGGAGAAACTGCGCGAGTCAGCCTTTTTAACTGCTGGACTAACGGTTAAGCTTCGCTCGGAAATTGATGGTCGTCAAGACGAGTTAGTGTCACACCACGGCATCGCCGATTTTGTCCACTACATTGACGAATCAAAAAACAACCTCACTAAAGCGTTTGTGTTTAAAGGCGGTCAAGACCGAATTGAAGTAGAAATTGGCTTTCAGTACAACGCCGATTACGCTGAGACAATCGTTTCGTTTGTCAACAACATTAAAACAACTGGTGGCGGAACGCACGAGCAAGGTTTTAAAGTCGCTTGAACCAAAGTGATTAACGAGTACGCTCGTCAGCAAAACCTGATCAAAGCCAAGGAATCTAACTTGGACGGGAGCGATATTCGTGAGGGATTGACGGCGGTAATTTCGCTTCGCGTTCCGGAAAAGATGCTTGAGTTTGTCGGCCAAACCAAAGAATCATTGCGAACGCCGGCCGCCAAAGGCGCCGTGGAAAGCGTGATTAACAATAAACTTGCTTTTTGACTCCAAGAACAAAAAGAATTGGCTCACAAAATTATTCAAAAATCACTCGTCGCTTCGCGAGCTCGTAAAGCAGCTCGTAAAGCTCGCGACGAAGCTCGCAGTGCCAAGAAGACGCTCCAGCAAACGCGGATCATTTCGGGCAAACTAACCCCTGCCCAATCGAAAAACCCGCTTGAACGCGAACTTTTTTTGGTTGAGGGTGATTCGGCTGGTGGCAGTGCCAAGTCGGCGCGCGACCACCGTCACCAAGCTATCTTACCTTTGCGAGGTAAAGTGATTAACTCTGAAAAAGCGCGTTTAGTGGACGTTTTAAAAAACGAAGAAATCGCGACTGTTATTAACACAATTGGCGCCGGAGTCGGGAAAGACTTTAGCATCAAAGATTGTCAGTACGGCAAAGTGATCATTATGACCGACGCTGACACTGACGGAGCGCACATCCAAACTTTGCTCCTCACCTTCTTTTTCCGCTACATGCGACCACTAGTAGCGGCTGGCGGAGTTTACATCGCTTTAGCACCGCTTTACCGCGTTGCCTGGAATGAAAAAGGTCAGAAAACTCACCGCTACGCTTGAACTGACCAAGAACTCTCGACGCTTTTAGATGAGCACCCTAACTCCGAGATTCAACGTTACAAAGGATTAGGAGAAATGAATCCCCACCAACTTTGGGAAACGACCATGGATCCATCAACCCGAACTTTAGTGAAAATTAAAATCGATAACGTGGCCCAAGTTGAGCGCCAAGTTTCGGTTTTAATGGGCGACAAAGTTGAACCGCGCAAAAACTGAATTAACCGTCACGTCAAGTTTACGATGGAAGACGACTTTGCTAAGTCGAAAGGACGCCGTGTTTAATCCGCGCGACGAGCACATTCTCAACCAGAGTTTGGACCGAATTTTGTCCGACCGCTTTGGCCGCTACTCTAAATACATTATCCAAGACCGAGCGTTGCCCGATGCTCGCGACGGTCTTAAACCAGTCCAACGTCGGATTCTTTACGCGATGTATACTCTTGGTCTAACACCCGATAAAGCTTTTAAAAAGTCGGCTCGCGTCGTCGGGGAAGTGATTGGTAAGTATCACCCGCACGGCGATAGTTCCATTTACGACGCGCTAGTTCGAATGGCGCAAGAGTGAAAAACCAACTTCCCACTGGTTGAAATTCACGGTAACAAAGGTTCAATTGACGACGACCCGCCCGCTGCCATGCGTTACACCGAAGCGCGCTTAAGTCCTTTGGCGTTAGAAATGATGCGTAACATTGACAAAGAAACAGTTAAGTTTACGCCTAACTTTGATGACTCGGAAATTGAACCGACAGTTTTACCGGCCCTAGTTCCTAATTTACTAGTTAACGGCGCGCTGGGAATTGCCGCCGGTTACGCGACCGATATGCCTCCCCACAATTTAAAGGAAGTTTTGGAAGGGGTAATCGCTCGAATCCGCAATCCTCATCTCAGTTTGCGCGAACTTAACAAAATCATTAAAGGTCCGGATTTCCCAACCGGCGGAATTGTGCTTGGGAAATCGGGTATTCATGAAGCGTTTGAGCGCGGTTCGGGCAAAATCGCGCTGCGCGCTAAAACCCAAATTAGCCCGCCTGACAGCAAACACCCCTACATTAAAATTACCGAGATCCCTTACGGGGTAGTCAAGTCGCGTCTAATTCGTCAAATTGACGAAATTCGTCTTGACACCAAGGTGGCCGGACTTAAAGAAGTGCGCGACGAAAGCGACCGCCATGGCATTCGGATTATGGTGGAATTAAACAAAGAGAGCGACCCGTCTAAAATTTTGGCTTACCTTTTTAGTAAAACTGACCTTCAAGTTTATTACCACTACAACAACGTTGTCATCGCTAACCGGGCTCCGGTTAAACTCGGCCTAATCGGTTTAATTGACGCTTACCTAGTTCACCAGCGCGAAATACTGCTGCGCGCACTTGAGTACGATTTGGCTAAACACGAGCGCCGACTGGAAATCGTTAAAGGACTAGTTAAAGCGAGCCAAATAATTGACCAAATCATTCAGTTGATTAAGGAGGTGTCTGGCTCCAAGCAAGCTGTGATTGAAGCGCTAGTCGCCAAGCATCATTTTAGCCAACTGCAAGCTCAGGCGATTGCCGAACTGCGTCTTTACCGTTTATCAAACACCGACCAGAGTTTGCTGAGCGAGGAGAAAAAAGAGTTAACTAAACTGATTCACCAAAAACAGGAGCTGATTAATTCCCGGTCTAAGTTTGATGAGTATTTAATTAATTTACTGACCAAGCTCAGCGATCATTTTGGTCAAAAACGTAAAAGTCAAATTGAAGCTCACATTGACACTACCAAAGTTGATTTAGAAGCGCTAGTTAAACACGAAGACGCTTACCTGGGAGTGACGCGCCAAGGTTACATTAAAAGGGTCGGCGTCGCCGAGTACGGAGCCGACCAGTTAATTGATTATCGTTTAAAAGAAAACGACACGCTAGTTTACTTTCACCAAGTTAACACGGCTGACAAACTGCTTGTGTTTACTAATTTGGGTCGCTACATTTTCTTGCCGCTTCACAAAGTTGAAGCCTCTAAGTGGCAAGACTTTGGAAAACATATCAACGACTTTGCTCTAATCGATCCGCACGAAAAAGTCGTCGATGCGATTGCTGTCCACGATTTTAATCTCCACGCTTACATCGTTCTGGTCACCCGCCAGGGCAAAGGCAAAAGAGTTCGTCTCAGCGATTTTCTAGTCACCCGTTACACCAGTCCGCTCCGAGCGATTAATTTGGAAAAAGATGATGAGTTAATTAACGCCCGACCTTCTAACGGTCACCACCAAGTCATCATCATCACGAAGGTCGGCCGGGCTGTGCGTTATGCTGAAACGCAGTTAACGATTTATTCTCCACGTTCAAGCGGAATTCGTGCCGTAGCGCTTAATCAAGATGACCAGGTGGCCAGTTTAGTGATCGGTAAAGGTACCGACGTGATCGGACTCGTTTCTAGTCGGGGTGGTTTAAAACGAATTCGGATTAAAAGCATTGAACCGATGGGGCGTAACACCAAAGGTAAGCCGATTTTCCTCATGCTCAAAAAAACTCCCCACTTAGTTTTAGACGCTAAAATCGTGCTGGCCAAAACGTTAATTTACGTAAGACGCGGGGAAGAAAAACGAATCATTGATTTTAAAGAGGCAGAAATTACCACTAGTCAAACTGGTTTCTCGCTCACTAAGTTCAAACATTTAGATGATGCTTCAATCATGCATTACAACCGTCTCCACCAAGGTTCGTGACTTTTTAGCGAATCGCAAAAAGATAGTTTTGAGGCTGACTTTGCTAAGGCTGAGGAAGATCTTGATAAAGCTAGCCAACTATCGATTGATGACATTTTAGACAGTCTTAAGTAGTTCAGATAGTTTCGCGCTTAGCTGGCTCGGTTATAATTACAAAATCTAATTGAAGAAGAGGTTTGTCCTTATGAATAAGCTTTGTCACTTTGTTGATACCCAAGATTTGTCGCGCCATGACATTTTGGCTCTGCTCAAACTTATGAAGTATTTCAAAGACGCTCGTTACAACGGAGCCGTCCCTGAACTACTTAAAAACCGCACTTTGGCGATGATTTTTGAAGAGCCCTCAACTCGCACTCGCGTCTCGTTTGAGGCTGCTATGACGCTTTTAGGCGGTCACGCTCAGTATTTAAAACCTGGTGAAATTCACCTGGGCGAACGCGAATCACTCTATGACACGGTCAAAGTGCTTTCCCGCATGTGCGACGGGATCTTTTGCCGAGCTCTTAAACACAGCACGATTTTGGAAATTGCCAAGTACAGCGACGTACCTGTTTTTAACGGTCTTTCTGATTACAACCACCCCACGCAAGCAATTTGCGATTTATTCACGATGCTTGAACACGCAGACCCTAGCAAAACTAAAAACCTTTCTTTTGGTCAGTTAAAAGTTGTCTTTATCGGCGACCGCACGAATGTGTGCAGTTCTACTATGCACATTACGACTAGAATGGGAATGAACTTTGTTCACATTGCGCCCAAGAAATACCAGTCGCCCGCCGAGTGAATTAAAATCGCTGAGCAAAACATCACCCAAGCTAAGAGCGGCAGTGTTAAAGTAACCGACGATATGAACGAGGTTGCCGGTGCTGACTTTGTTTACACCGACTTATGGTGGTGAGTAGACCAAGAAAGCGAAGCCGGAGAGCGCGTCAAGGCTTTTAAACCGACTTACCAAGTGACGCCGGCTGTCCTCAAAAAAGCCGGCCCTCAAGCTCGTTTTATGCACTGTCTGCCCGCTTCGCGCGGCGTTGAAGTGTTAGACAGTGTGATGGACGGTCCTCAGTCGATTGTCTTTGACCAGTCGGAAAACCGTTTGACGGCTCAGTTAGCGCTTTTGGCTTACTACATCTATCCGCGTCTTGACCAGGCCGACCATGCCGTGCGGGCTTACCACCGCGGTCTAATTGAGAATTACCTTAACGATCGCCACCGTCCTTGAAAACAGCGCTACACTTACAACCACGCCGTAAGCGAGCCGAGTCATGAACCAAAAACCCGTCAAAAAACTTAAAGTTAGCGACATCGTTCTTTTCACTTTTGCCGCCGTTTTTGTTTTGGATTCTTTTGCCGCGGCAGCGGCAATTGGTTGACAGTCGATCGTTTGACTTTTAATTTTTGCCTTAATTTACTTTTTGCCCTACGGTTTTATTAGCGCCGAACTCGGCGCGGCAATTGGCGATGAAGGCGGCATTTTTGCTTGGGTAAACCGGGCCTTTGGTCGGCGCTGGGCAATTCGCAGCAGTTGGTATTACTGAATTAACGTCGCGCTTTGGATGCCTTCGGTTTTTATCGCTTTTTCCAGCACTTTGTCTTACACCTTCTTTGGCAACCAACTAACGCTTTGAACTCAAATTGGCATCGCAATCAGTTTAATTTTTTTAACGACTTGTTTTAACTTTCTCAGCATTGACAAACTCAAGTGATTGCCCAACTTAAGTTCGATCGCCAAACTAATCGTGACAATCGCTCTAATTGGCGCGGGAATTGTTTGGCTAGTTCAAAACCGCTCGGTTAGCACGCCCGTTCTTGACCCCGACTTTGGTTTTATTCCTAGTTGATCCAAAGGTGTGATGTTTTTGCCAGTTATAATCTACAACTTATCGGGCTTTGAACTATCTTCCAACACATCAAGCGAAATGGATAACCCGAGCCGGGCAATACCTAAGAGCATCATTATCGCTGGTTTAACTACCATAATTGCTTACGTGCTTGGTACCGCCGCAGTTAACATTGTCTTAGATGTGAAGGAAATAGATATTTCAAACGGTCTAATTGACACGATTAAAACCGCTTTCAACTTGCCATGGATAGTTGAGATTATCGCGCTCTTTTTACTTTTCACCTTTTTTGGCAACATGATCACTTGAACCGCCGGTGCCAACCGCACGATTATTGAGTCAGCCCAAAGCGGCGCTTTTCCGGCACTTTTTGCTAGCCGTATTCGCGCTACGAACGGACCGCTTTGGTCTTCCATCATTACCGGTCTAGTTAGCACGCTCGTCGTTCTTTTGGCCGGATCACTTTCAAGCGACGGTAAAATTAGCGACTTATTTTGGTCAATTTACGCTTTTTCGGCCGTCGTCTTCTTACTGCCTTATTTGTTAATTTTCCCGGCGTACCTCAAACTACGAATTCGTGAGCCTGACTTAGCAAGACCTTTTAAAATTCGCGGTCCGCTCTGAGTTCAAGTTATCATTAGCGTTTTACCGACATTAATCGTAGTCTTAAGCATTTTTCTCTATATTTTTGGTGCGGTTGTTGTCGGTGAAAAAACGCTGACTCTAGATGATGGAGGGATGCAAGTACTCTTTTGTCTAGTTGGCACAGCGCTGACAGTCGCGGTCGGTGAAGCACTCATTTTTTGGCAGTCCCGCAGCAAACCTCAAGGAGTTAGCAATGAGTAAATTACTAAAAACCACCCCTTTAAAAGACGGCTTTTACATGCCGGGCGAGTTTGAACCCCACGTTGGTTGTTGAATGGTTTTTCCCGAACGTTTAGACACGTGGCGCGCTAAAGCCGGACCGGCTCAAGCGACTTTCGCCCAAGTGGCTAACGCGATTAGTCAGTTTGAACCAGTTACGATGGTAGTGAGCAAAGCGACGGAAAAAGCGGCTCGCGCAATTTTAAACTCTAAAGTGCGCATCTTGGTCTACCCATCGGATGATTCTTGGATGCGAGACATTGGACCGACTTTTGTCCGTAACAAGGCTGGCGATGTGCGCGGAGTAGACTGAATTTTTAACGCCTGAGGAGGACAAGCATACGAGTCGTGAGACCAGGACGATTTGATGGCTAAAAATGTCTTAGACTATTTAAAGATTGATCGCTACCGAGCACCACTTATTTTGGAAGGAGGTTCAATTCATTCCGACGGCGAAGGAACGATTTACACGACTGAGGAATGTTTGCTTAATCCTAACCGCAACCCCAACCTAACTAAGCAGCAAATAGAAAATTACCTCAAGGAATACTTGGGAGCTGAAAAAGTGATTTGAATTCCCTACGGAGTTTTCAAAGACGAAACGAGCGGTCATGTGGATAACATTTGCTGCGTAATTAAACCCGGCCGGGTGTTCTTGGGATGGTCGGACAACCCCGACGACCCTCAGTACGAGCGAAGTCAGAAAGATTACGAGTACCTTAGCAAAATGACCGATGCTCGCGGACGGAAAATTGAAGTTGTCAAAATGCCTATGCCAACTAAACCGCTTTACCGTAGCAAAGAGCAAGCTTTGGAAATTGAAACGCAACTTGCCAAAGCTCGACCAGTTGGCGAAAGATTAGCGGCTAGTTACGTTAATTTTTACATTGCTAACGGCGGGATTGTCATGCCAACTTTTGGTTTGCCGAGCGACCACGCAGCGATTGAATTAATTAAGCGGGAATTTCCCGACCGCAAAGTAGTTCCGATTCCTTCGATCGAAGTTTTACTCGGCGGCGGAAACTTCCACTGCATTACCCAGCAAGAAATCAAAACACCGCGCCACAAATCTTAAATTTTGTAGAATAAAAAAGATGGAAAAACACTTTGAAGCGATCGTTATCGGCGGAGGCCACGCCGGCGTTGAAGCCGCTTTTGCTTTGGCCAATTCCCGCGTTAAAGCTGCTCTGATTACTCCTAACTTACGTCGCCTGGCTAGCATGCCTTGCAACCCGGCGATCGGCGGTCCGGCCAAGGGGATTTTGACCCGCGAAATTGATGCTCTGGGCGGAGTGCAAGGTTATTTCAGCGATTTAGCGATGATCCAAATTAAAATGCTCAACCAGAGCAAAGGACCAGCCGTGCGGGCTTTGCGGGCTCAAATTGACAAAGATAAGTACAGCCAACTGATTTACGAGGCGGCCAAACGTCATCCGCATTTAAACTTGATGGGGTCCATGGTTGAAGACTTAATCGTTGAGCAGGGACAAATCCAAGGAGTGGTGCTGACTGGCGGCCAAAAGATTTTGGCCCCTGCAGTTTTAATTACGACGGGCACTTACTTAAACGCTCAAATTTTGCAAGGTTTGAAAAAAACTGCCAGCGGCCCCGACGGAGAAAAAGGCAGTTATGGCTTGAGTGCCGCCTTAGCGCGACTTGGTTTTTCACTCCAGAGACTTAAAACCGGCACTCCGCCGCGCATTTTAGCCAGTTCGATTGATTTTAGTCAAGTCCAAGAGGAAGTGTTGCCACCGGAAAAGCACGCTTTTTCTAATCGTTCGGGTCGACAATTAGACGAGCAAATTCACTGCTACTTAACTCACACCAACCAGAAAACTCACGCGGTGATTCGGGAAAATCTGAGTAAGTCGTCGCTTTACAGCGGTTTAATCAAAGGAGTGGGACCGCGCTACTGTCCTTCGATTGAAGACAAAGTTTGCCGCTTTCCCGATCGTCCGAGGCACCAAATTTTTTACGAACCCGAAGACGCTGCCTCCACCACTATTTATTTAAACGGCCTGTCAACTTCTTTGCCGCCCGAAGTGCAAGCCAAGGTAGTTAAAACTTTGCCAGGTTGCGCAAACGCTAAAGTGCTCAAATGGGGTTATGCGATTGAATACGACGCGGTTGACCCGCTGGAATTAAAAGCAACTTTGGAAACTAAGCGCGTGGCAGGTCTTTACTTGGCGGGTCAAATAAACGGCACTTCCGGCTACGAAGAAGCAGCCGCTCAGGGACTGATCGCTGGAATTAACATCGCTTGCAAACTTAACCAGCGCGAACCAGTTGTGCTGGGTCGCGACCAAGCTTATATCGGCGTTTTGATTGATGACCTAGTTACGCGCGGGACACGCGAACCTTACCGAATGCTTACTTCTAGAGCCGAGTACCGCTTGCTTTTACGTCACGATAACGCTGACCAGCGGCTGAGCGAAATCGGCTACCGAGTCGGACTTATTTCGGAGCAAGAAATCAAAAAAATTCGGGCTAAGTACGAAGAAATTGAACAAAGCGTTCGACACTTAGAATCCACTTACCTTTCAACCAAAAGCCAGTTGGCGCTCCGAATTGGCCTGAGCGAATCAACGAGTTTGGCTCAGTTGATTGTCCGCGGGTTAGTTGACCCGAGCGAACTAATTAATTCGCCTTACTTAAGCGAAATTACCACGCGAGTTAAACTGGGCGGTTACATCGCCAAACAAAACCGCGAAGTGAGCAAAATGGTCAAACTGGAAAAGATTTTAATTCCCGAAACTATTAACTACCACGAAGTTAGCAATTTAGCTTCGGAAGCACGTCAAAAACTCAGTTTAATTAGACCGCGTACTATCGGTCAAGCTCGGCGGGTAGCAGGGGTTAATTTGGTTGATATTCAAATGTTAACTTTTTACCTTGTTTCGCAAGGTAAAGTGCGACCCTTTGACCAAAAGCGCTCCTAACTTTAGTCTTAGCTAGGCCACAGTAGTGCGTACTAGGGTGACTAGATTGGTTTAGCGGTGAAATTAGGTACAATTTGGTAGTCATGTGAGTATTTTGAAAGTCGGTCAGAATTCGGGCTTGGAACATCCGTAAGATCGCCTTTGTTTCCATTTTAATTTCAACTTCGGTCACATTCATTTTAATTTTTTCGAGCGTCATTCCGATCGCCGCTTTACCCTCTTTTAAAATCACTTTGGCCGGACTACCAATTAAACTGACTGGCTATATTTTCGGTCCTTTTATCGGCGCGATTACAGGAATTGCTAGCGACATTATTTCCTTCATGTTTCGGCCCACTTTTTTGCACTGGTGGTACACCTTAGCTTTTGCTTTGGTTGGTTTAATTCCCGGAGTGATCGGTTACATCTTCAACCGCCGCTGACTTAACAAGCAAGACGTGGATAAACTTTTTACCCGTAAATACATTGACTCCAACTTTTTGGTCACGGTAGTTATTTTGCTGCTGATTTTAGTGGGAGTGACAACTTTTGTGGTTCTCCAAGGCGACCAAGTTTTTGAGCGTCAGGAACTGATCACTAATAAGTGGGTTTTTCTTGGCATTTCCATGTTTGGAATTTCGACGATGCTAATCGGAATTTTTGTTTTTCGTTTTGCCCTCAAACCGCGTTCTTTTAACGGCGTAATTCCGATCATCGCTTTTTCGGCGATTTTAGAAATTTGCACCACACCGATTTTAACGCTCGGTGACGTGGCAGTTTGGGGATACGATATGAAGCAGTTTGTCACGCTTTTAACTGGCCACCTAATTTTGACTCCGGCTAAAATTTGGTTTAACCTGTTTGTAATTTACTTCGCCTATAAAATCGTTTCGCCTTTAATTTATAATAAGACCAGCAATGGCTGGTAACGAGCTTTTGATTTATGTTTGTGGTCCGACTGTTTATGATGAGGCTCACGTCGGCAACTTTCGCCCCATCTTAACGTTTGATCTTTTTGTTAGGGCTCAAAAAAGTCTGGGTAAAAAAGTCCATTTAATTCACAACATAACTGACATTGATGACAAAATTATCGCCCGGGCCGAACGGGAAAAAACTAGCGCGTCGGAAGTAGCCCGTAAATACACCAAGTTATACAAAGATTTACTGAAGTTTTATAACGTGACTTGCGTCAGCAAAATGCCGCTTGTCACCCGCCACGTCAAAGATATGCAAAACATAATTCAGCAGTTATTGGACAAAAAAAGCGCCTACCAATCTGAGGGCAACGTTTTCTTTAACGTTGAGCGCGCCCGGAAACACTACGGAGAAGTTTCGGCTCAATCTTTTGAACAAATGGTCAGTCCGACTGAATCGTCTGATCCAAGCAAAAAACACCCGTCTGATTTTGCCCTTTGAAAAAAAACTTTGACCGGCCAGCGCTGAAATAGTCCCTGGTCCAAAGGGCGCCCTGGTTGGCACACTGAGTGCGTGGCGCTAATTGAGCGCTGAGCCCAGGGCCATAAACTTGATTGACACGGTGGCGGAGTGGACTTAATTTTCCCCCACCACGAAAACGAAAACATTCAGTTTAGAACTATCCACGGAAAACCAATTACCACCGAGTGAAAACACGTTGGTCTTGTCAATTGGAAAGACACCAAAATGGCTAAAAGTCTTGGTAATTGAGTCAGTGCGGTTGACTTTGGTCAAAAACACGGTTTTGACACGCTCAGAATGATTTACTTAATGACTAGTCCAACTAGTCCCGTCGATCTTGGCCCAGAATTAATTGACCAAGCTAGTTTGCAAGTCAAACGCTGACACCACGTTCACTTACAAAGTCAACTAGAGCGCTCAACCGGTTTTGCCAGCGAGCAAGAAAAGCAAGTTTTTGAGCAGATTAGCCAGCAAATTAGTCAGTGGAATTTTAGCGCCGCGCTCAAAGTGATTCACGCCCAACTCAAACTTTTTCACGAAAAAAAAACGAGCGGTTACTTAATGCGCAAGATTTTTGCTTTGCTCGGTTTTAAATTTTCCGTGGAAAAACTAACCGACAAACAGCGCCAGCTTTATCAGCGGTGAACTTTGCTTCGCACTAAACAAGATTACCAGGCCGCGGATAAAATTCGGGCTTTACTAATTAAACAAGGACTAATTTAAGAAAACAAAAATGGCAAGTGATCCAAAATTAATTTACGGTAAAAACACGGTTTTAGAAGCGATTAAACACGGCTATCCGTTAAAGCTAGTTTACGTTCAAAAACCGCTTTCCAATCACTTAACCAAGGGCGTGCCGGTGCAAGTTAAATCAAAACAGTTTTTAGACCAGCTAACTAGCGCTAACCACCAAGGCTACGTGGCTCTAGCCAAAAATTATCCTTATGCCGAATTGGAGTCTTTTTGAAAAGACCAGCCGCGCCGCGTCTTGGCGCTGGATCACCTCCAAGACCCCCATAACTTAGGAGCGCTTTTAAGGACTGCTAATGCACTAGGTTGAAAACACGTGCTCATTCCCAAAGACCGCTCAGCCCAAGTTAGTCCCGCGGTTTTAAAAGTCGCGAGCGGAGGTCAAAACGGTCTTAAGATCGCTCGGGTTAACTCGCTCCAAAGCGTTTTAGAAAAGTTTAAAAAGCGCGGATACTGAATTTACGGAGCAACGCTGCAAGGTGAGAATTACCGCGCTGCACCCCTCAACTGACCGTTAATTTTGGTGCTGGGCAGCGAAGCGAAAGGGATCAGCACCACTTTAACTAAACAAGTTGATTTTAAAATTAAAATTCCGATGTTTGGCTCGGTGGAATCGCTCAATGTTTCAGTCAGCGGCGGAATTTTGATGAACCATTTAAGCGAGTAAAACGTTAATGGAGATTGAGAAAATCACCGCGTTAGTTAGTTCGCTTTACGCTCGCACTTTGGAAGTCGTCATTCACCAAGTTTTAGCGCTTTACCGGCAAGTGCCGCTCACTTACGAAGACGCCCACTTAGCGTTTTGCGCCCAAATACCTTGGTTAATTTTTCGTTATCGTCCCCAGTTTGGTTTGAGTTTTAAAACTTTTCTAGCTTTAAAATGCAAGTTCATGGTTCGCACTTTAGCCAAAAGTTACTCAACTAAAAACTACCGACTGCTCAACGAAGCTTACAGTTTAAACGACTCAGAAAGCGCTCAGGAATTTGTCTTAAACTTAGACGAGTCAGCCGAACTGGATTTATCAGTTTTAAGCGTTTTGGAAAAGCAAGTTTACGAGCTCCACTTTGTCAAATCACTCAGTCTTAAAAAGGTTGGTCAGACGCTTGGACTTTCTTACGCCAGAATTAAAACGCTAATTAAATCGCTCAAAAGTAAAGTCAACCTTCAAGTTAAAAGTTTGTATAATTAACGAAGTTATGCAAAGAATCAAACGTTTTATTAAGGAACTTAAGCGTGTGCGTTGACCAACGCTTGGTCAGACGGGCAACACCTTTGTCAAAGCGGTTCTTTTCATCGCGGTGAGCGCTTTATTTTTGCTCGGTTTGGCGCTATTTTTTGCGTTTATATGACGCCACATGGGAATTGGATTGTAGGTTAAAATGGATAAAAAGTGGTACATGATTACGACCATTTCAGGTAAAGAAGATAAAGTGATTGAATCGCTCAAAAACAGGGTTGTTTCTGAAAATATGCAAGATGATTTTGACGAGTTTAAAGTGATGCGCATACCTCACTTAACACCCCGCGAGTTAGCTAAAAAAACCGCTAACCAACCGCACCGCGTTCGCGAGGTTAACCTTTACCCCGGTTACATTTTCATTCGCATGCGAATGGGTAACGAAGCGTGGTTTTTAGTTCGCAACACCGAGTACGTGACTGGTCTAGTGGGCTCATCGGGTCAACGCACTAAACCGACCCCAGTTTCAAATTTAGAGATGCGCAAAATGATCAAAAGAGTCGAAAAAATTCGCCACGATTTTGATGCCGGTATCGTTCGCACTAACTTTGTACCAGGCGTAATTGTGGAAATTATTGATGGACCAGCCAAAGGTCAAATTGGTCCGATTTTAGAAAACGATGACCAGCGTCAAGTGGCTATCGTGGAACTGATCATGTTTGAGCGCAAAACTCCGACCGAAATTAGTTACAAAGATTTAAAAATCCGCAAGTAGGTCGGGCAATCGCAGTCGCACTGTTATATAATATTTTCGTTTCCAGTAGGCGGAGAGATAGTGAAGTGGCTAAACACGGGTGGCTGTAAACCATCTCCTTCGGGTTCGGGGGTTCGAATCCCTCTCTCTCCACCAATAATAGCCCATTAGCCAAATAGGCAAGGCAACGGTTTTTGGTGCCGTGACTGTTGGTTCGAGTCCAACATGGGCTGCCATTCCACCCTAGTGACCGACCTTTTTAACCGAGTAAGGCCTACTTATCGCACATGGATAAAAGCAAAATACGTAATTTCGCCATCATTGCTCACATCGACCACGGCAAATCAACTTTGGCCGACCGGATTTTGGAACTTACCCAAACCGTCAGTCAGCGCGAATTAAAAGCCCAGCACCTTGATTCGATGGAACTTGAGCAAGAACGTGGCATCACAATTAAACTCAACGCGGTTCAGATAGTCTACCAAAGTTATTTGTTTCACTTAATTGACACGCCTGGTCACGTTGATTTTGGTTACGAAGTTTCTCGCTCCTTGTCGGCTTGCGAAGGAGTGCTTTTAGTGGTTGACGCGGCTCAGGGCATCCAAGCCCAAACTTTAGCTAACGTTTACTTAGCGATTGAACACAACTTGGCGATCATCCCGGTGATTAACAAAATTGATTTGCCCACGGCTGATCCAGAGTCAGTTAGTCAGCAGTTGAGTGAGACTTTGGGAATTAAACCGCAAGACATCATAGCCATTTCGGCTAAAACCGGTCAAAATTTACCCGCGGTAATGGAGGCGATTATTCAGCGCATTCCGCCGCCGGCCAACGCCGACAATCATTTGCCGCTTCAAGCGCTTGTCTTTGACTCTTACTACGATACTTACCGGGGAGTGATTTGTTTAGTTAGAATTTTCGGCGGACAAATTAAAGTGGGGGACAGTTTTAAATTTATGTCAACCGGCGAAAAGTTTGACGTGACCGAGCTAGGAATCAAAAATCCCCAGGAAGTAAAGCGCGAGCGTCTCCAGGCGGGCGAAGTCGGTTGACTCGCCGCCGCCATTCGCTCGGCCCAAAGCGTGGCGGTTGGCGACACGATTACTTTAGTTGCTAACCCGTCCGAGCAAGCTTTGCCCGGTTTTAAAAAACTCAAACCGGTCGTTTTTACCGGTTTTTATCCGCTTGATAACGGGCAGTACCCTCAACTGCGTGATAGTCTGGAAAAAATTGCTCTCAGCGATGCGGCCATTGTTTACACGCCCGAGACTTCCCAGGCGCTTGGTCACGGCTACCGAATTGGGTTTCTCGGCCTTTTACACATGGAAGTTTTACAGCAACGTTTAGAACGCGAATTTAAACTTGATTTAGTGACAACCGCTCCGACTGTGAGTTATCGTCTTAAACTAACTGACGGTCGGGAGTTAACGATTGAGAACCCGTCTGTTTGACCCGATAAATCGCGGATTTTAGAAACGCTAGAACCTTTTATTAAAGCCGAGATTATCGTGGTGGAAAAATACCTCGGGCAAGTTTTGGATTTATGCCAATCGCGCCGCGGCACTTACTTAAAAATGGAATACCTTGATCACTTGCGTCGGAAAGTGATTTACCGTCTACCGCTCGCCGAAGTGATTTTTGACTTTTTTGACCACCTTAAATCGCTGTCCAAAGGTTATGCGACTTTTGACTACGAGTTTGATGCTTACCAAGTTAGTAAGTTAGTTAAAGTTGACATTTTACTCAACGGTGAGCCTGCCGATGCTTTTGCGTTCATCGCCGAGAAAGATCGCGCTTATGCTCGTGCTCGTCAACTGGTTGAGAGACTTAAGGAAGTAATTCCGCGCCACAACTTTGAAATTCCCGTTCAAGCGGCAATCGGAGCGAAAGTAATTGCCCGGGAAACAATTAAAGCTTTTCGGAAAGATGTGACGGCAAAGCTTTATGGAGGGGACCGGACCCGACGCGATAAACTGCTTAAAAAGCAGAAAAAAGGTAAACAGCGCGCCCGGCAATTCGGAGTTGTTAACGTTCCGCAAGAGGCGTTTTTAGCCGTGCTGAAAACTGACCACGATAAGCACCGTTAACAAAAATTGACATTTAGATACAATTCTATGACATAATAGAAATATGAATTTAGTTAGGAAAAAGTTGCGGACCTTGTTTAATCGTAATAATGGCTCTTTTGATGTCTTTTGCTTGCTAGTTCAAGGACAAAGTTTGGATGCGATTAGTCAGAAACTGAAAATACCCAAACCGATCGTCAAAAAAATGCGCGAAAGTATTTACCGGACAGTTTTGTCCGTTTTAACTAACCAAGTTAAAATTTTTAAGAACACTACTTATGAACAACTTTTTAACTTGCAGCAAGTGTCAGTTGACAAACTTGATGATTACACTACCATTGCTTACTTAGCCCGCCGTTATAAAATGATTAACAACGTGCTTTACAAGCGCTCTTACTTTCGCCAAGAAGTTATTAAGCAGCGGAAAAAGTTTTCCGAGCAGGGTTTTATCAAAATTAATCCCTTTTGAATGCCGCCGCATCGATCGGTTAAAGTTGACGGATTAATTTTTGGTAACGCTCAGTACTTAATTCGCCACTGACTCACGACTTCAGACTTAGAATACATCACGATTAACCAAAGTTTAATTGAAAAACTTAACCGGATAGGTTATAAATCATCGCGCCGTTCTTTAATTGCAACTTTAGAACGTCAAGAGTGACTTTTGAAAATTGACTCCAACAAATTTCGCTTAGCGCGCAACCAAGACGCAGATTTGGCCGCCCAAATTTACGCCCTCGTCAGCGCGGTTGAACACCACCCTCTTTTAACTAAAAACAAGTTTATGAAGCTAGTCGCTCCCGTTATAACTGAGAATGACTTAGTTTGCGACGAACCATACTACTTACTCAAAAAGTTTTATGGTCAAGTTTTGCGTTTTTCAGTTGGTAATTCCATGACAATTTATCTAGACGCTAACTTAGATAACAACGCTCCGCTATTTAGTCGACTAGTCAACTACTGCGGACGCCGTCCGTCGGTTTTTCCCAGCGATGAATTTTTCCGTCTCTTTGGAGGATCACCCTACGTGGTCCAAAACAACAACTTTTTGTGGCGCGCCCGAGGGAATCAAATCGCTTACTTAGATTTGACTTATAACCGCAAAAAACTACGTACCTTAATTAGCAATTGGTTTACCGAGCAAGGCGGTCAACGACTGACGCTAAGTAAATACAAACAGTTTTTGAAAAAATCCGACGATCCTTACTTGCAAGTTCTCTACCAAATTCCCGAGTACTTAAGAATTTTAAAACGCGTTTTTGGTCGTGAAGTGGAAATTTTAAAAACAGGATCCATCGTGTTTTTACCAATTCAAAAACAAGTTTTGTTGGACAAACCAGTTTTGAAACATTAGCTTTAACGAGCTCCGCAGTTATAATTAAAGTTAGATGGCCCAACAAGTTCCGTTCGATTTAACTTACGAAATTGAAAAATGTTTACGAATAATTGACCGAATTAGCAATTACACAGTTGATAGTTTTAGTGCTGATGATGTTTTTAAACACACCCAAATGATTTTGCGTTCTGACTACGCCAAGTATCTCCGCCAGTCGTATTCCGAACCGAGCAATTTGCTAGACGTTTTTAAAATCAACCAAATCTTGCTTTTAGTGCTCAATTTATTTACCAAATTACGCGAGCAGAAAGTGCTGGACGATTGATTTACCCAAAGCAAAGATTACCAGTGGAAGTTTTTTGTACTTCAAAACATCATCATGATGGGCAACGAAATTCAAATGAACTTAGAACTTAATCTGGCTTTTTCTTCGCTTGCTAAAATTCGTCAGTACTTTGAACTTTACGCTATCCACTATTTAATCGAAAAGTACGGATCGCACGTTTTTGACCATTTTCTGATCCACGGCATGAAAAACATGCGTAAATTCGCCGAGTTTTTTGCTCCATGAGCTCAAAACGGCGCGGGCCTTTTTGGCCAACTTGGTCGCCAATTTTTCTCACGCAAGCAAGTTCGCAGTCCTTACGGATGAATGCAGAAGATTAAAAACCTAGACCGCGAAGACCGCAAAATTAAACTGATTATTCAAAATGGCATTCGAGACGATAAATACTTGAAACACATTTATTTGCAGTCTAACTTTCCCAACCACGCCTCTTCCTTTATGTTTGCGACTTACGCCAGCCAAACGACTTATCTGCAACTTAGTCGTTACGCGAGTCAAATGGTGTTTCACGCCTACTTATGATTGCTAGGCGTTTTTAACCAGACGATCAGAAATAATTTTGCTAATCTGGCTAGTCAGCACAAAAAAACCGAACTCAAACTTTTACTGAAACTTTTTGATTTACTGGGCGAATACATCGGACAGGTCGGATTAACTAACCGTCAAAAACTGGAAAAAAACACTTTTACCGAAACCGATTGAAAAGATTAACTTACGCTTTTTTAAGACCTACCACGGTGACATTTTTAAGGCGGTAAGCTAACGCGTGAGTGGCGTGAACACGCAAAATTGCCGAACCGCGCGTGTTGTTTGGGTAAATAATTTCGTAAGTCACTTTGACGCTATGGTGGTGCTCAATTTTTATGTCGATGCCCACTGTAGCAAGATCTTTAGGTCGGCGAAACTTCATGTGGTAGTCGTAAGGAAGCATATCTTTAATAGAAGTTTCAACTTCATCGGGTAGTTGCGCAATTACGGCTTCTACGGCTTTGAGAGCGGTTAAGAAACCTCGCAAAATGGTAATCGTTCCCAACACGAAAGTTGCACCGTCTTTTAAAATTGTAAAACTAGTGCGGACATTTCCGGCTACGTCATCGGTCGCGTAAATTTCTATGTTCAAGACTCAGTTGTCGGGAATGTAAAGTTCCTCAAGTCCTAAATCCTTCAAAGTCACTTTGGCACGATAAGCTCCAATATCTGTCGGCATATCATTGGTCCGACTGGTAGTTTGTTTTTGAATGAAGTCCATGAACCACGTTCTGACTTCACCAGATGTTTTATCGTTAAGCGCTTGAAAGCCGCCGACTGTAATTTGTTTTTCTTTCTTAGCTTGACCTTTAGTAATTTTTACTTTGACGTTAACTGAACCGGTGAAGTTGTCCACCAAAGCAATTTCGTATTCCACTTTGGCGCCGCTCAATTCTTCCTTAGTGGCAGCGGTGATGCCGAGCAGTTTTTCGTCCACGAGATCTTTGTTTTTGAAAAGTTCGCGCGGATACTTTTTGTTAAATTGGGTTTTGGCGTCAATTATCGTGTTACGGGCTAATCTTTCCACAATTTCTAAGTCATGGTGGTAAGTGTCTTGGTAACCGCTGAGCGTAATCTCGTGCTCTTCAATCACCTTTTGACCGCGTTTAAGCACCATTTTTAGTTTTAGGATTCCTTCATCATCAAACGCTTCAAGCGGCACGAATTCGGCCGTTCAGCCAGCTGGTAGTTTTGGCATTTTAAGACCAATTTCTTCCGCTGAGTGACTTTGGTCTTTTGCAAACGAGGAAGGCAAAACGTCGTTTCTTAAACTAGTTTTGGTTTTTTTAATTTGCTCAACTAGTTTGACAACGATTTCTTTCTCGTAGGCTAAGTTAGTCTTGAGTCCTTGGACAAGAATTCTTTTCTCTTCCGCCGCGTCGGACTTAATAACGCGCACGATCAAAGTTAAAATTCCGTCTTCGTTATCTTGCTCGGCAATTATGTAACGCAAAACAACATTTAATTCCTTGGCGCTTGGAACAGTCGGTAAGCCGAGTTTTTGGGGGTCTACTTCCTCGCCAACGTTGCCTACGTCAAGTGGTCTTAAGTTAGCAAATTCGCCACTTACTTTCCAATCTTTTATTTCTTTTAGCACCAATTTGACATCGTCTTGGTCTTGTTGGTGACGAGTTTTAAAACCGGAAAGAGTGAAAGTGTGCCGAAAACTTTCCCGTTTTAGTCAACGAAGCGAAGCTTCTAAAGTGATCGTTCCGGTTTTGTCTTCGATGTCGGTGATGGATAAACTAATTTTTCAACCGATCGGAACAAGCGGCATTAGGATTGCAAGATCTATGGGTTCGACCGGACCTATTTTAAAGAGCTGACTCGCCAAATCTTTGGCAAAGATTGTTTTTCGATCGTTAAGAAGCGGTCAAATTTTCTTGACGATTCTCGCTTGGTACTCTAAGTTAGTTTCAAACCCACTAACAACCGTTTCTCGGAAATTTTTGGTTTGACCTTTGCTAACGTTAACTTGAACTTTCATAGTTCCTGTTTCATCGTCAAGACTGAGCACCTCTAAATCAATGCTTAGCCCGCGCGGATCAATCGCGGCTGGCAACTTAGCGTCCAAGTCAGCCAGCGTAATTATTTGGTGCAGTTTGAAAATTTCACCGGCTCTTTTTTCGTTAAGCTTAGGACCGATCTTTATTGACTTAAGCGCGTCTAACACGGCGCTAACATCAATTTGATTTTGTTCGGCTTGAGTGCGAAAACCGCTAATTTGAACTTCGACAGTTTCAAGCAATTTACCGTTTTTATAAATTTCAACTTCCAAGTTAATTGTGCCTTGCTCGTCGTCAAAAGTTTTCACTTTGTACTTGGGATCTAGCCCAGTCGGTAAAAGCGGCGGACTGCTCACGCCCAGCGCGCTCAAGTCTTCTCCAAAAAGTTTGCTAGCCGCATTAGGCATCAAATCAACTCGACTAGTTTGGACGCTTTCCCACTCGGACAAAAACTTCTTAATTGCCAACTGATCCCGGTCTTGTTCGGTTTGAAAGCCGCTCACTTTAAATTGACGACTAGTGTTAGCTTGACCCTTGGTAATTTTGACTTCAATTAACACCTCACCGTTTGAGTCGTCGATCTCAATTACTTGGTAAGTTAAGTTAGCGTCGCCCACTTTGGTTGGGTCAAGATTTTCAAAACCTAGGTCAGCCGGGTTAATTAGATCACCGACTTTAGTTATTTTGCTAAGTTGAGTGTTGCGAAAACTGTCATTCGCATTTTGATCTTGAACTAGTGCGGCGATCTCTTCAACGTCTTCTTGGTCTTGCTGAGCTTGTTTTTTGTAACCCTTAACTACAAATTGGTGTTTTATGGCTGGGTGATCGCGTCACTTTAGAGAGGCCTCAAAATGAACCTCACCGCCGGGATTATCTAACTTAAGTACTTCCCAAGTAATTTCTCATTCCGGTGGCAGCTCGGGTTGTTTAAATCCAAGTTGGTCGGCCTCCACCTCGCCCAGTTTGAAAACCGATCCTGGCGTTTTGTCCTGGTCGCTGGTGGTCAAATTCTCGAGTTGTTTCCAAACTTGCTCAGCTACTCGGTTCTGATAAGAGCTGTTGTCATCAAAACCGGTCAAAACTCTTTCGCCGTCGTCAGTAATTTGACCTTTAGTGACGGTGATTTTAACTTTGGCTTCGCCGTTTTCGTCGTCAAGAGTTAAAATTTCCAACTCAATTTCTACTCCGCGTCGATCAATAGTTTTCGGCCACGGGAAATCAATTTCTTCCAAAGTGATTTTTTGCCCAATTTCAAAAACTTGGCTCGGTCTTTTTTGACTAAATTTATCGCTAACTCTAATTTCCTTGAGCAGTTCCAAAATTTTGCTCACATCAAGTTGGTGTTGAACCGCGGTGGTTCGAAAACCTTTGACCACGACGGTGACTTTTTGAACTAACTGGCCTTTTTTACTAATCTCTGCTTCCAGAGTAATCGTTCCGCTTTCGTCGTCAAAAGTTTTGATCATGTATTTGACGCTGAAGTGCTCGGGTAACTGAGGATGCTCATCCACGCCAAGGTCGGCTAAGCTAGCATCAAACATCTTAGCCGCGTCACGTGGTAGGTAAGTGACCAAGGTCGTTTTGACACTTTCCCAGGCGCTTAAAAACTCTTTAATCGCGCTTTCGTCGCGCTGTTTCTCGGTCTGGTAACCGGTCACTTTGAAAATGCGTCTTTCCAGCGATTCGCCTTTTTCAATGGCCGCTTCAAGCGTCAGTTCGCCGTTTTCGTCATCGATTTTAACGACGCGGTAAGTGATTTTAGCACTGCCGATTTGCTCTGGACTTGGCGATTCAAAACCAAGGTCGCTCGGGTTAACTAGCTCATCAACTTTGGCAATTTTGCTTAGTTGACTTTGACCAAAGGAGGCGTGAGCGGTTTGATCCTTAATTAGCGCGGCGATTTTTTCAACATCTTCCTGGTCTTTAGTTGATTGTCTTTTAAAACCACTGACAGTGAAGCGGTATTTTAGAGGCGGAGTATCACGTCATCGCAAAGTTGCTTCAAAACCAACTTGTCCGCCTGCATCGCGAATTTCAACCACTTTTAATTCCATTTTTCATTCAAAAGGTAAAATCGGCAACATGAAACCAATTTCATCTAGACCAACTGGTCCAAGTTTAAAAATTTGGCTAGGCACTTTGTCGCTGGTTTTGACTTTTAAATCGGTTAATAAGTCGCTAATCCGTTGTCCCTCGCGTTGACGGTAGCGCTCGTTAGTGTCAAAACCACTAATGATGGATTCGCGCTTTTTGCTGTGGACTCCTTTGCTAACGGTAATTTCCACTTTGGCTTGGCCGTGCTCGTCGTCAAGTTCTAATATTTTGACTTCCACTTTCATGCCAGCCCGGTCGATGTCACGTGGTCAAGGAATGTAAAAATCTTCTAGTTCCGCTGTTTGACCTTCTTTGAAAACTTGACTCGGACGCTTATCTGCTAGCCTTTCGCCGGCCGTTAGCTCACCTAGTCCGTTAATAATGCCGCCAATGTCGATCAGGTGTTGTTCAGATGAAGTTCGGTAACCGCGCACTTTAACTTGGGCAGTTTTGATTTCTTTGCCTTGTCGGGAGATTATTACGCGTAAGTTGATGATTCCGTTGTCGTCGTCAAAATTTTCAATTTCATAACGCGCTTCCAAACCACCAGTCAGTTGGGGAGGATTTTCTACGCCCAGCTTGCTTAGTTCGCCTTTAAAAATCGCCGCCACTAGTTTGGCTAAAAGACCGCTGGTACTAGTTTTGACGTTTTCTCAATCTTTCAGAAACTGAGCAATCGCACTTTGGTCGCGTTCGTTTTGGTTTTGGAAACCGCTCACCACAAACGTGATCCGACGTTCTGAGTTACGCTTTTTCCCGATTACTTCCACGGTTAGTTTCCCATCGGTGTCATCAATTGAGAACACGCGCAGTGTCACTTCCACGCCGTTTAGTTGATCGTTGCTTGGCAATTTGACACCGAGTGCTCGGGCGGAAACAACTTGGCCTTGTTTAAACATTTCGCTAACTTGCTTGTCGCGGTTAGATTCCTGGGTAACTTGGTCTTGGAAAAGACCAACCACTTTGTTTACGTCTTCTTGGTCTTGTTCAACCAAAGTTTTAAATCCAGTTATACGGGATTTACCTTGGGCGATGACTTGGTTATCAGCGTCACGAAGTTCCAAAAATAAATCAATCCGACCTTGGTCTTCTTCGTAAGAATCCATATTAATGATGAGTTTTAAGTGGTCGGGCAATTTTGGTCATTTGACACCGAGCGATTCAGGCGTAAAAGGTTTGTTTTTAATGATGTCACGCACTAAAATGTCAGTTTTGTCAGTTTGAGAAACTTTGGTCTTTTGGATAAACTGGTGCGCGATTTCGTGGTCGAACTGCTGCAGAGTTTTCAGTCCTGATAGTTCGATTGTTTTGCTTGCTGTTGAATCCCCGTACTTGAAGTCAATTTTGATTTCAATCGTACCTTTTTGGTCATCATGGGAGACTACGCTGACTAGACCTGAAAGTTTTTTTCAATCAAGGTTAGGAATCGGTTCAAAGATTAAGTTTAGTTTTTGGTAGTCAAGCGGTCAGTCCGGTTTTTCCCTTCACTGACTTGGCAATTGTTCAGCTCAGTTGGCGTGAACTTTTTGATCTTTGAGCGAGTCCAGTAGTTTGTGAAGTTGTTTTTTTTCAAAATTAATCTCGTCAAGAAAACCGCCGATTTCCACGCTGCGGCCGTCTAGATTAGTGTCTTCGTGGTAGACGCTAACTAAAAATGTTGCGCTTCCTTTGACATCGTTAATTTTGGCCACCGTCGCTTCAAAACGTCATTTATCGGGCAAAGTCGGTCAGTTAATGCGAATTTTTTGCAGATCCGTTTGACCTAGTTTGAGTATATCGCTCGCTTTTTGGTCGCCGTGGTCAGCCCGCAATTTAAGCGCTTTGGCAAAAAAATCGTCAATCACGCTTTTACGGTAAACACTCTTAGACAAAAAGCCGTGGATTCTGACCACTTTTTGGTCACTAATTTTGCCGCGGTTAATCGTAACTCTCACGATGATTGCGCCAGTTTCATCGTTTTTTTTGAGAGTTTCGTACTGCAAATCTACGCCGTTATTTTTTTCTAAATCCCAAGGCTTACCACCAATGTTTTCCCAGTAGGTGTCTTGCTCGGTGAGATCAATTTCGGAAGGCAGAAGAGATTGGTTAGAAGGCTTAGTTTTTTGGTCCACTAACAGCGCTTTAATTTCTTCAACGATGATTTTATTGTGGGTGTTATGGTTTTTGAATCCGGCAACTTTGTACTTCTGCTTGTGCTTAGCTTGCCCGTTCTTTTTTAAAGTCGCTTCAACCACGACATAACCTTCGTCGTCGTCAACCTCTACCACGTTAAGATCAACTTCTCAACCGTGGGATAAGTCGTATTTGTTTAGACCGATTTTATCAAAGTCGGCGGGACCAATTTGACAACTTTCGCTCGGCAGTTTTTGCTCGTGAAGCGTTTTGTTAGCACTAATCATGTACTCGGACCATTTTTCAACTGCTTCGCGATCGTGGTCGGTTTTTTTAGCGAAGTTAATCACGTTAAAATTGCGGACAATGTGACGTGACTCATGACTTAACTTAAGTCTTACGCTGACTAGTCCGGTGTGGTCATCAAGGTCGTCAATCGTTAAAGTTGTGGTGAACTTATCAAGCGAAGGCGGCAAAGTGATGCCCAGATCATCGGCGCTCACTTCTTGGTTAATTTCAAATGTTTCCGAAGGAACTAGGTCGGTATGGTATGTTTCTATTTCTTCAATTTCGTTGAGTTCTGACTCAACCTCTTCCAGCGAAGAAGTTTTTTGGGGTCAACAACTGGCACAAGCAAACACGCCACCGCCGAGCGACACTACGGCACCAAGCATTCAAAACGCTTTTTTCAAACGCACTATACCAACTGACTTTCTTTTCAAACTAATTATAACGCTAAGCGCCAACTTGTTAACTAGTTCTTAGTTGTTAGCAAGTTTAAATTAAGAAGTTGACTAAGCCCCATTGGGGTCAAAACATTTTTTGGTGACGGAAATTGCTTAAGGTTCGTGACGAACGTAAACTGGTGTCGGTGAAAGTAAAACTTGGTCCAACGTTTAAAATTCGCAAGATGATTTGCCGCCTAGGATTGCGGTAAAAAGCGCTCACGATTAAGTTTTCGTTTTCAACTAGCGCCGGAATTTGTCACGTGTGAGGATCATCGTGCTGACCGCGGTCGTAGTGGGCTAAGTTGGACTTTCAGTGCAAAAGCGGTTGGGCCCACTGACTTGGGTTAGGTAAGTAGTAGTTTTTGTAAAGAAGGTGTTTGGAATTTTGAAACTGCTGAGCGAGTGTGCGGTAGTTGTAGTCAACTACGAAAGAATAACTTAACTTACTTTGGTGGAGTTGGCAGTCGGCGCTAGGACTTTCAACCATCGGACTAGGTCCAGTTCGTCACGAAAGTTTTCCGGCGCTAATTTTGCTAAAACTGCGTAAAAGCGTAAAAGCAAAGTAATGCTTTCCTTCCCAGACTAACAGTTCATGCTCGCGAGTTCCTTGGGTGAAGATGGTAGCGGTGTTTTGGTAGTTGCTAACAAAGTGGTGGTGAATGCTTTGGCTGCCAAGGTACTCAGGACGGCGGTAACCAAACGAGTCGGGCGTTTTGAGCGCGTCTAACCCAACCGAGTTAATTTGGTTTTCTTCAATTCCAAAAACTTGGTCGTGTCACCAGCGATCTTCGCCGCTGTTAGCATCAATTAAAACTACTAGTCTGGTGTCTTGCAAAGCGTTAATTAAGTTGACTTTGAAAAAGACGCGATCTTCAATTAAAACGATGTTAATTTCAATGTTTTGGCGCTGAGCTTCTTTTTCGGCTGACCAGTTGTCGATTCCGCTCGGCACAAACCCACTGGCGATAATTCTGAGCGATTGGTGATGAGAATCGCTGGCTAAAACTTTGTATTCGTCAAAAAAGTAAGCGCGGTCGGCTTCCTTAAGTGGCGAGTGGGTAAAAGTGTCGCCAGCCGATGGGTAAGCACAAATTTGCCAAAAATTAGTTCAAGTTTTATTGCCCTTGGTTAGCGTTAGCCCGCGGCGACCAACTCTTACTTCTAAGTGTTCGTTGCGGACAAAGTTTTCTAAGGGCGGCAGAGCTCGCGGTTTTTCGTGGTATTTGACAGCGATCAGTTTGTAGTTGAAGGCGGGAATACGTACTTCGTGGAGCAAAATTAAGTAAGAGTGATCGGGGTAAGTTTTGATAACGCTAAATTTAAGCGGCGTGTCTTGGTCCCAAAAACTGAAGTGACCAATTTGGCGGTCATCTTTGAGGTTAATTTTGATTTCGTAAGGACCTTCGTAAATTTTTAGATCGTAGTTAAAAAGAATTAGTTTTTGGTAAGCGTCAATTTCCTCGCGGATAAAGCGCTGGGAAAAAATTCGCGATAGCATTGCTAAGACGTTGCGACCGAGTCTAATCGCGCTGGTCAGACGTTGACGGTTTTTTTGACTAACGTGGTCAATGCTCACACCTGCGTAAGAGTGGTAGGCAGCTGATTTAAGGTACTGTTTTCAAATCAGTTCAATCATGGCCCAAGGAACGTCAATTTTTTCGATTTGACACATCACGCTCATCGGTTCAATCATGTCAATTAAGAGCGACTCTAGTTCGTAATAAAGCTGCTTGAGATCAATTCGCGTTGATGCTACTCCGCGGTGAACAGGTTTGGTCACCCCTTCTTTTAGCGGAATGTCAACCGTTGGTAAGGTCGTGTTTTGGCGTTTGAGAGCATGCTTGATTTTAACGAGCGCGGATTCATAATCTCCGAGCTCCAAGTTTCAGTCTTGGTACTGACTTTTTAGACGAGTGACGAGCTGTTTCACTTCGGGTTGATAAGGGTGCTGGTCAGCTCCAACGGGCACGATAATTGGTAGCTCCTGGTTTCTTTTAAGGTAAGACTTGATTGAGGGGTGAAACTGACCTGGTTCGGGATATTCCTCAACTAAATAAGCAATTCAGTCGTTTAAGTTAGCCCCGAGCGTGCTCGGGTGACTAGCGTAATCAGTTAGTCACGTGCTAAAAACTTTACTGCCGTCAGGACTCTGGAGCCAAAAGTAAAGGTTGTTGCCAATTAACGAGGGATTAATCCCGCGCGAGAACAGAAAACTGTCAATCCCGTTCATGCGTAAAATTTGACTGGTTTGCTGGGAGTGGCAAAAAACATCGGGTAAGTAACCGACTTTCATAGCGTGGCCCATTTGCTGGGCTAAGTCAATGCCGATTTCTAGGTTGCGCACAAGTGCTTCGCCGCGAGCTTGGTAATTATCCATTTGGGTGTAAAACGGCCCGATCAGCAATTTTCGGCTCTTGACAACTTTTTTAAGGCGCCCGCGTCAGTCGGGGGCAAAGCGGAGAAAATCGTCAACGATGACGCTCTGTCCGTCAAAGGTAAAGGTGTCGCGCGTACTCTTCTCTAAGTTTTCAATTAGGTACTTGAGATGGTAGTAGAGCAAAGTGCGACTGTCGTCGCTAGTGAAGTACCACTCGCGGTTTCAGTGGGTGTGGCGGACAAAGTAGACGGTCGGTTTTTTAGGCAACTCACTCCTAGATACAAGTTTTAAATCTAATTTTATTTTAGTCTACTTGTCTAACAAGTTGATTTTTTCGACCGTTTTTATCTTGAAAATGCTTAGTTCGACCGGGAGTTAAATTTATGGTTTGGGCGCTAAATAGGACTTGCGGGAACTTTAGACGGCCAAAATCGCTCGTCAGACCATTAAAAACCGACTTGGCCATACAAGTTCTTGGACTTTGGACACTTCGCACTGGACTAACATTTTTTTAAAGTGTCCAAAAGAACCGGTTTTGAAAATTCTTGCCACCAAAAGATTCGTCGCCTTTTGTCAGAAGGCACCCGGCTAGATGTGCACATTTCCTCTAGGTTAGTCAGCAACAAAGCTTGTGGTCGTTTTGCGACGATTAAGCAGCTGGCCAGTTTTTTAGAAGCACCTGTATCAACTTGTTCGCGCTACGTTCAAAAACTCGGTTATAAGTCTTTTCGAGATTTTTACCTTGAGTATTCGCGTCACTGCGTGAGCAAACTAAGTGGAGGTCACACTTTCTCTGAGCCGAGTACGGGCGGTCGCAAAACGCTTGACAGTAAAATGGAACGAATTAGCCAGCACTCTTACCAAACAATTTTTGTGCTTAGTTCCAGAAGATCACATAGTTTAGCTTTGTGAATGTCTTCTCGTCTAGGCGAGGCGAAAATTAAGCACCAGATTTTTGAAGAGGAAAAAGAAAAATTAATCGATTGACTTGGTCACGTTGGATCAGAAGATTTGGTAGTGTTAGTCAGCATCACGGGCGAATCGTACCGAGTTGACAAAGCGTTGCGGTATTTTAAGACGCGCAAGAAAGATGTGTTTGGGGTATTAGTTAGTTCGGTTAGCAATGTTAAGCGCGTACCCTCCCATTTTATTTACTTTAGTTCGCCCGGTAGGTCATCCCATCACTCTAAAGCGAATAACTGACTTGAATACAACCGAGGGCAAGAAAACGTCGTCAAAACGCTCGTGTCGTTATTGAAAACCATTTTTGAGGCAGTTAAACTAAAAGACACTTCTGAAATTGAAGATCATGACGCGATTTAGATGAGTAAAACGTTGGGCAAACCCAAAAGTTTAAAAACTCAAAGAAATTTTTTATCAAAAAAATAGGTCAAAACGCAAACTAGAAGATAGCGTTTTTAGTTAGAAATATTGAAAATCAACTAAGTCACGAGGGCAATCAAATTAACCCGACTGTTAATGACAAGGTAATGATAAAAGCTGTGGAGTCTTCTGTTAAAAGCAGTTGGGAAATAACCATGAAAGCTCCAAAAATCATTACGAAAAAACCTAGAACTCAAGCATCTCGTTTGATATTTTTTCAGATTTTTTCAAGACCACCTGGGTCTAGTTGCGCCTTTTCTTGCAAATCGTCAAACTTTTGCTTTTTAAAAATTAGGTAATTTCTTATTGCGATTAGCTTTGGGTCCTTACTAACGGTTTTCTTGAAGCGGTAACCGACGATCATTAGGTAAACTATGTAGACAAATACCAAACCACCCGCTGTCCAAGCGAGCGCATCATTTAAAGGACTAGAATCACTGGTTAGCATTGCTTCTAGGCAATAAGTTCAAACTGTGATTGAAGTGAAAAGCACAATCATTAAACTAGAAAAAACAGCTCACCAACAATTGCGAAATTTTTGGATTTTTGACATTACGAATGCTCCTTGGAAAAATCAATGGTATAAACCGGGATCCAAGCAAGTTTACATGGTTCATTTGGCACAAGACTTAAAACCCTTTTAACATTATACTTTACCAACTCAGCATTATTTACTTGTGGAAATACGAATGTATTAGTAAGCAATTCACACGATATTGGTCAAGATTAGTGCTAAAAGTTAATTTGTTTAATGTCATGGAAATAAGGCGTTAGTTTACTCGTTCATAAAAACTGTCTTTTAAAACAGGCGAACAATGTTGCAAACATTTTTTAAAACCTATTTCACTACAATTAAAATTTCTTCGTTATGCGTTTCAATAAATGGGGTCAAACTTCAGTTAAACGCAAATAAGATTCGTCATAATATTTACGGAAGATATCCACCAGTATTTGGTTTTTGTGAACGCTTTTCGCCTTTAGGAGAATTTTGTTGTTTGACAAATCACCGGAGATACCACCGTGAATAATTTGTTTTTTTAACGATTTTACTTTAACAGTTTTGCTAGGGTCAAAAAGAAATGCTTCAAAGAAAGTTCAGTGAATAGCAACCCCGTTTATTAACACGATAAAATCACAACCAAAACCCATGGGAGTTCTTTGTTCTTCAAATAAATTTTTATCAGTACTCTTTGTAAAAGATATGTTTTTAATCAGAGCACTTTTATGAAAGTTGTCTGTTAGGTTAAACTTTGATTTTTTAGTTATTTCTACAAACATGGCAATATCATTCTTTTCAACAAAAATTAAGTAAAATAAGAGAAATTGTAAGAATAAGAAAGTCTTTGCGGTTTCTATCATTGTCCTGAAAATATAATTTGCAAGAACAGGGTCTTCGTCTTCTAACAGATTTTTAATTCTCAAAGAAGCATTTTTTAAAAAACGGTAGTTACCTTTTAACTCTTCTGTTTTGTTTATAAAATTAGTTATTAGCGGGTTGTTCGTTAACTCAATATATTCGGACCTCATCTGGAATTGTTTTAGTTGAGTAGGAATTTTTTTTATTTCATTGTGCTCATCAAGGTTCAAGACATTAGAAAATATTTTATCGACATAATTTTCACAGAACCTATTCCCTGAGGGGTACATTTTCTGCTCAATTGCTTTAATAGCTTCGTTATTTGTGCACGACATAATAAAACAGTTTTTGAACTTGAGCATGATTCGACTGATCAGAGAGAGCAATTCGACTATTTTTTGTGGATTACACCTATCCAATTCATCAACAAGAATAAGGTATTTCTTTTGAGAGTTAACGATAGCGTCGTTTATAACTTTAACTATTTGCTCACTTAAACTTTCTTTGTTTTGAATTTGGGTTTCATCTCGTTCTAAAGAGATCCAAAAATCTAGACCAAAAATCCCCACACCCGCTTTAATTTTTCAACCCATTTTCTTGAATTGTTCTTTCAAATATTTTCCGTCAATACGCATTTTGGCTAACATGTCAGTCAGAACATTAAAGTAAGGATTAGATGAAAATTCATACTCTCACAAGTTCAAATGAATGCATTCAATTGCATCATCATTTGCAAATTTGTTAAGAACGTTGTGGGCAATTGTAGTTTTACCAGTTCCCCAGCGACCGTTTATGTTGAGGTGATTCACACCGTTTTCGTCTTCTAGTCACCTTTTGACATATTCAGCAGCCATTTCTACAATTAATGTTCCATTACCTAAATCTGTGCTTTCATCAAGTGCTAGTATTTCATCTTTTGTGTTTTTCGTAACAGTATTAATTTGTTTCATTTAGTTCTCAGCTTTTGGCGATTATACACATGGTGCCCAAGATGGGACTCGAACCCATAAGACTCGGAAGTCAGTAGATTTTGAGTCTACCGTGTTTGCCATTTCACCACTTGGGCTTGGCAGGAGCAGCAGGAATCGAACCCGCACTAGTAGTTTTGGAGACTACAGTTCTACCATTAAACTATGCTCCTATGCATTGGTATTGTATATCACTTTTTATTTGTGATCGCCCATTTTCAGATAAACCCATGGTCATTCTCTAAATTTAACGGATGTATTTTAGACATCTCAATTTTATCGTTCATTATAAAACTGAAAGAATTTGTTCAGCAATATTGTGCTTAGCATTTCGTAACTTATTTTTTCGTTGTTCAGTAGAAAAGAATAGCGAGGACTGTTAAACGCCGTTATAAGATAGGACCATCCGCTTAAGTAGAGGTTAAAAACTAGGACAATGTTTTCCGGTCGCCCGCTAGTTTTCACCTTTTTAACTCGTCTCATGAATTTCCTATCTTGGAAGTTTATAACCTTTTGATATTTGCTGGGTTTATTGTCTTTTGTGATGGTTAATTTTTGCTGATCTTCAATTTGAAGACTTTTCTTTTTCATGTAATCCTGGTTTAACAGAACGAATCTTTTAAATGCAGTTTTCAACTCGTAGTACCCAAAGTTTTGAATTTCTCTCTGGTACGTGACTGTTTTAACAATCATCACTCCCGTAAAAAGACAAAAAGTAGTTATAAAGGGGATAAGGTACCAATAATTTTTTCAAACTAAGATCCAAAGTCACAGAAAAAAAGAAAAGAATACCAAGTGCAGTAAAAAGAAGAGGTAGATAGATCAAAAATATGTGTGCTTTTTCTCGGTTATAAAAAAACATCAGTTTGATAAGTTAAATGTTTTTTGTGGACTGACAGCGAGGTATTTTAAATTGAACTTACGAGTGTAAGTGATTCCTCCAAGAATTGAACTGTTGCTGGAAATGTAAAGAGCATAGATTATTAAGAAGTGTAGAAAGGTTTCCATTGTTTTTTACAAACGCCAATTGAATATAGTGCACTCTTGACAAACACAATTATATTATTCACAGTGTAATCCTGCCGAGATTCTAAAAATGCTGTCTCATGAATTTTGAAAAGAAACTGGTCAGCAAAAAACTTTTTTTGGCAAACAATCGCATTTAGAGTTGTAAAAACAAATTATATTGTTTGCCTTTATTGCTTGTCAAGTTAACTCAATCAGAACGTAAAACAATCGTGTTTTCAATCAGAAAAATCATTCCTTTGTATTTCTCAACTATTAAAAATGTGATGTTGACGGTTTTTTCAATGCCAATTTCCGTTTTTGCATTAATGATAATTTGGCAAAGTAACCATGTAAAAAGATTATTGAGCTATAAAGTGCCAGAGAGTCGTTTGAGAAATGGATGTTCATTATTTTATGTTTGAAACAACCAAACAAGTTAGGTAGAATTAGAGCAAGGTGATTTATGTCGCTAAATAGATACGACATCATTATTATTGGTGGCGGAATAATCGGAGCTACCATTGCTTATCGTTTAGCTAGGTATAAACTTAAAATCTTGGTGCTTGAAAAAAACCCTTATTTAGCCGAAGAAACTTCAGCGTCAAATTCGGGTTTAATTCACGGAGGTTTTGATCCCGAGCCGGGCAAATTAGAAGCTGGTTTGAATGTTGAAGGCAATAAGATGTGACAGAGCGAAATTTTTCCTTATTTGGATTTTCCGCGTCGAAAGATCAATTCAGTAGTAGTTGCGTTAAGCGATGCAGAGGTTTCGGAACTCGAGATGCTTTATCAACGCGGACTTACTAATGGTGTCCATAAGAAGGATTTGAAAATTGTCGGAAAAAAGGAACTTCTTTTGAAGCATCCGTGTTTGACTAGTAAGGCAAAGGCCGCTCTTATTTGTACTTCTTCTTGGTTGATTGATCCTGTGAAGGCTAGTTTGGCTATGTTTGGAGCTGCTGTGCAAAACGGAGTGGAAATATTAAGATCTAGCGAGGTTGTAAACATTAAGTGAAAAGATAAATTTTGAGAGGTAAAAGTTCGTGATAATTCCAACATTTTTAGATCTAGAAACATCATAAATGCAGCTGGGCATTATGCTGACACAATTGCAAATTTAGCGGGTCAAGGTAATTTTGAGTTGATTGCGCGTAGGGGTGAATACAAAGTTTTGTCACGCAGCGAATCTCAATGTTTGAGGGCAGTTTATTTTATGGTTCCCACAGTTCATGGGAAAGGCGTTTTAGTTGCGCCACTTTTGGATGGCAAAGTGTTGGTCGGACCAACGGCAGAAGATGGTGTCACAAAAGAAGATACACGTCTAGTTACAGATGTCAAACAATCTGAAATTAAAAAAATTGGTCACCGCTTAATTCCTAGTCTAAACATGGATAAAGTTGAAATGACTCTAGCTGGTTCTCGTCCCATTGACAAAGATACAGATGATTTTATTATTTCTTATGGAACAACAAGCAATAATTTTATAAATGTGGCGGGTATGCAGTCTCCGGCTATAGCATCTGCGCCTGCAATTGCACTTGAAGTGCAGAAGATGTTGAAACAAAATTGTGATATCTTACAAAACAACCTTAAGTTTGTCCCTTACTACAAGTTAATTTACTAGTACATTAGACTATAAACAGTACACTGATCAGATTTTTTCTTTACCATCTCTTGCTTTTTTTCAACTTTTTATCCAGTTTTTTCATTTTATAAACGAGTCTAGTCAATTTTTACCTAATACTATCGCTTGATTCCAGTTTCATTTTGGGTTTTTGTCAAAACTTACTTGAATAAAACTTACGGGGATGTTTTTGGCGGAAAATTCTGTTATGAAATTTCAAATATCTTATATGTTCTTTAGACAACTTAACCAACGTTTGATCTTTCTTCAAGTTAAAAAATTCAATGTGATTTTTCATAATCCTTGAAGATACCAATTTTCCCTCATTATCAAAGGTAATAAATAGTTTGTCAAAAAGCGCATCATGATTGGGACATAGCAAAAAACCATTAAAAGGATCTGAGATTTCCTTTCTCTTTTGTTTTTCTTCAATGCTATTATCGCTTTTTATTGCACTCACTGGTTTTATGTGGGATGCTATAAGCAATTCAATAATGTTTACTTTGCAACCAATTATCTCGCATCTAATTCCTCGAGTATTTATTAGGAGTTCTCTGAAAATTTTTCTACCACTTTTTTCAAAATCATCTTTGCGAATGTTCTTGTCTACAAAATTATTTCATTCTTCTTTAACCATTTTTCTGTATGCTCTTTTCAAATAACTATCAAAGAAACTTTGAATTTTTTTTCAATGCACGAGGTGTACATTTTTCTTATCGTTGGCTAGCTGTCCTTCACTTTCTATTACGTTTAAGATTTGTTCAAGAGTTACTCAGCGCGAAGAGGCGTTTTTTTTATCGTTATTAACAACTTTGGATTTATAAATCTCTTTAGGATCTACGATTAGATAAACTCTATTTAAATAGTCTATTTCACCATTTTTAGTTTGAGGTAGGTAAACGTTTATAACGAGCACTCTTTCAAAATTTTCAATTAATTTTTTAAACGCCTTAACATGAAAAGGTATAGCTACCTTCTTGCTTGTGCTATTGTGATGTATGTCTCTACCTCCGCCGTCAGGATGCTCTATGAATATGTTGTAATACGAGTCCTTGTAATAGATTCTGAATAAGTTTTCTTTTTCTTCCGATATGTCGTTTATCGTATTTTCAACCGATTCTAAATCTTGTAACAAAAGGTTCACAAACACTTTCTTTTTTTTCTCTCCGTCCATGGGATGTTTGTCAGTGTTGGTTATTTCATTATTTACTATGTGTAAATAGGGTTTGATTTCATTCATTTTGATTTCACCGGTTAATAGTTAGATAGCATTTGTTCTTGTATGAGAGACACTATTTTAACGTTTACAGCATTTCCCATTTGTTTGTACGAAAAAAAATCTTTGTTTTTGTCGGATATTTCGTTATATATCTTGTAGTCCTTAGGAAAACTTTGAAGATTTGCCGCTTCCCTAGGTGTCAAATATCTTCAACTTTGTTTTGCGTCATCGTAAATTATGGGTATTTGAACCATAGCAACAAGTGTCGGAAATTTTATTGGTTTTTTGCATCTTATTCCGGATTGCCTTAATTGAATAAATGTGTCTTTTATGTCATTTATTTCCTTACCTGCTTGTCACTCAAATTTCCTTTCTCTTTTTTTTCATTTTTCTGTGTTGTGCTTTTTCATTCAAGAGTTTATGAATTTTTTATTATTCTTGTAAATTCACCTCATTTCTGAAACATATTTTTTCCTTCAACCCGCTAAACCTTTGAGAGAATAGTTTTTCCCAAATTCATCCACTCATATTACCGGAAGAGTTTTATCGTCTTTTTTGACAACGTTTTTTAAGAATTCATCTCAAGCTGTCAAAACTTGAATCAAGTAGTTGTCCTTTTTGTTCCCGGGTTTGAGAAAATATTTTTCCTCAGCATTTTTTTCTAGGTATTTCTTTCAAATGTATTTCCTTATTTTTTGGGAATCTTTTTGCAAGAGCGGGTTATTCTTTTTAAAATCACTAAAGTTGAAATCAATAAATTTACTTTTAATGTTTGCTTTTGCTTTTAATACGCCGGGAATGAAGACCCTGCGCCTTTCTTGAGGGATACCAAATTCGTGAGGAGATAAAATCAATGGATCTTTTGGAGTAATATAACCAATTCCGTTAAGTGTTTCAACTATTTTTTTTCAAGTTTTTCCGTTATCGTGATTAACCAGGTGCTTAACATTTTCCAACAAAATGTACTTAGGTTTTTTATTTTTTAGTATTTTTGCAATATCAAAAAACAGAGTCCCTCGGATTTCATCTAAAAAACCCTTTTTCTTCCCCGCGTTTGAAAAAGTCTGGCATGGGAATCCAGCAAATAAGAAGTCGTGATCGGGTACCTGTGAAGATTTTTCATCCAGACTTCTTATATTGACAATTTTCTCCTTGTCAATCAGAAAATTGTTAGCATAAGTTTCAATTGCCTCATTGTCTATTTCGCTAACAAAAACGCATTCTATTTTGTATTTTATTTTTTGAGAAACCAGTTCCAAAGCTTTGTGAAATCCACCAATTCCAGCAAATAAGTCAATAAATCTAATTTTCTTCTTCTCATCCATCTTAACCATTGTAATACATTGTGCTCGTCGCGATGCATTTTAACCATTGTCAATAATGCACATAACCCTCGACCATAGATAAGTTTTTAAGTGATTTGTTACAAGGGAAAAGTCTCTTTCACAAGGTAAAGTAAATTTTCAACGAAAACTAACTTGCAAAATTGTCTACGCAAGTTAGATAAACGACAGTTGTAATGGAAAAAATGGCATAAAAGTTGAATGCTATTAATTTCTAGAAAAAAACAACTAAATCGTAAAAACTTACCCCTTTTACAAAGATTTAAATTTTTAAATTGAATTTTATTTCAATATCTACAACAAAAGTGTCTAAAATTAAATTCACTAACATCAGTTAATTTGAAGGAGATTCAGTGCACTTATATTGACAAGTTTTACTTGGCGAATTTGTTGGAACCGCTTTTTTAATTATGATGGGCAATGGAGTCGTTGCCAATGTAATTTATAAGCGCACGAAAGCAACTAACGCCGGTCCCTTTTTTATTTCCCTAGGCTGAGCTTTAGCGGTATTTTTAGCGGTGGTGCTAGCAAATGTTTGAGAAACGGGTGGTCACTTAAATCCAGCCGTATCAATAGCTATGCTTACGCGCGGAACCATAACTTGAACCCTATTTGCTATTTACATTTCTAGTCAATTTTTAGGGGCTTTAGTGGGGCAGTTAATAGTTAGTGCAGTTTACTGGAATCATGCCAATGAACCCGATAACAGCCAAAATGTTATCCACGCTCACGCTACATCACCTACCCATCCCGAACGAGTGTTTTCTAACCTAATCACAGAAATAGTCGCTACAACAGTTCTAGTTACGTTAGCCATGATAATCGTGATCTCTTATCAATCTGAGCAAAACGACGTTATGAATGACATGATGCGTTATGTTGGTCCGCTGACTATGGGACTAGTTGTTTTGTCAATTGGTTTATCTCTAGGTGGAGTAACCGGTTACGCTATCAACCCTGTTCGAGACTTTGTGCCGCGGCTTGTCTACCAATTAAGTCCGTATAAGCAAAAAACTAGCGCTAACTGAACTTACAGTTGAGTACCCGTTGTAGGGCCGTTGATTGCAGGCGTTATTGTTGGGGCTTTTGGAAGATTGATATAGCTTCACTATAAAGAGGTAACTATGGAACTTAAACCACAGTACGTTTTAACTTTAGATGCCGGAACCACTTCTGTTCGTTCTTTAATAAGCGATAAAAAGGGAAAGGTTATAGCAGTCTCGCAGTTAGAGTTTACTCAATATTTTCCCCACTCGGGATGGGTAGAACATGATCCAATTGAAATTTGAAACGCTCAAAAAACCACCATGGTTAACGCTAAGCGTCAACACGGCTTAAAATCAACACAGTTAATAGCTTGCGGAATAACCAATCAACGCGAAACAATTGTGGTGTGAAATAAAAAGACAGGGTTACCAATTTACAACGCAATTGTTTGACAGGATCGTCGCACTAGCGACTTCTGCGACAAATTAATTAAATCTGGCAAGGCTAGTCTTTTTCAGCGCAAAACCGGCTTAATCATTAACCCTTACTTTAGCGGCACAAAACTAAAATGAATTTTAGACAATGTATCCGGTGCTCGTCAAAAAGCACAAAAGGGTGAAATATTGGCCGGAACAATCGACACTTGGTTAATTTGGATGCTGACTAACGGAAGAGTTCATGCCACTGATGTCTCCAACGCTTCAAGAACTTTGCTCTTTAACATTCACACGCTTCAGTGAGATCAAGAACTTTGCAAAGTTCTTAACATACCGATTCAAATTTTGCCGGAGGTAAAAAGTTCCAGCGATTTTTACGGAACAATTGAGCCAACCCATTTTTCTCAAGCAGCCATAGGGGAAGTGCCTATTACTGGAGTTTGCGGTGATCAGCAATCTGCTTTATTCGGGCAACTTTGTACACAAGTCGGGCAAGTTAAAAACACCTACGGCACAGGTTGCTTTACTTTGGTCAATACAGGTAATAAAGCCGTAACTTCACGTAACAAACTGCTTACCACTATCGCTTGAAAAATTGGCAAACAGAAAACTGTTTACGCCTTGGAAGGCTCGGTCTTTGTGGCTGGAGCTGCATTGCAATGATTGCGTGATGGCCTAAGGATGATTTATGATGCTCCGATAAGTAATTACTATGCCCAATTAGCTGATAGCAAGGAGAGTGATCAAAGAATCTACTTTGTGCCCTCTTTTACCGGACTGGGAGCTCCTTATTGGGATTCGAATTCACGCGGAGCAATTTTTGGTTTAGAACGCGGAACTAAACGAGAGCACATTGTACGGGCTGCTTTAGAATCAATTGCCTACCAGAGCAATGATCTATTAAAAGCAATGGCTAAAGACTTAAAACATCCAATTAAGTTGCTTAAAGTTGATGGAGGAGCCGCTAAAAGTGATTTTCTCATGCAATTTCAAGCAGACATATCAGGACTAGAAGTAGTCAGACCACAAAATACTGAATCAACTGCTATGGGGGCAGCTTTTTTAGCAGGATTACACGTTGGTTTTTGAAACTCAGTTGAAGAACTCCAAAAACTCGTAAAAGTTGATCGCCACTTCATTCCCGAGCTTAATTCCCAAAAAACCAAGCTGTTGATTAAAGGTTGAGACGAGGCAGTTAAGCGCACTTTAAACTGAACAAGTTCGATCAAATAATTTCCAATTTTGGAAAAATGTTCCCTTTTTTCTCAATTAAAAACTTTAAAGTTATAATTAGGGCGAAAGGTGAGTAATGTGACATTGACTATTTACGAAGTCAATAAAATATTGAGTAGTGAAAACAAATCGAAGATTATCGCTCATTTTTGAAGATGTCAGTGCGAAAGAAACTGCGTTGAACAGATTGGGCACCTGCTGGGAATAAACCGCGTAAACCTTTCAAAACACTTAGGTAAGTTGTTAAAATTTGGCGTACTAAAGTACAAACAAGTTGAAGAAAAGCGTGTCTATTCCATCAATCCTAAATGAAGAAACGAATGGTTTACAATTGTAGAACCAATCCTCCAAGTTCGTGAAAACGCTCCGTACGCGTGTTCATGTTCGCCGAAAGGATAAGAATGAAAAACCAACACGATCGTGACCACGGTTCACACTCTAACATGAATGATGGTAGAGACAACCGAGGAGGACACGATAATCGAGGAAACCACCACATGCACCGCGACAACCACGGTAGTCACAATCATGGACATGGTGGCCACCACGATAAAGAAAAAGGAAACCACGGAAACCATGATGGTGGACGCGGTAACATGGGAGGCGGCAACGACTAATAAATCCGATGACCGGGTAGACAAACGTCACCGCTGTCCTTGTGGTTGTGAACATATGCAAAGTTGCTCTTGCGACCACCAGTTAAAAAAATAAAATACTTTTTGTTCAAAATATACGCCCTAACGTTCTAGCCGACGTTAGGCGTTTTTTAGTTTGGTTTTTTTATTTAGTAAGGTGTTTTTTAATGATTAGTTATTTTACAAAGACCGGCCATCACAAACAAAAGCGCTTAACGCTAAGATCCTTTATTTTTGACTTTTATATTTGTTTTTGGTCATTATATAAAAACTACAAACATGAAAACAATCATTTATTTGCAGCGACAAAGTGAATTTGTTGGGAGAATCAGCACTACCACTAATTTTCCAAGAAAGATTAATTTTTTTTAACAAAGTAAGTTTTTCCTTAGTAATGAAATCTCTTAAATGGTTGTTGATTTGTTTAATAACTATATGCCCATCATTTTTTTTGATTAGTTGTTTTAGTTTTTTAAAATAACCAAAATCTTCAAGTTCTTTGAAGACTTGCTTTTTGATCTGAATCAAAATGTTTAGTGCTATTTCTTCTATAACGGTCATGTATATAGTGAAGAGAGAGAATTTTGTATCGTAACTGGCTAAATCTTTTTCAAACCATTCTCCATGTAGCAATTTATTTCTAACTTCAAGTCCGTTATCTATAAACGAAGCACACATATAATAGTGTAGAAATGATTTTGTATTTTCGCTTAACGGGTATTTTATTCCGGTTTTATTGTGTTTAGCGCTTACTTGTTCTTGGGTTAACAATGCTCCTAAACTTTTGTAATCTTTTTGCATTTTGTCGTTATCTTTATGAAAATACATGAATAGATTTTTGACAAGTTTTTCAATAGCAACACAAGTGAACATGGATTGCTTGAGATTTTCTATCTTGGTGTATTTTTTTGTATTCAAAAATCCTTCAAACATATCTGTTACTGCGTAAATATCAAATTTTATCTTCTCTTTTTTAACTTCCATAAAGTTAAGACAAAGATTTAATAGCTTTTTTACTCTTTCCAAATATTGTTTCTGCCTTTCTCTTAATAGCATTTGTAGAATTTGTTTTTTTATAATTAGCCCAGTTTCAACCGGAAATATAAATGAATGTTTGTACTTGCTTGTTGAATCACTTTCAAAAATATCGGCAAGATTGTTGCTAATCAATGCTTCATCGGTAATTGATTTGAATTGATCTGTTTCTAGGAATGTTAGTATAGGTCCAAATCCATCCATAGCGTCGCTCACTAATTTTAAAAACTCTTCACGATCGATGTTGGGAACGATATATTGCAACGTTTCTAAATGTATACCTTTTTTGCTTTCTTCCTTGATTAAAGAATTTATTTTGTTGATTTGTTCCTTAATAAGGTTTTGTACTGAAAAATTATCTCCAAATTTTTTGATATTTTGCTTAACAACCTTTAGTAGTTTTTTATAAGATTCATAAGAAAAGAGAATAAAATTTGGTGCTACAACTCATTCATAAAATTTGTTTAAAATTTGTTTAATAAACTCACTTTTTGTCTCTAAATAGTAAGCATCCAAGTTTTCTATGTAACAAGTAAGTAATTCCAATTTGTTTGGCATATACTGGTTTTGTGAGAGAAGATTTTCCATTTCTTGAGTAAAAGCTTTTTTTAATGTAGCATCTTTCGTTAAAAAAGTGTTTTTGCAGTATCAAAATACATTTTTGGAAAAAAGTCTAGAAATGCTTGGATAGTTTTTGTTATCTATAAAATTTCAATTTTTAGTAACTAGATTAAGCAGATCCACGTGAGACAGCGATTTGATATTTTTATTTTTTACTTGATCTTCTATTAAGTCAAGATTGCTATTTAAGTATCGTAGCATTAGATTTAAATTTTTTTTGATGTTTGTTTTTAGATCTTGCTTAATTCTTCTTAGGAATGTCCCATAATCGCCCTCTAGTATTTTTTGAAAGTACTCGTCGGTAAAAGTATCTTTTTCTCTGTCTAAAATATCTCTTTCCATTGATAGTAACTCGTTTAGATAAAAGGACAAAAGAAAATCTGCCAATGTTCATGAGTTTGGTAATTCTTTCAGATTAGATTTAAGGTACAGGAGGAATATATCTTTAGCATTATTCATAAAATGATCTATAAATGCATTTATTCCTAAGTCACGCAACCCATAATATCGCCTATTCGCTATTTTGTCATCAATATTAATTACTTGAAGAAATTCTTCTGATGTTTTCGTCGCCATTATAATTAATCATTATATTTCAAGAAACACCATAATCTCTTAAATCACAAGCAAATTTGTAATTGTGTCTTTTAAATACTAAAGTTTTTGTGCGTTGAAAGGTTTTTTATGAAATAAATTCATTTTAAGTTTTACAACGATCTACTTACTTTTTAAGTAACCAACCACCCATCATTGAGAACAGTTTTAACTGATTAAGGAGACTTAAAATTTAAAGATGAGAAATAGGCAGTTTTGGATGAAGCGTTATCAATGATTTTTTAGTCAATACTAATTATCAGTACGACTTTTGTCATAGAAACCATTTTGAATTACCTTTTTAACTAAACATGTGTTGATAATTAAATTGTGGTATAACCAGTGTTTGAACGCATGAAAAAATAAAAAAATGGAGAAACAACTTCATCGTTTTTCATATGAGTGTTGTTTTCTTTGTTATGGTAGTTATGTGCTACTCCCGAGCAGTATATTTTAGAGTTAAGAGGTTTTTAATGATTGTTTTTTTACGTAGTCATTGTTTAAATTTTTTTGTTGATTTTTAGAATTTATTTCAATAAATTTTTCAATCAAAGAAGCATTCAGTGCGAAATTGTGCGCTATATCAGTTATTGTTAATTCACTGTCACTTTTATGACCTTTAACTTTATCCACTTTGTTTGCTAGGTGTTTAGAAAATGTTCACACATGTTTATATAAATTTTGATCTGTTTGGTTTAAAAACTTTAGGTCATTAGGTTTAATCTTTTCAAATCCACTGTAGATACTACAAATTAAACCGGACAACTCTATTTCGCTTCTATTAGGACTAAGCAATTCAATGATGGGTGTGGCTTTTTCTTCGCTGATGTTTTTCAGATTTTCTACAACTGGCGTAAACTTACTGTATTCAAATGGAATAAATGCGTTTTGTTCTGTCAGTTTTTCTCATTTTATTTTGTAATCTGGTGAATACTTTTCTAATATGTTCTTTCATTTACTACTTCTTTCCTCAAGGTCAGAATTATGGCGAAAATAATGCGGTTTTTTTATGTAGATTAAGCGTATCAACGAGATAGTGAACAATATTTGTGCCAATAGTCATTCAGGGTTTTGTTCATCGCTAGTAGAGTTTTCCCCGTAAAAAAATTTCACACAATTTTTAAAATTTTCACAATTTAAAGTATAATCAGCACGAAGTTCTTCAAGAGCAATTGCTCACGCATAATTACCAGACCCGAACATAGTTATTTTCAACTTATTAAGAAGATCGTTCAATACCATTTGGCGCTTCTGATCAAATGACAGGACTTTTAAAGACATGGCAAAATTATAAATCAACATTTATTTTTTTAACTGATAGCACGTCTAAGTTTTATAAAAACGAAAATACATTTATTGCTATTTCGTAACTTTAAGTCAGTTTTGGTACGCCCACACCGTTTTTTGAGGAAAATATTCACGTAAAATGGAGATTAAATCAACTTCTTCTCCCCCAGGACGATTTATCCTTTTCTTAAGATTTAAAAGAAATTCCACCATATACATTTTCTTTACAGATTTATCATTGGGTGTATTGATTTTCAGTTTTGACAAAAGATTAATTATGAAGTTTTTCATATTTCTTCTGTCGGACTCAGAACCACAATTAAGTATTTTTTCGCTGATTCTGGCAACAATACGATATTGATCTTCAATACTCCAATTATTTACTTGGTTCACCAGTTTAGCGGTTATATCTCCGTATCACGGTTCGGTTTTCCTTATATATTCCAAAAAGTAATAATAATCTTGGACAATTCCCTTTAAATTGATAGAGTCTGCTATCCTTTGGAATTGCATTGGCAACTTCTTTTCATAGATGAATAGTTCGCTGTAAATATAGGAAATGAAATACGCGGTACAAGAGTCCCCAAATTCTCTTTTAAATTTTTTAACAAATTTTAAAACATTTTTTTCTAATTTCGGTTCAAGGGTTTCTATGATTTTTTTTGCAAAAGACATTTGTTTAAAATATTTTTCGCTAACCAGAGTTTCTTTCACATCAACGACCAAATTTTTAAAATGAACGAAAAGGTCAACAAGTTTCGGGAGATCTGGATTCATATCTGTCAGAGGTTCAATAGCTTTTATCATTTTTAAGATATCTTCTTTAGCAAAGTCTTTGTATCGCATTAGGCAAGTTTTTACATGATGATTTTTAAAATAATTTTCAATTATGTGCCCAAAACACCATCATAGTAACTCATGACGCTGTAACTCGCTTGTTAAGTAACGATATCCTAAACCTTGGTTATGTTGAATTTCCTCCAAATATTTATTGAATTTTTGCAAAGAATAAACGTCAGCTGGAAGTATGTTCAAACCAAGCACCTCAACAATTTTGTTTATGTCAAAATCTGTTATCAAATCCCCTTTATACAAAATTTTGATATCGCCGAAAACGTTAGCGTTAGGAGGTACAAAAAAATAATATGCCGAATTATTTTCTTTCTCGGTTTTAATTTTAAAATCTTCTAAATTTTTTCCCATGCACTCTAAAAGGTTTCTAAGTCTATCTATGTGGAAATCGTTCTCGGTTTTTATAGTTAAATATAGTGAATATGCTTTTCGCATTTTTGATTTTAGTTCTTCATTTTTTAGTTTTGGAGGCATTATTTCGTTTAGGTAACTGTCTGCTTCCTTAAAATGCCGCAAATTAACATTTTTAAACATTGTAGTAGGCAGAAATATTCTTTCTCTGACGATTTTATCCAAATTGTTTATGAAATTGGAATGTAGTATCAAATAAACATCGTTTCTAAACATTAGTTCGTTAACCATTGGAGCTAATTGTTGGTGTGATGGATTCCTATCGGGATCATCTATCAGTATGAGTTTACGGTATTTTCAAAACCCTCAATTTCAAAATCACCCCAAAATAACTCATATAAACAAGAAAACATATTCAAGTAGCGTTAGAAGAAAAGCAAGGAAGTAGTTGAAGTAACTGTCATTGTCTTCCTTGATGAAAGACAGCCCACAACTCTTAGGGCCCAAAGAGAAAGATTGTTTGTTTCCAAATAAATTCTTTACAAAAGCGCTTTTTCTTTTCACTCACCACATGTTGAAGTAAAGGATTATGGTTCCGTATTTTCAGCACACATAGGTTCCTATTAGTTTTTGTGCATAATGAGTTTTTCCGCCGCCAAATTGTTCAAAAATGTGAACTGCTTTTTCCTTAAATATGACTTTAACGTCTTCCTTAATTTTTGTATTTAGTTCTTCCTTGTTTAAGTCATATATCTTCAGTGATTGCTTGGATCAATTTTTATAAAGGCAATAATTTATCACTCTGTAAATCAGCGAAAACAAAAAAATCAAACTTGGGACCAAAAGCGTTAAATAAAATCATTTTCAATCGCCCGATAAGCAAAGAGATATAAAAATCCATATGGCGCACACTAAAATAATTGCCCATCCAGTTTTTAAGAATATTTGCCCAAGAACTTTAATTAAGGCGCTTGATAATCCTGGTTTGTTCATTTAAAATCACCATGTTTAAACTTAATCTTGTGGACATTTTATAAATTTACTCCGAAGTACCTAGATTCACAGCAAAATTTGATATTTTTTAACTGCATAACTACCAATCTTAGTATCGTGAGAAATTTAACCTAATCATTTTCCTTTATCTTCCGTTAATTTGTTAGTATACGTCAAAAAAAACATTGAATTAAGTGCTAAACCAAAAAAAATTATGAACATTGGTTTGCTGGTTATTACATAACCTTAAAATGGGTCCCAGATAAATAAATTTATGCTATTAAACCGCTCGCTTCATCGGTGGTTTATAATTAAGGCAATTTCGCATTTAAAATAAAACAATGGCAAAAAAAACACTTGACGATATTAATCTCAAAAATCAAACAGTGCTAATGCGCGTTGATTTTAACGTCCCAATTGAAAATGGGCAAATCATGTCCGACAAGCGAATTACGGCTGCGCTCCCTTCAATTGAAAAAGTGATCAGTAGCGGCGGAAAGTTAGTCTTATTCTCCCACTTAGGTCGCGTTAAAACTGAAAAAGATAAAGAGAGATACAGTTTAAAAGTTGTTGCAGAGGATCTTAGTAAGAAACTAAGTAAAGAAGTAATTTTTATTAACAAAACTCATGGACCCAAGTTAGAGAAGGCAATTGATAATTTAAAACCTGGTCAAGTTTTAATGGTTGAAAACACTCGTTTTGAAGATCTAAACAACCGCGCCGAAAGTTCTAATTCTCCAGTTCTAGGCAAATACTGAGCTTCGCTCGGCGACGTTTTTGTGAATGATGCTTTCGGAACTGCTCATCGTTCGCACGCATCAAACGTTGGCATAGCCCAGAACATTGCTGTTTCAGCAGTCGGCTATTTAGTTGAAAAAGAATTAAAGATGCTTGGTCAAGGACTTGATTATCCCGAGCATCCTTTCGTAGCCATCGTTGGCGGCGCAAAAGTTTCTGACAAAATCAAAGCCGTTGAGAATCTACTTCAAAAAGCTGACAAGGTGATTATCACTGGCGGAATGGCTAGTACATTTAACAAAGCACTTGGTCACAAAATCGGCGATTCTCTAGTTGAAAATGATTATGTAGATTTGGCCCGCCGCCTACTTAATAAGTACAAAGATAAAATCGTTTTGTCAATTGATTTTGCAATTGCTCCTAAATTTACCAACGCACCCCGTAAGGAAACCGAAGGCGTTGACATTCCTGACCACTGGATGTCGCTTGACATCGGCCATAAATCAATCGCTCTATTTCAGAAAACTTTGCACGGAGCCAAAACAGTCGTTTGAAACGGGCCAGCCGGTGTAACTGAGTTTTCTAACTACGAGCAAGGAACAATCGCACTTGCCCACGCGATTGCTAAGCAGCCGGGCGTGTTTGCTATCATTGGTGGCGGAGATTCGGCTGCGGCGGCAATTAAGCTTGGTTTTGAAAGTAAGTTTTCTCACATTTCAACCGGCGGTGGTGCCTCTCTAGCTTACATGGAAGGTAAACCCTTACCAGCTATAGACGTAATTCAAAACGCCTAAAGGGGAAGCATGGGAAAACCGCTCTGAATAATTGGAAACTGGAAAATGAACCAGGACTATTTGCAAATTGACTCCTATCTTGAACGTTTTGAGCAGGCGCTGAATAATCCCAAAGTTAACTTTGCTTTGGCCGTCAATTACACCTTGTTAAAAAAGGTTCGTCAATCAGGTATAGAGGGGCTAAAAACTTTTGCCCAAAATGTCTCCGAATTTAATCCTGGCGCATACACCGGCGAAACATCGGCCTTAATGCTATCTAGCCTTGGGATTGAAGGGGCTATTATTGGTCACTCGGAACGACGTCAACACTTTGGAGAAACAGACTTAATTGTTCGCAAAAAACTCAAACAACTTCTAGCTAACCGCTTAACCCCAATTGTTTGCGTCGGTGAAACTTTGCTTGAGCGCCAACAAGAAAAAACTGAAAAAGTAATCATTGAACAACTAGCTACAATCTTTGCTAAATTCAAAAAGTTTGATGATTTTATTATCGCTTACGAGCCGCTTTGGGCAATTGGAACTGGCCAAACCGCTACGCCCGAGCAAGCTCAAAAAGTAGCTCGCTTAATTCGCAAACAAACGGCCAAGGATGTAAGAATTCTTTACGGCGGATCTGTTAGTGCCGATAACGTTGCTGCTTTCCTAACTCAACCCGATGTTGATGGCGTTTTAGTTGGCGGAGCTTCGCTTGATCCTAAGGGGTTTGCCCAAATCATTAGCGAGGCAGAGCGTGTCTAAACGAGCGGTGTTAGTCATTTTGGACGGATTTGGCGAGCGCAAAGATCAAAAAGGTAACGCAATTGCGCTGGCTAAAACCCCTAACTGAGATTACCTGCGCAAACATTATCCTCACACATTGCTTAAAGCTGCTGGTCAAGCCGTCGGTTTACCTGCTCAGCAAATGGGCAATTCGGAAGTTGGTCATCTTAACATCGGAGCTGGCACAGTTGTTTATACTGGCTTATCTCTAATAAATCAAGCACTTAAAACTGGTGATTTTGAAAAAAATACTAGTTTTTTAAAGGCTTTTCAAAAAGTTAAAAAAAGTGGCGCAACATTGCACTTAATGGGACTTCTTTCGCCGGGGGGTGTCCACTCTCACGAAGATCATCTCTTTGCACTTTTAAAACTTGCCCACGTGCAAGGACTTAAAAATGTTAGCGTTCATGTTTTCGGTGATGGTCGCGACGTTAGTCCTCAAAGCATCAAACCATCGCTTGAAAAATTAATTACTTTGCTTCAAACTTACCACTATCAACTGGCCAGCATTATGGGTAGGGTGTACGCAATGGATCGCGACCAGCGCTTTGAAAAAACTTTGCTCGCTTACCAAGCCTTGCAAGGAAAGAGTAAGAATCATTTCTCAAATGTTCTAGATTATTTAAGTCAGCAATACCAGCAAGGTATAAGCGATGAGTTTTTAGAACCAGCCGTTAACAAGAGTTCTAAGACCCATTTTTTGAAATCTGGCGATGCAGTAATTTTTTTCAACTTTAGACCTGATCGTGCTCGTCAGCTGAGTCACTTTTTAGTCGGATCTTCATTGTATGACTATAATCCGTCTGAGCGTCTATCGAGCATTGATTTAACAACTATGATGAAGTATGAAGGAATAAGTAAATCCAGAGTTGCATTTTCAGAGATGGAGATTAATCAGACATTGGGAAAAACTTTATCCGAGAACAATTTCAAACAACTCCGCGTAGCGGAAACTCAAAAGTACGCTCACGTCACCTTCTTTTTTGATGGCGGTAAAGACGTCCTTTACCCACTGGAAAAACGCATTTTGGTGCCATCCCATAAAGTTGATAACTTTGCCCGTTTACCTAGTATGAGCGCTCAGGGCATCACGAACGCAATTATTAAAAATTTGAACCAGTTTGATGTAATCATTGCTAACTATGCCAATCCTGACATGGTTGGTCACACTGGCGAACTAAAGCCGACTATTGAAGCGATCGAAATAATTGATGATCAACTTGGTCAATTGTATCGTGCTTGTCAAAAGCACGGGGCAACGCTTTGAATTACGGCTGATCATGGAAATGCTGAAATCATGCTAGATCAGCAAGGAAAACCTTCAACCAAACACACAAATAGCGATGTTCCTTTGTTAGTGTGCGACTCCTTGATCAAACTTAAACCGGGTAAACTTGCTAATGTGAGTCCAAGCTTACTTGACTACTTAGGTTTAAAAATTCCTACTCAGATGGATGCTAAGTCGTTATTGATTAAGTCGGATCGTTAGATATTGGTTGGTAAGTTTGCCGCATTTGCTCTTTAAGTTGCGGATCGTTTTTAATTAGTGCAAGCAGTTGAGCACGTCCATGGGCAATGTTTTGACCATTTCACTGGTACCACCCGCCTTTAGAAACTAACGAACCCTGACTAATCAATAAATCGATTAGTTCGTTATCTTGGTCAAGTCCGTGGTTAAAACTGAGGTGAATTTGACCAACTCGGTAAGGCGGAGCTAACTTGTTTTTCACGCACTTAACTTTTAGATTCACTCCGTTGGGAGCATCGCTTACACCGGTGTAACCAATCCGACGTACTTCCAGTCTTAGCGAAGCATAAAACTTGAGCGCGCGACCACCGGGCGTGACTTGAGCCGGGCCACTAAAATGATTAATTTTTTCGCGAATTTGGTTAATAAAAATTACGCTTGTTTGTGACTGGGATAGCGTAGCGGTAATTTTACGGAGCGCTTTGGACATTAAACGTGCTTGAAGTCCGATCGTGTTGTCTTCAAAACAACCTTCTAATTCAGTTTGAGGAATTAGAGCCGCTACCGAGTCGATTACGATTAAATCAATCGTGCCAGTTTTGGCTAAAGCATCGGTTATTTCTAAAGCTTGCTCAGCTGAGCTGGGTTGGACTAAAATGAGTTGATTTTTATCAACGTTTAGCTTAGTTGCGAATTCTAAATCAAGCGCATGTTCAGCATCAATGAAAACGCATTTACCGCCCTCTTTTTGAACTTGACTAATTGCTAAAAGAGCAAGCGTGGTTTTACCACTTGATTCAGGTCCGTAAATTTCAACTATTTTTCCGCGGACAAATCCGCCCACACCAGTTAACTCGTCAATCACGAGCGAACCACTTGAGAAAACCGCGCTGGGCTCACGAAGACTTTCGCCCGGCAAAATAATCGTGCTATCACGAAATTGTTCAACTAGCGCTTTCAAACTCGAATTGGAAGACTTTTTAGACATATCTACTAAGATATTGGTCAGTTAAAAGTTTTACTTAATTTTTTAAAGGCAAAATTGACTGCTTGGGCGCGAATTTGGTTACGATCACCTTTTAAATTTAGTTGCCACACTTTTTCGTTAATTGCTACGTAAACCTCTCCAACGGGACGGTTTTCTTGACTAGTTGGACCGGCGTTACCAGTAAAAGCGACGCAAATATCTACTCCGAGTCACTTTTGTCCTTGCTTTGCCATATCTAAGGCGGCTTGAGAATTAATCACGCCCTTATCAACATTAACGCCGATCTTGGCTTTTAAATCTTTGTCATAAAGAACTAGGCTACCACGAAAATAGTGCGAGACATTGGCGTTATTAACGACTTTACTCGCAAAGAGTCCGCCTGTTAAAGACTCAACTGCACCGAGTGTGGGCAGAGCCACTAGAGAAGCTCCAATCGATCACTTAGATCGCTACTTGTAAATTGCCCCTTAACGAGAATGTTTCTTTTTGCTAAACGTGAATAAATGACTCGTTCTAAAAACATGTGGAACCAATTCATTTTGTAGTCGGTGGAAACAAGCGGCTGAACTAAGATAGACTCGCATTTTAGTCTGTTAGCGACTAGTATGTCCATTACGATTTGATCGCCCATGATAATTGTCTCCGAGGGCAAAACTTGGTAACGTTCAATGATTGAACGCACAACTCGTTTAAAGGGTTTGCGCGCGTTGCCATAGAAAGCGTCAGCAGTAGTCTTCTCAGCAAAGCGCTGGGTTCGGTTTTTAGTGTTGTTAGAAACAATTACAAAGATGATGCCGGCGCTTTGAATCTTTTGGATGAAATTTATTACATCAGCGTTGGGCAAACGCGTGTAGTGGGGAACGAGCGTATTATCAAGGTCGCTAATAAAGAGTCTAATTCCTTGGCGTTTAAGTTGCGTTAAGTTGACATCTTTGAACGAGCGGATGTAAATTGAAGGCTTAAAGTAGTTGGCGATTAATTTCTTGCGTCGGCTGTCCATCATATTTGTTCAAGCGATAAATCGGATAGATGGTTCAGATCGCTAAATTTAGTTTTTTCGGTGTTTAAATTGATTTCAATGTGACCTACTTCACACCAGAGATCACCATTTCTAAGAATGGTTATTTTGATACTAATTTGCCCGTTATGATCGTCGCGCTTAGCCTTAACATCCCATCCTCAATCAGCAGGTAATTCCAACTTTGGATCGTGAATTAGATCATTCCAAATTGAGTCCTCAATCTCTTTTTCGCTTTTGTCCTTTAATTCAGAATTTTCTTTAATTTGAGCGATCATCCAGTCTTGTAATTCTTTGATTATGAACTGGCGTTTTTCTTGATCAAATTTGCTTATAAAACCGTCAACTTCAAAAACTCGGTCTGGTTTAGTTAGTTCAATATTGCTATCGCTCGTAAAAATTCAAACTCCGATTTTTAACTTGCCATTTACGTTGTCACGATCAATAACTTTGACAGTTATTCTCGGATCTTGCCTCTCTCCTTTGAATCCAAGCTTTTGTTTTAACTCTTCAAACGTTTCCTTATCAAGGTCGCTGAATTCACTCGGCAAAATGTTTTTGTGTTTAATAACCAGTGATTCAAGATTGCTCAATTTTTCTTTTGCTTCCTGGGCGTTTTTACTCTGGGTTTCTAACTCTGAAGTTTTTAAAAGGTCGTCAACTTGCAGAGTATCAGTAGATCCACTTGCAGATCATCCAAGATGCTCAAACCAAACCCAAACTACTAGCGTGATGGTGCCTTTTTCATCATCAACAGAGTCAATATCAACTGCAATTTCTAAACCAGTAATTTTTTCGTCTCATCCGATACTTTTCTTGACTAGGTTGGTCAGAGTTAGTAAACTTTCAAGGTTTTTAAAACCACTTGGCAAAATGTTTTTTTCGTCTAACTCAAGTTTTTTTAGACTAGAAAGTTTTTGACGAACTTTTGTGGCGTACTCTTTCAAACGGGTTAGTTGGTCAAAGTTATCTATTAGTGTTTTATGAAGCGTTACCCAGTTTTGCTCATTTCTCAGCAGTTTGAAAGTAAATTCAATTTGATTACTTTCGTCATTAGCTTGGGCTTCAACTACCAGTTTG
>RYZV01000001.1:613385-640251 GCA_004011965.1 Mycoplasma sp. ATU-Cv-703
ATTTGCGCTAGTAAATGCTCGTCTACGTTTTTAAACGCACTTGGCAAGAAATTTTTGCTCTCTAATTCAAGCGTTTTGACGTCATTTAGTTTAGCTCGCAAGTCATTGGCGATTTTTTCTAATTTTTCTAGTTGACCAAAACCGCTTAGAGTAGCATCTACGACTTTAGCTCAAACTTGACCATTTCGTTCCACTTGGAAAATGATTTCAATCTGATTATTTTCATCATCGCTTTTGACGCTGACTAGCAATTTTCAGTTGCTAGGAAGAGTCAACAGTTCCTTAAACTTTTTCTCGAAGTAATCACGAATTAAGTCAACAGATGCACTAGGTTTAGAAAGCAATGTCTCAAGTTCAAGTGCATCTTGCGTTTTTTCTAACAACTCCTTTAGGAAAGATCCAATTTGATCTTTAATTTCTACCTCTTTGAGACTTACTAGATCTTCAATGTTAACTTTGTGATCAGCCTCGCGCTCACGGTAATTTTCTTCCCCAACCAAAACCCAAATGTCGATTGTCAAAGTTCCGCTCTTGTCGTCAGCATTAACAATTTTTGCTATTAAACTAATCCCTTCGGGCGTTTTATCAAAATCAATCGCTTTTTTGATTTGCGCTAGTAAATGCTCGTCTACGTTTTTAAACGCACTTGGCAAGAAATTTTTGCTCTCTAATTCAAGCGTTTTGACATCATTTAGTTTAACTCGCAAGTCCTTGGCGATTTTTTCTAATTTTTCTGATTCGTCAAGTTTACGGTACCCACCAAGTTCAAACTCAAAGTTAGCCACAAATTTATCTGAGCCCGGTTTGTTTTGGTAGTAGACCTCGATCACAACTGCGACAGTTCCGCGCTCATCGTCAGGTGTGACATCTTTAAGTTTTAATTCAATCCCCTCTGGCAAGGTTATGCCGTACATGCTCAGAATGAATTCTAAATTTTTAAATAACACCGGTAATTCGTTCAAAGTATCAGCGATTTTTTTCTTGACTTCGTCAATCTTTTCACTCGGCAGTGATTCTTTATCCGCTGGGAAGACAAACTGTTGAAACAACGTAATTTTGTCTTCAAAACTTTTGATCCAGTTAAGAATATCTTGCTCTCTGCTCTTAATACCTGAAACTTTGAATTCACGTTCTGCTAGCACCTCATCTTTAGAAAGAATTTCAACTACCAACGCAAATTTTCCTTTTCAGTGGTCAAATTCCTTGCCGCTGACCTTGAAAGTGATTCCCTCGGGAAGTTTTAACTCGGAACTGATTTTTTTCCACAACCCCTCAATCAAATTCTGGCTATCGCGGTAATCATTAGCGGTTAGCGTTTCATCACCCAAAATGTCACCGGGCATTTTTTCAAATTCCTCTTTAAGTGCCGCGATCTTAGTTTTAAAGCCGCTAATCGTAATTTCATCAACCGGATAATCGCGCTCGGAAGTTTTCACGAAAATGCTTATTTTTAAGATGCCTTGGTGTTCATCGCTAAGCATCTTAATTTCCACTTCTGCCCCGGGAGGTCTATTTTCGTCTAATTCGCTAACTGCCTTGCGAATTCGTTTTTCAATTTCGCTTTGAAGTTCAGGGGTTAGTAAAGAGTTAATTAAGTCGCCAATTATTTGTTTGTGATTTTCTCTTAACTCATTAACCACTTTGTTCTGGTAGTTAACGTAAACCATGTCGGTTTTAGTGTAAAAACCTCTCCAAGTCATTTGGACTTGCCGACCCCATGGTTTTCCTGACTTATTTAACGCAAAAGTCAGTTTAACAATACCTTCTTGATCGTCAGCAGAATCATTAATCACCAATTCGAATTCAGACCCTAAATCACCAAACAGTTCTCGAACTTGCTCGGCGATAGTTTGTTTTCATCTTTTGTAAAATTCACTTTTTACGAAAGCGCTTGGCAAATTCAGTTTGTTTTGCGGATCAGTTAATTTGTTTTGATCGGCCTCTTTTTGCAACTTAGCGATTAAATCGTCAAAAGATTTTTGGAAATCCGCGTCGCGCTCGGCCTCGGTTCTAAAACCAGTCAATTTAAGGTGAATGCTTTTGATTATCTTGTCTTCATCTTGAATTAACACGACCAAGTTCACGTAACCTTTTTCGTCGTTAGGCGTTGATTGATAATCAATTTCCCAAGTTAAACGACGACCAATTTCTTTCCAAGGCAGCACGTGCTCCTCTAGGAATTTTTTAATTCGGTCATCGCGCTCTTGGTCTTCTTTGACAAATTCGCTTGGCATCGTATCCTTGACCCAGTCGAACTTGTCACGCAAATTTTGTTCGTTTCAATTTTCAATTGATTGAGTTAGCGTATCAACCAAACGCTGATATTCTTCAACAGATAAGAGTTTTCAGTGCGCTGAGCCCTCGGTTAAAAGAGTTTCCCCGTCGTAGACTTGGTAATCAAACCAAAGGTCACCAGTTGTTTCGTTAGTTTTGCGCGCGTTGATTTTGAATTCAAGTTTAAAACCAATTTTTTTCTCAAACTCTTCAATTCCAAGCATCTCGCGCAGCAGTTTGTTGTTTTTCACAACTTCTCGCGCTAATTTATCAAGCGGTTTAAACGGACTTTTGACCCACTCTTTAGCCTCGCTTACTTTGTCAACTTGTTCCGGAGTTAGTTTAGCAAAACCACCGATTTTTATTTCATGGTGAAAGTTTGCCAGACTTTTATCCGTCGGTCAAAACGTTATTTTAAGAATGATTTCCCCAGTTAAGTCGCTAGCACTTGCTTGCAAGGCCACTTTCTCAATGGTGTCAAAATTGATTTTGTGAAAAACTTCCTGAGCTAACTCATCAAGCGCTTTTTGTGAAATCTTTTCTGCCGTAACGCTAGCAGTTTTTAAAGCAAAGGATTTTGGATCTTTTAGTCCAGGCAGCTCGGACAACTTTTCGTTAAGAGCCTTTTCAAATTCAGTTGCTGTTTCAATTTCAAACTTGCGTTGAGTGTTAAAGTAACCGTTAATTTTTAAAGTACCCAAATTAATGTCGCCCCTAGTTCAAAGCGATTTTTCCGAGTAGACTTGAAGATTAATTTGACCTTCTGCATCGTCAAAACTTTCCAGTTTAAATTTCAAGGCAACTGGGTATTCAAAAACTCCCTGCTTTTTTAGATCCTCCAGAGAAGGCAGTCCGATTTTTGCTAAATCAATTCACTCACCCAAGGACTTAGTAATTTCGCTGGGCAAACGTTTGGAGAGCGCTGAGTCTTGGGTCTCGCCTGCAAAAGGATGGTTTTGATTGGCGTAATTTTGCAGACGGACAAAGTTTGCGTGTTGGTACCACTCACCCAGTTGGTTGTGAATGTCCCGCACCATTTTTTCGTTCAAATAACCAGTTATTGTCAAATTGACCGCTTGGTCCGAAACAACCTCTTTGGACTGACCGCTGTGGTCGGTCACTGTTAAGTAAGGAGAAACCTCTACTTCTAACGATCCAGCGATCGTGTCAACAGCATTCACTTTCACACGTCACTCTAGGTAATCGCGGACATAAAAATTAAGGGCGGAAGTAATTCCAAGGTCTTTAAGAGAGTAGGTTTTACCAACTTGGTAGTTAGCAACTTTAATTCTGTTTTCGGTTTTCAGGTCGCTAACTCCCTTAAGAGTTTCAATCGTGTGCTGAAAAACTTCGCTGGCGTTTTTGCTTTGGTAACCTTTGATTTTGATCCGACTGTGTTGAAAATGTTTGTGACCCATTTCCCCTTCTTGGTAATTTAGTTCCACTTCCATTTCCCCGATTAAGTCAAAAATTCGGTTTGGAACAAAAACTGCTCCCTCTGGGAAAGAGTTAGGGTTAATGCCTAGTTCGCGTGCGCTGTAAGCGAAACCTTTGCGCAACTTTAAGATGTCAACTGACTTGTTTTCAACTTGATACTCGTGAACAAGTTTGTTAATTCAGTGCTCTTGTTCCTTAGTTACTTTGTCGCCCGGATCTATTTCTCGTTCAATTAAACTGGGACCGCAAGCGACAACTGCGGCAACTGGAGCCGACACAAGTCCAAGTCCTAGCCCAAATATGAGCGTGTTTTTAATTTTGTTTCTTTGCATGTTATTCCTGCTCTCCTAACCAAGGTTATTTACATAACCTTAGGTTCTAAAATTATTTTAAACCAAAACATCATTAAGTGGACAAAAAAAGAGCGGTCAAAAACCTTCTAGTTCTTAACCATGCAACTATGATCTTAAACTCTCTTGCATCAGTTGCCTGATCAACTGATGTTTTACTTTCTAATTTTACTAAAAAACTTGCCAATTAGAGAAAGTTCGGTACAAATTGCTGTAAGAAACCGCACTAGATTTTGGACGCTTAACTTACGAGCGACCAAACTAGTCTAGTCAGGGTTGAAGTAAAACCATCCCAACCGCGATGTGAATTAAAATTAGGGCAAAGAGGTTAAAACGACGGTAGTAACTGAGGTAAAAACTCTCAAGGCTGGCGACGACCGAGTAAATAATCACCGCGTAAATGCGCCAACCCGCGACAAAAGCGGCCTTGGGTTGGTTTCAATCAATTTGCGCGTAAATTCCCATCTTGTTAAAAATCAGTTGCGGAAAAGCAGTCGCTAAAAAAAGTTGGATCGCCAGCGTCAGAGCAATGCCGGCAATCACGGGTCTTAATCATCGCATTAAAGTGGTCAGGTAAGGGTACTGACGTTGAGAAACAAGTAGACCATAAGCTCATCAAACCATCAAAGCGCCGGGCAGAAAAATTGCTAAGTAACTAGCCAACATGACTAAAACAGCGCTCCACATTTTTTCGCCGACTAAAAAGCCGGTAATTAGCCCAAACTTGAGACCTGTTACACCGGGCGTTGAGTTAACGACTAGATAAATTTTTTCTTTGACATCCGGATCAAACCCAAGCAGCGTTCAAAGCGATCCGAAAATCGGCATGAAAGCTTGACCGCCACCAAACACAACCCATCCGACTAAAAACGACCCGCCGATCGCTAACAAAATTTTCACTAGCGTTTTCCCCGTCTTTTAGCCGATTTTTTCCGGACGAATAATTGCACGATTGAAACAACGCCAATCACAGCTAAAATTGCAAAAATTGAAACGTTGTAAGGGTTAGGCACAAACAGACCAAAGAGCACCGTTCCTAGCATGGTTAAAACGAGTGGCACGATCCGGAGTTCTTTCCGACTCGCTTTAAAGTAACGTCAGGCAAACGAGAGCAGCACTCCGACGATGACAGGCATGACGGCCAAGTTGACAGCGTACATGTAGCGAGCTTCCACGTAGTTGTTAATCAAAATGTACACTACTAGCGCCAGCAAAACGTGGGGCAGCATGGCTAGCAAAGTCACCAGCGTGCCAATTCACTTGCCAAGTCTTTTCATGGCGATAAAAACCAAAAATTCAACCGCGCTCGGGCCGGGCAAAGCGTTAGTTGTAATCACTAAGCGGTCAAACTCAACTTTAGTGATCCACTTTCTTTTTTGAACCGCTTCGCGAAAAATGATCGGATTCATCGCGTTCCCGCCGCCAAATCCAAGCAAGGTAATTTTGAAAATAAAGTACGCAATTCGAGCAGCTTCCCTCAGCATCGCTAACTTTATCATAGCACTTAGTCTTGGTATAATGGGAGCAACTTTAACTAAGGAGTTCACCCATGCAAGCTAGCAAAATTTTGGTCATTACCGCCTCGGTAATGCCGCTGGAAAAATCGTATTCCGACGAACTCGCTCACCGCTTTGTCAAGCACTACCAAAAACACTATCCGCAAGACAAAATCACCTGACTAGACTTAAACACAGTTAAGATGGCTGAGAAAACGATGACCCGAGCCAACTTTGGTCAGTTTTTTAACCAGACTGACAGCGGAGATTACATCAACCAGCTTAAGCAAGTCAACAAAGTGGTTTTTGCTTGCCCGATGATGAACTTTGCCATTAGCACGATGGCTAAAAATTACCTAGATCACATTTTGCTAGCCGGGCAAACTTTTTCTTACAAGTACACTAAAAAAGGCGATGCGATCGGTCTTTTAGACCATTTAAAAGTTCAAATTTTAACTACCCAAGGCGCGCCGCTAGGTTGGTATCCCTGGGGCGACTTAGTCGCTTATCTTAAAGGCACTTGGGAATTTGTTGGCGCTAAGGTAAGCCAGCCATTAACTGTGGCAGGCACCAAAGTTCCGCCGACTAACGAGTTAACTCCGGCTCAGTTAATCGATCAGTACGACCAGCAAATTGAAAAATTAGCGCTTCAGTTTGGGAAAGAGTAAATTTGGACCAGGACCAGCGCTTGAAAATCGCTATTTTCGGCGGGAGTTTTGACCCGGTTCACGCCGCTCACATTGAACTTGCCCGCTTTGCGCTGCAATCAGGCGTTTGCGATCGGTTAATTTTTGTACCCACTTACCAGAATCCCCACAAAAAAACTCGTCCCATCGCTTCTGACCAAGACCGCCTAGCGATGATTAAGTTGGTTTTACCCGAGGGAAGCCAGGTCTCTGATTTTGAAATTAGACGCCGTGGTCCTTCTTACGCGATCACAACGCTTGAGCATTTTCAAAAACGTTATCCAGCCGCCGACTTAATTTTGTTAGTTGGCCAAGATCAGCTCAGTCAGTTTCACCGCTGACGTCAAGCTGACAAAGTGACCAAGATTGCCCAGGTGGTTTTTTTTCGGACCTCAACCAAAGGCGTTAACCGCGCCAAGCTAGCTGCTTTGGGCGCCAAGGTCTTGACTAATCCGATTTACGAAAACCGCGCCAGCGCTTACCGAAGCGGCGATTTGGGTCTGGTTTTACCGCCGGTCCAACGTTACATCGCTGCGCGACGACTTTACCTTGAGGAGATTATCAAAAACCAGCTCAGCCAAAAACGTTATCGCCATAGTCTGGCGACGGCTAAATTGGCACGCCAGTACGCGGCGCTTTTAAAAACCGATCCCGAAAAAGCTTACTACGCGGGTCTTTTGCACGATTTTACCAAAGAATGAAGTGTTGAACAACACCAGCAATTTCTCAAAAAGTGGCACTACAACGCTCGTCAGTACGAGCCCTACCAGTACCACTCTTTGACCGCTTCGCTCTGGGCTGAGCACGTTTACCAAATTAACGACCCAGAAATTGTTCAGGCGATCCGGGTTCACACTTCGCTTGAGTGGGAACTCACCGCGCTTGACAAAATCGTTTTTAGCGCCGATAAGTTGAGTCAAGGTCGCCGTTGAGAAGGGATTCAAACTTTACGGCAACTAATTTTGAGTGACTTTGACCGCGGTTTTGCTCAAATCGTGGCTAAAACGTGACGTGATTTAGAAGCGCAAGGCATCACCCCTAGTCTTTACCAAGCCAAAATTTACCAGCGCTGGTCGGGCCTTAGTTAGCAAAGCATTATAATGCTAGTGTGAAACAAAGCCAAATGGAGCAAATTCTTAAATCGCGCGGTCTTTGGGTAACCAAAAATCGGTTGGCGATCATGGCTTGTTTAAGCGATCAAGAGCACTTTCACTCGATTAACCAAATTGTTAACCACACCAAAAAATTAATTAACACCAAAAGCATTTACAACAACATTCGTGCGCTCACTAAGGCTGGGATCGTGGACAGTTACACTTTTGATGGCATTTCTAAGTACGCGCTCAACGACCAATTGCTTGGGCAAGTGCACGCTGTGCACCTAGTTCGCAGTAATCAGAAAGTTGACCATTTAAGCGTTGACCAGAAAGTTTTTGCTGCCATTAGCGACCAGGTCCAAAAAGTCACCGGTCAAAAAGTCCGCGCGGTGAAGATTTTTGTGGATTTAGATTAGTTTATTCTTCTTCGTCAATTAACTCTAGAGGGATGACGCGGGTAATCACTTGTTCTTCTACAACGCTTGGCGCCGGTTTAACGACACTTTTTCTGACCGCCGCCGGTTGTTTTTTAGCTTTGCCAACCGGAATTAAATTGGTCATGGCCGGTTGAAAGTCTTTTTTCTCGTCATTAAAGCGGAGCGACCAGAAGAAGATGGCGAGAAAGTTTAAGGTGATAAAGTTGAAAATCAGCAACCCCCTTTTTCAAAAAAGCAGCAAGTACCAAGGTAGGTGACAAAAACCTCAGAGGGTAAAACTCCAAATTAACAATAGCGCCGATCCGATGCCAACCGCGATTGCGTTGCCAAGAGGCGAAATTGGCAAGAGCAAAATGCGCCAGCCTCGGAAAGAACCGTAAACCGATTGACCCAGGTATTCACCAACTTCGTCAAACAAGTTAAACGAAGCGATCGTAAAACCAACTAGCGCCAAAGCAAAAAGACCTAAACTAATTAAGAGCAAAACAATTTTTCCCCAACCGTGGGTTCACGTTTCTTTTTTAGTCACGATTAATTCCGTGTCTAAAAGAGTAGCGGCGATTTCCCGCTCAAGCGCTAAAAAGTGGTTGTGGTTAACGCGGAAATAGTCGTTTAGGTTTTTAAAGTAGATGTTAGCTATCGCTAGGCAAAACGGGGTGATAAAAAGTCAAATTGATGTGCTGTAAATAATTGGTAGGTCAAGCATAATAATCGAGATGATTCCGCCCACGATTAACGGCACGCCTAGCAGACAAAACCAAATTGGCAAAGTCACTAACGGCGTTCAAAGCGGCAGTGAAAAAAAACTGCAGTTGCGAACTAAAAACTTGTTTTGGCGACTAATCGCTAAGTGAGCCAGACCAGCCGAGTTATCCCAAGGGATAAATTTGTGAATAAAAAACCACCGGGCCAAGTTGTGGCGCGAGCGTTTTAAAAGTTGGATCAAACTTAGGTCTAAAAAGTTAACGATTAAAAAACCAAGACCCAAGTAGAGGTTAAAAAGTTCAAGTTGACGCATCTCAAACTGACCCCAAATTACCACAAAAGGGCAGTTACCAATCACAACAAAAGGCAGGAAAACTAACACTCTTAGCACTACATTTTTATAAAGCAAGTTTTGTTGGGAAGAAAGACGGGTCATTTTACCAACATTATACCGCTTGCTCTTTAAATTTGGCAGCCAAGCGTGTCGTGTAAAGCCTCGTAAATTAAAAGCGCGCAACCTTGGCGATTAAGGTGGCGACCGACTTTAGATAAAACGTTGGCCTGACCCATTTTTTCTCTCGGGTATGGTAAAAGCTGGATCATTTGTCGGTATTGGCTCATTCACTGGCAAGCCTCGGATAAGTTTAAGCCAACCACTTTTTCTAGCACCATGTCGCTGCTAGCGATGGCGATGACGCAGCCGTGACCGGAGAAGAGCGCTTTTTTGATTTTTCCAGCGTCAGTTTTGAGCACTAAAGTAATTTTATCGGCGCAGTGCTCGGCCTGGTAAGTGCGAGACTTTACTCCCGCCAGCGTGCCTTGAAAGCGCGGATGAAGGTAGCGGTCCATCAAAATTTTGCGCCGCTCGTTCGGATCGCTATACCAATTCATCTAAAAAATCACCGCCCTCTTTTAGAGCGCTAATTAATTTGTCAATGTCGCTCTGGTCGTTGTAGCCGCCAATCGATAAACGAATGGCACTCAGAACTTGGTTCGCCTTGGCTGCTAGAGGCGCGCAGTGGGTGCCACCGCGCAAAATAATTCCCCGCCGGGCTAAGTAACTGACAATGTCGTGAGCGTTAAAGTGTTGGTAGTTAAAAAGACAAATTACGTCTTCGGGTTGGGAGTAAAGTGTTATTCCGGGACAACTTTTGAGTTGTTTGTGGGCGTAACGTGCGAGTTTTTTTTCGGCTTTAAAATCGCGGTTTTTTAAAAAGTAGTTTAGCGCAACCCGGAACGCAAGCAGCCCAAAGTGATCGGGTGTACCCGGCTCATAACGACTAATTCCCCGACTTGGCTGCCAAGTTTGGTCAGCGACAACTTTGGTCGCTCCGCCGCCAAAGGTAACTGGTTCAAGCTTATCAAGCAAATCTGACTGGATGGCTAAGACGCCAATTCCAGCTGGCCCGTAAAGTTTGTTAGCCGAAAAGGCCACCACATGAGCGTGTTTCAAAGTGACTGGTTCGTGGGCGATGGCCTGAGCCGCGTCGTTAATCACTAGCGCCTTGGCGCTCTGCGCTTTTTTTCAAATTCGCGCCGGGTCAGTCGGCCTTGCCAAAGTGTTGTTAAGTTGGGCGTAGGCGATCACTTTAGTGCGTGAGTTAATTGCTGGAAGAAGATCGTCAGCGTAAACAACTTGGGCCTTGGTTCGGCGCGCTAACTCAAGTCAAGGTGTGATTTGTGAAGCGTGGTTGTAGTAAGAGAGCAAAATTTGATCGCCTGGTGTAACTAGGTGTTCGACCATGCGAGCCACCCGGTTTAAACTGTCAGTGGCGCTCGTGGTAAAAATAATTTCGTTTGCCTGGGCGTTAATTAGCTCGCCAAGCTCTGAGCGCAGCTGGTTAATTTGATGCACGACCTCAATTGCAATCGGAGCATCGGAATTGTGAACGTTAAGCGGATAGCGTTCGTAAAACTGGGCTAGTTTTTCAAAAACGACCCGCGGTTTAAGCGCCGCCGCAGCCGAGTCAAGGTAGACTAGATTTTTTAAAAGCGGGAAATCTTGGCGTTTCATTAGCTGACCTCCAACCAAGCAAAATATTCGGTGTTGCCCGCTTTTTTACCCGGCAGAGTTGAAGGCAAAACCGCTCGCTTTTTAAAACCAACTTTTTGAGCCTGATCAAGCACTTTGTTAACAATTTCTTGGTGAAAATGCTCGGGAACAATTCCGCCACGCTCCACTTGGTCGCGCTGAGCTTCAAACTGGGGTTTGACCAAAGCAATTAAAATTCCGCCGGGATTCAAAATCTTTCTAATTGGACCAAACACCTTGGTTAAACTAATGAAAGACAAGTCACAAGTGACGATGTCAACTTTTTCTTTGAACCAGCTGGGATCTAGGTTTTTGGCGTTTTTCTTTTCCAACACACTGACGCGAGCATCTTGGCGAATTAGGTAGTCAAGTTGGTTAGTCCCGACGTCAAGCGCCCAAACGTGCTTGGCACCCTGCTCTAAGGCCACTTGGGTGAAACCGCCCGCGCTAGCACCAACATCTAAAACGTTTTTGCCCTGAAAGTCAATTTTCCAAGTTGACAAAACTCCGCTCAGTTTTTCGGCTCCGCGCGAAACTCAGCGGCTTCGGAGTTTAACGTCAATTTGGTCACTTTCCTTAATTGCTTGACCGGGTCAAATTTCCACTTGATGGTTAACATAAACTTGCCCTGCCCGAATTAATTTCTGAGCCTTTTCACTTTGGTAACCCTGGGTTAACAAATAATCCAGCAACTTCATTAAGTTACCTCTTTTAAAACGGATCTAATTTGTCGATTGTACTCAGGGTGGTAGCAGTCTAGCGAAGCCAGTCAATCGCCGTAGTGGCGACGTTTTTGGGAATTGGCCGCCAGGTAAGTTTGGGAGCTATAAACGTTAGCTTTTTTGTACCGGCGATCGCGGTGAAAAGTGGACATTTGGTAAACATACCAGAGAAAAAGCGCCCAGGCTTTTCAATTAATTTTTTCTAGTCCAACCGCGGCCAACTTTTGAAAAGCTGGCACAAACATGTCGGGACCAACGGGTGTTTCAAGCAGTAGTCTTTCGCCTTCCAGGCAAAAATCAGTCGGTAAATCGGGTGCAAAAATGAGCGCGATTTTAGTAAAAATAAGTCGCATTTGAGCGTGACTAAAACGCTGACAGTAATCTTTTCACTGTCTTGTCTTGCTAAGTTTTTGGGCGACGATCTTTGTTTTTGACATCTTCTGCACTAATTTTATCTAAAACGGAGTTAATGTACTGATAGGTCTGGCCCGGGATAAGGTCTTTAGTCAGTTCAACTAGTTCGTTTATTACGAGCGCCGCGTCATTGACGCTGAGTTCGTAAGCTCCGAAAACTAAAATGGCTCTTTCGAGCGGCGCGGTTCTTTTTCACGTCCACTGCTTAGCCAAAGATTTTTCCACCAAATTTTTCAGTTCCAAGTACCGAGCGCAAACTTGGTCTAACGCTTTAAGAGCCTGGGCATCCAAAGAGCCGCTTTCAAAAATTTGACCGCAGTCGGGCGCCTGGTCAAAAAGTTCAAAGCGGTAAAGAAACTGGACGATCTTTTGCCGCTCACCGCGCGTTAGTTTACTTTTTGCCATCGTGGTCTTGGATAATTTTTTTAATCCGCTCGGTCAGTTTTTGGAGACTAAAACCAAGGTGCTCGTAAACTTTTTGACCCGGTCCTGATGCTCCAAAACGGTCGATTCCAATGTTATAACGCGCCCACTTTTGCATTCCGTAAGTGCTCGCTGCTTCAATTGAAATCGCTCGGTCAACTTTCCAAGTAACTTTAGCCGCCGCGGCGTTGACAAGCGAAACGCAACTTAAGTTTAACTTTTGACTAATTTGGTAAGCTAGCGCTAGTTCGCTGCCGCTGGCGACCAACGTTCAAGGTTTTTTACCTTGGAAAACTAAGTAAGCACCCTGCTTAACTTTTGCTTGGCTGGTTGCGGGCAAAGAAGTAATTTTTTGGCGAGTTAAAACGATTACGCTCGGGCGATTTTTGCTCGCCAGAGCGACCTGGTAAGCACCGCAAACTTCTTTTTCATCGGCTGGCCTTAAGACGTTTAAGTTGGGCGTTGCCCGGAGCATCGCTAAATGTTCGATTGGTTGGTGAGTCGGTCCGTCTTCGCCGACTTGCACCGAGTCGTGAGTTAACACGTAAACTACCGGCAACTTCATTAAAGCAGCCAGACGTAGAGCGGGTTTAAAGTAGTCGCTAAAAACAAAAAACGTTCCCACAAAAGGTCTAAGGACGCTGTGAAGCGCCAAACCGTTAGCGATGGCGGCCATGGCAAATTCTCGGACGCCAAACAAAATGTTGCGACCTTGTCGGTGCCAAGGTTGAAAGTCACCGTTGGCGCCGCGTGCTTGGGTGGAACTAGTTAAATCCGCCGATCCGCCGATTCAGTTAGGCATCGTTTCGTTTAAAAAGCCAATTACTCGCCCAGAACTAGCCCGGGTGGCCAAATTAGTTTCGATCGGAATTTTAATTTGACTAGGCGGCGGAGTTTTCAAGAACTTAGCCAGTTCGGGCGAAACTTTGAATTTTAAACGCGCTTTGTGTCCGCGAACATTCACCTTGTCGCGGTAATAGTTTTGAACCAAAGTCGGGATGTCAAATTCGCCTAAGTTTCAGTCCAGACTTTCTTTGACGCTCTGAAAATCACTTCCCAGCGGAGCACCGTGTACCCGGGGCGTGCCCGCTAGTTTAGCGCCGTGGCCGATGATTGTCTTGATTTCAATAAAACTGGGGCGGTCGCTTTTTTGAGCTTTTTTAAGTGCTTCGTCAATTTGGTCAACTTGGTTTTTTTCCACGCGCAAATACTCAAAACCGATCGCTTCCATTTTTTGGGCTAAATTTTCGTTAAAAACTTCTTTGACGTGGGTGTCAAGTTGAACGTCGTTCGAGTCGTGGATCACGATTAAGCGTGATAATTTTTGGTGACCAGCGAGCGAAAGCGCTTCCATCGCCACGCCCTCTTGCAAATCACCATCACCGCAGAGCACGTAAGTAAAATGGTTAATTTCTTTAAAGCGGGATGCCAAGTGGGCCTCAGCAATCGCTAAGCCAACTCCGACAGCGATGCCCTGACCAAGAGGTCCCGTCGTCGCCTCGACGCCCAGCGTCAAACCGTGTTCCGGGTGACCAGGGGTTAAAGAACCTAGTTGTCGGAATTTTTTGAGGTCTTTTTCGGAAATTAGTCCCATTATTCTTAGTTGGGCGTAAAGAAGTGCCGAGCCATGACCGGCTGAAAGGACAAAGCGGTCGCGGTTAATTCAAGTCGGATCGCTCGGGTCATACTTCAGGTGGCGACTAAAGAGTGTGTGAATAATCGGTGCAGCGCCAAGGACAATGCCCGGGTGGCCTGAATTAGCCCGGTTAACCGCAGCGACTCCGTTTACTTTGAGCGTTTTAATCGCTAAATCGTCAATCAGTGTTTGTCTGGCCATAATTACCTTTCGACGACGTCAATTTTAATGTTGGTCGCCTTACCATCGACTAGACTGTAACATAGGTCATCTAACTCTTCCTCAAGGGTTTTGATAATTGGGCAAAGCTGGCTTTGACGAGCAACTTCAATTTTTAAATCCAGTCACAAACTTTTGCTCGGTTCGGAAATTTTGACTTGAACGTCAAGCAACTTAGCCTTTTTGTAGTATTCAAAAACGTGGCGAACCGCCTGGTAAAAAGCAGTTGTTTCGATGAAGTACTGCTGGCCGACCGAGTAGTCAACTGGGAAAAACTGACTCATGACTACTTACCTTTCCCAACGTATTTACCTGTCAGCGTTGAAACAATTACCTTGTCGCCCGTTTTAATAAACATCGGCGTTTCTAGTTCGTAGTTAGTTTCTAAAACGACTTTTTTTTGCGGGTTACTTTGGGTGTTGCCTTTGACAGCCTCGGGCGCCTCAATTACCTCTAGTTCGACGTGAGCGGGTAATTCCAAACCAAGTACTTCGCTGCCAAACATTCTCAGTTCCATCGCCATCTCAGGTTTAATGAAATTGAGCTCCCAACTAATTTGCGTGACTGGCAAAGAAATTTGTTCAAAAGTGTCTTGCGTCATCACGATCACAAATTCACCTTCGCGGTAGAGAAAGTTAACCACTTTTTTGCTAATGTGAGCTGGCGTGATTTTTTCGCCGCCGCCATAAGTTTTCATGACCACGGCACCGGTCCGGAGATTTTTAACTTTCGCTTTGACGTTAGCTTGACCCCGTCCTTGCTTAGAGTGTTGGGATTCTAAAACCACGTAAATTTGGTCTCCATCTTGAAAAGTGAGACCAGGTTTGAAAGAGTTGACGTTTATCATAACTAAGAAAAATTATAAACTAACTGCGCGACAGAACTTGGTGACCGCTCGGAGTAACCAAAACGTCGTCCTCGATTCTGACTCCGCCTAAGTTAGGAATGTAAATTCCCGGTTCAACTGTAATGACCATGCCCGGTCTTAGTTCGGTCGCTTGGGAGACGTTATTAGTCAGGTAAGGCAGTTCATGGACATCAATCCCAAGCCCGTGACCAGTCGAGTGGACAAAGTACTTGCCATAACCTTGTTCGGCAATGTAATCGCGGCAAATCTTATCAATTGTGGCCGTGCTAACGCCTGGTTTAACCGCTTGGATACCTTGGCTTTGCGCTTCGCGAACTACTTTTTCAATTCGTAGTAGCTCGGGATTAGTCACTTTTCCGACGTGGAAATTGCGCGTAATGTCGCAGGCATAACCTTGGTAAAGCGCTCCAAAGTCAATCGTCACGAATTCGCCCTCGGTCAAAACTCTTTGGCTAGCGCGGCCGTGGGGCAAGGCTGAACGGGGTCCGGAGGCGATGATCGCATCAAAAGAACTTTTGTCAGCTCCTCCTTGACGGAGTAAAAATTCTAGCTTAGCATCAAGTTCTTTCTCGCTCACACCAGCCTTAATGTGCGGTCGCAGTTTTTCCAGCGCCTGGAGAGCAATTAAAGCTGCTTTGCGAATTAGTTTAATTTCGCGGGTAGTTTTAATGATTCGCATTTTTTGGGCTGAAATTGGCACAAGTTTAGCGCTGGGAAACCAAGCCTTAATTTTTTCGATTTCGCTAAAAGTAGCGTACTCCTGCTCGATTCCGATCCGCTCGTAACGAGCCGCTTGGCAAAAGCGAAAAATTTCCTCGTTAGTTCAAAGCTTAACTTCGGTGTTTTGGGCGTTAGTTTGGGCGTCTTGGAAATAGCGACCGTCCACAAAAAGCGTGTGTTTGTTTTTCTCAATGAAACTCAGTCCGGCTGAAGTGCTAATTTGGCTTAGTCATAACCGGGTCTGGTAACTGAGCGAAATTATGACGTCCAGTTTTTTGCGCGCCAAAGTTTTTTCAATGGTTAAAGCGTGGTTGACCAAGTGCGCCTACTTCTTCTCACGGTATAAAGTGTAACGACGAACTTTGGGGTTGTACTTACGAACTTCAAAACGCTCGGGGTGGAGTTTTTTGTTTTTGGTAGTGATGTAAGTTTCTTGCCCAGTCTCGGTGCACTTGAGAATAATGCCTTCTCTTGCCATAATTAAATTCCTTTCCTAAACTTAATGTTTTTTCAAGTTGTAAAGACGTTTTCTTAGGTCTTTAATTTCGCGTTCTTTTTGACGACTCACCGCGTCGTAATACTGATCAAACTCTTTTTGCCGCTCTTCTTTGGTAACTGTGTAAGAAATCTCCAATGTTTCGCTGGAAAACTGAGCCAGTAAACATAAGACATTTGACAAAAGCGGAACGAAAACAAACAGCAAAAAGAGTTGGTCAAAAAGTCCTCGTTCGCTAGTTCGAACGATTTGTAAGCCGATCACCCAGGAAGATAAAACGAGTCCAAAAGAGAGATAGACCAAGATTGAAACTGTCAGTCCGCCTGGGTTAGAAACCCGGAAAGTAAAAATTTCTTTTAGCAGTTCAATTCAGCCGTATCTCATCTCGCTCACGCTAATGTCAGTCGTTCCGCCGACTAGCAATTCGCCCGGGAGCGTCAAGATCAGCAAAAAAGTCATTCCCATCACAAAGTAAGAAATGAAAGTCACGAATTGAAACGTGGCGTAAATTTTACTTTTGCGGGAAAGAACTTTCTCCTTCATAGTTTAAAGTTTAGCAAATTTGTGGTGTTGAAATTCAACGTATGGTGGAGATGCCGGGAATCGAACCCGGGTCCACGAACAACTCAGATGGTTAACTCTACAGTTTAGTTACGATTAGAGTTAATCTGCCAGTCGTAAATCGTAACCAAAGTTGACTAACAGATCCAACGTTTTTTCGCTAGCGTTAAGTTGGGTCGCGCTAGTATATTCCCGTTAGTTTACGAGCCAGGCGAGGACGAGAAACATTCGCCGGTTCGCTAGCAATTAACTAAGCAAAAGCTAGAGAGTTATTTGTTTGAGCCGCTTTAGCAAGAAATACTTCTTGGGCAAGTTGCTCAGTAGATTTTTCGTTTCCGTTTATAAAAACCTAGAGCCTTAAGGTTTGCAGACCACTGCCTTAACCACAATTGTTGACCATGTCAAAACCACTACATCCCCGTTTAAAAATAAGAACGGTTTTGGCGGAGTTGATCGCGCTCTTTAATTTTTTCTCGTTTGTCAAATTTGCTCTTTCCCCGTCCGAGCGCGATCGTCAGTTTAACTAACCCGCGGGGTGAAAGCGTCAGAGTTACCGGCACGATTGTTAGCCCGCGCATTTTTTGACTTAGCGCTAGTTTGCGCAACTCCTGTTTTTTGAGCAGCAGTTTGCGATCGCGTTTCTCGTTTCCTTCGGCGTTCATGTAACGATCAACGTGCATGTTGACTACGTAAAGTTCTTGCTTTCTAAATAGGCAGTAAGCACCTCGTAAGTCAACTTTTTTTTGACGAATGGACTTAACTTCCCAACCCTCTAAAACTAGACCGGCTTGGTAAGTTTCAAGTAGATCAAAATTTCACCTTGCCAAAGGATTTTTTGCGATTACTTTCGCCACGGATAACTCTCTAGCCTAGAAAAATGTTTCTTAGGCAAACACATTATACCCTATTTAGGGTAAAAAGTGCCTCAAATCCGCGCTTTCCTCGGTTAAATTTTTCCAAATTCCAGCTGGATAATTTGGCTGGGAATTTTGCAGTTAGCCCAGATTTAACTTTTGAGCAGTTCAAAATAAACCGACCGACTTGGGATGCTGTTTGTATAATTAAGAGAACATTTATGCGACCAAAGAAACACCCGACTCGCACGGTTACCTTTTGAAAAAGCCTGGGCGGTTATTACCGAATTTATTGGCAACTTTTCACCATGATGGTAATTTTTACTTTGCTTGGCTCAGCGATTACCGTTTTCATTCCCAAAGCGGTTAACATGCTGCTTGAAAGTCAAAGTTTTACTTGAAAGACCGTCGGAATTTTTAGCGCGGTCGTTTTTAGTTTGATTATCGCGCTTGGTTTTGCGATGTATCTCCGCCGCCTAACGGCTAACTTTTTGGCGCGACGTGTTGAAATTGATTACCGTAACCAAGTGCTTGGCCACTTACTGAGTTTAGACATTGCCTACTACGAAAAACACTCCTCAGGCGAGATCGTCACCAAAATCATTAACGACACAAGCATCGTGGCCGAAAACTCCAAGGAAATTCCGGTTTTATTTCTCAGTTCGATCGCGACTTTCATTGGTTCTTCGGTTGTGATGGTTCTAATTGAGTGAAGACTAACGCTGGTAATTTTTGTCACGGTCTTTTTAATTTTGTTAGTGGCGGGCTTAACGTTTGGAATTTTACGGCGTTGGTACCGCAAACTGCGCAAAACTTACACCGACGTTAACGCCAAGGCGCTCGATCGTCTCAGCGTGGTTAGGTTAATTAAAGCCAATGCTTCAGAGCACCACGAAACTAAGTACTTTGACTCTTTGCACCGGGAGTACAACCGGGTGGGTCGTTCGGTCGACCAACGCGAAAGTTTAACGTTTGGAATTTTCATGACTGCGATTAGTAGCATTAATGTTATCGCAGTGGTAGCCGGCGTGATTTTCATTACGTTTGGACTAATAAGGCCGACTGAAATTGCGACCAAATTTGTGCCTTTTGTTTTGTCAACCAACACGCTAATTTTTCCGATTTTTCAAACGATTGGGGTGCTCGGACGATTAGCCTCCACAACAATTTCAATTCAGCGTCTGGAATCGCTTTTAGATCAAAAAAGTCAAATCGTGGTGCCAGCTCATGCTCACAAAATAAAGCAAATTGCCAAAGACATCGTTTTTGAAAATGTTTCCTTTGCTTACAAAAGTGAAAAGTACATTTTGCAAGACTTTTCTTTCCGTTTTAAACGTAACAAAAGTTACGCCTTGGTTGGAACAACCGGCGCGGGCAAAACAACCATTTCCAAACTTTTACTCCGGTTTTACGACCCTCAACAAGGCCGGATTTTAATTAACGGTCACGACCTAAGAAAAGTTGACTTGCGTAGTTACTTAAGTCGGGTTGGCTACATTGAACAAGAGCCGGAAATTTTTAACGGCACGATTGCCCAAAATATTACCTACGGCAGTTTTGAAGCTACCCAAAGTCAAATTGAAGTTGCTGCTGAGAAAGCTAATTTGGCGACTTTTATCGCTTCATTGCCGGCCCAGTACCAAACCGTCGTGGGTGAAAAAGGTTTCATTCTTTCCGGCGGTCAAAAACAACGAATTTTAATCGCTCGGATGCTGCTCAAAAATCCCGACTTAATTATTCTTGATGAAGCTACCAGCGCCTTAGACAATATCGTTGAGCGTCAAATCCAAGCCGAACTAAACCAACTTGCGGCCGGTCGAACTAGCATCATCATCGCCCACCGACTTTCTACGATTCAAAACGTGGACCAAATTTTAGTCTTGGCCCAGGACAAGGGGCTTGTGCAAGTTGGCACTTTTAACCAGTTAGTCAAAAAACCGGGTTATTTTCAAAAACTTTACCAGGCTGGTTTAATGAAAACTTAGCTAGTCCTTGTTAAAATCACGGTAATGTTTTTAAAAGCAGCGAGTTGAAAAATTTTTGGCGAGGTTGAGCCAGTTGTTTTGATTGTGCTCGGAACGCTCATGATTGCCCTTGGCTTAGCTTGCCTTCTTTTCGTGCCGCGGGCGCAGAAAAAAGCCCAGTGGTACAAAAAGCGCCAACTTGATGAATACCGTCGCATTTACCAAAAGCCGGGTGCAAATTACGACCAAAGCGGGATGTACTTGCCCGCTTGGGAGCGCGTTAAACTTTTCAGTCCGATTTTTTTTGCGATCGTTTTAGTCATGATTGGCATCGGTTTATTAATTAATCTTTAACTAACCGCGTTAGTTTTTTCGTCCCAAAAGTCGGACTTACTTTGTAAAGCTGGCGGTTTTTGAGTCCATTTCAGCGCAACTAATTGGCTCGACTAAGCGTTTCAAGTTAAGATAAAATTTAAGTGAAACCTAAACTAAATCTTTAGCAGCGAAATTAGAAAAGAGACCAAAATGAAACAAACAAAACCGACTTGGAAAAGAAAAATTGCTCGACTTATCTGCGTTGCTTTTGGGCTTTTTGCCACCCTGCCTTTGGCAGTTAGTCAAAGCGCCAGTTCAACCAATCTGTTAACTCAGCAAACTAGTCAATTTTCTGAGCGATCCCAAAGCTCACCCGAACTAAGTTCAAAAAGCGAAAAAATTTCCCAACATATCAGCGATCAGGATATGCTACTTGAAAAAGATTTGGAAGGGCTTTGGGAATGAATTCACGATAACTTACCCCAGACAAGTTTAAAAGATGTTTACCCGTCACAAATTCACTTAACAGGGGAATATGGCAAGCTCGAAGACTTTGGTTTAGATCATTGAAACTGACGGCAAGAATTTTTAAACACCGCCGATCCCGACGCTGATTTTATTCACCTTGACAACATAAAAAAACAAATTCATAAAATTGGGATGCGCTTTCGAATTAAAGATCGAATGGACTCCCGCGGCATTGTGCAGACTTGGTTAACGTTAAGACTTAGTTGGGCCAGCGTGAGCAGCGACTCCCACGGTCGAGATTACTTATCAATTAGCGGGTTTAAAACTCGCGATTTAGGCAAAGATTATGAGCATCGCAAAGCACTAATTGACAAAACAATCGCCGCCATTAATAACCCAAAAATGACCGCCCGCGACGACATACTTCCTTCTCAGATGGCGACCAAAGTTAAAGCACCCGATTTTTACGATCAACTAGAGATTGGTAAGTTTCCCTCTTTACCGCAAGACATCAAGGTTGAGTTTGCGATCGGCGAACAAACTAGCGACGAAAAAGGTCAATTAGAACTTTTAGTCAGTTTGCGAACATCTTATCTTTTTAGTGAATACCGCCGTAGCGCTAGTTTTTTAATTGTCGGTTTTTTGGATTTGAAAACTTTATCCAACCGCAGTTTGCCTCATTTGTGGGGCTGGTTTGCTCAAAATAAGCCTCGCACGACTTTTAGCAACAAACTACCCAGTCAGATTGGCGTCGCTTACCAAGTTGTTGGTCTGGAAGATTTAGGGATTGGTCACTGGGATTGACGCCGCGAGTTTATTCGTTATAGCGCCCCGAAAAAGCAATTTCCTGACTTGAAGTTTTTGCAAAAAAATGCTTGGAAAATTGACATTGAACTAAGAATCGCGGAAGTTAACGACAACCCTCAAGCCAAGGGAGTGCGTTTGATTGACGGCGGGTACGTCAAGCTTTGAATGCAACTTAGAATTTTTGGCGCAACAGCTAACGCCGATAAGTTAGGCAACGACTCTTTCAAGGTCGAAAGGTTTAAGAGCAAGTACGCGTACTTGATGGACATGTGAACTTGGGTCACTAACAGTTTTCCCAAGACTTCACTTACTAGCAAACTACCGAGTCAGATTGGTCAAAATGGGTCTGAGACCACTTGAGACGATCTTGGCATTCACGGTTTTGATTGAAAAAACGGGTTTTTAAAACACTGAGATCCGGATAAAGCTTTGCCAGAAGACGAGCGTAAAGAGTTAGAAGCCGAGCTCGCCCGAATCCAACTTAGACTTTGAATCAAAGAGAGCAAAAACTCTACCGGCAAACTTTTAATGTGGATGTGACTGACAGTTGACGGCGTGCGCTGCACTTACAACCGGAATTTTTACGATGTCTTCACGATTTCCGGTTACAGGTCAAGTTAATTCAGCGCAGTTAAAATTGGCTGACCACTAGTTTGGCCGAGTGACTGCCCTAGAGGCGATCGCGAGCTGAGTAATTATTTGCCCGCTCTAGAGGAAATTAAAAACTAACTTAACATTAGAACCAACAAACTACAGGCTTGCCCGGCCAGAAAAGAGAAACAATGAAAATTAGCAAAATACTTTTAAGTCAAAAAATTGTCCGCCCAGTCCTAATGACCTTGGCGCTTGGCAGCGTCTCGTCACTGAATAATTACCACCAGGGCCAACCACAACTTAGCAAAGATGGATCGCAGGGCAACTTTTTTGCTGATCAGTCCAGCGCCCGTGCCAGTCGCGTTAATCCCGAGAACATTTACGAGCGATCTGATCAGACTAGATCCACTTTCCAAAGCGAGGAACAAGTGTTAAGAAAAAACTTGCAAGGGCTTTGGTGGTGAATTTGAAACCACGTGCCAGACACGAGTCTTAAAAATGCTTATCCAACTGACATTGCTCGCGACGGTGAAGTGGTAACTTTCAAGGACCTTGGGATAGACCATTGACTTTGGCAAAAGGAGTTTGTTAATAACTATATGGATTTTAACGATCACTTTAGCAATCTTTTTGCTTTCCAAGCTCGCATTTATGAAGTTAAATGCGACTTACGCGTTCGAGAAGTGTTTGATATGAAAGGCACGATTGAAGTCTGAATGACGCTTGGGTTAGACAATGTTAGCGTCAGCGAAGATTTTCTCGGTTTTCAGTCCTTCTTAATCAGAGGATTTAAAACTTACGACGCTCACCTAGGTTACCAAGAAAACGTAGAGTGGATCGACAAAACGATCGCTTCACTGCCAACCCATCAAGTGAGTAAATTAAAAGGCCGCCTACCGTCGCAGCTCGCTGCTAACGTTGGTCAAAAAAATTTCTTTGACCAACTGGGAATTGGTCGCTTCCCTCCCTTACCTAGATTTGTTAACCTCTGAATCAAAATTGGTGATCAAACTAGCGACGAAAAAGGTCAGTTAGAAATTAGCATTATTTTGAGCACTTCTTACGTTTACCAAGAGTACGTTAAACGCAAAACGATTTTAATTTCCGGTTATTTAACTACGGAGTTAAAAAATAAAGTCGCTCCCAACTTACCCCATTTGTGAAGTTGGATTTTTGAAAATAAGCCTAGCACCACTTTTGCCAACAAATTGCCAAGTCAAATTGGCCAACTTGGTCAAGTTGTCACTTTGGAAAAACTTGGCATTGGTCACTGGGATTGGCGTAACCAGTTTATTCGCCTAGTTGATTCGCGTCGTCAATTTCCTAATTTGCCCCTAATTAAAAAACACATTTGACACATTGAACTTAGGTTAGTAATAGCCCAGGTTTCAGACAACCCGCCGGGAGAAGTTTTAACCAACGGAGGTCAGATTCAAGTGTGGATGCAAGTGCTGTACGGCGATTTAGTGGTAGGGGGTGATCCAGTCGGTCGGGAGTCTTTTAAAATTAACAAGTTCAAACATTCTTACGGTTATTTGATGGATTTGTGAACTTGGATCACGGAAAACATGAAAAAAACTACCCGAGTCCAAACATTGCCGAGCCAGATCGGAAGTCGAAAACAAGTTGTTAGTTTAGAAGCACTCGGGTTTGGTCATTTTGATTGAAGAGAGGGATTTCTAAACTATTATGATCCCCACAATTACCTCCCTGAGAGCACAGCGTTAAAAAATCAAATCGCTAAAGTTAAGGCCGAGTTTAGAGTTAAGTGGGCTAATGATGGTTTGGGAACATTTGACATGTGACTCGGTTTGGAAGTTGATGGTGTTAAATGCACTTATGATCGCACTTTTAACGATACATTTATCATTTCGGGCTACAAAAAATCCCACTAAAATTAGTCTTTTGAATGGACAAGTTGAGTTAGCAAGTCAAAAATCAAACTATCTTTTCTAATTGATAATTTTGGTACTTTGGAGTCAAAAGTTAGCCCCAATCAAGACTTAAATAGGTAGTCAATCGGTCTGATAGGCATGTTTAACAAGTTAATGTCTTCTAATGATGTCTTGGACATTTTCGAGTGCTATAATCTGGTTGCTCCTAGTTTGTTAACTAACTAGGAGAAAGTTTTTAGAAACGGCAGGTGAACAAAATTCCAGGTTTAATTTCCAAGTTATTTCACCGAAAAAAAACTGTTCCTCAAGTTGCTGTTAATGGTCAAGGTAAAAAAGGTAATTTTCGAAAGTTTCTCTCGAAAATTTCGGGATCTTTTATGTTGCCCATTTCCGTGATGGCGATTGCGGGACTTTTTCTTGGTGTCGGTGCTACGATTGCGACCCAAGCTAAAGGCGGAGTTGCCGACGCAACTAACGCCGGAGTTAAGTTGGGTCAGTTTATTCAAATGCTCGGCGATCCGATTTTTGCGGCGATGCCGATTTTATTTGCAGCTGCGATCGTGGTCGCTTTTACCGACGAAGCTGGTGTCGGGGTTTTCGCGGCGATCGTTGGTTTTTTGATTTTCTCCAGTCTTCAATCAATTTTTATTGACCAGGTTTTAGACAGTGAGGGGAATTTAGTCGGTTACCGAGTGCTGTTTGAAGCGGGCGGACGCGACGCGGCTTCCTTAAAAAACTTAGTTGGGTCCAACTTAGGGATTCGTTCGTTAAACACCTCGGTTTTTGGTGGCATTATCGTGGGAGCGATCGTAGCTTTTTTGTACAACCGTTTTCACACTATTCAACTGCCCCAAGTAATTTCATTTTTTGGCGGTAAACGTTTTGTTTCTTTGCTCGTAATCGTTGCCATGATTCCGCTTGCTTTCATCTTTTTGCTTTTTTGACCGTGGGTTGGTAAAGCGCTATCGGTTTTTGGTCGCGCTTCGGGCAAAATACCTTACGGTTTTGACTCCTTTATTTTTGGTTTCGTGGAACGTTCGCTGATTCCTTTTGGTTTACACCACGTTTTCTACGCGCCGCTGTGGTGATCTGACGCGGGCGGTAACGGATTAGTTGAAATGCAAAATTGAATCGACAGAGTTAAACCGGTGGCCGGTCAGGGCAACTGGGAACAGTTGTTGCAACTGCTTAAAGAATCAGAGAGTAAGTCGGTCGGCGACTCTTTGCTTTGAATTACGATCAACTCTTTCCACAGCAACGTCGTCAGTTGAACATCTAACGGTCAAAGTGCGGAGTTGCCAGTTTTTGATTTTGTCAGTCAAGAGTTAGGTATTCGTCTTGGCCGCTTTATGCAAGGTAAATTTGGGTTCATGATTCTTGGCCTACCGGCGGCCGGAGCCGCGATGGTTTTAGCGGCCCCCAAGGAAAACCGCAAAGTCGCGCTCGGAACCGTTTTCCCAGCTTGCTTGACCGCCTTTTTGACGGGCGTGACCGAGCCGATTGAGTTCACTTTTCTATTTTTGGCCCCTTGACTCTACTGGGGATTTCACGCTTTGATGGCGGCAATTTCGTTTTGGTTAATGAATTTGTTCGGCGCTCACATCGGAATGACCTTCTCGGGGGGGGTGTTAGATTTAATTATTTATGGGGCTATCCCAGTGGCAAAGGGAACTTACTTTTGGTACGCCATTTTAATCGGAGCCGCTTACATTCCGATCTACTTCTTTGTCTTCTACTTTGCGATTAAACGTTTTGATTTACAAACTCCAGGTCGCGGTACTAACACAGCCCTCTACACCAAAAAAGATTACCAGTCTGAGCGAGGTAAATCAAGTCAATCTTCGGGCGGATTTTCCGACGATAAACAAGTTAATTTGGTGGTTGAAGGTTTTGGCGGTTGAGACAACATCAAAACTTACACGAATTGCGCCTCTCGACTTCGTTATGACGTTTACGATCCGTCCAAAGTTAAAACGAGCAAATTCAAACAGGCCGGCGCCTTCGGGGTTCAAAAAGTGGGTCAAACCCACTACCAAATTATTTTTGGCCCGGCGAGCGAACAAATTAACGCCAAAATTATGGCGGCAAGAGGTAATAAAATGTCAGTTTCCACCCCAACTTTAGAAAAAACAAAAGTATCTTCGGCCAAGACGCTTAAGATTGAAAAAATTGACGTTAAAGCGGTTGTAAGCGGAAAATCTATGACGCTTAAATCACTCAAAGACGGCGTTTTTTCCGAAAAAATCATGGGCGATGGTTTGGCGATCATGCCCAAAGTAAGCAGTAAACAAATTTTCTACGCGCCGATTAGCGGCAAACTGGTCACGGTTTTTCCAACCGGTCACGCCTACGGCATTCAAAATCAGGCGGGTGTATCAGTTTTAGTGCACATTGGGATTGACACGGTCAACTTACGCGGAGAAGGATTTAAATCTTTGGTTAAGCAGGACCAACACGTTAGTGTTGGCGATCCAATCGCCGAGGTCAACTTAACTCTGGTTAAGAAAAAAGCTCCTTCCATCGCGACTGTGGTCGTGTTAACACCCGACTCTAAGGGTCAGGCCAAAATGATTATTGCTAGCGACCAAATTGTTAACCGCGACACGACAATTTTTAAAGTTAAGTAGTTGTTCAATTTGCACACAACCAAGACGCCAAACTTGGTTGTTTTTTTTGTAAAATTATCCTAAAATTGCGGTATAATGCATATGACCGCTTTATTAAGTTGTATATATAGGTAAAGACTCGGATTTGAAACCAACCAGTAAAGTCTGGTTGTTTTCTAACGAAATTGGTCGTCGGAAAGGAACTCAAATTGACTAAAAAAAATTGAAAAAAAACGCTTGGCTGATTAGCGCTTGGGCCCCTGCCTTTAGTCGCCAGTTTGAGTGCGGTATCGTGTCTTAAACCTAATCCAGCCCAAATTGAGGACCGGGAAAAACCCGAGGAAATTAATTCCAAACGACCTGATCCTTCAAAACCTCCCCAAACGCTTGACCCTGAGAAAAAAGAAAACCCCGGCGGCGAATTAGAGCCCGACCTAGGACACGATATTATTTTTAAAGACGCTTACCAAACTAACGGGAAGAGAAACACCATTGATTTGTGAATTGGACGGCGTTATACGGCTCAGCACTTAGGGGTAGAGGAGTTTTTTGAGCAAAACTACCTTTTTGAATTGGCGGAAATTGACGATTTAACAGGAACTTTGAAAACGGACGTTTACCCTAATTTGGGCCAGTCTGGCTCTGCCGACAAGCCTTTGGCGCGCGGAATCTTACTCCGGGGACTTCAAACTGAAAGTCCCGCCCGCGTTTTGCATGAATTTGGAGTCATTGTGATTAGTCAACTTAGAGAAGAGGATATCGTATATACTGATTGATCGACTCCTTGACC